>CAYXKE010000001.1:0-40471 GCA_964464935.1 uncultured Chryseobacterium sp.
TAGACCTTGCCCGGCAGCGCGCGCACCACCCCGGAGAACTCGAGATTGAGCAGAATGCCCGCCGCCTGGCCCTGGGTCATGCGGCTTTGCAGGCACAGCTCATCGATGTCCACGCGCCCCTTCGCCCGGATGATCTCCACCAGCACCTGTTCCTCGGGCCGCAGGTCGGTGAAGAGCGTCGTTTGCACGGGCTGGGGTTTGCCGGGCCGCGGTTGCCACTGCATCATGTCGATCACATCCTGCGCACAGGTGACCAGCGCGGCCTTGTTCTGTTGGATGAGCCGGTTGCAGCCTTCGCTCCGCGGATCGCTGGGCCGGCCGGGATAGGCGAACACATCGCGGTCGTAACTGTTGGCGATGTCGGCCGTGATGAGGCTGCCACCCTTCGGCCCGCTCTCCACCACCACGGTGCAATCGCTCAGCCCCGCGATCACCCGATTGCGCGCCGGGAAGTTGCCGGGGGCGAAAGGGCTTCCACTGGGCAACTCGCTCACCAGTGCACCGTTCGCCAGCATGTCGTGCGCGGTGGCCGCATGTTCACCCGGATAGATGCGATCGAGGCCATGGGCCACACAGGCGATGGTGGGCAGTTCCTGGCGCAGTGCGGCGCGGTGGGCGGTGATGTCGATGCCGTACGCCAGTCCGCTCACGATGGTGGCACCCACCGCCTGCAAGCCTTCCACCAGCTCGGTGCACAGCTTGCGCCCCTGGTCCGTGGGCATGCGCGTGCCCACCACACTCACCATGCGCGCGGTGTCGAGATCGGCGTTCCCTTTCACGAAGAGCAGCACGGGCGCATCGGGCGCCTGCTTCAGCCTGTGGGGATAGTCCGCATCGAGGTAGAAGCACATGCGCAGCCCGTGTTCGCGCACATAGGCCAGTTCCTTCTCCGCATCGGCCACCACGGAG
This sequence comes from uncultured Chryseobacterium sp., assembly GCA_964464935.1. GTDB lineage: Bacteria > Bacteroidota > Bacteroidia > Flavobacteriales_F > PHOS-HE28 > PHOS-HE28. Next base: position 910 of record CAYXKE010000001.1, read on the forward strand.
CGATCGCGCAATGAGGCCAGCAGCCGGGGACCGATGCCCGGCACCTTCTCCAGCGCACGGCGCGTGGCGGCATCGGCGAAGATGGGCTCCACCCCACCGCAATAAGCCACCAGGCTGCGCGCCAGCACCGGGCCGATCCCCTTGAGCAGGGCCAGGGCGATGCGATATGTCCACTGCTGGTCGTCCATGGCACGAACGGCCTTTCGCCTACATTTAGCCGCTTGGGTGAACGGCCTGTGGCACGAACTTAAAAGAGGCGGTGGATGAGGAGGCTCCTCGCATGCATGACAGCGATCGCGTGCGGACCGTGGGTGCACGCCCAGCAGGCCATTTTGCGCGGCACGGTGAGCGATCCCGATGGTGGACGACTCATCGGGGTGAACGTGACGCACGCACCCGGTCAGGGCACGGCCACCCATGTGGATGGCACCTATGAGTTGACGCTGCCCCCCGGGGCCCACACCATCACCTTCACTTACGTGGGCTTCACGCCCCGCACCGAACAGGTGGAACTGGGCGCGGGCGCCACCCGCCAGCTCGACGTGACTCTTACGCCCAGCACCACGCAGTTGGACATGGTGGTGGTCTCGGCCGGGCGCTTCGAGCAGCGCGTGGGCGAGGTGACCCAATCGCTCAGTGTGATCCGCCCGGAGCTGCTCCGCAACAAGAACGTGGTGAGCATGGACCAGGCGCTCGATCAGGTGCCCGGGCTGGTGATCGTGGATGAGGAACCGCAACTGCGCGCCGGCAGTGGCTTCAGCTACGGCGCCGGCAGCCGCGTGCAGGTGCTGGTGGATGACATCCCCATCCTCAGCGGCGACGTGGGGCGCCCGAACTGGAGCTTCCTGCCCATCGAAAGCGTGGAACAGGTGGAGGTGATCAAGGGCGCATCGTCCGTGCTGTACGGCAGTGCGGCATTGAGCGGGGTGATCAACGTGCGCACCGCCTACCCCGGCAGCAAGCCGGTGACGCGCGTCACCTCGTTCGTGGGCGGGTATGACCGGCCCGGCCAGCGCGAGGCGAAGTGGTGGAGCACCGCGAACCCGATGTTCGGCGGCGTGAGCTTCCAGCACGCGCAGCAATACGGCGCATTGGATGTGGTGCTGGGCGGCAACGTGTTCAGCGATGGCGGCTACATCGGGCCGGAGATGGACACCAGCGGCACGGTGCTGAGCGACCCCAGCGGCTACGACCAGCGCGTGCGATCCAACTTGGGACTGCGCTGGCGTACCAAGGTGAAGGGCCTCACCGTGGGCCTCCACGCCAACGCGATGAAGAGCCGCACCAGCAGCGTGTTCATCTGGGACGACGTGCGTGAAGGCCTCTTCCGCCCCGAACCCGGCACGGTGACGCACACCCTGGGCACGCAGTTCTACATCGACCCGCATGTGACCTATCAGACCACCAGCGGCTGGCGCCACCGCCTGCGCACGCGACTGCACGGCCAGGAGTTCGTGAACACCGGCGACCAGAGCAATCGCAACCGCACCATGCACGGCGAGTACCAGATCCAGCGCGAGATGGACCTGCTGGGCCGCACCGTGGTCACCGCCGGCATCCTGGCGCGCCAGGTGGTCTCGCGGGCCGAACTCTATCGCGGCAACGCCGATGGCGACGGCAACAGCGAAGCACTGAACACAGCCGGCTACCTCCAGGTCGACAAGCAGCTGCTGCGTGAGCGACTGGCCCTCTCGGCCGGCGTGCGCATGGAGCACTTCGCCGTGGGCGACATGGAGGCCGCACAGCCCGTAGTGCGCGCCGGCGCCACCTACCGCGCGCTGCAGGCCACCTACATCCGCGCCAGCTACGGCCAGGGCTTCCGCTTCCCCACCATCGGCGAGCGCTTCATCACCACCAACGTGGGCCAGCTGCGCGTGTTCCCCAACCCCGATCTGGCGGCCGAAAAAAGCTGGAACCTGGAGGGGGGCATCAAGCAGGGGTTCAAGATCGGGGGGGTCTCCGGCTACGTGGACGCCGTGGTGTTCCAACAGGAGTATACGGACTACGTGGAGTTCACCTTCGGGCAGTGGAAAACACCCACCGTGCAATGGGTGAACGGCCAGCCGGTGATCGACCTGGGCATCGGCTTCAAGAGCGTGAACACCGGTGGCGCCCGAGTCACCGGCCTGGAGTTCGAGCTCGTGGGCCAGGGCCGCATCGGCAAGGCAGAGCTGACCATGCTCATGGGCTACACCCACACGAAACCCATATCCACCACTCCCGACCACGTCTATGCGAGATCGGCCACGGGCTTCCCCACCACCTACCGCTCCACCAGTCTCGATGTGACCGACAACCAGCTGAAGTTCCGGATCACCGACCTCTTCCGGGGTGATGTGCAGATCGCCTACGGCAAGGTGTTCGCCGGCGCCAGCCTGCGCTACCAGAGCCATGCCCGCAACATCGACCGCGTGTTCGTGGAACTGGACGAGACGGGCCTGCTGGCCACCGGCGTTGGAGAGTGGATGCGCACGCACCGAAGTGGGGACACCATCCTGGACGTCCGCATGGGCATGGACCTGAGCACCCAGGTGCGCGTTTCGCTCGTGGCGAACAACCTCACCAACACGGTGTACGCCCCCCGACCTTTGGCGATCGAAGCCCCCCGCAGCTTCCAGGCGGTGGTGGCGGTCCGGATCTGACCCCCATGCGCATCCTCGGCATCATCCCCGCCCGCTACGCCAGCACCCGTCTGCCGGGCAAACCCCTGGTGGACATCGGTGGGAAGAGCATGGTGCAGCGCGTGGTGGAACAGGCCCGCCAATGCACCGCCCTGCACCATGTGGTGGTGGCCACCGACGATGAGCGCATCGTGCAGCACGTGCAGCGCTTCGGCGGCGACGCGGTGCTCACCTCGCCCCACCACCCCAGCGGAACGGACCGCTGCCAGGAGGCGCTGCAACTGGCGCCCGGCGGACCCTTCGACGCGGTGGTGAACATCCAGGGCGACGAACCGTTCATCGCGCCCGAGCAGATCGATGAGCTCTGCGCCACCCTGCGTTCCGCCCCCGGCGGCATCGCCACACTGGCCCAGGTGGTGACCGACGACCGCGACCTGGACGACCCCGGCGAGGTGCTGATCACCGTGGACAAGGACATGGATGCCCTGTACTTCAGCCGCGCCGCCATCCCCTTCCTGCGCGACGTCGCCCCCGGCCCGCGCCATGTGCGCCATCGCTTCCTGAAGCATGTGGGCCTGTACGCCTACACCGCCCAAGCGCTGTCCCGGGCCGTGTCGCTGCCCCCCTCCTCCCTGGAGCTGGCCGAGGGGCTGGAGCAACTGCGCTGGCTGGAGAACGGCCTGCGTGTACGGGTGGGCCTCACCACTCACCCTTCGTTCTGCGTGGACACCCCGGCCGATCTGGAGGAAGCCCGCCGCCGGGTGGCCGGATGATCGTCGCTCGCCCTACATTCGCTGCCTGTAGCCATGGCCTTGGAACGCCACCTGTCGGAACTGCTGTTGGACCATGAACTGGTCATCGTACCCGGTTGGGGCGGCTTCATCACGCACTACCGCCCCGCCCGCCTGGACGAGGCGCGTCGGCTGATCCACCCGCCCGGTCGTTCGCTGAGCTTCAACCGCAACCTGGTGCGCAACGACGGCCTGCTGGCCGATCGTCTGGTGCGCACCGCCGGCATCCCGTTCACAGAGGCCAAGGCGTGGATCGAGACCGAGGTCAACAGCTGGCGTGATGCGCTGGACCGCGATGGCCGACTGGAACTCTCCCGCATCGGCATCTTCTACCGCGATCCCGAGCAGAACCTGCAGTTCGACCCGGACATGCGCATGGACCACGGCAAGGAAGGCTTCGGCCTGCGTGCCCTGGCCGCGGTGCCCGTGCAGCGCGCCGAGCCGGCGCCGGTGGTCCGTCCGCTGGTGACCGAGCCTGAGGCGGGGAACACGCCCACCCGGCGCCCGTACGGCTGGGTGGTCGCCGCATCGCTGCTGCTGGTGGGCCTGGCCGGCTTCTGGGCCGTACAGCGCAAGGGCATCGAGGCCATGCAGTGGGGCGGCCTCGCCTTCTGGGCACAGACCGAAATGCCGACCTACCGCATGCCCGAGCCCACACCCTCGGCCCCGGTGGCCACCGCAGGGATCTTCACCCTGCCCGAGGCCACCCATGGCGTGCGCACCGTGCCCCTCACGGTGAACGACAGCGTGCTGATGACCGTGGACCTGGGCCGACCCGAAGCCGCCGTGGTCGTGCCGGAAAGCACCGCCGTGGCCATGCCCACCCCGACCGTGATCGAGGCCAGGCGGCTGCGCTTCCACGTGGTGGGCGGCTGCTTTGCGGTGGAAGAGAACGCTGACCGTTTCCTGGAGGAACTGCGCGCGGCCGGCCATGAGGCGGTGCGCCTCCCCCTGCACAAGCAGCTGCACCCCGTGGCCTACGGCAGCTTCGCCACCCGCCAGGAAGCGCTGGACATGCTTTCCCGGGTGCGCCAGGAGGGCCTCGGCTCGGCGTGGCTCATGGTGAAGTGAGCGGCCCGCACCGCCCCGCTTCCGCCTTCAGGCCCGATCCTTGCAGTACCCGTCCCCACACCCATCATCCATGCACACCTTCCTCCGTTCGCTTTTCGCCCTTGCGATCGCCTTCCCGCTGGTCATCCGTGCCCAGGTGGTCGATGACACCCCGGCGCGCACCATCCGCACCAGCAAGGCCGCCATCACCGCGCTGGCCGTGGCCCCCAAGGGCGACCGCTTGCTGGTGGGGCTGGACAAGGGCGCGGAGTTGATCGACCTGGAGAGTGGACGCCGGGTGTACACCTTCCCTTACAGCGAGGATGGCGGCACCGCCGTCTACCACGTGGCTTTCAATGAGAATGGCGAGTACGTGGTGCTCATCGGCCACAGCGGCAAGCGCGCCGTGTGGAGCGCCAGCACCGGCAAGCAGGACAAGGTGATCACCCCCCACCGCTGGATCCCCGATCCGCGGCAGGTGAAGGCCATGGGGCTGGACATGAAGAACTCCACCTTCGACCGCTTCTACCAGCAGACCGCGGCCACGTTGGGCGATCTCACCGCCACCGCCGGCACTCACGGCAGTGTGCAGTTCACGACTGCGGATGGCAAGGTGGTGCAAAAGCTGGAGTTCCCCACGAACAAGGACCAGCACCACCGCGCGCCGCTGCTGGTGCACGATGGGCACCTGCTGGTCGGCACGGACGACGGCCGCGTGCTTTTCTACCCGCTCCGCTGATCCAGCGTCGCCAGCGCGCGACGCACATGCCGCTCCCACGCGAGACGCCCCTGGTACCTGCCGATGATGCGGCCCGCAGGTGCGATCACGTAGGTGACCCGCGCGCTGCCAAGGCCCAGCGCACCGCGTACGCCGAACGCAGCGTGCGCCCGGCCGTCCACATCACATAGCAGCGGGTAGGGCAGGCCATGCTGCTGCGCGAAGCGCTGCTGGGCTTCCGGATCGTCGCGGCTGATGCCGATGACCGTGGCCCCGGACGATCGGAACTGCTCATGCGCATCGCGGAAGGCACAGGCCTCCTTGGTGCAGATGAGCGTGCCGGCGCGCGGGTAGAAGAACAGCACCACCGGTCCGTTCCGCCATGCATCGGCCAGAGCGAACGGACGGCCGTGGGCATCCGGGAGCACCAAGGCGGGTGCCATGTCTCCGGGTCGTAACATCGGCCCAAGATACCCCCGGTGCGGCGGCTACTTTTGCACCATCCCGATCACCATGCTCGACCGCCCCGAACGTCCCGTGAGCGACAGCTACGCGCAGACCACGCACGTGGTGCTGCCCAACGACACCAACACCCTGGGCAACCTCTTCGGCGGCCGCCTGCTGCAGTGGCTGGACATCAACTGTGCGATCAGCGCGCACCGGCACTGCAAACGCGTGGTGGTGACCGTGGCCGTGAACCACGTGGGCTTCGACAAGCCGATCAAGCTGGGCGACTTCGTCACCATCAAGAGCCATGTGAGCCGCGCCTTTGGCAGCAGCATGGAGGTATGGAGCGATGTGTGGGTGGAGGACCAGGTGACCGGCGAGCGGATCAAGTGCAACAGCGCGATCTACACGTTCGTGGCGGTGGACCATGCCGGACGCCCCGTGCAGGTGCCCGTGGCCGTGCCCACCACCGACGAGGAGCGTGAACGCTACGCGGGGGCACTGCGTCGTCGGCAGCTGCGGCTGATCCTCAGCGGCAAGATGAAACCGGCCGAGGCCACCGAGCTCAAAGCGTTGTTCGCCGAGTGACCTCCTGCGCGATGGCGTGCAGGTCCTGCTGCTCCATGCAGCGGAAGTGGCCCAAGGGGCAGCGGTCGTGACCGATCTTGGAGCACGGTCGGCAGGGCAGCTGCACCTGGGCGATGTACGCGCGTTCCGGATGCCGGGGCATGTAGGGCCCCATTCCGAAGGCCGGCACCGTGTTGCCCCACACGCTCACCAGCGGCCGCTGGAAGGCCGCCGCGATGTGCATGGCGCCACTGTCATGGGCCACCACCGCACGGGCCCGGGCGATCAGTGAGGCGCTGCCGAGGATGCTGTAGCGGCCCGTGGCATCGAATGCGCGCGCGCCCACTGCACTGGCGATGGCCCGCGCCACGGCCTGGTCCTCGGCACCACCCACCAGCACCAATGGTCCGGGGATGAGCCCCGCCAGCTCCACGAGCCGATGCGGCGGCAGGCGCTTGGTGGCATGGGCCGCCCCGACGGCGATCACCGTATAGCCCGCCGCATGTGCGGGCGGCAGCTGGTCCATGGGCACATGTTCCGATGCCGGGATGAAAAGTTCCAACCCCTGCCCATCGTTCCGCACGCCCAGCTCCTCCACCGTATGCATGTAGCGGTCCACCACATGCTCGCGCGGCATCCGGTCATGCTTGAAGTTCACCAGCAGCCACTTCTCGATGTTGCGCTTGGGGAAGCTCGATGCCTTCACGCCCAGCGCACGTTTGATGCGGGCCGTGCGGAGGTTGTGGTGCAGGTCCACCACGTGATCGAAACCCTCGGCCTTCAGGCGGCGGCCCAGGTCGCGCAGGTCATCGCCCAGCTCGTGCACGCGGTCCACATGCGGGTTGTGCCGCACCAGGTCGGCGAAGACCTGCTTGGTGGCGAAGTGCAGCTCCGTGCCGGGCAACTGTTGCTTGATGCAGCGCAGCACCGGGCTGGTGAGGACGATGTCACCGATGGACGAGAAACGGAGCACGAGCACCTTCATGGGAACGGACGAGGCTTACTCCCACATTGTCTCCTGCGGGGTGCCCTGCACGGGCCTGCCGCGCCGACAGTCCACACGCGCCGGATCGAAGTCGGCCGGGCGCTCGAAATCGCCGGTGCTGATGGCGATGGTGCTGTCGGCGTAGACCTTGTTCATGAAGTAGCCATAGATCGGCAGGGCCATGTTGGCGCCCTGGCCCAGCTCGGTGCGGCTGAAACGCACACTGCGGTCCTCCGCGCCGGTCCATACGCCGGTCACCAGGTCGGGTGTGATGCCGAGGAACCATCCGTCGCTGTTGTTCTGGGTGGTGCCCGTTTTGCCCGCGGTGGGATACTTGATGTTGGCGTACTTGGCCCGCGGTCCGGAACTGGTGCGCAGGCGCATGCCCGTGCCCTTCACCTCGCCTGTGCTGGGGTTGTACGCACCATCGATCACCCCCCGAAGGATCTTGAGCATGGTGTAGGCCGTGTGCTCATCGAGTGCCTCGTACGTGTTCGGGTAGGTGTCGTAGATGGCGTTGCCGTTCTTGTCCTCGATACGCGTGAACAGGATCGGTTCGATGTGCACGCCCTTGTTCGCGAACGTGGCGAAGGCACCGGTCATCTCCAACAGGCTCAGGTCGGCCACGCCCAGGCAGAGGGAAGGCACGGGGTCCAGGTGGCTTTTCACGCCCATGTGGCGCGCCAGCACGGTCACCGCCTGCGGGGTGTACTGCTTCATGAGCCAGGCCGTGATGGTGTTCATGGAGTTGGCCAGCGCATATTCCACGGTGACCATGCCGCCGTACTTGTCGTCGCTGTTCTTGGGGCACCACTGGGGCTGCGGGGCGGGCATGTCGAAGCACACCTGCTGGTTGGGCAGCTGCATGCAGGGGTCCACTCCCTCGCGGATGGCCGTGGCGTAGACGATGGGTTTGAAGGTGGAGCCCACCTGGCGCCTGGCCTGCTCCACATGATCGAACTGGAAGTGCTTGAAATCGATGCCGCCCACCCAGGCGCGGACGAAGCCCGTGCGCGGGTCCATGCTCACCAGGCCGCTGCGCAGGAAGCTCTTGTACCAACGGATGGAGTCCATCGGGCTCATGAGGGTGTCGAGCTCACCGGCCCAGCTGAACACCCGCATGGGCACCGGCTTGTTGAACTCGGCCCTGATGCCCTCCTCGTCCAGCTTCGGCCAGTAGTTGTCACAGCCGCGGTTCTGGCCCTCGCCCCGCTGGGGGTCGCAATGGTAGTGCATGGCGCCCTCATGCATGGTGCTGGTGATGAAGCGGGCCGGGCGTTTGCACGCGCCGCACTGCCTGCCGGCCAGCACGCGATACCGGTCGGTCCGCTTCATGGCCGTGGTCAGGATCTGCTCCACCTCATCGGCGCTCACCCGGAAGTCGAACGGCCGGTTCTTCTTGCGGGCGATGTCCTTGAAGAATTCCGGCTGCAGCTCGCCGCCCAGATGCTCACGCACCGAGAACTCGGCATACCGCTGCATGCGCGGGTGGATCGTGGTGTACACCCGAAGGCCATCGGTGTAGATGTCGTACGGCGTGCCGTCGGGCTTGGCGATCTTCAAACGGCCCTGATCGTCGCGTTGGTTCAGCAGCGCCTGCAACTTGCCGCGCAGCACTTCGCGGAAATGGGGGGCCGGCCCCTCGGCATGGTCCACGCGCTGGAAGCGCAGGCCCAGGGGCAGCAGCTTCAGCGAGTCGTACTCCTCCCTGGAGATGAAGCCGTTCTTGCGCATCTGGTCCAGCACCACCATGCGGCGCTGCAGCGCGTTCTCCTGGCGCCGCAACGGGTTGTACATCGATGGGTTCTTGCACATGCCCACCAGCAGGGCGGCCTCCTCGATGCGCAGCGAATCGGGTGTGGTGTTGAAGTACACCCGCGCCGCGCTGTGGATGCCCACCGCCTGGTTGATCCAGTCGAAGCGGTTCAGGTACATGGCGATGATCTCGTCCTTGGTGTACTGCCGCTCCAGCCGGGCGCTGATGATCCACTCCTGGAACTTCTGGAACACGCGCTTGATCACGTTGGGCGAGCGATCGGTGAAGAGCATCTTGGCCAGCTGCTGCGTGAGGGTGCTGGCCCCACCGCGCCTGCCCATGAACACCGCTGCGCGCAAGGTCCCGCGCAGGTCCACGCCACTGTGCTCCCGGAAACGCTCGTCCTCCGTGGCGATCAACGCATTGACCACGTGCGGCGAGATGCGCTCGTACTTCACCGGGATGCGGTTCTCGCGGTAGTACTGGCCCATCTGGGTGCCATCGCTGAAGAGGATGGCCGTGGCCAGGTCGCTGCGGGGGTTCTCCAGGTCCTCGGTGCCCGGGAGATCGCTGTAGTTGGCGATCATCAGCAGGGACATCAGCGCCACCACGGGGCCCAGCACGATGGCCCACCACAGCACCCAAAGGATGGATCGACGCGACTTCTTCTCAGCGGCCATGATGCGTGAGGGATCGAGGCATGTCCGGATTGGTGGCCCACCCGAGCGGACGCGCGGTGATGCACGAGCACGGCGCAGCGGCGGGGTCACGGTCCATCATCGGGCGGTTCATTGCGCACGTTCCAGGCTGATGCCCACGTCCAGCACCTCCTCCACCACCTCGGTGCGCATCGCCTGTTCCAGCTTGAGGGTATAACGGCCCGCGGCGGGGAACCTGTTGTTCAGCTTGTACAGCACGTGCGCGTCGTAGCGGTCGGCGAAGATGAAGCCGGTGCCCCGCCCGTACCACCGGCCGCTGGGGTCGGCCAGCAGACAGCGCACGGTGTCGCGCGCATGGCGGCCACCCGGACCCGTGAGATCAACGAACAGGTATAGATCGCTGTACGGGTAGTCGCCCGTGTGGCGTACATCGATGAACAGGTGGTGACGCGACACGGTATCGGTCACATCGAACACGAACTCGGGCGTGAAGGAGCGGTCCCAGCCTGTGGGGGCGATGGGCACCGCGGCCTGGAACACGATATTGTCCGCGCATCCGACCAGCAGGCCGGCCACCACGGTCCACACGGCGATCCTTCTCACGACGCGGTGGGTGGTTGGTTCGACCGCTCCTCGCCTTTGCCTCCACGGCCCCGCCGGCGGCGGCGGTTCCGGTCGCCGGACGGTTTGCCGGGGCCGGCGCCCTCGGCCGGGGATGCGGCCTGGACCGGGCGGGGAACCTTGGCGGGCTTGTCGCCGGCACCCGCACGGGCACCATCACCCACCTTGCGTCCCCGGCCCTTGCTGCGCTTCTTCCGCCCGCTCTTGTTCTTGCTGTCGAAGCGGGTCAGGTCGTCCTGGCCCACCACGTTCTCGTAATCCGGCACGTTCTCCGCCTGGTCCTGCTCGGCGGCCATGTTGAGGTCCACATCGGGGATCTCGCCGCGCTTGTTCTGCTCCAGGATCTCGCGCACCACATCCACCGGGAAGCCGGCCATGGTGAAGGGTTCGCCGGGCCGCTTGAAGCCGTACCACATGCGGCCGGTGAAGATGTCGGTCTTGATGTGCGTACCGGTGCCCTGCTGGGTCTTCAGCTTGGCGTTCTGGCTGGGGTAGCTCTTCACCGCCTCGATGTACATGTCCAGCTCATAATTGAGGCAGCACTTGAGCTTGCCGCACTGGCCGGCCAGTTTCTGGGGGTTGAGGGCAAGCTGCTGGTAGCGCGCGGCACTGGTGGTGACACTGCGGAAGTCGGTGAGCCAGGTGCTGCAGCACAGCTCGCGTCCGCAGCTGCCCAGACCGCCGATGCGACCGGCCTCCTGCCGCGCACCGATCTGCTTCATCTCCACGCGCACCTTGAACCGGTCGCTCATGGTGCGCACCAGCCCGCGGAAATCGATGCGTTCCTCGGCGGCATAGTAGATCACCGCCTTGGTGCCATCGGCCTGGAACTCCACGTCGGTCACCTTCATGTCCAGGCCCGCTTCCCGCACCATGCGCCGCGCCGCGAAGAGGGTGTCGTTCTCCCCCTGCCGCGCCGCGTGCCAGCGGTCGATGTCCTCCTGGGAGCTCTTGCGCAGGATCTTGCGCAGCTCGTAGGTATCGCCGCTGAGGTTGCGCCGCTGCATCTGCGCCCGCACCAATTCCCCGGTGAGGCTCACCATGCCCACATCGTGGCCGGGGGCCGCGTCCACGGTGACCAGATCACCGGGCATGAGCTGCAGGCCGGTGGTGTTGCGGTAGAAACCTTTGCGCGTGTTCTTGAAGCGCACTTCCACCCCATCGAAGAGTTGTTGCCCCACCGGCAGCGGCACACCGGCCAGCCAGTCGAACACCCCCAACTTCTCACAGCCGCTGGTGGCGCAGTAGCCGTTGCTCCTGCATCCGGCCGGCTTGCCATCGGCCGCGTTGGCACACCCTGCACATCCCATGTCGGTTCCGGTCAGCTTGGGCCCGCACCTGCGGGACCGGGGCCGAAGATAGGGGTGGTGCCCAGCGCGTGATCCCGACTCACCGCGCCTTCTTGAACAACGCCATCAACCGGTAGCTGAGGTCCATGAAGAGCACCTTGGAGTGGGCATTGCGCTCGATGTGCACGTGGGCAGTCTCCAACTCGACGCGCAGGCCGGAGATGGATTCCAGGGACAGCAGCGGCGCGAACTTCTCCACGAACTCATGCTCCTGGCCCACGGTGCGCACCAGTTCGTGGGCGCCCTGCCAATGGAACATGCACTGCCGCATGATGTACAGCCCGTACTGCATGAGGGCCTTCTGCTTGTCGCGCGACATGCCGTGGAAGCCCTCGGAGAAAGCGGCCGCCGTGGGCACCGCACCGGTGTAGCACGCCCGCAGCCAGTCACGGAAAAAGACGAAGAGCTCCTCCTCACCCTGCTGCACCAGGCTGCGCGCCTCCAGCAGGTCGCCTTCACTGCGTAGCGCGATGGACATGGCCTCCTCGGCGGAGAGCTCGGGGTTTTCCACACGCAGCACCTCGGCCACCTCGCCGGGCTTCAGTGCGGGCACCTTCACCGACTGGGTGCGGCTCAGGATGGTGCTCAACAGCTGATCCGGCTCGTTGCACACCATCAGGAAGACGGTGTTCGGCATGGGCTCCTCCAGCACTTTGAGCAGCTTGTTGGCCGCCTGGACGTCCATCAGTTCGGGCTGCCAGACCACGATCACCTTGTACCCGCCGCGGAACGACTTCATGCTGAGGCGCGACTGGATCTCCTGGGCAATACCCACGCCCATGCGCAACTGCTTGTTGCCCCCGGAGAGGTGGTCGCGCCACCGGTCCAGGTCCAGGTAGGGCTCGCTCAGCACGGCCGCCCGCCACGCCGGGGTGAGATGGTCGCAGGTGCGCGGCTTCTTGTCCTCGAAGTAGATGGGAAAGATCAGGTGCAGGTCGGGGTGCTCCAGCTTCACCGCCTGGCGGCAATCGTCGCACACACCGCACGCATCGGCCGCATCGGGAGCCTGGCACAGCAAGTACTGCGCATAGGCCAGGGCCAAGGGCAGATCACCGCTGCCGCGCGGGCCGATGAAGAGTTGCGCATGCGCCACCCGCCCCTCCCGGATGTTGCCGATGAGCTTGGCCTTCAATGTGGCGTGACCGATGACCGACGCGAAAAGCACGGCGCAAGTTTACGGGTAGCGGGCGGTGCCCCCACGGACCGCCCACACCCAGTACATTCGCGGCCATGCGAACCATGGACACCTTCGATTTCCGGGGCCGCAAGGCCTTGGTGCGTGTGGACCTCAACGTGCCGCAGGATGCCAGCGGCAAGGTCACCGATGACACCCGGGCCCGCGCCGTACTCCCCACCGTGCGGAAGATCCTCGCCGATGGAGGCAGCGCCATCCTGATGAGCCACCTGGGCCGACCCAAGGGCAAGGTGGTGCCCGCCATGAGCCTGCGCCCGGTGGCCGAGCACCTGTCCACCCTGCTGGGCATGCCCGTGCTTTTCGCCACCGACTGCGTGGGGCCCGACGCCCGCGCGAAGGCCGCCGCCCTGAAGCCCGGCGAGGTGCTGGTGCTGGAGAACCTCCGCTTCCACCCCGAAGAGGAGGCTGGCGATGAGCAGTTCAGCCGCCAACTGAGCGAACTGGGCGATGTCTACGTGAACGACGCGTTCGGCACGGCCCACCGCGCGCATGCCAGCACCACCATCGTGGCCAGGTTCTTCCCGAACGACAAGCTCTTCGGCCACCTGATGCAGGCCGAGATCGACAGTGTGGGCAAGGTGCTGGAAGAACCGCAGCGCCCCATGACCGCCATCGTGGGCGGCAGCAAGGTGAGCAGCAAGATCGGTGTGCTCCGCAACCTGCTCGACAAGTGCGACGAGCTCATCATCGGCGGTGGCATGGCCAACACGTTCGTGAAAGCCCAGGGCGGCCATACCGGCGCCTCGCTCGTGGAGGAGGACCTGCTCGACACGGCCCGCGAGATCATCCAAGCGGCCGCCGCCAAGGGGGTGAAGCTCCATATCCCCACGGATGCCGTGGTGGCCGATGCGTTCGCTGAGAACGCCAACATCGACCAATGCCCCGCTGATGCGGTGCCCGACGGCTGGATGGCGCTGGACATCGGACCGCGCACCATCGCCACGTTCCGCGAGGCCATCCTGCGCAGCCGCACGCTGCTGTGGAACGGCCCGATGGGCGTGTTCGAGATGGCTCCGTTCCAGCAGGGCACCGTGGCCATCGCACAGGCCGTGGCCGACGCCACCGACAAGGGCGCGTTCTCCCTGGTGGGCGGCGGCGACAGCGTTGCCGCGGTGAACCAGTTCGGGCTGGCCGGTCGGATCGGCTACGTGAGCACCGGCGGGGGAGCCATGCTGGAGTACCTGGAAGGCCAGGTGCTGCCCGGGATCGCCGCCATTCGCGAGTGATCCCCGCACGCGTGGACGCGCGCCCTTCGGCCCCTTCGCGCCGAATGTGCTACCTTCGTAGGAGCGCCGGAGCATTTCCCCGGCTCTCCGTACGCCCGCATGGCCAGATCGAACGCATCGTTCAACAAACGTGAAAAAGAGAAGAAGCGCCTCCAACGTCGTGAGGAAAAACAGCAACGCAAGGAGGAGCGCAAGGCCAGCGGAGGAGGAGGCGGTCTGGACAGCATGATCGCCTACGTGGACGAGAACGGGATGATCGTGGACACGCCGCCCGATCCCACCAAACGTCAGGAGATCAACGCCGAAGAGATCGAACTCGGTGTACCCAAGCGGGAAGAGGAAGTGGTCGAACGGCGCAGTGGCCAGATCGACTTCTTCGACACCGCCCGGGGCTTCGGCTTCATCAATGAGATCGGCGGCTCCCGTGGCCGCTACTTCGTGCACGTGAGCGAACTGGACGGCCCCGTGCAGGGCGGCGATGCAGTGACGTTCGATGTGGAGCGTGGTCCCCGCGGCCTCAACGCCGTGCGTGTGACCAAGGCCTGAGGCCATGGACATGCGTTCGGAACGCCTGCGGCTGTCACCCATGGCCGACGGCGATTTGGACCACGTGTACGCCGGTCTTTCCCACCCCGATGTGGTGCGCCACTACGGCGTGCGCTATTCCTCCCGTGACGCCACGCGCGAACAGCTCGCGTGGTACGCGGCGATCGTGCGTGATGGCACGGGCATCTGGTGGTCCATCCGCTCGCTCGCGAACGGTGCCTTCCTCGGCGCCATCGGCCTGGACCACATCGTGCAACGCCACCGGCGGGGGGAGATCGGCTTCTGGCTGCTGCCCGCCCACTGGGGCCAAGGCTATGTGAGCGAGGCGCTCCCCCTGGTGATCGACCACGCGTTCCGCGCACGCGGGCTGCATCGACTGATGGCCGAGGTGGAGACCGATAATGCCGCCAGTGCGCGCGTGTTGAGCCGTGCCGGATTCGTGCATGAGGGCACGTTGCGCGAATGCGAATTGAAGGATGGCCGTCTTGTGAGCCTGGACATCTTCGCCCTGCTCAGCAGCGATCCCCGCTAAGCGCCTTAACTGTACCGGTTGAAGCGGTCGCCACGCAGGAAGCCGATCAAGGTGAGACCGCTCTCACGCGCCAGCCGTACCGCCAGTGACGACGGTGCACCCACGGCGGCCATCAGCGGGATGCCCGCCACCACACACTTCTGCACCAGTTCGAAGCCCGCACGGCCGCTCACCAGCATCTGCACCTCGGAAAACGCGATGCCGGCCCGCTGTGCCGCTCCGATCACCTTGTCCACCGCGTTGTGCCTGCCCACATCCTCGCGCAGGCAGAGCGTGCGCCCCGAGCGGTCGAACAAGGCGGCGGCATGCACCCCACCGGTGTGGCGGAACACGGTCTGGGCTTCACGCATGCGATCGGGCAGGGCCGTGATCACCCCCGCGTCGACCTCGCCCCAGATGGGGATGGGCCGCTGGCAGCGCACATGCACGGCCTCGATGCTGCTCTTGCCGCAGACACCACAACTGCTGCTGGTGTAGAAGTGCCGCTGCCATTGCGCGGGATCCAGGGTCACGTCCGGATGCAGTTCAGCGCGCATGACATTTCCTCGCTCCTCCTCGGCCACGTTCTGGCACGGCACCACGCGCAGCAACCGGTCCGGGCCGCTGATGATGCCTTCGGTGAACAGGAAGCCCCGTACCAGGTCCTCATCGTGCCCCGGCGTGCGCATGGTCACGCTCAGGCGCATCTCGCGGCGATCCTCCAACGGCCCGTAGCCCAGTCGGATCTCCAACGGTTCCTCGGCCACCAACAGATCGTCGCGCTCGCTGCGGCCATCACCCGCCACAGCCCCCACGCGCACCGGCACCACCAATGACGACATGCCACCAAGATAGCGGAAGCACCAGGCCCGCCCCGCGCAGCGGCTTGTCGTTACTTCGCGACATGTTCGTGGACACCCATTGCCACCTCTACCACAAACAGTTCGATGCCGACCGGGAGGACATGGTGCGGCGGGCGCTCGATGCGGGCGTGACCCGCATGCTGCTGCCCAACATCGACATGGAGAGCGTGGCACCGATGCATGCACTGGCCGAAGCCCATCCCGGCGTGTGCCTGCCCATGATGGGCCTGCATCCTTGCAGCGTGGGCGAATACCCCGCCACCGACCTCAGCGAGGTGGAGCGCCTGCTGCATACCGGGCGGTACCACGCGGTGGGCGAGGTGGGCATCGACCTGTACTGGGACAAGACATGGATCGCCCAACAGCGCGAAGCCTTCCGCCTGCAGGTGATGTGGGCCCGCGAGCTGGACCTGCCCGTGGTGATCCATTGCCGCGAGAGCTTCGATGAAGTGATCACGATCCTGGAGGCGGAGAACGCACCGGAACTGCGCGGCGTGCTGCACTGCTTCACCGGCACGCCCGAACAGGCGCAGCGCATCCTGGCGCTGGGTGGCTTCATGCTCGGCATCGGCGGGGTGATCACCTACCCAAAGGGGGGGCTATTCGAGACCATGCAGGTGGTGGGCGCCGCGCATTGTGTGCTCGAGACCGACTCGCCTTTCCTCGCACCCATCCCCCATCGCGGCAAACGCAATGAGAGCGCGTACATCCCGGTGATCGCCGCGCGCCTGGCCGAGGCCACGGGCCATACGGTGGACGAGATCGCCGAGATCACCACGGCCAATGCCGTGAAGCTCTTCGGGCTGGACCTCAACGGCACCACCGCATGAACCGCCCACGGGTCCTGTTGATCTACACCGGTGGCACCATCGGCATGTGGGCCGATCCGCACACCCACGCGCTGCGTCCCATGGACCTGACCCATCTGGAGGAGCAGGTGCCCGAGCTCGCCCGGATGGACGTGGAGCTGCACAGCGTGGCCTTCGAGGAACCACTGGACAGCAGCGACATGCGCCCGGCGCACTGGGTGCGCATCGCCCGCATCATCCATGACCACTATGCCGCGCATGATGGCTTCGTGGTGCTGCACGGCAGCGACACCATGGCCTATACGGCCAGCGCGCTGAGCTTCCTGCTCGAAGGTCTTTCGAAGCCGGTGATCCTCACCGGCTCCCAGCTGCCCATCGGCATCATCCGCACCGACGCACGGGAGAACCTGATCACCGCGATCGAGATCGCCGCGGCGCGTGACGATGAGGGCCGTGCCGTGGTGCCGGAGGTGGCGGTCTACTTCGAGTACCGCTTGCTGCGCGGGAACCGCACGGTGAAGGTCCATGCCGAACGCTTCGAGGCCTTCCGCTCGCCCAATTACCCCGCCCTGGCCGAGGCCGGGGTGCACCTGCGCTACGACCACGCGGCCATCCGCCCGCCCTCCCCCGGGCCCTTGGTGGTGCATGATGCGGTGGCCCACGGCGTGAACGTGCTGTGGATGTTCCCCGGCATCCAAGGCCACCAGGTGCGCCACGCCCTGGCCGAACCCGGCCTGCGCGCCATGGTGCTGGCCACCTTCGGCAGTGGCAACGCGCCCACCGACCCGGAATTGATCGCCGCGCTGCGCGACGCGCGCGAACGGGGCATCGCCCTGCTGAACGTGACCCAGTGCGTGGGTGGCCAGGTGGAGCAGGGCCGCTACGCCACCAGCCGCGCCCTGGCCGGGATGGGGGTGGTGCCCTGCGGCGACATGACCCTGGAGGCCGCCATCACCAAGGCCATGTGCCTGCTTGGGCGCACCGCCGATGTCCACGCCTTGGAGCAAGCCATGATGCAGGACCTCTGTGGCGAGGTCACCTTGGGCTGAAGCGGTTTCCGTTTACCTTCGCGGCCCACCCCGGAGAGGTGGCCGAGTGGTTTAAGGCGCACGCCTGGAAAGTGTGTTTACTCGAAAGGGTAACGGGGGTTCGAATCCCCCCCTCTCCGCCAGCAGCCCCGCGAAAGCGGGGCTTGTTCTTTTCCAACGGTCGGATCGGGGGCGCACACCGCGCACATATCCCCTGGCCCGCCACGCCCCGCGCCATTGTCGTTCCCGCTGGAAACCCCATCTTGGTGGCCCGAACCTGTAGCATATGGCGAACAAGCTTTTTGCCACCAAGTCGGTGGAGGACCTGATCAAGACCGGATCGGGCGAGGAAACCCACTCGCTCAAGCGTACGCTCACCGCCACCAACCTCGTGGCGCTGGGCATCGGTGCGATCATCGGCACGGGCATCTTCGTGCTCACCGGCACGGCGGCCGCCAACCACGCCGGCCCGGCCCTCACGATCTCCTTCCTGGTCTCGGGCCTGGGCTGCCTCTTTGCAGGGTTGTGTTACGCGGAATTCGCCTCCATGCTGCCCATCAGTGGCAGCGCCTACTCCTACTCGTACGCCACCTTGGGCGAGTTCCTGGCCTGGATCATCGGCTGGGACCTGATCCTCGAGTATCTCTTCGGGGCCAGCACGGTAGCCGTGGGCTGGAGCGGGTACATGGTGAGCTTCCTGGAGGGCTTCGGCATCCACCTGCCCACCGCGCTCACCTCCGCCCCCCTCACGCACGATGGCGATGGCTGGCACACCACCGGCGCCATCATCAACCTGCCCGCCGTGTTGATCGTGGGCATCATGACCTGGCTGCTGGTGCGCGGCATCCGTGAATCGGCCCGCTTCAACAACCTCATCGTGGTGACCAAATTGGCGGTGATCCTGCTGTTCATCTTCTTCGGGATGTGGTACGTGGAGACCTCCAACTGGCTGCCATACATCCCCGAACGCGTCACCGATGCCGCCGGAGTTTCGCGCTATGGCTGGCAGGGCATCCTGGCCGGTGCCGGGGTGATCTTCTTCGCCTATATCGGCTTCGATGCCGTGAGCACCGCAGCGCAGGAGGCCAAGAACCCGCAACGCGACATGCCCAAGGGGATCCTGTACTCGCTCCTGGTGTGCACCCTGCTCTATGTGGCCGTGGCCGCTGTGCTCACCGGCATGGTCCCCTACACCGAGTTGAACGTACCCGCCCCGATCGCCATGGCCATCGACCGCACCGGCCACGCACTGGACTGGCTCGCACCGCTGATCAAGGTGGGCGCCATCGCCGGCCTGAGCTCGGTGATCCTGGTGATGCTCATGGGTCAGCCACGGATCTTCTACAGCATGAGCCGTGATGGCCTGCTGCCGCCGGTGTTCAGCCGGGTGCACCCGCGCTTCCGCACGCCGCACATCACCACCGTCCTCACTGGCTCGGTGGCCGCCGTCATCGCGGGCCTCTTCCCCATCGGCCTGTTGGGCGAACTGGTGAGCATTGGCACCTTGCTGGCGTTCACCATCGTGTGCGTGGGCATCATCGTGCTGCGCCGCACGCGCCCGGATATGCCGCGTCCGTTCAAGACGCCCTTCGTCCCGCTGGTACCCATCCTCGGCGCCGGCATCTGCCTGGTGCAGATGGCCTTCCTGCCGTGGGATACCTGGATGCGTCTGCTGGTGTGGATGGCCATCGGCGTGGTGATCTACTTCATCTACGGTCGGCGCCACAGCCTGCTCACGAGCAGCCGAAAGTGATCGCGGCCGATCCGATCGCGACCGGGTCCTGCAGGAGGGCACCCGGTCGGCGTATGCCTGGCTGAACGGTGGCCCGCCGCGGCACGCCATTCCGCCGGCCGAACACGATCTCCATCGGGCCCTCCACCGCGGTCCGTTGCGCGCCGATGGCCGTTCTGAGCCCGTGCCATGTCCCCGCCGGAGAAGGGACCGCCCGCCCCGGCGAGCCCGGGCGACAGCCCCAGAAAGGCGGGACCCGGACGAACATCATGTCCGCCCGGGTCCCCGATCGCGATCTGATGTCGCGGAGCTTACATGCCCTGCGGCATGGGCTCACAGTCCGCTGTGGCCCGTACATCCTTGAGTTCCTTGGTCAGGAGCATGTCACTGGCGTTCTTGGTGTTCACGGTACCCGCGTTGAGGGTTTTCACGCGCTCGAACCAGCATTTGGCCGCGGCCAGGTCCTTGGTGACCGTGAAGTGGTAGAAGCCCAGGTAGAAGTATGCCTCCTCCGCATCGGTGGGCGACTTGGCGATCTCCTCCGGCTTCATCTTGCGCACCACGTCCTCGTAGAAGGGCACCGCCTGCCAGGTGGTGCGGGTGGAATCCAGCCCCACGTTGGCGCGGGCACGGCCCATGAACCCTTGGTAGATGTTGGGCTGCTTCTCAATGTAGCGGGCCCAGGCCTCATCGGCCACGGCGAACTGCTTGGCGCGCTGCGCCACGCTGCCCAGGTAGTACCAGTCGTTCACCGCCACCTTGCCGCTGTTCACCTTGGCCTGGTAGGCCGCCACGGCGCGGTCCAACATGCGGGCCTTGGTGAAGTAGCTGCCGGCCTCCATATAGAGCTCGGGGTCGGCGGCGGGCATGGCAGCGGCGGCGAAGAGCTTTTCACCGGCCAGCGAGTCATTGCCCAGCATGGCCACCGCACGGCCATAGTACTGCAGGTCGGAGCTCAACACCGACTCGGCGGGCTGTTCGGCCAGATAGGCCTCCATCGCGGCCATGGCGCGAGCGGTATCCTTCAGCTCCACCAGGTTGTAGCCTTTCAATCGGGCCAGGGTGTTGTTCTTCACCCCTTCCGCCTGCAGCTCCTCGATAAGCCTCAGCGAAGCCGCGTGGTCCTGCACCAGATAGAGGAACTGGGCATAGCGCACGCGGGCGCTTTGGTCGCCTTGGTTCAGCTCCAGGTACTTGTTGTAGTCGGCCGTGGCCTCACTGTACTTGCGTACCCGGAAGTAGGATTCCGCACGGCCGCGGTAGGCGGGCGCGTAGGACGCGTCCAGAGCGATGGCCTTGGTGTACTCGGTGATGGCCGCCTCATAGTTGGCGCCCTTGTGGTACATCAGGGCGCGACGGGCGGTGGCACGCACGGGCAGGGGCGACAGGTCCATGGCACGGCGGTACTCGGCCAGCGGAGCGGAAGCATCGCTGGGGTTGCGCGCCAGCAGGATGTCGCCCTTCACGATGTAGGCCTCGGCATCCGCGGGGTCCAGGGAGATGGCCTGGTCCACATGCTGCAGGGCCTTGGCCAGGTCGGGCGTGTCGCCATAGGCATATCCGGAAGCGATCTCCCGGTACACCAAGGCCTTCATCTTCTTGTCGAACTTGTTCAGTTTGTTGTTCACCGCATCGATCGCCTGCTGGAAGTGGGTCTGCGCAGCGGCGGCGTCGCCCCGGCCCTGGGCCATCTTGCCCATGCCCACATGGGGCAGCGGATGGAGGGTGTGCAGTTCCACGCCCTTGCGGTACATGATCGCGGCGCTGTCCACTTGGTCGTTCTCCAGGAAGTACTCGCCGTAGTGGTACCAGATGGCACCGTTCCGCGGATCGTTGGCCAGCAGCGTACGGAACATGGCGCCGGCGCGGGCGAACTGTTCGTTGCGGGTAAGGGTGATGGCCTCTTCCAGCGATTGGGCCTGAAGTGCGGGGGCCGCCATGATGACCAGCACCGGCAGCATCAGGAGCGAACGGATCTTCATCTTGTATTCCATCATTGCACGATCTCCACTTCACGTGCGGGGACCCGGATGGGCGCGAGGCCCGTTTTGAGTATGGCACGCTGGCCGCGGTGGCCGGCCACGAAGGAAACAAAACCGGTGCCAAGGCCTGCTTTGCCCTCAGTGACAATGGCATGGAAGGTCCGACGCAGCGGATAGGAACCGTCGGCCAGGGTGGATTGGCTCAGGGCCACGGGCGGGCCACCCGCGGCCGGCACCACCCGACATAGGGTCACTTGCTGACGCAGCGCCCGTGAACGCGGATCGTCCAGGTCGCTCAGGAGGGCGAAGGAGACCACGCCGAGCAGTTCGGGATCGGCGGCCAGTCGCCGCACCAACGTGTCGATGTTCTCCACGGCGGCCGCATTGCGGATGGCCGTGGGATCGCCTCCGAAGAGCGAATCCGCCAGGGTGCGCACCACGCTCGATCCCGGCGAATCGAACAGCACACGGCCGGGCCGCTCACCCCGCAGACGCGCAACGAGCGTGCTGACCGAAACGGTGTCAGGCGCACCGGGCGCGCGCAGGATGGCGATGCCATCGGTCAGGATCGGCACCACCTCTGGGTAAAGGTTCCGGGAGCGGAAATAAGCATGCTGGTCCGCGCCCGGCATGTTCGCGGTGAAGGCCACCCGCACCGTGTCGTTCATCAACTCCTGCATCACGGCGTTGCCGGCCGTGTAGCGGATGTGGATGTGGGCCTGCTGATAATGGGCGGTGAAGGCGAGCAGTTCACCATCCAACACCCCGGCGATGTCGGCATCAGCCAGCACGGTCACTTCGCCGCGCGTGGGGATATCGTCCTTGCGCGGGTCGGGCGGGGTACCGGTACAGGCGATGAGCCCCCCCGTGATCGATAGGGGAAAAAGCCACCTCATCGTTTACGGGTGAAATAGAGCACGAGGCGGATGATGCCGTAGGCCAGCAACACGGCTCCGATGCCCTTGCGGTAGCGGGTCACGGTGTCGTTCAGCGCATCGGTGAACAGCAGTGCCAGACCGGCCAGCACATAGACGACCGTCATCACGAGCGCGAAGATCCGGCGCGGTTCCATGGCGGCCATGGCGGCGGATCAACGGAGGGTGAAGCGGATGGGCAGGTTGTACTGCACCCGCACGGCCTTGCCCCGCTGTTTGCCGGGCTCCCAGGAGGGCATGTTGCGCACCACGCGGAGGGCTTCTTCATCACAGCCACCGCCGATGCCCCGCAGCACCTTGGGGTCCTTCACCTTGCCGTTCTCGTCCACCACGAAGGTGACATACACCACCCCCGAGATGCCCATGTCAGTGGCCATCTGCGGGTACTTGATGTTCTTGCCGAGGTATTCAAAGAGCTTGGCCTCGCCACCAGGGAAGTTGGGCATCTCCTCCACGATGGTGAAGATCTCGGGCTCGGCTTCCACCTCCACCGGGGGCGGGGGGGGCGGCGCTTCGATCTTCTCACCCTCCTGGGTCACCAGGCCGGCCTGGGTGTCCTCCAAGATCTCCTGGGTGGGGGGCGGTTCGTCCACCACCTCGTCCACGGCCTTCAGTTCGGTGAACTGCACGCTCTCCACCTTGATGGGCTCGGGCTCCACGGGCGGGGGCGGGGGGGGCTCCTCCTTGTCCTCCTGCTCGAAGAGGTCGAGGTTCACGTCCACGATCTTTTTCTCCACCACCTGCACCTCTTCTCCACCGCCCATGGAGGCGATGATCTTGGGCAGTCCGATGGCCAGGCCGAAGAAGAAGAGGGAGCCCAGCACAGCGGCGGCCAGACGGCGCACGTAGTCCCGGCGCAGGGCATAGGCGCCGTACATGCGGTTCCGGTCCTCGAACACCATGGTGTTCCGTGCCGGTGCCAGGACGTTGGTCCAGCTGAGATCCATCGCCATCAGGATGGACAGCACCACCAGCGGGGCAATGAAGACGACGTACTCCATGGCGATCAGGGTTTTGCTTTGGCCAACTGGAGCAGCGCCTGCTCTTCCCGACCGAGGCTGTCAAGCACGCCATACGAACCGATGCCGACGATGTCCATCTCGTCCACCAGGTCGATCATGTTGCGGTACTTGGCCTCGCTGTCGGTCTTGATGATGGCCTTGAGGTTGTCCTTGTCGCCCTTGATGGCCGTGCGGCGGGCGTTGTACTCCTCCTCGGAGATGCGCTTGTCGTTGAACTGGCGGGCCAGGTCATTGAGCTGGGCGATGGTCTGCGCGTTACGGTCGGCCAGCAGCTTGCGCACATCCTTGAAGTTGGTCTCGGAGAGCTCCGTGGCCATTTTCCCGGTGGCGGGGTCGGGCTGGGAGCGGAACTCGCCGAAATAGTAGAAGATGCGGTCCTCGCCGGTGAGCAACAGGGTGACCGCGTTGCTGAGCTCCGTGGGCTTCACCTCGTCGGGGTTCTCAGGGGGCACCGGGAAGGTGAGCTGCAGGGTGCTCGGCCGGTACATGGTGGTGGTGAGGATGAAGAAGGTGAGCAGCAGGAAGGCCAAGTCCACCATCGGCGTCATGTCGATGTGGGTGCTCCCTTTCTTGGCGCGTTTCTTCCCGCCACCGCTATCTCCGCCACCTTCGGGTACTTGTGCCATTGTCTTTCGCTCTGTGGCTTTGACCGGGCCTTCATCCCCCCCGTACACGCCGGGCGGGAGAAGGTTCGATCGGGGTTCCTACAACCTCGATGTCTCGAGGTCGGTGATCATCTTGAACTTGTTGATCTGGATGCCGGGCGACTGGAAGGTGCGGATCACTTCGGCCACACGCTGGTACTGGGTGTTGCCATCGGCCTTCAGGGCCACGATGGGGTTGCGCCCCGTATCGTTCCAGAAGAGGTTCCGAGTGACCATGATCCAGTCGCGCAGTTGGTTCTGCGTGCTGTCCATGGGGATCCCCGAGTAGCGGCCCACGAACGCCTTTCGCTCCTGGGCATCGTCCAGGTCCAGGAAGGCAGGCAGCTCTTGGATGGGGATGCCGATGGGGCCGAGGTTGGCGAACTTCACCTTCTCCAGGTCCGAAGGCTCGTAGCCGATGCGCTTGCCCAGCTCCACGAGCACGGCCTGCCGCAGGGGCGCGTCCGTCATGTCCCAGAACACCCGCCCGCTGGTGTCCACCACGATGGTCATCATGTTGGACATGGGGATGGGTGCATCCGACACGGACGCGGGCGTGTCCACGGTGACCACCTCCTCCGGCCGGAACTGCGCGGTGAGCATGAAGAAGGTCACCAGCAGGAAGGCCAGGTCCACCATGGGCGTCATGTCCAGGTTCGGACTGCCTTTGGGCATCTTCAGCTTGCGGGCCATGGGGGTGCTTCGTTAGGCGTTGAACAACGCGGTGATCAGTGCTTGGTGGACAGCACCTTGCTCACGCTGAAGCCGGCCTCGTCGATGCCGTGGGTGATGGCGTCGATCCGGTTGCTGAAGTAGTTGTAGCTGATGATGGCAATGGCCGAACCGGTAACACCGAGGGCCGTGTTGATCAGCGCCTCGGAGATACCGGTGGACAGTGCCGTGGCATCGGGCGTGCCGGAGGTGGCCAGCGCGGAGAAGGCGCGGACCATACCCAGCACCGTACCGATCAGACCAAGCAGGGTGCTCACGCTGGCGCAGGTGGAGAGGATCACCATGTTCTTGCTGAGCATGGGCAGCTCCAGGGCGGTGGCCTCTTCGAGCTCCTGCTTCACCACAGTGATCTTGTCCTCACGGCTCATGCTGCCGTCGTTCTGCACGGTGGCGTATTTCTCCAGGCCGCTGCGCATCACCATGGCCACGGAACCCTGCTGCTTGTCGCAGGCCTCGATGGCCTCCTGCACGTTGTTGCCGGCCAGCGAGCCGCGCACGCTCTGGATGAAGCTCTCCACACGGCCCTTGCCCTTGGCACGGCCCAGGGTGATGAAGCGCTCCACGGAGAACACGATCACGATCAGGTTCACGCTGAGCAGGATCGGCACGATGAAGCCGCCCTTGTACACGGTACCATAGAGTTTGTTCGGCTGCACGTCCACCGGGTGCCCGTGGATCGGGTCGTTGTTCTGGAAGTTGGCGGGGTCGCCCAGCACGAAGAGGTAGATGCACACACAGGTGATGATCACCAAGGGAAAGACAATGGCCACGAAGATCGCGTTGCCTTTGCCGCTTCTGTCTTTGCTCATAGGAGGTCGGCTTGGAATTGTTTTCTGGTCTTTGGTTCCGATGGGTCACAAGGCGGCGTGCATGGTGTGCTTACGGCCGGCCGAGGGGGGGCAAACATAGCACATCGGTGCACTTGCGGACCACATGAGTAATGCTTGGTCCGTCCGCATCCCGGGAGCGGGCTTCCGGCGCGGCACGGGCCGTTGCTCATCAACGCGCGCCCCCACCCCGGTCCGTACGTGCGCTCCCAGCGGCACGAGCACCGGCGCCACTGGACCGAGGAACGGCGGTCAGCGCAGGATCGCGTGGCGGTGCGTATCGTTGCAGCCCGGTTGACGTGCCTGCGGCGGCGCCGATCCCCACCGCACGGACCGCCACGGCCCGCTACCTTTGCCCTCCCACCCGTGAACGCGATGAACACACCCTCTCCGGCCGATTACCTGCCCATCCTGTTCCAGACCCTGCTGGCAGTGGGCTTCGTGGGCACCGCCCTGGCAGGGGCCGCCGTGCTGGGACCGCGCCTGCGCGGCAAGCACAAGGACGCCAGCTTCGAATGCGGCATCGAGCAACATGGCAACGCCCGCAGCCCCTTCTCGGTGAAGTACCTGCTGATCGCGGTGCTCTTCGTGCTATTCGACGTGGAGGTGGTGCTGCTCTACCCCTGGGCGGTGAACTTCAAAGAGCTTGGTCTTACGGGCTTCCTGGCCATGGCGGTGTTCATCACCTTCATGATGGCCGGCCTCTTCTATGAACTGCGTAAAGGCCTGATGCGGATCGAATGAGCGACCTCTCCGGGATCGAACGGTCCAAACCCACCATCGTGACCCCGCCCGAGGGGTACAGCGGCAGCGGCTTCTTCGCCACCAGCGTGGAAAAAGCCATCGGCCTGGCCCGCGCCAACAGCCTGTGGCCCCTGCCCTTCGCCACCAGCTGCTGCGGCATCGAGTTCATGAGCACCATGAGCGCGCACTACGACCTGAGCCGCTTCGGCATG
Source organism: uncultured Chryseobacterium sp. (assembly GCA_964464935.1). GTDB lineage: Bacteria > Bacteroidota > Bacteroidia > Flavobacteriales_F > PHOS-HE28 > PHOS-HE28. The sequence goes on from CAYXKE010000001.1 coordinate 27,482, forward strand.
GAGCGCCTCAGCTTCAGTCCGCGCCAGAGCGACCTGCTCATGGTCATGGGCACCATCGCCAAGAAAATGGCCCCCGTGCTGCGTGAGGTATACATGCAGATGGCCGAGCCCAAATGGGTGCTGAGCATGGGTGCCTGTGCATGCACCGGCGGCATCTTCGACAGCTACAGCGTGCTGCAGGGCATCGACAAGGTGATCCCGGTGGACGTCTACATCCCCGGCTGCCCGCCGCGCCCCGAGCAGGTGATCGACGGCATCCTGAAGATCCAGGAGCTGGCCAAGCAGGAAGGCCTGCGCCGCCGCTACAGCCAGGAGTACCAGGACCTGCTCGCCAAATACGCCATCGACCAGCAGCCATGAGCTTCGCCGTGAAAGAAGAGCGCGATGAGGCGGTGCGCGCCCGCATGGCCGCCTTCGGAGAGGCCGTCACCGCCATGGTGCGCGAGCACGACCTGCTCTGCCTGCATGTGCGCAAGGCCGAACTCCACGATGTGCTCCGCACCCTGCGCGATGAGCTCGGCTTCCACTTCCTCACCACCTGCTGCGGCATGCACTTCCCGCGCGGCACCCCGGGCAACACCCAGGACAAGGTGGACGAGTTCGCCATGGTGTACCACCTGCACAACATGCGCGCCGGTCACCGCATCCGGGTGAAGTGTCGCACCACGGCCAACGACCTGGAATTCCCGACCATGACCGACCTGTGGCCCACCGCCAACTGGATGGAACGCGAGGCGTGGGATTTCTTCGGCATCCGCTTCAAAGGGCACCCTGACCTGCGCCGCATCCTGAACATGGAGGATTTCCCCGCGTTCCCGTTGCGCAAGGACTACCCGCTGGAAGACCCCACGCGGCAGGACAAGAAAAACGACTTCTTCGGGCGATGAGCGACCACCTCAACGGACCGGACTACTGGGAGCGCGACCTGGTGAAGGAGCGCAGCGGGCTGAGCGAGCTCACCAAGCTCAACCTGGGCCCCACCCACCCGGCCACCCACGGGATCTTCCAGAATGTGCTCACCATGGACGGTGAGATCATCCTGGAGGCCGAACAGACGATCGGGTACATCCACCGCGCCTTCGAGAAGATCGCCGAGCGCCGGCCGTTCTACCAGATCACCACGCTCACCGACCGGATGAACTACTGCAGTGCCCCCATCAACAACATGGGCTGGCACATGACGGTGGAGAAGCTGCTCGGCATCGAGCTGCCGCGGCGCGTGCAATACATGCGGGTGATCATCATGGAACTGGCGCGCATCGCCGACCACATCATCTGCAACACCATCATCAGCCAGGACGCCGGCGCCACCACGCCCTTCCTCTACGTGTACCAGTGGCGCGAGAAGATCTATGAGGTGTACGAGGAGATCTGCGGCGCCCGCCTCACCACCAACATGGGCCGTGTGGGCGGCTTCGAACGCGATTTCAGCCCGCTGGCCTGGGAGCGCATCCGCCACATCCAGAAGGAGCTGCCCGGGGTGTTGAAGGAGTTCGAGAAGATGCTGCTGCGCAACCGCATCTTCATGGACCGCACCATCGGCTGCGGCCCCATCAGCGCCGAGCGTGCGCTGGCCTACGGCTTCACCGGCCCCAATCTGCGCGCCGCCGGCGTGGACTACGATGTGCGCGTGGCCGACCCCTATGGCGGCTATGACGAGTTCGAGTTCACCATCCCCGTGGGCGAGGGTGGCGACACCTATGACCGCTTCACCGTGCGCCAGCGCGAGATGTGGGAGAGCCTCTCGATCATCCGCCAGGCCATGGAGAAAATGGAGAAGCTGGACGACAAGACCACCTTCCGGGCCGAGGTGCCCGAATGGGTGCTGCCGCCGAAAGAGCTCGTGTACAGCTCCATGGAAGAGCTCATCTGGCACTTCAAGATCGTGATGGGCGAGGTGGACATCCCCGTGGGCGAGGTGTATCACTGTGTAGAGGGCGGCAACGGCGAACTGGGCTTCTACCTGGTGAGCGACGGTGGCCGCACACCCTACCGCCTGCACCTGCGGCGCCCCTGCTTCATCTACTATCAGGCCTTCCCTGAGATGATCAAAGGCGGCATGCTCAGCGATGCCATCCTCACGATGAGCAGCATGAACGTGATCGCCGGCGAATTGGACGCGTAATGTCAGCACGCACCCGACCCATCACCACCACCGAGGGCGTACGCCCCTTCGCCTTCAGCGAGGCCGCGCTGGCCGAGTGCCGCGAGATCATCGCGCGCTACCCCGAAGGCCGCAGCAAGAGCGCCCTCATCCCCATCCTGCACATCGCCCAGGCGGAGAACGACGGCTGGCTGAGCGTGAACGCCATGGACGCCGTGGCCCAGCTGCTGGGACTGCGCCCCATCGAGGTGTACGAAGTGGCCAGCTTCTACAGCATGTTCAACCTGCACCCGGTGGGCACCTACGTGCTCGACGTGTGCCGCACCACGCCCTGCATGCTGCGCGGCAGCGATGAGGTGATCGCCCACCTGGAGAAGAAACTCGGCATCCATGCGGGCGAGACCACGCCCGACGGCATGTTCACGCTGAAGGCCGTGGAATGCCTGGGCAGCTGCGGCACCGGGCCCATGCTCCAGTGCGGCGCCCAGTACCACGAGGACCTGACCATCGAGCGTGTGGACGCGCTGATCGACCAGCTGCGGGCACGCAACAAACGCACCAACTACACGGACCGCTGATGGCCCGCAAACTCCTTTTCGAGCATATCGACAAACCCGGCATCCGGGGATTGGAGGTCTACCGTGCCAACGGGGGCTACCGCAGCGTGGAGAAGGCCCTGCGCACCATGGCACCCGACGCCGTGGTGGAGGAGGTGAAGAAAAGCGGTCTGCGCGGCCGGGGCGGTGCGGGCTTCCCCACCGGCATGAAGTGGAGCTTCCTGGCGAAGCCCGAGGGCGTGCCCCGCTACCTGGTGGTGAACGCCGACGAAAGCGAACCCGGCACCTTCAAGGACCGCTACCTCATGGAACGCATCCCCCACCTGCTGGTGGAGGGAATGATCGTGAGCAGCTACGCCCTGGGCGCCAACACGGCCTTCATTTACATCCGCGGGGAGTACTTCTACGTGGCCCGCATCCTGGAACAGGCCGTGGCCGAGGCCCGCGCGGCCGGCTGGCTGGGCCGGAACATCCTTGGCACCGGCTACGACCTGGACATCCACGTGCAGGTGGGTGCCGGCGCCTACATCTGCGGGGAAGAGACCGCCCTGCTCGAGAGCTTGGAGGGCAAACGCGGCAACCCGCGCATCAAGCCGCCATTCCCCGCCGTGAAAGGCCTGTACGAGTGCCCCACGGTGGTGAACAACGTGGAGACCATCGCCACGGTGGGCCCCATCGTGAACATGGGCGGCGAGGAGTACGCCAAGATCGGTGTGGGCCGCAGCACCGGCACCAAGCTCATCAGCGCCGGCGGGAACATCAAACGCCCGGGCGTGTACGAGATCGAACTGGGCATCAGCTGCGATGAGTTCATCAACAGCGACGAGTACTGCGGTGGCGTGGACGGCCGCGCCTTCAAGGCCGTGGTACCCGGTGGCAGCAGCGTGCCCATCCTGCCGTACGAGCTCTTCCTCAAGACCGCCGCGGGCGAGACCCGCCTGATGACGTACGAGAGCCTGAGCGACGGCGGTTTCCAGAGCGGCAGCATGCTGGGCAGCGGCGGGTTCTACGCGTACAACGATGCGCAATGCATCGTGCGCAGCACCTGGAACCACGCGCGCTTCTACCACCACGAGAGCTGTGGCCAGTGCAGCCCGTGCCGGGAAGGCACCGGCTGGCTGGAGAAAGTGCTGGGCCGCCTGGAGCACGGCGAAGGCAGCATGGAGGACATCGATCTGCTGTGGGACATCCAACGCCGGATCGAGGGCAACACCATCTGCCCCCTGGGCGATGCCGCGGCATGGCCCGTGGCCAGCGCCATCCGCCACTTCCGCGATGAGTTCGAGTACCACGTGACGCACCGCGAGAAGGTGAAGGACCCGAAGCACTTCGCGAAGGAGCCCTTCCGCCGCCCGGTGGCGGTGGCCTGAGGCCGGGGGGTCAACGTACCACCACGCGCCCGGTGCGCTTGGCGAACATCTTCTTGATCACCTGAAGGCGGAGGATCTCCTCCATGGCGGCCTTCACCTCTGCGGGGTCGCTCGATCTCAGGCGCTCTTCCTGTTCGCTCACCATGCGGTCCACGCGACGCTCCTTCAGCAGGTCCACCGCTTCGATCAAGGCATCGTAGAGCTGCTCGCTCTCGTGCTTCACCGGGATGCGGTGCCGCTCCAGCCAGTTGGGGCTGAGCTCATGCTTCTCCGCCAGCAGGTCGATGGCGAGATCGCGCCATTGCGGGTTCTCATGGCCGGTGTAGTCCGCGGCCGAGACCTGTTCTCCCAGATTGTGCCGCTGCCGGTAGTCCACATAGACCGCCCATGACAGGGGGTCGGTGAACTCGGTCCCGTCGCTGGCCAGCAGCTCGAACATCACCTCGGCCAGGGGCACCTCCTCGTGGCCCACGCTGCCATCGTCCTGGGTCACGGGCACGGTGATGCGCTCCCCGCCGTAGCGCAGCAGCATGCGCAGCAGATCGCGCTCCTGGGTGGTGGTGCCGGTGACGGGTTCCACCTGCGCCTGCTGTTGCGGCGCTACGGTCGGCTCGGGGTCCGGTGGTGCCTCCTCGCCGGTCTGCTTGCGGTATCGCTTGCGCACCACCTTGTTCACCTCGGTGATGAGCGCCTGTTCGCCCACGCCCAGCATGTGGCTGCACTGCTGGATGTACAGCGTGCGCAGCACCAGGTCGGGCACCAGGGCCAGGCTCTCCACGATGTCGTGGATGGCCGCCGCGCGCTGCACGGGATCGTGCTCGGTGCCGGTGGTGAGCAGCGCGGTCTTGAAAGCGAGGAAGTCCTGGGCCTTGTCGTGCAAATAGGCGACCACTTCGGTGTGACCCCGCTTGGAGGCGAAGCTGTCCGGGTCCTCGCCGTCGGGGAAGGTCACCACCTTCACGTTGAGACCTTCCTTGAGCACCAGATCGATGCCGCGCAGGCTGGCCTTCATGCCGGCCGGATCGCCGTCGTAGAGGATGGTCACCGTGGGCGCATAGCGTTTGATCAGCCGAACCTGGTCCTCGGTGAGACTCGTGCCGCTGCTGGCCACCACGTTGTGGATGCCGGCCTGATGCAGGCTGATCACATCGGTGTAGCCTTCCACCAGATAGCACACGCCCTGCTCGGCAATGGCCTTCTTCGCATGGTGGATCCCGTAGAGCGAGCGGCTCTTCACATAGAGCAGGCTCTCCGGACTGTTGAAGTACTTGGGCAGCTTCTTGTCCTCGCGCAGGGTGCGGGCCCCGAACGCGATGGGCTGCCCCGTGAGCCCCAGCACGGGAAAGGTCACCCGGCCGGCAAAGAAGTCCCACGGGGTGCGGGCTGCATCGTCACGACGTTTGATCCAGCCCGCTTTCTCCAGCAGTTCGGGCAGGAAGCCGTGGGCCAGGGCCGCTTGGGCGAAGGCATTGCCGGCGGCGGGCACATAGCCCAGGCGGAAAGTGCGGATGGTGTGGTCCGTGAAGCCGCGCTCATGGAAGTAGGCCAGTCCCACGCGGCGGCCCTCCTCGGACTCCCACAACTGGTGTTCGGTCCACTCCATGGCCCACTGCTGGATCACGGCCAGCGACTCCCGCTCGCTCTGCTCCAGCTGCTGCTCCGGCGTGGCTTCCTCCTCCTGCACCTCGATGCCGTAGCGCTTGGCCAGCCAGCGGATGGCCTCCACGTAGCTGAGGTGCTCGTGTTTCTGGAGGAAGGTGATCGCATCGCCCGCCTCGCCACAACCGAAGCACTTGAAGATGCCCAGCTGGGGGCTCACGTTGAAGGACGGCGTCTTTTCGTTGTGGAAGGGGCAGAGGCCCAGGTAGCGCGGGCCTTTGCGCTTCAACGCCACGAATTCGCCCACCACATCCTCGACGCGCATGGCGTCCTTCACCTGCTGGATGGTGGCGGGGGAGATCATGGGGCGGAGCCGGTGAAATTAGCCGGGCTTAGCGGCGGTCAAGGATGTTCCCGAGCGTGTCGTAGCGCACGGTGCGGCGCAGGGTGCCCGTGCTGTCGAAGAATTGCCACTCACCGCTGGGGTTGTCGTGGTGGTACTGGCCCAGGAAGTAGCGTTCCCCGTTCTCATGGAAGACCTCCGCCACGCCGTGACGTTGACCGTTCACATACGCTCCGCGGCTCTGCAGTGTGCCGTCCGGGAAGTAGGCCAGCCAGATGCCGTGCCGCTGGCCGTCCTTCAGGGGCCCGATCATCTTCACACGGCCGTTCGGATGGAGGATCTCCTGCACCCCATCGCGCAGCTTCTGCTCGGTGGCGGCATCGGAGCGGGCGGGTGTGGCGGGCGCAGGGGCGGGCTCGGGCGAGGCCCCCCCCCCACAGGCCCACCACAGGACCGGCAGGAGATACAGGCTCAGGGCTCGTTGTCGCATGCCCCAAAGATCGCGCGATCGGCGCTGGGGTCACTTGGTGCGCTCCACGGTGAGGTGCACCAGGCCTTCCAAGGCATCGCGGGCCTCGCTCTGGGGGAAGGTGTGCAGCAGGGCCAGTGCCTCGTCGCGGTAGTGGAGCATACGCTCCCTGGCGTGGGCCACCCCGCCGGACTCCACCACCATGGCGATGAGCTTCTCCACGGTGGGCCCGTGGTCGTTGCGGGTCTTCACCGCCTGCACCATCCACCGGCGCTGGGCCGAGGGCACCACCTGCAGCGCATGGATCAGCGGCAGGGTGAGCTTCTTCTCCCGGATATCCAGCCCGGTGGGTTTACCTGTGTCCGTTCCCGCCCCGTAGTCGAACAGATCGTCCTTGATCTGGAAGGCGATGCCCGTGAGTTCGCCGAACCGACGCATGCGTTCCACCTCCTCCGCCGGGCGCCGGGCGGCAGTGGCCCCACTGGCGCAGCAGGCCGCGATCAGGCTGGCGGTCTTGCTGCGGATGATCTCGAAGTACACGTCCTCCCGGAAATTGAGGTCGCGCGATCGCTCCAGCTGCAGCAGCTCCCCCTCGCTCATGTCGCGCACGGCCACGCTGAGGATGCGGAGCAGGTCGAACTCGCCGCGGTCCACCGCGAGGAGGAGGCCCCGGCTGAGCAGGTAGTCGCCCACCAGCACGGCGATCTTGTTCTTCCACAAGGCGTTCACGCTGAAGAATCCGCGCCGCAGGGGGCTGCCATCCACCACATCGTCGTGCACCAGGGTGGCCGTGTGCAGGAGTTCGATGAGGCTGGCCGCGGTGTATGCGCTCTCGCCCACCGGCCCGAACATGCGCGCGGAGAGCAGGGTGAACATGGGCCGCATCTGCTTGCCCTTGCGCTTCACGATGTAGTGCATCACGCGGTCAAGCAGCGCGGTGCGGCTGCGCATCGCCTCGCGGAAATGGGCCTCAAAGGCCTTCATCTCCTGTGCGATGGGGCGCTGGATCTCCTGAAGCGTGGGCATCGGCCGTGGCCCGCAAAGATGCGCGATCGCCGCACGGCACGCGGCCGGGCGATCAACTCACCACCTGCAGCCTTCCCGAACGCGCCACCCGCTGGGCCGTCTTGCGCGGCACGTTGCCTGTGCGGATGTACTCGCGGTGGTCCGTGCCCCAGGCCCGCAGGTCGAGCAGGATCCGCTCCAGGGTGCGGCCATAGGGGGTGATCTCGTATTGCACCGTCACCGGCATGGTGTCGAGCACGGTGCGCTTCACCAAGCCGTTCTGTTCCAGGTGCTTCAGCTCCCTGCTCAGGGTCTTGGCGGGGATGCCCTCGTGCATGCGCTGCAATTCACCGAACCGCATCTCGCCCCGGAACCCGAGGCTGAGCAGGATCACGCTCTTCCACTTGCCGCTGATGATCTCCACCGCATCGCGGAAGGAACGCAGCAGGCCGGTACAGGCCACACCATCATGTGGAGGCAGTTCAACGGGGACGCTCTTGCGGGCCATGGTGTGAAGGTAGGATGGGGTGGGCTAATGGAGTGATCAGGCCCGACCCGGGGAGATGGGGCGGGCGCGCCGGTGCAACAGGATGTAGGACGCCGCCAACAGCACCAGCGACCCCACCGGTGCTCCGCCCGTGGCGAGGCCGTCCACGGCCGCATGGGCGACTATGGCGGAAAGGAAGGTGAAGGCCAGCCCGGCGTAGGCCCATTCCTTGACCCGCAGTGGCACCAGGGGGAGAAGGATCGCCAAGGCGCCCAGCCCTTTGGCGATACCGAGTTCGACGCGGAAGTAGTCCGGGAACCCCAGATGGGCGAACCCGGCACGGATGGCGGGATCGGTGAAGTACATGGCCACGGCGGCCAGGAGTTGCACGGAAAGCAGGCCCGTGACGGCCCAGTAGAGGAGGTCGATGCGTTTCATGCCGCAAAGCTCCCCACGCTGAAAGCCTTGCCGGACGTGGGTTACGGCGAGGGAACCGGTTACCGGCGGGTAACCCTCAGGCGGGGCGGGGGAGCCGGGAGCCATCCGATCAGAACCATTCCAAATAACCTTCGGACGGCGGGGAGCCGCCCCCCTTTTCCACTGGACCATACTTTTGCCTCACCATTCCGGTGACGATCCGGTGACAATCCACACGCATGGCCCGCAAAGGACTCTTCGGTTCCTCCCTCGTCAAGAAGTATTGGATGGCCCTCACGGGCCTTTTCCTTATCAGCTTCCTGATCGTACACGTGACCCTGAACTCCTTCATCTTCTTCAATGATGGCGGCGTCACGTTCAACGCCGGGGCCGAGTTCATGGCGAAGAACCCGCTGATCCGCACCATGGAGGTGGTGCTGTTCCTGGGCTTGATCCTCCACATCGTGGACGGTCTGCTGCTCTGGTCGCAGAACCGGGCCGCCCGCCCGGTGCGCTACGTGAAGGAGAACGGCAGCGCCAACCGCCACTGGTACAGCGCCAGCATGGGGATCCTCGGCACGCTGATCCTGTTCTTCCTGATCATGCACATCTGGCACTTCTGGGTGAAGAGCCGGATCACCGGCCTGCATCACTACGGCACGGACGCCGAGGGCCGTGAGAACCTCTACGCCGTGATGCTGGAGGTCTTCGCCAACCCGTGGATCGTGCTGCTCTACCTGCTGGGCTGCTTCAGCCTGTTCTGGCACCTGCTGCACGGCTTCAAGAGCGCCTTCCAGAGCCTCGGCCTCAACCACAAGCGCTACAACGGCTTCATCGCCTGCTGCGGCACGGCCTTCAGCATCGTGGTCCCCATCCTCTTCGCGCTGATGCCCCTCGCCATCCATTTCAAGTGGATCCAGTGACCTCAGCACCGACGATGCCGATCGCATAGGACGGTGAACGTGGGCCAATAAGACATCGCATTCATGAGCAAGCTCGACAGCAAGATCCCCCCCGGTCCCATTGAGAAGAAGTGGACCTACCACAAGGGGCACGCGCGTATCGTGAACCCGGCCAACAAGCGCCGCATCGATGTGATCGTGGTGGGCACGGGCCTGGCCGGTGCATCGGCCGCCGCCACCCTGGCCGAGCAGGGCTACAACGTGAAGGCGTTCTGCTTCCAGGACAGCGCCCGCCGTGCGCACAGCATCGCCGCGCAGGGGGGCATCAACGCTGCGAAGAACTACCAGAACGACGGTGACAGCACCTATCGCCTGTTCTACGACACGGTGAAGGGCGGTGACTACCGCGCCCGCGAGGCCAACGTGTACCGCCTGGCCGAGGTGAGCGCCAACATCATCGATCAATGCGTGGCCCAGGGCGTGCCCTTCGCCCGCGACTACGGCGGATGGCTGGACAACCGCTCCTTCGGCGGTGTGCAGGTGAGCCGCACCTTCTACGCCCGCGGGCAGACCGGTCAGCAGCTGCTGCTCGGCGCCTACAGCGCACTGATGCGCCAGGTGGGCAAGGGCGCGGTGAAGATGTACGACCGGCATGAGATGCTGGACGTGGTGGTGGTCGATGGCAAGGCCCGCGGCATCATCGCCCGCAACCTGATCACCGGCGAGATCGAGCGCCACGGTGCACACGCCGTGCTGCTGTGCACGGGCGGCTATGGCAACGTGTTCTTCCTGAGCACGAACGCCATGGGCAGCAACGTCACCGCCGCGTGGAAGGCCCACAAGCGCGGCGCCTTCTTCGGCAACCCCTGCTACACGCAGATCCACCCCACCTGCATCCCGGTGAGCGGCCACCACCAAAGCAAGCTCACCCTGATGAGCGAGTCACTGCGTAACGACGGCCGCATCTGGGTGCCCAAGAAGATCGAGGACGCCAAGGCGATCCAGGAGGGCCGCAAGAAGGGCCGCGACATCCCCGAGGAGGACCGCGACTACTACCTGGAGCGCCGCTACCCGGCCTTCGGCAACCTGGTGCCCCGCGACGTGGCCAGCCGTGCCGCCAAGGAGCGCTGCGATGCGGGCTTCGGCGTGAACAAGACCGGCGAGGCCGTGTTCCTGGACTTCAGCTCGGCCATCGAGCGCTACGGGAAGCAGCAGGCCAACATCCTGAAGCTCGACAACCCCGGCAAGGAACAGATCCTCGAGCTGGGCAGGAAGATCGTGAGCGAGAAGTACGGGAACCTCTTCGACATGTACGAGAACATCGTCGGTGAGAACCCCTACGAGCACCCGATGAAGATCTACCCCGCCGTGCACTACACCATGGGCGGCCTGTGGGTGGACTACAACCTGCAGACCACCGTGCCCGGCCTGTTCGCGTTGGGCGAGGCCAACTTCAGCGACCACGGCGCCAACCGCCTCGGTGCATCGGCCCTGATGCAGGGTCTGGCCGACGGCTACTTCGTGGCCCCGTACACGGTGAGCGACTACCTGGCCGACGACATCCGCACCGGGCCCATCGACACCAAGCGGCCCGAGTTCGAGGCGGCCGAGAAGGAGGTGAAGGACCGCATCAACCACTTCATCACCAACAAGGGCACCAAGCCGGTGGACGACTTCCACCGCGCGCTGGGCAAGGTGATGTGGAACAAGTGCGGCATGGCCCGCAACGCGCAAGGCCTGCAGGAGGCCATCCAGGAGATCCGCGCCATCCGTGAGGATTTTTGGAAGAACGTGCGCGTGCCGGGCAAGGCCGAAGGCTTCAACCAGGAGCTGGAGAAGGCCGGCCGCGTGGCCGACTTCCTGGAGCTGGGCGAACTGATGTGCATGGACGCGCTGCACCGCAACGAGAGCTGCGGCGGCCACTTCCGCGAGGAGTCCCAGACGGAGGACGGCGAGGCCAAGCGCGACGATGCCAACTTCTCCTATGTGGCCGCTTGGGAATGGCTGGGCGAGCCCGGCAAGGCCCAACTGCACAAGGAGCCCCTCACTTTCGAGGAAGTGAAACCCACGCAGCGTTCGTACAAGTGACCGCACCCGTAGAACGATAGGAACATGAAGCTCACCCTCAAGATCTGGCGCCAGAACGGCCCCAACGACAAAGGCAGGATCGTCGACTACGTGGTGAACGACGTCTCCGAGGACATGTCCTTCCTGGAGATGCTCGACGTGCTGAACGACGACCTCGTACGCAAGGGCGAGGACCCCATCGCCTTCGACCACGACTGCCGCGAGGGCATCTGCGGCATGTGCAGCCTGTTCATCAATGGTGAGGCGCACGGCCCGGGCCGCGGCATCACCACCTGCCAGCTGCACATGCGCAAGTTCAAGGACGGTGACACGATCTACGTGGAGCCTTGGCGCAGCACCGCCTTCCCCGTGATCAAGGACCTGGCCGTGCACCGCGGTGCCTTCGACCGCATCCAGGCGGCCGGCGGCTTCGTGAGCGTGAACACCAGCGGCAACCTGGTGGACGGCAACGCGATCCCCGTTCCCAAGGACGACGCCGACAAAGCCTTTGACGCCGCCACCTGCATCGGCTGCGGCGCCTGCGTGGCCACCTGCCCCAACGGCAGCGCCATGCTCTTTGTGGCCGCCAAGGTGAGCCAGCTGGCCCTGCTGCCCCAGGGCCGCCCCGAGGCCAAGCGGCGTGCGCTGGCCATGGTGGAGCAGATGGACAAGGAGGGCTTCGGCAACTGCAGCAACATCGGCGCCTGCGAGGTGGAGTGCCCCAAGAACATCAGCCTGGAGCACATCGCACGGCTGAACCGCGAGTACCTGAAGGCCACGCTCACCAAGGAGTGAGCGCCGTGCCTTCCGGCGGCCCGTACGGTTCCCGGCCACATCGGCCAGGAGATCGCCCGATCGTGCGATCTTCGGGGGGCATCCAGCCCATTGCGCCATGAGCACCCGCCGAGCCGCCCATCTGGAACAGATCCTGTTCCTCGACATCGAGACGGTCCCGCAGCACCGCCGCTGGGAGGACCTGGACCCGGTGACCGCCCAACTCTTTTCGGACAAGACCCGCTTCGACCAACAGCGGCTGCAGAAGTCGGCCGCAGAGCTGTATGCCGACCGGGCGGGTGTCCTGGCGGAGTTCGGCAAGATCATCTGCATCGGACTGGGCACCGTGCATGTGGGCACCCAAGGCCCGGCCCTGCGCGTGACCAGCTTCCACGGGCACGATGAACGCGAGCTGCTGATGCGCTTGTGCGACCTCATGGACGGGCACTACGGGGGGCCGCAGCACAAACTGTGCGCCCACAACGGCAAGGAGTTCGACTTCCCGTGGATCGCCCGGCGCTGCGTGATCCATGGCATCCCCCTGCCGCGCCTGCTCGACATCAGCGGCATGAAACCGTGGGAGGTGGGCCACATCGACACCATGGAGCAGTGGAGCTTCGGCGACCGGAAGAACTACACCTCCCTGGCCCTGCTGTGCCATGTGCTGGGCATCGATACACCGAAGGACGACATCACCGGTGCCGACGTGGCGCGCGTGTATCGGGAAGCGGGCGGGCTGGAACGCATCGCCGCCTACTGCCGGAAGGACGTGGTGGCCACGGTGCAGCTGCACTTGCGCCTTTCCGGGCTGGGGGGGGCGCCCCCCCCCCCCCCCCCCAACAACCAAAGGGGAAGAAAGGAGAGGGGGGGGGGGGGGGCGGTGGGGGGGGGGGCCC
>CAYXKE010000001.1:40481-61716 GCA_964464935.1 uncultured Chryseobacterium sp.
GTATGAGGTCACCTGTTCTCGTGGTGGACGGCCTGTCAGTGCGCTTCGGCCACCAGCCTGTGGTGCACGATGTGCGCTTCACCCTGGAGGCCGGCGAATGCATCGGCATCGTGGGCGCCAGCGGCAGCGGGAAGAGCGTGACGTCCATGGCACTCATGGGGCTGTTGCCGGCACAGGCCACCATCACCGGGAAGGCCATGTGGCACGGCGAAGGCGGTCCGGTGGACCTGCTCGCCCCCGGTACCGGCGCCGGGAAAGCGCTCCGCGGCCGCCACATCGCCATGGTGTTCCAGGAGCCGATGACCGCGCTCGACCCCGCCTACACCGTGGGCGACCAGGTGGCCGAAGTGGTGCGCACGCATCTGGGCATGGACCGCGCGGCCGCGCGCCGGAAGGTGGAGGCACTGTTCGCCGAAGTGCTGCTGCCCGACCCGGCACGGCTCTTCGACCGCTATCCGCACCAGCTCAGCGGCGGCCAGAAGCAGCGTGTGATGATCGCCATGGCGCTGAGCTGCTCGCCGGGCCTGTTGATCTGCGACGAGCCCACCACCGCGCTCGATGTGCTGGTACAGCGCGAGATCCTGGACCTGCTCAAGGACCTGCGCAAGCGGCGGCGGATGGGCATGCTCTTCATCACGCATGACCTGGGCGTGGTGCGCGAGGTGGCGGACCGCGTGCTGGTGATGCATCGCGGCGAAGTGGTGGAGCACGCCACGGTGGAGGAACTCTTTGCACGGCCCGTCCATCCCTACACCCGCGGCCTCATTGCCTGCCGTCCCGACCCGGCGGTGCATCCGGTACAACTGCCCACCGTGGATGCCGTGATGCAGGATCCCGAGGCCTTCACGCCGGACCGCATCCCCACCATACCGCCCGACGTACGACGCGCCGCCGCCGAGGAACGGATGAAGCAGGAGCCCCTGCTGCGCGTGGAGGGTCTGGACAAGCACTATCCCGGTCAGCGCGGCCTCTTCCGTCCACCCGGCCCCGATGTGCAGGTGTTGCACGACATCGGGTTCTGCGTCTACCCGGGCGAGACCCTGGGCGTGGTGGGGGGCAGCGGAAGTGGCAAGACCACCCTGGGCCGGAGCATCCTGCGCCTGCTGGAGCCGAACGCCGGCCACGTGTACTACCGCGGCGTGGACATCACCACGCTATCGCCCGCGGACATGCGCGCCCTGCGCCGGGAGGTGCAGATCATCTTCCAAGACCCGTACGCCGCATTGAACCCGCGGATCACGGCGGGTGCCGCCATCGCGGAAGCCATGCGCGTGCACGGGATCGGCCGCAGCGATCGTCAGCGCCGCGATGCCGTGGTGGCGCTGCTGGAGCGTGTGGGGCTGGAGGCCGCGCACTACGGACGCTACCCGCACCAGTTCAGCGGTGGTCAACGCCAGCGCATTGTCATCGCACGCGCCATCGCGCTGCAGCCGCGTCTCGTGGTGTGCGACGAGAGCGTGGCCGCCCTGGATGTGAGCGTGCAGGCCCAGGTGCTCAACCTGCTCAACGAGCTCAAGCAGGAGCACGGGCTCACCTATGTCTTCATCAGCCACGACCTGAACGTGGTGAAGTACTTCTGCGACCGGATCCTCGTGCTCGAACGGGGTCGGCAGGCGGAGCTGGGCCTGGCCGACACGGTCTACCACCAGCCGCGAGCCGCGTACACCAAGGCCCTGCTCGCCGCGATCCCCGGACAGGTCAGGGACGGCCGCGGTAGGTCCTGATCAACAGCACCTCCAGGTCGGTGATGCAGAACGGCTGCTGCGCCTGGTCCCAGATGTAGAGCTTGGTGCGCACATCGGGCGGCCGGGCAGGCAGCGCGAGGCGCCAGGTGAAGGGGCCGCTCCAGAGATCGTACTTCCAGTAGCCCACGCGGCCCCCGGGCCCATCCTCGGAGATCACCAGTTCCAGGCGACGACCATCAGCCACGGCCGTGCCACGTACGATCACCTCGGTGGCATGGAACTCCGGCGCGTTCACGGGCAACTCGGCGAATTCCATGGGGAACTCCGTGCCGGCGAAACACGGGCGACCCCGGTGTTGGGGCGCATCGCTCGACAGGTCCAAGCGATAGGTGATGGCCTCGTGGCCCGTGCCCCGGAAGACCACCACCGTATCGCGATAGCGCATCTCAGGACCGGCGGCGAAGGACCAGATGGTGACCGGCGGCAGGCTGTCGTACACGGCCGGGGCGAAGTGC
Organism: uncultured Chryseobacterium sp.; assembly: GCA_964464935.1. Lineage (GTDB taxonomy): Bacteria > Bacteroidota > Bacteroidia > Flavobacteriales_F > PHOS-HE28 > PHOS-HE28. The sequence goes on from CAYXKE010000001.1 coordinate 42,682, forward strand.
GCCAACCCTTCCACCCGCAGGCGCTCATCGCCCAGCAACACATCCACCGGTGTACGCAGATGCGGTGGGCCGGACCAGGTGTCCATCCACAACACCCGCTCCCCGGGGTCCAGTGCCCACTCCTCCTCACCCCGCGCTACCGCCCATATCCGCCACGGGTCCACGCCGAACCGATGGGCCCATATGGGGTCATTGATCGCATGCACCGGACCACGTGCCACGACATCCTGCAAGCGCTCCTGCAGCCCGATGCGTTCGGCATGTGCTTGCTGGGGGAAGGATCCCGCCGACCAGCCCAACGCCCCGGCACCCACCAGAACGGCCACGGCGACACGCGCCGCCGGATGATGCAGCATGTCCTCCACCACCTGCGTACCGACCTGCGCCACCACGAGCGCACAGAACGGGGTGATCACCGCTCCGACGCGGGGCCCGGCCGCGGGGATCACCACACCCCACCACGCCAGTGCACCGTGCAGTGTCGCGACCGCAAGGACCGGCAAAGCCACCATGACCAGTGTCCAGCGCAGACCGGAGCGCTCGCCCGCACGCAGGGCCCACCACACAGCGCCCAGCACCACGGCCGTCAGCCACAGCACCACCAGGACGCCACCGAGCTCATCCGCCAGCGGTCCGATCAGCGCCAGTGGTGCGGCGCGCCCGGCGACCCGTTCCGCGAGCAACGGGGCACCGGGTCCGTTCGGCCATTCGAGCAGTACGCGGAACAGCACGCCCAGGGCCAGCACCGGCAGGGCGCTCCATCGCCGCAGGCCAGCGATCCAGAGGGCGACGAAGGGCATCACCACCAGCCCCTCCGCACGCACCAGCGGCATCAGGGCGGAGAAGAGGGCCGCCCATCCGGTGCGACGTGCACGCAGCGCCGCCAGCGTGGCCATGCACAGCAAGCCGAAGAACGGCTCGTGGGTGCCCGCCACCAGCGCTTCGCGGTAGCCAGGTGCGGTCAGGAGCAGCAGCGGAAGCAGAGCTGCGGCCGCCGGGGCTTTCGGCCGCAGCGTGAGGCCCGCGCACCAAGCCGTGGCCCCAAAGCAGAGCAGCCCGAACAAGCGCAGACCCGCCTCACCCCATGCGGCCCACGGTGCGGCCATCAGCGTGAAGAGCGGGCCCGCCCACGTGTCCAGGAGCAGCGCGGGGTGCTGGAACGCGTGGGCCAGCAGCGTGTACAGGGGAACACTGGCCGCGGGCAGTGCGCGGGGCAGGACAACGCATGCGGCCACCCCCAGAAGCGCATACCAGAGCACCAGCCACGCACCGGACGACCGCATGGGACGAAGATGCGTCATAATCCACGCGTGGCCCGCACTTGTGGACTTGCACACCGCACGGTCCGGCACGGAAAATATGAGCGCCACGCAACGCAGTGGTAACTTCGCTCGGCACAAAAACAACGACCCCATGATCCTGAAGACCTGTGGCCTGGCTGCCGCCACCTTGATCGCCACCCTGGCCCATGACCCGCTTCCCAACCTGCCGCTGGGCACTTTCCTGCCTGCTCCGGGGCAGAAGATGATGGACGTTTCGGGCAAGGAGACCAACCTCAAGGACCTGCTGGGCATCAATGGGCTGCTGGTGATCTTCACCTGCAACACCTGCCCCTTCGTGATCGGCAGTGAGGGCAGCGCGGGCTGGGAAGGCCGCTATCCGGAGATCGCCGCCTTTGCCCAACAGCACGGCATGGGCGTGGCGTTCATCAACAGCAACGAGGCCAAACGCAACGACGGCGATGGCTTCGCCGACATGCAGGCCCGCTACAAGGAGAAGAGCTACGCCGGCCACTACCTGCTGGACAAGGACCACAAGGTGGCCGATGCCTTCGGCGCCCGCACCACCCCGCACGTGTTCCTCTTCAACAACGAACTGAAGCTGGCGTACAAAGGCGCCATCGACGACAACGTGGGCGATCCCGCCGCCGTGACGCAGCACTGGCTCAAGGATGCGATCACCGACCTGAGCAAGGGCCAGGCCGTGCGCACCACGGAGACCCGCAACATCGGCTGCAGCATCAAGCGCATGCCGCACCAACATTGATCGCTCCATTCCGATACTGCGCCGGTGTGGCCCCGTGGTCGCACCGGCGCCGTGTTATCCCACCGGTATGCCGCCGGTGTTGATAAGAACATTTTAGCTCCCGTGGCAGGGGGCTTTCCTTTGCATCAAAGGCATTCCGACATGAACGTTCTGTTGATCGGTGGCGGCGGGCGCGAGCATGCCATGGCTTGGAAGATCGCCCAAAGCTCCCTGCTCGATGAGCTGTACGTGAGCCCGGGCAACCCCGGCACCCTGCGCCACGGGCGCAACGTACCGCTCGACCTGAACGACCATGCCCGTTTGCGCGACTTCCTTCTGGAGAAGCGCATCCGCATCGTGGTGGTGGGCCCGGAGACCCCGTTGGTGGACGGTCTGCACGACCGCATCGCCGCAGACCCCGCCCTGGCCGGTGTCACCGTGATCGGTCCCCGGAAGGAGGCCGCGCAGTTGGAAGGCAGCAAGGACTTCGCGAAGCGGTTCATGTTCCGCCACAACATCCCCACGGCGGCGCACCGCACCTTCACCAAGGGCGAAGTGAACGACGCGGTGCAGCACATCATGCACACACCTCCGCCATATGTGATCAAGGCCGATGGCCTCGCGGCCGGCAAGGGCGTGGTGATCACCAGCGACCGCACAGAGGCCGTGGACACCGTGAAGGACATGCTCTCCGGCGCCCGGTTCGGTGCGGCCGGCGAACGCGTGGTGGTGGAACAGTTCCTCCAGGGCATCGAACTGAGCGCCTTCCTGATCACCGACGGCGAGAGCTTCAAGATGCTGCCCTGCGCCAAGGACTACAAGCGCATTGGCAATGGCGACACCGGCCCCAACACCGGTGGCATGGGGGCCGTCTCACCCGTGCCGTTCGCGGACAAGGAATTCCTGCAGAAGGTGCATGACCGCGTGGCCGTCCCCACCATCCGCGGGCTCAAGGCCGATGGCATCCCCTACAGCGGCTTCCTGTTCATGGGCCTGATGAACGTGAACGGCGAGCCCTATGTGATCGAGTACAACGTGCGCATGGGCGATCCCGAGACCCAGGCCGTGCTGCCCCTGCTGCGCAGCGACCTGCTGGACCTCTTCGACGGCATCGCCACCGGCACCCTGAGCGAGTGCCATGTGGACATGGACGATCGCACGGCCGTGTGCGTGGTACTGGCCGCCGATGGTTATCCGGGCCCCGTGGAGAATGGACACCCCATCGCCGGGCTGGAACTGGTGAACGATGCCTATGTGTTCCAAGCCGGCACGGCCATGAAGGGCGATTCGCTGGTGACCAATGGTGGGCGCGTGATGTGCGTGACCGCCTTCGGGAAGGACCTGGAGCACGCCATCGCTAATGTGTACAAGCATGCCGCACTGATCGCCTTCGAGGGCAAGACCATGCGCACCGACATCGGTCACGACCTGCTGCGCGTGCCTACCGGCAAGGCCACGGCATGACGAGCGCCCGCGGGGCCCTCGTACAAGGCAGCAAACGGGGAAGGAAAGCGGGGAGCGCTCAAGCGAGCGTGTTCTTCTCGCGGGCCTCGCGGTTGTAACGGGCCTGGAGCATCAGCCAATAGAAGACGCCGAAGAAGCCGAGCAGGGTGCAGATCACCACGGGCGCCCATCCCAGCACGGGGAGGATGGACAGGAGGGTCTCGAAGAACTTGGCGATAGCGAACACGATGTCCTGCATGGCTTCCGTTGGTGTCGCGGCAAATATAGGGATGGGGTGGAACGCCACACACATGTTCCGGCACAAGGCCCGCCGCGCGCCCATGGACCGGGGGGGGAGGCCTTGCAAGGGCGATGGCCGCGCGATATCCACGATCTGCTTGTGGGTTGTTGGAAATGATCTATCTTCGCAGCCCATTTCCGGGCCCCGCCCGGCGTAAAGCTCTGAAACCGTGGCATCAACGACCCACACCACCAGTATGGCCAACGCCGCCACCGTGCAGCAGGAATGGCTGCTCGTGGACGCCGAGAACGAAGTGCTTGGCCGCCTTGCTAGTAAAGTCGCCATGCTTGTGCGCGGCAAGCACAAGTCCACGTTCACCCCGCACGTGAACTGTGGCGACCATGTGATCGTCATCAACGCCGACAAGGTGCGGCTGACCGGTGGCAAGATGGACGACAAGGAGTACCAGCGCTACAGCTTGTACCCCGGCGGCCAGTACCGCGAGAAAGCGAAGGACCTGAAGGCCCGGCGGCCGGAGGCCCTGCTGGAGAACGCCGTGCGCGGCATGCTCCCGAAGAACCGGCTTGGCCGGCGCCTCTTCAACAACCTCCACGTGGTGGTGGGCACCGCGCACAAGCACGAAGCCCAGAAGCCCCGCCTGGTCGACCTGAACACCATCAAGTAAGAGCATGGAGCGCAGCATCAGCTTGGGCCGCCGTAAAACCGCCGTGGCCCGCGTGATCCTCACCCCCGGCAGCGGCGAGGTGATCATCAATGGACGCGACGGGGGCGAGTACTTCCCCCTGACCACCCAGCAGTTCAAGATCCATCAGCCCTTCAACCTCACCGGCACCGAGGGCCAGTTCGATGTCGTCGCCCGCGTTCGCGGCGGTGGCATCACCGGCCAAGTGGAAGCCGTGCGCCTGGGCATCGCCCGCGCCTTGGTGGAGCTCGACCCCGAGCACAAGCCGAAGCTGAAGGCTGAAGACCTCATGACGCGCGACCCCCGCGCGGTGGAGCGCAAGAAGTTCGGCCGCAAGAAGGCCCGGAAGCGCTTCCAGTTCAGCAAACGTTGATCCTGCGCATGCTCCGGCGGTGGCTTCGGCCACCGCCGGCTCAGCATCCAATCCCTTGGGACCGCCCTGCGGCGCTACCTGAGGGATGCCTGGAACAGGAAAAAGGAAAGTGAGCAACTCGTAAGAACCCACAAAGCATGGCCCGTCCGCAATTCGATCAACTGCTTGAAGCCGGTGTGCACTTCGGCCACCTGAAGCGCAAGTGGAACCCCAACATGGCCCCCTACATCTTCGCGGAGAAGAAGGGGATCCACATCATCGACCTGAACAAGACCGCCGTGAAGCTCGAGGAAGCGGCGGCGGCCATGAAGAACCTGGCCCGCAGCGGCAAGAAGGTGCTCTTCGTGGCGACCAAGAAACAGGCGAAGGACATCGTGGCCGAGAAGGTGAAGCCCACCGGCATGCCCTACGTGACCGAGCGTTGGAGCGGCGGCATGCTCACCAACTTCGGCACCATCCGGCGTACCATCAAGAAGATGAGCACCATCGACCGGATGAAGACCGATGGCACCTTCAACAACCTGAGCAAGCGTGAGCGCCTGCAGGTGTCCCGTCAGCGCGAGAAGATGGAGAAGAACCTCGGCTCCATCGCCGACCTGACCCGTCTGCCCAGCGCACTGTTCATCGTGGACATCACCAAGGAGCACATCGCCGTGGCCGAGGCCCGCAAGCTGGGCATCCCCATCTTCGCGATGGTGGACACCAACAGCGACCCCACCCTGGTGGACCACCCCATCCCGGCCAACGATGACGCCACCAAGAGCATTGAGCTCATTGTGGACCGCATGATCCAGGCCATCAGCGAAGGGCTGGAAGAGCGCAAGAACGACAAGACCGCCGCGGACGAGGCCGAGCCGACCGATGAGACCAGCGCCGCTGCGGACGACGTGAGCGGTGAGGCAGCGGAAGACAACGCCTGAGCCCCGCCCGCATACCCCCAACAGCAGAACGAACCATGACCATCACCGCCGCTGATGTGAACAAGCTGCGCCAGATGACCGGCGCAGGCATGATGGATTGTAAAAAGGCCCTCACCGAGGCCAACGGCGACTTCCAGGCCGCCATTGACATCCTGCGCAAACAGGGTCAGAAGGTGGCCGCCAAGCGCGCCGACCGCGATGCCTCCGAAGGCCTGGTGATCGCCCAGACCAACGCCGCCGCCACCCAAGGGGTGCTGGTGTGCGTGAACTGCGAGACCGACTTCGTGGCCAAGAACGCCGATTTCGCCGCCATGGCCGAGCGTATCGCCAGCATCGCCCTGGAGAAAGGCCTCGAGAGCGTGGACGCCCTGAAGGCTGCCGCCTACGACAGCAACGGCCTCACCATCGCTGAGAAGCTCGTGGAGCAGACCGGCGTGATCGGTGAGAAGATCGACGTGAGCGTCTGCCACGCGCTGAGCGCCCCCTTCGTGTTCGCCTACAACCACCCGGGCAACAAGGTGGCCAGCCTCGTGGGCCTGAGCAAGACCGGCTTCGAGGGCGCCGCCAAGGACGTGGCCATGCAGGTGGCCGCCATGGCCCCGGTGGCCCTGGATAAGGCCAGCACCCCGCAGAGCGTGGTCGAAAAGGAGCTGGAGATCGGCAAGGAACTCGCCATCCAGGAGGGCAAGCCCGCCGAGATGGCCGAGAAGATCGCCCAAGGCCGTCTGAACAAGTTCTTCAAGGAGAGCACCCTGCTCGCCCAGGACTTCATCAAGGACAACAAGATGAGCGTGGAGCAGTACCTCAAGACCCAGGACAAGGACCTGACGGTCACCGGGTTCAAGCGTCATTCACTCACCATCTGATGACCTTGTACACCGCATCATAGAGGGGGGCTTCGGCCTCCCTCTTTTATTTTGCCGCCCACACATGCCGAAGTACCAACGCATCCTCCTGAAACTCTCCGGTGAAAGCCTCATGGGCGCCAAGGCCTATGGCATCGACAGTGAACGCCTGGACCAGTACGCCGATGAGGTGATCGCCATCGCCCGCCAGGGTGTGCAGGTGGCGGTGGTCATCGGTGGTGGCAACATCTACCGCGGCATGGAGGCCGAAGGCGCCATCGACCGGGTGCAGGGCGACCACATGGGCATGCTGGCCACGGTGATCAACAGCCTGGCGCTGCAGAGCGCGCTGGAGGCCAAGGGCCAGCAGACCCGGCTGATGACCGCCATCAAGATGGAGCAGATCGCCGAGCCGTTCATTCGGCGCCGCGCCGTACGCCACCTGGAAAAGGGCCGCATCGTGATCTTCGGGGCCGGCACCGGCAACCCCTACTTCACCACGGACACGGCCGCCAGTCTGCGGGCCATCGAGATCGAGGCCGACGTGATCCTCAAGGGCACCCGCGTGGATGGCATCTACACCGCCGACCCGGAAAAGGACAGCAACGCCGTGCGGTATGAACGCGTGACCTTCCGTGAGGTGATCGAGAAAGGCCTCAATGTGATGGACATGACGGCCTTCACCCTGTGCCAGGAGAACCGCCTGCCCATCATCGTGTTCGACATGAACAAGCCGGGCAACCTGGGCCGCCTGGTGGCCGGCGAGACCGTGGGTACCCTGGTGGAGGTCTGACCCCCGCCCCACCCCGCGCCAACTGTCTATTTTTGCCCCCCTTCCGAACAACCATGACCGATACCAACGACCTGACCCGGCAGTGCGAGGAACTGATGCAAAAGGCCCTCGACCACCTGGCGCACGAACTCACGAAGATCCGCGCAGGTGCAGCTACGCCCGGGATGTTGGACACGGTGCACGTGGAGTACTACGGCAGCCATGTGCCCCTGTCCCAGGTGGCCGCCGTGAACACCGGTGATGCGCGCACGCTGTACGTGAAGCCTTGGGAGAAGAACATGATCGACCCGATCGAGAAGGCGATCATCGCTGCCAACCTCGGTTTCAACCCCAGCAACAACGGCGAAACGGTGATCATCCACGTGCCGCAGCTCACCGAGGAACGCCGCAAGGACCTGGTAAAGGCCGCCGGCAAGGAGGCCGAGCACGCCCGCGTGGGGATCCGCAGCGCGCGCCAGCGGACCATGGAAGGCATCAAGGCGGCCAAGAAGGACGGCCTGCCCGAGGACGCCGCCAAGGCCTTGGAGGGCGAGGTGGAGAAGCTCACAGGGACCTACAACAAGAAGGTGGACGCCCTGCTCGAGGCCAAGGAGAGGGACATCATGAAGGTGTGACGGGGCCTCAGGCCCACACCGGGCTGCCCTCGCTGCAATTCCGGCACATCTCGATGCTGCTGCGTGCCATGAGCAGGCGCCGGCGGAAATCGTTGTAGGCCTCGCCGTGCCACAGTTCGCGGAAGCTGTGCGTGCGCAGGTCGCCCAGCACGTGGTGCGCGTCCTTGTCGAAGCAGCACGGCACCACCCGACCGTCCCAGGTCACCACGCAGCTGTGCCACATCTTCCAGCACTCGTCGGCCATGCGGTTCTTCACCTCCCATACGCCGTTGGCGTTGCGCCGGTAGCGCGAATAGCGGTCCTGAACGGGGATCAGGGGGTGATCATCGCGGGGATCATAGATCTGTGCGGTCTTCAGCCACAGGTCGTCCACACCCACCTTCCGCGCCAGTGCCTTCGCTTGGGGGATCTGATGCTCGTTGGGGCGCACCACCAGGAACTGGAACACCACGTGCGGCGTGAGGCTCTTCAAGCGGCGCTTCCACTCCACGATGCGCGCGGCACCATCCAGCACCTTCTCCAGCTCGCCTTCGCGCCGGTAGGCCGCGTACGTCCCCTGGTCGGTGCCATCGAGTGAGATGATGAGCCGCGACAGGCCGCTGCGCACGGTGGCCTCGGCCTTGGCATCGGAGAGGAAGTGCGCATTGGTGCTGGTGCTGGTGTACAGGCCGCGCTCGGCGGCGACACCCACCATGTCCAGGAACTGTGGATGGATGTAGGGCTCGCCTTGGAAGTAGAAGGTGAGCGCCCACAGGTCATCACCCAACTCGTCCATGATCCGGGTGAACAGGTCGCGGCGCAGGTTGCCCGTGGGCCGGGAGAAGGCCCGCAGGCCGCTGGGGCACTCGGGGCAGCGCAGGTTGCACGCGGTGGTGGGCTCGATGCTGATGCTGAAAGGCAGGCCGGCGATGCGCGGGTCGCGGGTGCGGCGGGCGCGCCGGTAGCTGGCCCACAGGGCGGCCGCGTTGCGCAGGCGGCGGGGCGAGGCCTTGCGCGACCATTCCCAGGCATCGCGGGTGCGGGCGAGCATGGCGGAAAGGTACGCGACCCCGACGCGCGCCGTGTGGAAAGGACGCACACGCCGGGGCAGTCGACCCGTGGACAATGGGTATTTTCGCCCCGCCCGCTCCCCGCACATGGGGCCGTTCACAGCGGGAGAACCGCAGTCCACACGCATGGCATACAGGAAAGCGAACATCATCACCGGCTGGCTGGTCTTTCTCGTGGCCGCTTGGACGTACATCCGCACGATCGAGCCCACGGCGAGCTTCTGGGATTGCGGGGAATTCATCGCCACCGCCTACAAGCTGCAGGTGGGCCACCCGCCCGGCGCCCCGCTGTTCATGATCCTGGCGCGGGTCAGCAGCTTCTTCGTGTCGCCGGAGAACGTGCCCGTGGCGGTGAACGTACTGAGCGCGCTGGCCAGCGCCTTCACCATCCTGTTCCTGTTCTGGAGCATCACCCACATGGCCCACAAGCTGGCCTGCCGCAACGGCGCCACCCTGGGCACCGGCGCGCTGATCGCGGTGCTGGGCAGCGGCATCGTGGGCGCCCTGGCCTACACCTGGAGCGACAGCTTCTGGTTCAGCGCGGTGGAAGGTGAGGTGTACGCCCTGTCCAGCTTCTTCACGGCCATCGTGTTCTGGGCCATCCTGAAGTGGGAAAGCGAGGCGGAGCAGGCGCACAGCACGCGCTGGCTCATCCTCATCGCCTACCTCATGGGCCTGAGCATCGGGGTGCACCTGCTGAACCTGCTGTGCATCCCGGCCATCGCCTTCGTGTACTACTTCAAGCGCTACGAGGTGACCCGCATGGGCGTGGTGGTCACCTTCCTGGTGTCGGCGCTGATCCTGGGCACCATCCAGTCGGTGATCATCCCGGGCATCGTGAAGATGGCCGGCTGGTTCGAGCTGCTGTTCGTGAACTCCTTCGGCCTGCCCTTCAACACAGGCACGCTGGTGTACGCGCTGCTGGTCATCGGCCTGATCGTGTGGGGACTATACCAGACCCAGCGCCGGGGCATGGCCCTGCTCAACACGGTGGTGCTGGGCGTGACCGTGATCCTGATCGGCTACAGCACGTACGCCATGATCGTGATCCGCAGCGTGGCCAACCCGCCGATCGATGAGAACAATCCGGAGAACGTGTTCAACCTGCTGAGCTACCTGAACCGGGAACAGTACGGCGACCGGCCCCTGCTGATGGGCCAATTCTGGGACAGCCCCATCACCAATGAGCGTACGGACGGCACGCCGGTGTACACGGCCACCTGGCTGGTGACGAAGAACGGCCGGGAGGTGACGCGCTTCTATGACCGATGGAGCGCCCGGCATTTCGTGGAGGAGAACCCGGGCCACAGCGTGGACAACCGCTACATCATCACCGATCCGCGCAAGGGCGTGAACCCGGTGTACGACCCCGAGTTCACCATGTTCTTCCCGCGCATGTACAGCGCACAGCGCTCGCACGTGAACGCCTACAAGCAATGGAGCCGCTTCAAGGGCGTGCCCATGCGCACCGTGGACCGCGAGGGCAAGCCGACCATCGTGCACAAGCCCACGTTCATGGAGAACATGCGCTTCTTCGTGGACTACCAGGTGAACTGGATGTACTGGCGCTATTTCATGTGGAACTTCGCCGGCCGCCAGAACGACGTGCAGGGCCACGGCGACATCATGAGCGGCAACTGGATCAGTGGCATCAAGGCCATTGATGCGGAGCGCCTCGGCAACCAGGACCACCTGCCGTCGAGCATCACCAAGAACCGCGGCCACAACAAGTTCTACCTGCTTCCCCTGCTGCTGGGGGTGATCGGTCTGGTGTACCAGTTGGTGCGGCACACGCGCGACTGGACGGTGGTGATGCTGTTGTTCCTCTTCACCGGTCTGGCCATCGTGGTGTACCTGAACCAGACGCCGTACCAGCCGCGTGAGCGCGACTATGCCTATGCGGGTTCGTTCTATGCCTTCGCGATCTGGATCGGCCTGGGCGTGTACGCGCTGTACGATGCGGCACGCTCGCTCACCCGCACGGAATTGCTCAAGGGCGTGGGCATCGTGGCGGGCATCGGCCTGGTGAAGCTCCTGGCGGAACTGATGACCCAGGGCGACCACGGCACCTCTTACAGCCTCCTGTACATGGCCGCCGTGGGGGGTGCCGCACTGGGCGTGATGCACGTGCTGGGACGCATCGTAAAGAACGACGGCCTGCACGGCATCCTGGCCACGCTCATGGGCATGGCGGTACCCGTGGTGATGGTGGCCGATGGCTGGGACGACCACGACCGCGCGCACCGGACGCCCGCACGCGACCTCGCCCACAACTACCTGGAGAGCTGCGCGCCCAACGCCATCCTCTTCACCAATGGTGACAACGACACCTTCCCGCTCTGGTACGCCCAGGAGGTGGAAGGCATCCGCACCGATGTGCGCGTGGTGAACCTGAGCCTGCTGAACACGGACTGGTACGCCGACCAGATGAAGCGCAAGGCCTACGAGAGCGATCCCGTGCCCATCAGCATGGACCCCTCGAAGTACCGCCAGGGCACACGCGACGTGGTGGCGTTCATCCCCCAGGGCGACCGCGAGAGCTATCGCGACCTGGACGAGATGATGCGCTTCGTGGAGGACGACCGCAACATGCAACCCCTGTTCATGCGCGGGGTGAAGGACGCCTGGTTCCCCACCGACCGCTTCAGCCTGAAGGTGGACAGCGCCACCGTGTTCGGCAACGGCACCCTGCAGCCCGCTGACACGGCCGTGTGGCGCCGTAGCGTGGACTGGAGCGTGGGCAAGCAGTACATCCTGAAGAACCACTTGATGCTGCTGGACATCCTGCGCACCAACAAGTGGCAGCGGCCCATCTACTTCGCCGTCACCACGGGTCCGGACAGCTACATCAACCTGCAGGAGTTCTTCCAGTTGGAAGGCCTCACCTACCGCCTGGTGCCGGTGCACACCCCCGCGGTGAACCCCAACCTCTTTGGCCGGGTGAACACCGATGTGATGTACCATAACGTGATGCAGAAGTTCCGCTGGGGCAACATGGACCGGGCCGAGGGCGTGTACCTCGACGAGAACATCCTGCGCATGACCACCAACCTGCGCCTGCAGCTGAGCAGCCTCGCCGAGGCCCTGATCGCCGAAGGCCGCATCGAACAGGCCCGCGAAGTGCTCGACCTCTCCATCGCGAAGATGCCCGAGCACAACGTGCCGTACGACCGCATCATGCTGCCCACCATCGAGGCGTACTACGCCATCGGTGACACGGCCAAGGCCGACCAACTGGCCGAGCGCCTCTTCACCGTGATGGAGGAGAACATGCGCTACATGCTGAGCCTGGAGCCGAGGTTCCTGGACGGCGTGATGAACGAGATGAACATCTCGCACGCCGTGATGGGGCGGCTCGCCAGCGTGGCGGTGGGCCAGAGCCTGGGCATCGATCCGCGCGTGGTGGAGTTGATCGGTGCGGACAGCCTCCAGGGCGCCTCGCCGCTGGCGCGCGACATGCACGAGCGCTTCCTGCAGGTGGACCAGGACTTCGAGAGCCGGATGATGGAAGTGCAGGCCGGCGCACGCCGCAACACCCGCATGCGCTTCTGACCATGTACGGGGTACGCCCACCACGCCTGCTGCGCTCCTGGCTGCCGCAGGCGTGGTGGAGCATGCCTTCCGAGGCGCGCACCGTCCATCTCACCTTCGACGACGGTCCGATCCCGGAGGTGACGCCCTGGGTGTTGGACCAACTGGCGCAACACGGGGCCCAGGCCACTTTCTTCTGCGTGGGCCGCAATGCCGCCGCCCACCCGGACATCCTGCAGCGCATCCGCAGCGCGGGCCATGCCGTGGGCAATCACACCTGGGACCATGTCAACGGCTGGCGCACACCGCACGTGTCCTATCTGCGCTCCGTGATGCGCTGCCAGCAGATCACCGGCTCGGCACTGTTCCGCCCGCCCTACGGCCGCATATCGCGCCGCCAATACGCCGCACTACGCGGCCGCTTCCGCGTGGTGATGTGGGACGTACTGAGCGCCGACTTCGACACGCGGCTGGGGCCCGCCCAGTGCGTGCGCAACGTGCTGGACCACGTACGCCCGGGGTCCATCATCGTGTTCCACGACAGCCTCAAGGCCTGGCCGCGGCTGCGCAAGGCCCTGCCGGAAGTGTTGGCGGGGCTGCGTGCGGCGGGCTATGCGATGCACGCATTGCCCGACCACCCGATCACTCGAGGATCGCGGTGACCACGTACTCGTTGCGGCGGTTCACCGCGTGCTCCTCCTCCGTGCACTGCACACCGGCCGCACAGTGGTTCAGCAGGCGTGCGCTGCCGTAGCCCTTGGCCGTAAGGCGTTCACGCGGCACACGGCGGCTCACCAGGTGGTCCACGATGGCCTCGGCCCGTTTCTGCGTGAGCCGCTGCTCATCCTGCGCCTTGCCCCGGGCATCGCTGTGCACGGCGATCTCCACCACCAGGTCGCGGTTCACCAGCAGGCGCTCGGCCAGGGCATCGAGCTCGGTGCGTGCGATCGGGTCCAGCGAGGTGGTCTTATCCGCCCAGCGCACGTGCTTCAGCGGCATCGGCTTGCCCAGCACGATGGGCTCCATCACCAGGTCGCGCACCTCGTTCAGGTCGAGGATGCCCTGCTTCATGCCCAGGGTGTTCACCGGGATGCTCTGGCTGAAGTAGCCGGGCTTCTCGATCAGAACCTCGAACTCCTCGTTGGTCTGCAGGCGGAAGCCGAAATCGCCGCCGGGCCCGGTGGACTTGGTATCCGTGTGGAAGCTGCTCAGGTTGACCACGCTCACCGTGGCACCGGCCAGGAAGCCCGGCCCCTCGCTGGGGCGCACGTTGCCGCGCATCCAGATGCCCACATCGGCCACCAGGTGAATGTCGCGCGAGATGATCTGCTCCTGATCGATCTGGGCCGTGCTGAACACCTGCTCGCCATCGAAGCGACCGGGCATGCGGGCCACCAGCCTGTACTCGCGGTCGCGTTCCACGGGGAAGCTGAACTCCCCGCGGGCATCGGTCATGGCCGTGGCCAGCAGGTTGTCCTTCAGGTCGTAGAGGAACACGTCGGCCGCGATCACGGGGATGTCATGTTCATCATCGATCACCAGACCGGTGCAGATGAAGCGCTGCTCCAGCGGAGCGATCATGACGAAGGAGTAGATGTCGTCACTGCCTCGGCCATCGGCGCGGTCACTGGAGAAGTAGCCGCGGCTGCCGGTGGGGTCGATCACGAACGCGAAGTCATCGGCCGGGCTGTTCACCGGGATGCCCACGTTGATGGGCACGCTGAAGGTGCCATCGCGACCGGGAAGCGCGGCGAAGATGTCGAGCCCGCCCAGTCCCGGGTGGCCGTTGCTGGAGAAGTACAGGGTGCCATCGGCCGCCATGAACGGGAACACCTCGTTGTGCGGTGTGTTGATCGTGGGGCCCAGGTTCTCGGGCTCGCTCCAGCCATCGCCCTGCCGACGCACCACGTAGATGTCGGTGCCGCCATAGCCACCGGGCATGTCGCTCACGAAGTACATGCGCCGGCCATCGGGCGAGAGTGCGGGGTGACCGTTGGAGATCTCCGGGTTGTTGTGCACAAAGGGCGCGGGCTTGCCGTACTTGTCCTTCTGGCGCTGTGTCCGGAAGATGCCCAGACGGCTGATGCCATGCTGGTTGCGCTGGGCGGAGTTGCGCGTGAACCAGATCTCCTCCCCACCGGTGCTGGCGGTGGCCGGCCCCTCATGCAGCTTGGAGTTCACACTGCCCGGCAGGGGCCGCACGTTCTCCAGATCGCCGCCATCGGCCACATCGGCCACGAACAGGTCGAGGAAGGGTTGGTCGTTCCATGCGGCACGACGGTCCACCGTGGTACGCTTGTTCCGCGCCGAGGAGAAGAGCACGCGACCGTCGTTGAGCCAGGTCACCCCGAAGTCCGAGTAGGGCGTGTTGATGCTCACCGGCTTCACCGTAAAGCGGGGCTCCTCCTGCAGGAACTTCCGGGTGAAGCTCACGATGTTGCTGCGGCGCCCCTCCCCCTGTGTGGCCAGGTAGCGGTCCATCCATTCCTCGGCCTCCACGTACTTCCCGTTGCTCTTGAGCGTCTGGGCGTAGTGGAACATGTCCATGGGCTCGCGGTTCAGGAACTTCACCACGATGGCGTACCAGCGCTCGGCCTCCGCCATGTCGCCCAGGCGCAGGTAGCACTCGGCCAGGCGGCGCGTCACGTGCTCGTTCACGGCCCCCATCTCGGCCGCCACCCGATAGGCCTCCACCGCCCGTGCATAGCCCATCTGATGGAAGTGGCGGTCGCCCTCGTGGATGTAAGTACCCGCCTGGCCATGGACCTGCACGGCCGCGAGGAGCAGCATGGCCAGGATATGGAGACGGAGCATCATCGGGCTGGGGATCAGAAATAGCGGGGCGAAATGGTGCGGCCCTTGACGAACCGGAAGTCGTAGCTGAGCATCACCTCGTGCGTGCCGGCGTTGTAGGCGCCCATGCGGGTGGTGGTGAGGTCGAAGGCATAGCCGATGCGGAACTGGTCGTTCACCTGGTACTGGGCCAGCAGGCCGATGTCGTTGCCCACGCGGTACATGGCGCCCAGCCACACGCGCTCGCGCAACAGGAAGTTGGCATTGATGTCGAGGGCCCAAGGCGCGCCTTCCACCACGCGGAACATGATCGAGGGCTTGAACTTCAATCCGTGGCTCAGGTCGATCACGTGGCCGGCCATGAGGAAGTAGTGGCGCACCTCCTGCGAAGTGACCACGGTTCCACCCACGGCATCGCTCATGTCGTTCTCCAGCAATTTGGGCACGCTCACCCCCACGTAGGAGTGCTGGGTGTGCCAGAACATTCCGAAGCCGAAGTTGGGCATGATGCGGCCCTGGATGTTCACGTTGGCCGGGTCCACTTCCACCGTGGCGAGCGAGGCCAGATCGGCCTGGTAGCTGTTCAGGCCGCCCTTCAACCCGAAGGCCAGGCGCGACCCCTCCCCCGTGCGGATGCGGTAGGCCACATCGAGGAAGCCGCCCGTCTGGCGCGTGGGCCCGATGCGGTCGGTGATGGCCGACAAGCCCAGGCTCAGGTTGGTGACCCGCAAGGGGGTGTGGGCCAGCACGGTCTGGGTGGTGGGTGCACCTTCGAAGCCCACCCACTGGTGGCGGCTCAGGCCCATCACGGTGAACACGTCGGCGCTGCCCGCATAGGCCGGGTTGAAGGCCAGCGTGTTGAACATGTACTGCGTGTACAGCGGGTCCTGCTGGGCGGCAGCGCGGGGCAGGCAGCAGGTGGCCAGCAGGAACACGGCGGCGGTATGTGACCAGCACTTCATCATCGCACCAGTTGAACATAGCCGGTGAACGGCTCCGTACCGGGAGCCAGTTCCAGGATGTAGAAGTACGTGCCCGTGGGCACATCGCCACCGAACAGCGCGTTGGTGGAGGTGCCATCCCACACCACCGAGTGGTTGTCATAGCCCTCGGCCGAATAGATCTCCGCACCCCACCGGTTGAAGATGGTGATCCGGTTCAGCGGGTATCCCTCGATCCCGGGTATTACAAAGGTGTCGTTGATGTTGTCGCCATTGGGCGAGAAGCTCTGCGGGATGAAGACCTCCACCTCGAAGTCGCAGGGGGTGGCACCCTCGACCAGCACCTGCCCACAGGCATTGGCGTCCTGCACCCAGGCCGAGAAGGATTGGCTGGTGAACAGCACTGCGCTGGTGAAGACATAAGGTGCCTCCGTGCTGAGGTCGCCCTCCAGGCCGGTCACGCTGTAGGTGCTGGGGTCACCGTCCACAATGGTGAAGCGCACCGTGTAGGTCCGGTCCTGTTCGTTGCAGATGCGCTCCAGGTCCACGACGGACACTTGCCCCACCACGGTCACCGCCAGGCGGGCCGTGTCAGCGGGGCATCCCTGCACGCCCACCACGTGATCATACAGATGCACGCCGGGCTGCATGCCGGTGGTGTTGAGCAGGCCGCCCTGCAGGCCGCCGCTGCCCGTCACGTCCAGCCAGTGGCCGCCGTTCTGTGGGGAGCCACCCAGCTGTGCGAAGAGGTCGAGGGCGGTGAGGGTGTCACACACCTGCACATGCGCATCCACACCGGCATCGGGGGGCTGGTTGAGCACCACGGTCACGTAGGCTGCGGAGTCGGGGCAGACGGTGTTGCCGGCCACGGTATAGGTGTAGACACCCGCGGGATCGCTGCCCGGCTGGAGGATGCCATTGTGCGGCAGTCCCTGCGGGGTGGTCCAGCTGCCCGTGTCGTTCGGTGTGCCCATCAGCAATGGGAAGAGCTCCAGCGGATCCGATGTGGTGCACAACACTATTTCGCCGTCCGGTCCGAAACCCGGATCGGGATAGGGGCTGATGGTGACGGTGAGCACGGCGTTGAGTTCGCCGCAGTTGGGGTCGCTCACGGTGTAGCGATATGGGATCACCACGCCGGGCGTGAGCATGGTGGCGTTGAGCGTGCCGTCGGGATCGAGCGCCTCGCCCCCACCGGTGATGGGCGCCCAGGCCCCCCCCAGGTCCGGAGTGCCGCCCAGGCCCGTGATCAGGTCGAAGGCCGTTTCCGCCCCGCAGATCTCGATGGCCGCATCAAGGCCGGGGTTCACACCCGAGCCCACTTCCACCACCACCGTGCTGCTGACGGCCGGACAGGGCCCGTTGGTGGGGAAGCCATACTGGAAGGACCAGGTGCCCCCCCCTGCCTGCTGCGGGTTGAAGATGCTGGCGGTGAGCGCACCGCTGTTGCCCAGGTCCGTCCAGGTGCCGCCCGTCTGTGCCTGCGGTCCGAGCAGGGGCCAGAGGTCCAGTTCGGTCTGCGACAGGCAGGCGTTGGCCGTGGCGTTCTGGCCCGGGTTGGCCTGCGGTGTCACCGAGATGCTCAGCACCGCCGTGTCGTTGAGGCAGGGGGCGATGCCCGGCATCACGTGCGTGTAGTCGCCCGGAGCGTGGCTGGCGGGGTCGAACAGGTTGTTCGGCCAGGGGACCATGCCGGGCCCGAACCAGCTGCCACCCTGCGGCGCCGAGCAATCGAGCGACAGGCGCATGTTGATGATGGCATTGGTGGAGCACAGGGAGATCTCCGTGTCGCAGCCGGCATGCGGGGCCTGGTTCTCGACGATGGTCACGAAGGCGATGGCCTGGGTGGGGCAGGGCGATTGGCCGGCCACTTCGTAGCGGAAGCTGCCCTGCGTATCCACGGCGGGATCATAGGTGCCGGAGTGGGGCGTGTTGGGCACCTTGTACCAGTTGCCACCCGGCTGCGCGTTGGGGCCCAGCAGGGTGAACATGTCCACGGGATCCTGATCGGAGCACACCGTCAGCGTACCATCCGTACCGGCATTGGGAGCCACGGTCACATTGATGGTCAGGCGGGCCGAGTCAGCGGGGCAGTTGCCCACTGCGGGCACCAGATAGTGGAACGCACCCGGTGCATCCTGGGCGGGATCGAAGACACCCGTGTGCGGGCCAAAGCTTTCATCGAACCAGCTGCCGGTGGTCTGCGGGCCGCAATCCAGCAGGTCCAGCAGTTGCACGGGGCCGCCCGTGGAGCAAAGGTCCACGTCGGCATCACAGCCGGCATAGGGGCCGGCCACCACGTTCACGGTCACCTTGGCCGTGGCACTGGGGCACAGCGAGGATCCCGGCAGGGTGTAATGGAAGTCCCAGCTCGTACCGCCGGAAACAAGGGCCGTATTGAATACGCCGCCCACCAGTGCGAACGAACCGCTACCGGTCCAGAATCCACCGGGCTGGGGCGTGCCACCCAAGGCACCGAACAGGTCCACGAGCTCACCCAGACAGGCGTTCACGATGCTGTCCTCACCGGGGTTCAAACCCTCGGTGATCACCACGGTCACCGTGGTGGAGGCATCGGTGCAGACCCCGTCGCCCTCCACGGTATACGTGAATTGGTATTGGCTCGGGGGCAGGCTGGTGGCACTCAAGACCCCCCCTTCCATCTGGCCGGTGCCATCATCATCGCTCCACTGGCCGCCCGTGTCGTAGCTGTCGCCCAGCAGCGCCCACAGGTCCACCTCTTCGCTCCCCACGCACACGGTGA
>CAYXKE010000001.1:61816-146108 GCA_964464935.1 uncultured Chryseobacterium sp.
GCGGTTGATGGTCACCTGCACGATGGCACTGTCCGCCGCACAGGGCCACTGGCCGGTGATCTTGTACTTGTACGGGCCGGAGATCGAGGTGGCCGGGTGGATGGTACCGGTGTGCAGCACCCCGTTGGGGTCGTACCAGGAACCGCCACTTTGGGCCCCGGGCCCGAGCAGCGGGGAGAGGTCGAACGCGGCCTCGTTATCGCACACGGTGATGCTGGCGTCGTTGCCGGCGAACGGTGCCGGGCTCACGAGCACCTGCAGACTGGCCGTGGAACTCGGACAGTTCGGGCTGTTCACTGTGTAGTAGTAGGTGCCGGGGGCGGTGGTGCCGGGGAAGAAGAGCCCGTTCATCGGCGGACCGGCCGGCCCCGGTCCATGCCACACCCCGCCGTTGGCCGGGAACCCGCCCAGGGAGTCGACCATGGCGAAGGCCGAGGCGTTGTTGCACACTTGGATGCTTCGGCTGATGCCCGCACTGGACTGGGGGAAGAGCTGCACGCTCACATCGGCCGAGTCGGCGGTGCAGGGCCATGCACCGGCCACGCGGTAGCGGTAGGTGCCGGGCGGGGTCACCCCCACCACGAAGATGCCGCTCACCGGATCCTGCTGGGGCAGCGGGCCCACCCAGGTGCCCACGGGATCGGGGTTGCCACCCAAGACACTGAAGAGGTTGAGCGAGGTGCCCGGCACGCTGCACAGTTGCACCACCCCTCCGATCCCCGCATTGGCGCGTTGGTTGACGAAGACCGATACGGTGGCTTGGTCGCCCAAGCAGGCGGCCGAGTCAGGAAGAATGTAGGTATAGGTGCCCTCCTGGTCCACCGCCGGGTTGAACTGGCCGGTGTGTGCGGCATTGTCGGGGTCTGTCCAGTGCCCACCGAACTGGGCGCCACCACCCAGCAGGTTGAAGAGGTTGAAGGCCGGCGTGTTCGAGCATACCGTCACCGTGGTGTTGTTGCCCGCATTGATCGCCGGCTGCACGTTCACTGTCAGTTGGCTCTCCCGGAAGCCGCAGGCCGGGGGACCCAGCAGGCGGTAGGTGTATGTGCCCGGGCTGTTCTGCCCCGGCACGAAGGTGGCCCCCACCAGATCGCTGTTGTAGTACCACTGCCCACCGGCATCCGGCGTGCCGCCCAACGCGGTGGTCATGTTGAAGGAGGCCCCATTGGCGCACACCGTGGTGGAACTGCTCAGACCCGGGTTCGGGGCGAGCGCCTCGTTGACCACCAGCCATGCGGCCGAGTCGGCACAGGGCCCATTGCCGGAGACGATGTAGTAGAAGGTGTCCGGCGTGTGCACGGCCGGGTTGTACACGTTCGACACCAGCGGGCCACCAATGCTGCCCCGGCGCCATTGCCCACCGGCATCGGGTTGGCCACCCAGGAAGGTGAACATGTTGAAGGAGGCACCGTCGGAGCACACGGTCATCGAACTGGGCACGCCCGGATCGGGGTGATCCACCACGCTCACCGTCACCAAGGCCGAATCCGAGGTGCAGGCCAGGGCGCCGGTGAGGCGGTAGCGGAAGTTGTAGCTGCCCGGTGCCACCTGCATCGCGTTGAAATACTGGCCGCTCAGGGCGTTGGTGCCGCTGAGGTCGATCCACACACCACCGGTCTGCGGAGTACCGCCCAAGCCGTTGAAGAGGTTCACCTGCGTGTTGTTCCGGCACACCGTGAGCACACCGTTGTCACCGGCATCGAGACCCGGCACGGTGGTGACCGTGACCGTGGCCACATCATCACCGCACACGCCGATGCCCGGCACGGTGTACTGGAAGTGGTAGGTGCCCGGGGGCAGACCCAGCGTGCTGAAGATGCTGCCGCTCAGTTGACCGGCGGTCTCCACCTCGGTCCAAGTGCCGTTCAGATCAGGCGTACCGCCCAACACCTCGAACAGGTCCAACTCCTCCTGCACCGAGCAGATGGTGATCTCGGCGCTCTCTCCCGCATAGGGGGCCAGGTGCACCACAGCGGTCACCGTGGCGGTATCGTTCACACAGGGCGCTTCGCTCGTCACGATGTAGTTGTATGCACCCGGGGCATCGGTGGCGGGGTTGAAGAAGCCACCCGGTACTGGTCCGGGCCCCTCCCACACCCCGCCCGTTGCCGGGGTGCCGCCCAAGAGGCTGAACAGGTTCACCGGCGGATCGGTGGTGCACCGTTCCAAGGTGGCATCCGTACCGGCACTGCGCTGTTCGCGCACATTCACCACCACCACGGCCGATGCGTTGTTGCAGGGGGCCTCACCCACCACGGTGTAGGTGTAGCCACCTGCGGGGTCCGTGCCCGGCAGGAACGTGCCGTTGTGCGCCTGCAGCAGCGGATCGCGCCAGGTGCCACCCGCATCGGGGGTGCCGCCCAGCACACCGAACAGATCGAAGGCCGCGTCAGCGCTGCATACGGTGATGCTGGCATTGCTGCCGGCCACCGGGGCGATGTTCACCGTCACGGTCACGAAGGAGGTGTCGTTGGCGCAGGGGAAAGTGCCGGGCACCACGTACATGTACTCACCAGGCGTGGAGGTTCCGGGGGTGAACAGGGCCGGCACCGGATCGTTCATCTGGTACCAGCTGCCGTTGCCATCGGGGTTGCCGCCGAGCATGCCGACCAGCGCGAACGGACCGTTCGAACTGCACACCACGGTGCTGCCATCAGTGCCGGCCCGCGGGGCGATTACGCGCACCACCTGCACGGCGGCCGAGAGATCGGCACAGGGGAGTGTGCCGGCAACGGTATAGGTATAGGTACCACCCGGTTGGAAGCCCGGCAGGTACGTGCCCGTGTGCGGCAGGCCGTTCGGACGCGTCCAAGTACCCCCCCCATCGGGATCACCGCCCAGCAGGTCGAAGAGGTCCACCGGCTCGTCGTTGCTGCACACGGTGATGCTGCCGTTGGTGCCGGGGTTGGGAGCGGTCACTTCGGCCACGGTCACGGTGCTTTCCAAGGCAAGGCAGGGCCCGATGCCGGGCACCACGTATCGATAGACCCCCGGCGTGTGGACGCCCGGCAGATAGGTGGTGCCATGCGGCATGTTGTCAGGATCGAACCAGCTTCCGTTGCCATCGGGGTTGCCACCCAGCTCGCCAAAGAGGTTCACCGGCCCATCGTTGCTGCACACCGTGATACTGCCATCGGTACCCGGGTTGGGCGCGGGCACCACCACGGTAGTGACAATAGCCGAGGCGTTGGGGCAGGGCGTGGCGCCCACGACCGTGTACAGGTAGGCGCCCGCGAGATCCGTGCCCGGCAGGAAGGTGCCATTGTGCACGCCCGCCGGCCCCGTCCATGTGCCCCCCATGTCCGGGGTGCCGCCCAGCGCACTGAAAAGGTCCACCGGGTCATCGTTGGAGCAGAGGGTGACGGTGTTGTTGAGGCCCGCCACAGGCGCGGTGGTCACCGCCACGGTGACAGTGGCCACCGCCGGGGCGCAGGGCGGGGGGCCCAATACCGTGTAGGTGTATACGCCCGGCGTGCTCACCCCCGGCTCGAAGATCCCGGTGTGGGCCAGCCCCCCGAAGGTCCAGCTGCCACCCGGCCAAGGCGAGCCATTGAGCACGGCGAAAAGCGGGAAGCTGGCATCGCTGCTGCACACCAATGTGTCACCCGACAGGCCCGCATTCGGCGGGGTGCTCACCGCGATGGTCAGCGTGGCGCTCACGGCCGGGCACGGTGCATCTCCTTGCACGGTATAGACATACGCTCCCGGGTCATCCGTGGCCGGATCGAACATGCCGCCGTGCGGCCCGTTGGGCCCGGTCCACTCACCGCCGGCCTGGGGTGTGCCCCCCAACTGGTCGAACATGGCGAAGGGGACATCATTCCCGCAGGCGGTGAGGCTGGCATTGCTTCCCGCTTGGGCGGCGGGCACCACGTTCACCGTCACCGTGGCCTGGGCCGGGGCACAAGGCGGGGTGCCGGCCACCGTGTAGGTGTAAGGGCCGGCCGGGGAGCTGGCCGGGTTGAAGGTGCTGCTCACGGGCAGGCCACCGGGGCCTGTCCACACCCCGCCCGGCTGTGGCGCACCACCCAGCAGGTCGAACAGGTCGAACGCCACGTCAGTGGAACAGACATCGATGGTCGCATCCTCACCGGCATCGGGCGGCGGGCTCACGCTCACGGTCACCGTCGCCTGGGCATTGGCACAGGGCGACGTGCCGGTCACGGTATACACGTAGGGGCCGGGCTCGTTCACACCCGGCACGAAGATGCCATTGTGGGGCACGTTCCCCGGACCCATCCAAGTGCCTCCCGCCGCGGGGGCGCCCCCCAGGACGTTGATGAGCGCGAAGGCGGCATCATTGGCACAGACGGTCACCGAACCGTTGGTCCCGGCGTTGGGTGCCAGCACACGGGTCACGTTCACCCATGCGGTATCATCGGGGCAACCCGGGGTGCTCACCACATAGGCATAGTCGCCGCCGGGCTGGGTGGCGGGGTTGTAGCTGCCGGTGTGCGGATTGCCAAAGGGGTTGTACCAAGCCCCGCCGCCGTCGGGCGTGCCGCCCAGCAGGGTGAACAGGTTCACCACACCGCCGTTCGAGCAGGTGAGCAGGTCGCCATTCTCCCCCGCATTGGGGCCGGTAAGGATCTCGGCCGCCCACCCCGCCGCCGTGGCAGTGGCATTGCTCACGAAGTGGAAGGTGAGGCAGCCCTCGGGCAGTGAAGCGGTGAACGTCTGGCCCAGCAGTGGGTTGGACGCGGTGCCCACGGCCAGGGGCACACCGGTGGCGCTGGGGCCATCATAGATCCGGAGGGTGTCGCCTGCCCCCGCTGCCAAGGCCCACGCGGTGAACCGGACAGTGGTCGCCGAACCACTACCGGGCCCGCCCTGCGGACAGAGCGTGGTGGTGATGTCCTCATCGTTCTGGTAGGGACCGTCGGCGCCGCCGCTATCGTACAGATGACCCGAACAGGCCATGTACACCATCCCATCCTGAATAGGAAAGTCCTGGGCGACCAACACCGCGGAGCTGGTGAGCGCCCAAAGGCCGACCACACCGACCAAGCGGCGCGCGGCAGGGATCGTGGCAAAGCGGAATTGATCTCCCATCCGTTCCCTCCCTGCGGGAAAAAGGGCCGCAATTTACGACCCTTACCCTGCTCAAGTCCATTTTCCGGCCGGATCGATCGCTTCCATTCGGTATTCCCCATGGAAAGCTTCTCCGGCGGACCTCCTTCACCTCATCGCTCCATCCGGCCTTGCGTTTCGGGTGTTCATGGTGTGGTCGTGGGGGGCTCCGCGGTGGGTTTTGCCAGGGTGATCGCCAGCATCACTTCATGCGACCCCGTGCTGTAGTTCCGGAGGTTGCTCGTGAGGATGTCGTACGAATAGCCGAACTGGAAGGTCTCCTTCACCCAGCAGCCCACCATGGCGCACCAGGCGTCGTTCGTCCGGTATGAGGCGCCCAGCCAGAACTGCTTGCGGTACCGGATGGTGGCCGTGGCATCGATCATGGGTGGCACCGGATCGACGTACTTCACCAGCACGGACGGTTCCACCACGAAGTCGTCCCCGATGGGCAATCGGTAGCCCGCGGTGGCGTAGTAGTGGCCCTCCAATCGGCTCAGGTTCTCCCTGCGGCCCTCAATGAACTGCACGCGGTTGTTGAGGATCTGCGGTGCCGTCACCCCGAACCAGAACCGGGGATGGTGCAGGTAGATCGCGAATTTGGCGTCGGGCAGCAGCTCACCGCGAAGCTGGTCGTCCATGGCCGGATCACCGGGGTCGCGCAGTTGGATCTTCGACCCGTCGATGAGGAATTGGAGCATACCACCGGAAAGGGCCATGCCGAGCCGCATGTCCTCGGTGAGGCGGAGGTGGTAGGTGTAGGAGAGCTGAAAGCCGGTGCGGCGGGTGGGGCCCACGTGGTCGGTGAAAATGTACCCTCCCACACCCATGTTGCGGCCCACCGGGGTGGCGGTGCTCAGGGTGAAGGTGCGTGGGGCGTCCTGGATGCCCACCCACTGGTAGCGGTGTCCACTGCGGATCTCGAACAGGGGCCGGCTCCCCGCCACGGCGGGGTTGATGACGTAGTCGTTGAACTGGTACTGGGTGAGTTGGGGCAGCTGCTGGGCCCATCCGAGGCCCGCCCAGCCCGGCGCCATCAACAGGAAGAGGGATCGAAGGAGGCTCTTCATGGTATCAGCGGATGATGGTGAGCGGCCCCGTGTAGGCATCGGGGAATCGTTCGTCGTTGAGCTGGATCACGTAGTAGTACGTGCCCACGGGCACCGGCGCGCCGTTGTAGCGGCCATCCCAGGGCGTGTTGTACCCCACGCTGCGGAAGAGCATCTCACCCCACCTGTTGTAGATCTCCACCTCGCAGAGCGGGAAGAGCTCGATCAAGCCGATCACCCAGGTGTCGTTCCAGCCGTCGCCGTTGGGGGTGAAGCCGCTGGGGATGTCCACCTCGGGCACCACGGTCACCAACACCGAGTCCTGTGCCGTGCAGCCCTCCGGTGTGGTCACCGTCACCACGAACCAGGTGGTGACCGTGGGGAAGCCGGTGGGGTTCGGGGTGTGGGGAGCGATCAGCACCGAGTCGGGCGACCAGCTGAAGGTGGCTCCCGGCGGGCCGGTGGGCGAGCCGCCCAGCACCACCTCTTCATCCACGAAGATGGTCTGGTCCGGGCCGGCGTCGGCCACGGGCGTGGTGAACACTTCCACGGTAACCTGGGCCGTGTCGGCGCAGGGCCCGTCGGTGGCCACCAGGGTGAACGTGTGCTGTCCGGGCGGCAGGTCGGTCACGTCGATCAGGGGACCGGTGCCCAGTTCCTCGCCCAGGTCGTTGTACCAGACATGGCCGCTGGCGCCCGTGCTCGCCCGGCCATCCAGGGTCACCGGGGCACCGGCACAGACCTGCTGATCGGCACCGGCATCGGCCACCACGCCCTGCAGGGCATCGACCACCACGTCCATCGTCACCGTGCAGCCATTGGCATCGGTCACGGTGAGGGTGTAGGTACCGCTGATCAGGCCCGTGATGGCGGGTTGATCGCCCACGAAGCCACCCGGGCCCGTCCAGGCGATGGTATGGTCGGGCGTGCCCCCATTGGCCGCGATCGTGATCGCCCCGTCGTTCGAGGTGATGCAGCTTGCCGGGATCACAGCGGTCACGTCCACGGTGAGCGGCGTATCGGGTGCGCCGATGGTGTAGTTGAACGTGCCGGTGCAGCCCACCGAATCGGTGATGGTCACTTGATAGGTGCCGGCGCATTGATCGGCGATGGTGGGGCCGCCACCCGCATCGGGCACCCACGTGTAACTGAACGAGCCGATGCCCCCGCTGGGCGTCAACACGATGCTGCCCGTGCACTGGCCGGCGCAGGCCACATCGGTCACCACCGCATTATCGGTGATCACTGTCCAGGGCAGGATGGTGAAGGTCACCGTGGTGTCGCAGCCCGCGGCATCGGTGATGGTCACACTGTGCTCGCCCGCGCAGAGGCCGGTCACGGTGGCATCGGTCTGCCCACCGGGCTGCCACAGGAAGGTGTAGGGACCTCCTGCGCCACCGGTCGGGGCCACCGTGGCCGTGCCATCGCAGGGCCCGTTGCAGGTCTCGCCGATGAAGGTGAGGCCCGGCCCGATCGGATCGCCCTGCGTGATGGTGAAGGACTCGCTCAGGGTGCAGGCATTGGCGTCCACCACATTCACGGTGTAAGTGCCGGCGCAGAGGCCATTGATGCCCATCACATCCTGCGCGATCACGCCGTTGGGCCCGGTCCAGGTGATGGCGTGGTCGGGTGCGCCGCCGGTAATGGTCAGCAAGGCCGCCCCCATGCACTCACCAAAGCAGCTGTTGTGGGTCAGGTCCAGGGCGATGGACATCTCCACCGGCTCGCTCAGCGTGTAGGTGTATGTCACGGCGCAACCCAATGCGTCCGTGATGGTGACGCGGTAGGTGCCGGGGCAAAGACCGGAGGCGGTGGCGGTGCCCTGGCCGGTCACGTTGGGCGACCACAGGAACGTGTTGCCGCCGTTGCCGCCCACGATATCCAGGGTGATGGAGCCGTTGCACTCGCCCGGGCATCCAGCGCCCACGATGGTGGCGTTGGCCTGGAGCGGTTCGGGGCCGGTGATCTCCACCGGTGTCGTCACGCTGCATCCGAGCTGGTCGGTGATCACCACAGCGATCTCACCCACGCACAGACCGGTGAGGGTGGACGATGTCTCGCCGCCCGGCAGCCATTCCACCGTATACCCGCCCGCGCCGCCGCTGGGGGACACGGTGGCGGTGCCGTCGCAGTCGCCGAAGCAGCTCACCGGCGTGGTGGTGAGGTTGGCGAGCACCGGCAGCGGCGACATCACCATCGCGGTATCGATGCTCACGCAGCCGGAAGCATTGGTGACCATGACGAGATAGAGGCCCGCGCACAGCCCCGTGGCCTCGGAGCCGGTCTGTCCCAGGGCCACACCCTGGGCGTCGTACCACGCGATGGTGCATGGCCCATCCACGCACGGTGTGGAGATGCTCACCGAGCCATCGCAATCGCCCGGGCAGCTCACCTGGCCGTTGGTCACGGCGGTGTCCTCTCCATCGATGTCCTCCACGGGCACCACCTGGGTCACCTGACAACCGTTGGCATCGGTGGCCACCACGGTGTAAAGGCCCGCACAGAGGCCGGAGATCTGATCGCCGGTGCCCATCACATTGGTGCCGAGCAGCCAGAACCAGCTGTGATCGGGGGTGCCACCGGTGGCGGTGGCGGTGGCCGTGCCCGTGCATACGCCACAGGAGCTGGGCGTGGTGTTGAAGCTGATGGCGATCGGGTCGGGGGCGCTCAAGGTCCAGCTCGCCGTGGCGGAGCAGCCATTGGCAT
Organism: uncultured Chryseobacterium sp.; assembly: GCA_964464935.1. Classification (GTDB taxonomy): domain Bacteria; phylum Bacteroidota; class Bacteroidia; order Flavobacteriales_F; family PHOS-HE28; genus PHOS-HE28. The sequence goes on from CAYXKE010000001.1 coordinate 70,642, forward strand.
CGGTCACGGTGAGGCTCACCGGGCCCGCGCAGAAGCCGGTGGCGCTGGCCGTTCCCTGGCCGGAAGCGGGCTCGGGCGACCACAGGTACGTGTACGGGCCGGAGCCACCGGTGGCTATGGCCGTGATGGCCCCATCGCACGCACCGTTGCACACGGGCTCCTGCACGATACCGGCGATGGCCACCTGCGTGGGCGCGGGTACAAGGATGCTGTCCACCCGCATGCAGCCATTGACATCCGCGATGGTCACCGTGTACAGGCCGGCGCAGAGACCGGTCACTTGATCGGTGCCCTGGCCGTTGCCCGGCTCGGGCGACCAGGCATAGGTGTAGGGCGCCATGCCACCGGTGGGGGCCACCAATACGGCACCATCACACGCACCGGCGCAGCTTTCCGGCGTCACCACCGCGTTGGATGCGATGGCGGTGGCCGCACCGATCACTGCCGGAGCGATGGCCGTGCACTGATCACCGTTGGTCACGCTGACGTACCACAAGCCTTCGCAGAGACCTTCCACTGTGGTGGTGTCACCCGCCACGGGGAAACCGTTCGCATCGGACCAGGCGATGGTGCAATCGGGTGTACCGCAATCGAATGTCACGGTGGCCGTGCCATCGCAGTCACCCGCACAGGTCACCGGCGTGGTGGTCACATCGATGGTCTCCGCACCCACGTCGGTCACGGCCACGGAACTGGTCCCGGCACAACCGAACGCATCGGTGGCCACCACGTGGTACACGCCTGCGCAGAGGTCGGTGATGGTGGGCGTGACACCCATGGGCATGCCGGCCAGCGACCAGGCCACATTGTAAGGGCCCGAGCCACCGGTCACCTCCACGGTGGCCGTGCCATCACATACCGCACAATGTGCCGGTGTGCTGTTCACCACCAGCGCGGGGCCTTCGGATGCGGAGATGGTCCATGTCTGCGTGATCGTGCAGCCGTTGCCATCATGCACCGTGGCCGTCCAGTCACCGGGGCAAAGCCCCTGGGCACTGGTCACGCCCTGCCCGTTGGGGGGCACGGGATCCCAGATCACCGTGGGTGCCCCAGTGCCACCAGTGACGAACAGGGTGATGCTGCCGTTGCAGTCGCCCACGCATCCGGCCTGGGTCACTTGGGCGTCCACCACCAGCGGGGAGGGCTCGGTCACTTGGGCCATTAGCAAGGTGATGCAGCCATCGTCGTCCGTGATGTTCAGGTTGTACGATCCCGGGCACAGACCGCTGGCATACGGGGTGCCCTGTCCTTCCGCCGGCTCGGGCGACCAGGTCATGTCGTAGGGTGCGGTGCCACCGGTGAAGTTCACCACGATGCTGCCATCGCAACCGCCGGCGCAGGACACATCGTTCACGTTCAGCGACACGTTGAGCGGCTGGGGATTCGTGACCGTGGCCGTACCCAGGGTGATGCAGCCCGTGGCGTTCGTGACCTGCACCGTGTAGGTTCCGGCGCACAGACCATCGACCGTCGATGCGGTGCCCACCACGTTGCCATCCCCATCGGTCCACTGCACCGTACAGTCGGGATCGCTGCAGTCGAAGTCCACGGACACCGTGCCGTCGCAGCTGTCGGGGCAGGTGGTCTGTCCATCGCTCACCGTGATCGCCTCACCGTTGGAATCCGAGATGAGCACCGGAAGCACCACGCTGCAACCGGCCGCATCGGTCACGGTCACCACGTAGTTGCCGGCGCACGCGTTGCTCAGGTTGTCGCCCACGTCCACAAGCACCCCATCGAGCGTCGTCCACAGGACCAGGATCGGCAGGGAGCCGCCGGTGATGGTCACCTGGCCACCGCCGTTGCAGAGCTGGCATTCGCTGTTGGTCACCACCAGGTCCACCTGCAGCGGATCGGGCTCCTGCAGCACATAGGTGAAGGTGGTGTCGCAGCCGTGCAGATCGGTCACCGTCAGGTTCCAGGTGCCCGGGCACAGACCGCTGGCCGTGGAGGTGCCCTGGCCGGCAGGTGGCTGCGGATCCCACAGGTACACATAGCCGCCGCTGCCGCCGCCAACGACCACATCGATGGTGCCTTCGCACACGCCGCCGCAACTCGACTGCGTGATGGTCTCGGTGGCGGAGAGGAGCGTGGGTTCACCCACGGTCATGGTCAACGTGGTGTCGCATCCACCCGCATCGGTGATGAGCAGGCTGTAGATGCCGGGACAGAGATCGCTGGCGTTCGGCGTGCCCTGGCCGGCGACCTCGGGTGTCCATACAAAACCGAGCTGACCGATGCCCCCTGTCACGTCCACCTGCACGATCCCATCGCAGGAGCCGGCGCAGCTCACGTCCGTGACATGCGGCGTGGCCATCACCCCGAAGGGCTGGACAATGGTGAAGGTCACCTGGGTCTCGCAGCCGGTGGCGGTGTCCAGGACATGCAGGCTGTACAGTCCGGGGCACAGGCCATCGACGCTGGACGTGCCCTGCCCACCACCGGGCGGCGGGCTCCAGGTGTACTCCACCGGGCCCACCGTGCCACCCACCATGGCCACCGCGGTGCCGTTGCATGCATCACCGCAGCCCGCATCGGAGAGGGTGAGGTCCACGGTGATAGGCGGGGAGTCCAGGATGGTGAAAGGCAGGTCCACCGAGCATCCCTGCGCATCCTCCACGTTCACACTGTAAGTGCCCGCACAGAAGCCCGCACCGATATGCGGCTCGGGGTTCTGCGGCGCGGCCGGGGTCCATGTGATGACATAGGGCACCGTGCCACCTTGGATATCGAGCGTGGCGGTGCCATCGCACACACCCTGGCAACCGACCGGTGTGGTGACCACATCCACCACCAACGGATCGGGCACTGTGAGCAGGAACACCAGGGTGGTGTCGCACGATCCGGAGGTGATCGTCACCGACCATTCCCCGGGGCACAGACCGGTGACGCTGGGGGTTCCATCTCCCGCCGGCGATCCGCTCCACGCGTAGGTGTATGCGCCGGGTCCGCCGGTCACGTCAAGGGCGATCGCGCCGTTGCACTCCCCGGCACAGGTCACGGGCGTCACGGTGGGGTTCACGAGGAGGGGAGCCGGTTCACCCACGTTCACGACCAGGGTGGTGTCGCAACCCTCGGTATCGGCGATCAGCACACTGTACTCGCCGGGGCAGAGCGCGGTGGCATTGGCGGTACCCTGGCCGGTCACATCGGGCGTCCACGTGAAGCTCAGCTGGCCCACGCTCGCGGTCACTTCCACCGCGATGGCGCCATCGCATTCGCCCGCGCAGCCGGCATCGGTCACATGGGCGATGGCCGACACCACGGGCGGCTGTTCAATGGTGAAGTTGACCAGCGTATCGCAGCCGGTGGCGGTATCGGCAATGAGCAGGGTGTACGGCCCGGGACAGAGGCCGGTGGCATTGGGCGTGCCTTGCCCATCACCGGGGGCGGGGGTCCAGGTGTATGCGAGCGAGCCCACCCCCCCGGTCACCGCGGCGGAGGCGGTGCCGTTGCATGCATTGCCGCAATCCGCCTCGGTCAGCGTGAGGTCGATGGTGAAGGGCTGGGTATCGAGTATGGTGAAGGGCACATCCACCGCACAACCCAGACTGTCCTCCACGTTCACGCTGTAGGTACCCGCGCAGTAGCCGGCACCGATATTCGGCGCGGGGTTCTGCGGTGCCGGCGGCATCCAGGTGATGGCGAACGGCGGTGCTCCGCCTTGGATGTCCACCGTGGCGGTGCCATCGCACACGCCGAGGCAGCCGATCGGGGTGGCGGTCACCATCACGATCAACGGCACGGGGTCTTCGAGCTGGAACACCAGGGTGGTATCGCAGGCACCCGAGGTGATCGTCACCTGCCACTCACCGGGGCAGAGACCGGTCACGCTGGGCGTGCCGTCACCCGCGGGGGATCCGGCCCAGGCATACGTGAAGGAGCCATTGCCACCGGTCACGTTCAGGCTGATCGCACCGGTGCACTCGCCCGCGCAGGCGATCGGTGTCACCGTGGCATTGACGGTGATGGGATCGGGCGCGGCCACGGTGAAGGGGATGACCGTCTCGCACAAGGCCTCATCGCGTACGGTGAGGGTGAATGCGCCCGCGCACAGGCCCGTGGCATGGGCCGTGCCCTGCCCGGCACCGGGCTCGGGCGACCAGATGTAGGTGATCAAGCCCGTGCCACCGGTCACCGTGACCTGGGCCGACCCATCGCAGGTGCCGGGGCAGCTGGCCGCGGTCACCTGCAGGTTCGCCTCCAGTGGGTCCGGCTCGTCGATGGGGATGGGCAGCACCAGCTCACATCCGTTGGCGTCCGTGATGGTGAGCACCACGTTGCCCCCGCAGAAGCCGCTGGCATTGGGTGTGCCCTGCCCGTTGGCGGGCGCCGGCGACCAGGCATATTGCAGTGGCTCCACCCCACCCGTCACCTGCACGCTCACAGAGGCATCGCACGCACCCGCGCACGACACGGGCGTGAGCGTATGGGTGGCCTGCAGCGGCTCGGGCTCCTCGATCACCACGGTGATGGTGGTATCGCAGCCTTGGGCATCCACGACGTGGAGCATGTAGCTGCCCGCGCACATGGCCCCCGGGGTGGTGGTGCCCTGGCCCGTGCCCGGTGCCGGTGTCCACGTGAGCACATGGCCCGGCGTGCCACCGGTGATGATCACTTCGCCACTGCCGTCACATGCGCCCGCGCAGCTCACATCGGTGGTGGTGGCCTGCACATCGAGCGGATCGGGTGCCTGGATGGTATAGGTGATGGTGGTGTCGCAACCCGCGGCATCGGTGATCGTCACCATCCAGTTGCCGGGGCACAGCGGGCCCACGTTGGGCGTCCCCTGGCCGGGACCGGGGTCGGGCGTCCAGTTGTAGGTGGGGGTACCGGTGCCCCCGCTCACCACCAGGGCGATCGCGCCATCGCAGCTGTTCGCACAGGTGGCATCGGTCAAAGTGGGCACCACCTGCAACGTGGGGGGCGCATCGATCTGCACCACCAGCGTGGTATCGCAGTCATTCACCGGATCGGTGATCGTCACCGTGTAGGTGCCCACGCAGAGGCCCGTGACGTGGCCCGTGCCCTGCCCCCCGCCGGGCGGCGGCGACCACAGGAAGGTGAACGTGCCGCTGCCACCGGAGGCGGTCACCGTGGCGGAACCGTCGCAGGCCCCGGCACAGGTCTCATCCGTGCTGTCCAACGTGATGATGAACGGCTCGGCCGGTTCGATGGTGAACACCACGGTGGTGTCACAGCCATTGGCATCGGTGATGGTCACGGAATAGTCGGCCGCGCAGAGACCGTTGACCTGGGGGCCGACCTGGCCGCCTGGCTGCCAGAGGATGTTCAATCCCCCCGTGCCCCCCACGGGCGCCACTTCCGCCGCGCCATCACAACCACCAAAGCAGGTCTCGTTGGTGAAGGTGAGGCCCGGCTCGATGGGCAATACCGCGTACACGAACGTGGTGTCGAACGTGCAGCCATTGAGGTCGCTCACCACCAGGGTGTTGGGGCCATCGCACAGCTGGTTGAAGGAGGAGCCCGTACCGGCACCGTTGTTCCAGTTGTAGGTAATGGGTGCCACGCCCCCCACGCCGAAAGCCGAGCGCGAGCCGTTGCACACATCGTGGCAGCTCGGCGGGGTGCCGGGCCCCATGAAGATCACGCCCAGGGGCGGCGGTTCGTTCACCGTGACGGAGACGGGGCATGAGATGTTCTGCGTCACATCGGTGACGATCACGATCTGGGGGCCACCGCAGGCCGAGGTCCACGTCTGGGTGGGCGGACCGCCATTGAGCCAGTTGTAGGTGAAGTTGCCCGAGCCGCCCGTCACCGATACGGTCACCGTGGCATTGCATTCACCCCGGCAGGCCACGGCATACCCGTTGTAGTCGGTCGTCACCTGCGCATCGATCATGAACGGGGTCTGACCCGGGTCCGTGCCGCAGATGTTGATGTCCCGATCGCCCATGGCCGCCGTATCGATCGCACCACCGGGCCAATTCTGCACCTGCTCGTTCACCACCAGTACGGAGGCCTGCTGCTGGATGTGGGCCATCAGATCGGGCGCGGGGGCCATGGACAGCATCAGCACGCTCTGCGTCAGTTGCGCGCCGGCCGTGCCGGCCCCTTTCAGCAGCGCCTCGGCCTGCACCAAGGCGTTCCGGGCGTACAAGGTGCCGTTGGCCAGCGTAATGGTGCCACCGGGGGCACACACCAGGTCCGAACGCAGCTGGGCCTGCCCCGCCACATCGATCACCAGGGCCGATGCGATGGCGACCCCACCCACGTCGATGTGCACATCGCCATTGCGTTGACGCAGCATCACCCGCCCACCGTGCTCCCACCGCACCGGGGGGCGCATGCGCCAGGGGCCCGCGATCACCAGTTCAGCACCGGGAGCGGCCGTCACGTGCACGGGGCCGGAGATGTCCAGTCCGGCGCATTTGGCCGATGCCGGCAGCACCAGGTGCATCGGTGCGGAGGCCGCCACCACCACCGACTCGTTGGCCTTCGGAACACCGGCCCCACCCGCTCCCTGGGGCGTTCGGCTCCAGTTGGCACCGTCGTTCCAATCGCCATTGCCACCCACCCAGAACTTGGTGTCCGGGGTGGGGGCGCCATCCATCGCCGCGATGGGCAGCACGGGCGCCAGCGCGAGGATGCAGACCGGGAGCAGGAGGTGGAATAGCCGCATGGTGGATCAATCGAACGCGGGACAGTTGATCATCTTCTTGCTGATGTCCTCCCGGCCGCACGGCATGATGCCGAGGACGATCTCATGCGTGTTGTTGCCGGCCGTGCGCAATGCGGAGGTCGTCACGTCATAACTGTATCCCAGTTGGAAGTACTTCAGGAAGGCGAGCTTCATCATCACCACCAGGGCATCGCCGCTGCGATAGCCCACGCCCAGGGCAATGGTGCGATCCCACTCCACCATGGCGTTCAGGTCGAAGGCCATGGGGATGGCCGCCCCCGTCTTGATCAGGGCGCTGGGCGAGAACACGGACTTGCGGCCCATCACCCAGCGGTAACCGCCACTGAGCATGAACTGGCGGGCGAGGCGGGAGTCGTCGCCGATATCGGTGATGCGGTTGCCGAGGGCCTGGTGCAGCGCCACGCCTCCCCAGCCCTTCTTTCCGTAGATGAACAGACCCGGCGTGATGTCGGGGGCCACGACCACGCTCGCCCTGCTGGTGATCAACGGATCATTGTAGTCGCTCAGGGTCACATCACCCCAGTTGAACTTCATCTGCTGGGCACCGGCGAAGAAGCCCATGGAGAAGTACGTGTCCTGGGTCATCCGCAGGTGGTAGGCGTAGGCCAACACCAACCGGGTGTAGCCCCAGTGACCGGCCTGATCGGCCTCGATGAAAGCGCCCACGCCGTGCTTGTTATTGAGGTACGGCTTGCCCTTGGGGCGCAGGGGGGCATGCAGGCTGGCCCACCCGGTGTTGGGCGCGCCTTCGAAGCCCGTCCATTGCTGGCGGTAGCCCATCCGCAGGTCGATGCAGTCCTTGCTGCCTGCCACGGCGGGGTTCACGCTGAAGTGATTGAAGACGTACTGACTGTATTGGGCCAGCTGCTGGGCCGAGGCGGTCAGTCCCATGCACACGGCGATCCATCCCAGGGCCAGTCTCATCGGACGATGCTGATGAAGCCCGTGTAGGGAGCGGAGCGCCCTTCGAGCTGGTTCAATCGGATATCGTAGTAGTAGGTCCCGGTGGGCACCGCTTTGCCGTTGTGCGTACCGTCCCATGGCTCGCGGTAGCCTACGTCGCGGAACACCCGCTGGCCCCATCGGTCGTACACGTTCACCTCGGCGCCGGGATAGTCGGTGATCCCGGGGATCAGCCACACATCGTTGATCCCATCACCGTTCGGCGTGAAGGTGTTGGGCGGCTCGATCCGGCGCACCACGATCACGGTCACCCACAAGTCGTACGTGCAGTCGTTGATGGTGGTGGACACCTGGTACACGGTGGTGCCCTCCGGGCTTGCGATCGGGTCGGGGACCGTGGAGCCGCTCAGACCCGAGGTGGGCGACCAGGTATAGGTGGTGCCGCCCGAAGCGGTCAGTTGCACGCTCTCGCCCAGGCCGATGACCACCGTGCCTTCGGGCTCCATCACAAAATCGACCCAGGGCACATCGGCCCCGGGGCCATCGATGGCGATGTGGAAGTCGCACTGGGCATGTTGCGTATTGCCGGGGCCCATCACCCCCCCCACCATGATCCAGTACGTGGTGTGGGGCGCGAGCGGCGTGGTGGACACCACGAAGTCGTCGCTGCCGCCGTTGTCGCAGCCGTTGCTCACCACGGTGAACTGGGCCAGGTCGCACGAGCCGTCGCCGCTGAGCACCACCACCCGCAACTCATCGCCCATGCCGGGGATGGTGAGACAATCCACGCCGGACACACGCACGTTCACCGGCCCACCCTGGCTGTTGGTGGTGAAGGTGTACCAGACGATGTTCGACGTGCCACAGAAACCGTTGCCGCCCATGGAGTTGACCGTGGTCCCGGCGAGCACCTGTTGATTGCAGAGCAGGGCGGCGTCCGTGCAGCTGTCGTTGGAGGGCTGAGCGAGCACGGCCGCAGGGAACAGCAGTGCGGCGAACAGGGAATGGACAGGGCGCATGGACATCGGCGAGCGCCGGGGCAAAGGCGCACGTAGCCACACCAAAGTACCCGTGCTCTTTGCCACGCCTGGAGCGCGACGGGCCGTATTTCTGCACAGGCCGGTGTTGAGCGCCATCCGGCCGAACCAAGGTACGCCACGTCGCTCGGGCGGTCCGCTGGGAGTGGCCCCACCAGGACTCGAACCTGGATCTAGAGTTTAGGAAACTCCTATTCTATCCCTTGAACTATGGGGCCGGACCTGCCGTAACAGGGGCGCCAAAGGTAGCCGAAGGCCGGCTCGGGACCCGCCGCCCGCAACACGCAGGCAGGAAAACCAAGCGCCGTGCCCGAACTTCGTACCCTTGGCAACGACCGCGATGCAGCCCTCCAGCCCCATCTCCACCTGCGGAGTGCCCGTGCTTTTTCTCGTGTTCAATCGACCCGACACGACCGCCCAGGTCTTCGCCGAGATCCGCAAGGCGCGCCCGCCCAAGGTCTACGTGGCATGCGACGGCCCCCGCCCCGACCGGCCCGACGAGGCAGGCGTGGTGGAAACCGTGCGCGACATCGTGCGCAACGGGGTGGACTGGCCCTGTGAGGTGCACACCCGGTGGCGCGAGCAGAACCTGGGCTGCCGCCGCGCCGTGAGCGATGCCATCACGTGGTTCTTCACCGAGGAGGAACGCGGCATCGTGCTCGAGGACGATTGCCTCCCCAGCCCCAGCTTCTTCCCCTTCTGCACCGAACTGCTCGAACGCCACAAGGACGACGAGGACATCGCCGGCATCACCGGTGACTTCCGCATGCTCCAGGGGGCCAACCCACCCGACACCTACGGCCGCGTGGGCTATCCGCTGATCTGGGGATGGGCCAGCTGGCGCAGGGTGTGGCAGCACTACGACGTGGACATGAAGGGCTGGAAGGGCGTACCGGACGATGTGCCGCGACTGGCCGCCAAACCCCGCAACACCAAACGCTTTCTGCGCCTGGTGTTCGATGCGGTGAAGGCCGGGGAGATCAACACGTGGGACTTCCAGTTCAACTACATGTGCCAGGTGCGGCGGCAGGATTTCCTCCATCCGAACGTGAACCTGATCACCAACATCGGCTTCGACGGCAAGGGCACGCACACCCACGACCCACGCGATCCGAACGCCCAGCTGCCCCGTGGCGAGGTGACCTTCCCCCTGCGGGGCCCGGTGGAAGGCCGGGCCTATGAAGCCTGGCTGGACGAGCGGTTCTTCGCCGTGCGCAGCCTGGGCAGCAAGGCCATGAACCGCCTCTATCGCTGGTCCACCAGCCTGCTCAATCGGGCATGAAGGTGCTCTTGGTCAATGCCACGGACGTCACCGGTGGAGCAGCCCGGGCGGCCCAGCGCCTCATGCACGCGCTGCCCCATGCCGGTGTGGAGGCACGCATGCTCGTGCAGGCACGCAAAGGCCCGGACACCCCCTTGGTGACCGCCCCCACCGGCCCGATCCAGCGCGCCATCGCCCGCGTGAAGCCGCGCCTGGACCTGATGCCCGCACGCCGCTATCCCCGCGGCCGCCACACCCTCTTCAGTGCAGCCCAACTGGGCCACGGCGGCGCCCTGCGCACCATCGTCCAAAGCGATGCCGACGTGGTGCACCTGCACTGGGTCAATGGCGGCATGCTCAGCGTGGAGGAGATCGCCCGGATCGACAAGCCCGTGGTGTGGTCGCTGCACGACATGTGGGCCCTCACCGGCGGATGTCACTACGACGAGGAGTGCGGCCGCTGGCGCGTGCAATGCGGCCGCTGCCCCGTGCTGGGATCGACGCAGGAACACGACCTGAGCCACCGCGTGTTCACGCGCAAGCACACACACTTCCCGCGCATGCGCAACCTCACCATCGTGGGGCTGAGCAAGTGGATGGCCGACAGTGCGGCGGCCAGCCCCCTCTTTGCCGGGGCGCGCGTGGTGAACCTGCCCAACCCCATCGACACCTCCGTGTTCGCCCCGCAGGACAAACGTGCGGCGCGCGACCGCTTCGGCCTGCCCCACGACCGACCCGTTGTGCTCTTCGGTGCGATGAACGCCACCGGCGACCCGCGCAAGGGCTTCGCCGAGCTGAGCGCCGCGCTGCGCGCACTGCCCGCCAACAGCCTGCACCTGGCCGTGTTCGGCGCGTCCGCCCCCGCCGACCCGCCCGACCTGGGCCACCCCGCCACCTATCTGGGCGACCTGCGCACCGATGCCGACCTCTGCGCCGTGTACAACGCCGCCGACGTGACCGTGCTGCCCTCGCTGCAGGAGAACCTCAGCAACACCGTGATGGAAAGCCTGGCCTGCGGCACGCCCGCCGTGGCCTTCGCCATCGGTGGCAATGGCGACATGATCATGGATGGTGTGAACGGCGCCCTGGCAACGCCATTCGACCCGGCGGCGCTGGCCCAGCGGATCCGGTGGGTGGTGGAGCACCCCGAGCCCGCCCGCCTGGCCGAGGCCGCCCGCACCACCACCGTGCAACGCTTCGCCATGGAGGTGGTGGCCGCACGCTACGCCGCGCTGTACCGTGAAGTGCTTGAGGCCGTGCACGCCTGAACGCAGGTTAGCTTTGGCGCGGATGACCGCGTCGCTTGACACCACGAACTGGCACGAGCCCGACCGCCGCTACCGGAAGACCCTGGACTTCCTGGAACGCAGCATCTCCAAGGACGAACGCATCCTGGACCTGGGTGTTCCCAATCCCTTCTCCGCCCGGCTGGCGCAGCTCGGGTACACGGTGGCCAACACCCAGGGTGAGGACCTGGACCATGCCTTCGACCTGCAGCAGCGGTACGACTTCACGTGCATCACCTCCTTCGAGGTGTTCGAGCACCTGCTGGCGCCCTACAACCTGCTCCGCACCGTGCAGCCCCCGCCCGGTGGGCGCATCACCCTGGTGGCCTCCGTGCCGCTCAAGGTGTGGTTCGCCAAGGCCTATTGGAACGAGAAGGACCCTTGGGACCGGCACTACCACGAGTTCGAGCCGCGGCAGTTCGACTGGCTGTTGGAGGCCAGCGGATGGACGATCATAAAGCAGGAGGCGTGGACCTCGCCCGCCCGGCTGCGCTTCGGCATCCGCCCGCTACTGCGGTTCCTCTTCCCGGGCTATTACTTCGTGCACGCCGAAAAGCGGGGCTGACCCCCCACCTCTCATGAGCAAGGACCGCATGCAGTTCCGTGCCGAACCGCCCGAGTGGCGCACGGCCAAGGAGTACACCGACATCACCTACCGCAAATGCCGTGGCGTGGCCCGCATCGCCTTCAACCGACCCGAGGTGCGCAATGCCTTCCGGCCGCACACGGTGAGCGAGCTGCTGGACGCATTCCATGACGCCCACCAGGACACCTCCATCGGCGTGGTGCTCTTCAGTGCCGAAGGGCCCAGCCCCAAGGACGGCGGATGGAGCTTCTGCAGCGGCGGTGACCAGCGTGCGCGGGGCCATCAAGGCTATGTGGACGACAGCGGAATGCCCCGCCTGAACATCCTGGAGGTGCAGCGCCTGATCCGCTTCATGCCCAAGGTGGTGATCGCCGTGGTGCCCGGCTGGGCCGTGGGCGGCGGGCACAGCCTCCACGTGGTATGCGACCTTTCCATTGCCAGCCGCGAGCACGCCATCTTCAAACAGACCGATGCCGATGTGACCAGCTTCGACGGCGGATACGGCAGTGCCTACCTGGCGAAGATGGTGGGCCAGAAACGCGCCCGCGAGATCTTCTTCCTGGGCCGCGACATCGACGCGCAGCGGGCCTATGAGATGGGCATGGTGAACGCCGTGGTGCCTCACGCCGAGCTGGAGGACACCGCCTGGCAGTGGGCGCAGGAGATCCTCGCCAAGAGCCCCACGGCGATCAAGATGCTGAAGTTCGCCTTCAACCTGCTCGACGATGGTCTGGTGGGCCAGCAGGTGTTCGCCGGTGAGGCCACGCGACTGGCCTACATGACCGACGAGGCCAGGGAGGGCCGCAACGCCTTCCTGGAGAAGCGCCGCCCCGATTTCTCGTCGATCAAGTGGATCCCCTGAGGGGCCTGCCCCCCCACTCCGCGGGGTGATGCATCAACGCACCTCCCCGCCGGGCGGCACCACATCCTTGGGCTGCACGAAAACCAGTCTGCCGTTGGCGTCCTCGGCCATCAACACCATGCCCTGGCTCTCCACGCCGCGCATCTTGCGGGGCGCCAGGTTGGCCACCAGCACCACCTGTTGGCCGGGCAGGTCTTCGGGCGCATGGTGTTCCGCGATGCCGCTCACCACGGTGCGGGGTTCCGCCTCGCCCAGATCGATGGTGAGCTTCAGCAGCTTGTCGGCCTTCGGCACGCGCTCGGCAGCGGTGATGGTGCCGATGCGCAGATCGATCTTGGCAAAGTCGTCGAAGGCGATCGTGGGCTTGGCCGGTGCGGCCGTGGGCGCGGGAGCGTTCTCCATGGGTGCGGGAGCCGGACGCATGGCGTGCAGGCGCTCCACTTCGGCCTGCACCTCCGCGTCGGTGATGGGTTTGAAGAGGTGGGTGGGCTTGCCCAGCATGGCGCCGGAACGCACCAGGTCCACGCGGAAGGCATCGTTCCACATGCAGGCATCGATGCCCATCAGCTCGCGCAACCGGCCCGCCGTGAACGGCAGGAAGGGTTCGAGCACGATGCTGAGCACGGCGGCCACGTTGGCACTGTGCAACAGCACGGTCCGGGTGCGCTCGGGATCGGTCTTGTGCAGCTTCCACGGCTCATGGTCGCTCAGGTACTTGTTGCCGGCACGGGCCACGTTCATGGCCGCCAGCAGCGCATCGCGGTAGCGGAAGGCATCGATCCGCTCGGACACCTCGCGCACGTTGGCGTGCACCTCGGCCCACAGCGCGGCATCCGCGGGTGCCTCGGTACCGGCCTCGGGCGCCTTGCCGCCATGGTACTTGTCGCACAGCACCAGCACGCGCTGTACGAAGTTGCCGACGATGGCCACCAGCTCGTTGTTGTTCTTCTCCTGGAAGTCCTTCCAGGTGAACTCGCTGTCGCGGAACTCGGGCAGGATGGTGGCGAGCGCATAGCGCAGTTCGTCCTGTCGGCCGGGCCACCGCTCCAGGTACTCATGCAGCCACACCGCCCAGTTGCGGCTGGTGCTGATCTTGTCGCCCTCCAGGTTGAGGAACTCATTGGCCGGCACGTTCTGCGGCAGCACGAAGCTCCCATGCATCTTCAGCAGGATGGGGAAGATGATGCAGTGGAAGACGATGTTGTCCTTGCCGATGAAGTGCAGCAGGCGCGTGTCCTCGCTCTTCCACCACTTCTCCCAATCCTCGCCACGGTCCAGTGCCCATTGCTTGGTGGCGCTGATGTAGCCGATGGGTGCATCGAGCCACACATAAAGCACCTTCCCCTCCGCACCGGGCAGCGGCACGGGCACGCCCCAGTCGAGGTCGCGCGTCATGGCACGTGGACGCAGGCCGTCCTTGAGCCAGCTGTTGCATTGGCCCAGCACCTGGGGTTTCCACTCGGACGGATCGTGCTGCTGCGCACCATCGAGCGCGCCGGTGTTGATCCACTGGTCCACCCACTGCTGGGCGCGGTCCATGGCCAGGTACCAGTGCGTGGTGGGCTTGAGCACGGGCGTGGCGCCGCTGAGCGTGCTGCGCGGCTCGATGAGATCGTGCGGGCTCAGGGCGGAGCCACACTTCTCGCACTGGTCGCCATAGGCGTCGGCGTGGCCGCATTTGGGGCAGGTGCCTTTGATGTAGCGATCGGCGAGGAACTGCCTGGCCTCCTCATCGTAGTACTGCATCTCCTCCTGCTCGGTGAACGCGCCGTTGCGGTGCAGTTGCAGGAAGAAGTCCTGGCTGGTCTTCTTGTGCAGCTCGGAACTTGTGCGGTGGTAAATGTCGAAGTGGATGCCGAAGTCCGCGAAGGCCTTGCCCATCAGTGCGTGGTACTTGTCCACGATGGCCCGGGGGGTGGTGCCCTCCTTCATGGCCCGGATGGTGATCGCGGCGCCATGCTCATCGCTGCCGCACACGAAGAGCACCTCCTCGCCGCGCTGGCGCAGATGGCGCACATGGATGTCGGCCGGCAGGTATGCGCCGGCGATATGGCCGATGTGCAGTGGACCGTTCGCGTAGGGTAGCGCGGCGGTGATGGTATGGCGGGCAGGCTTTTTCACGGCAACCAATTCGGACCGCGAAGGTACCGAAGCCGTACCATGATGGATACCGTGGCACGTCGTGTGCAAGGCGGCGCTGTAACTATGACGGCGCTTGTCCGTCCCCCGTCCAACCCATAACCATTGCGCCCCATGACCCTGCGCTCCATCGCCCTCATCCTCCTTGCCCTCGGGGCCGGCTCCGCTCATCAAGCCTGCGCCCAGGCATTCACCGAAGGCTCCCACAGCTTCTCCGTGGGCCATGGCTTCGGCACGTTCCTCGGGGGCTCAGCTCGAACTTCGACCAGTTCGGCGACGTGAAGTACACGGGCACGGGCCCTTTGTATGTGAAGTACGAGCACGCCGTCAACGACCACATCGGCCTTGGTGTGAACGTGGCCTACGCCGCCAACAAATGGGCGTACAACTACGAGAATGACGGCGCCCGGTACACCGAGACCACCGAGCGCACCACCTACAGCATACTGGCGCGCTTCAACTACCACTTCGGCAACAGCGACAAGTTCGACCCCTACCTGGGGCTGGGCATGGGCTACCGCGATGCGAACTGGGATATCCGCAGTGATTCACCTTATGGCAACAGTGGTGTCACCTTCAAGTCGTTGATACCCTTCGGCTTCGAGTTGACCGTGGGCGCACGCTACTTCTTCCTTGAGAACCTGGGCGTGTATGCCGAAATGGGCGGTGCCAAGAGCGTGTTCCAGGGCGGGCTGGCAGCGCGGTTCTGAGGGACATCGACACCTGAGCAAGCGTACCGGTGCGCACTGTAGCGCAATACGGTGATCAACGGATGTGAGCATCCTGGTGAGTGCTGGATCTTGGTGGCGATCATTTCGACCATGAAACACGCTCTACTCCTGGCAGGCGCCCTGGCTCTGCCCTTCGCCCCCCACGCCCAAACCCCCAACACCCAGCGCGACGGCACTTTTGTACTGGACCTTTCCGGTGCGGGTGCGTTGAGCTTCAGCCCGAACGAATTCCCGCTGACCAGGGTGCTTCCCTTGTCCGATGGCAAGGTGTTGTTCTTTGGATCGTTGCATGACCCGCTCCACACCACCATGAGCGGTGTGGTACGCCTGAACGCCGATGGATCATGGGACAACACCTTCGACGGCCCCGACTTCGACCAGGACTACTACCTGCGGATCCGTGCGGCCGTGGAGCTGCCCGATGGCAAGTACCTGGTGGGCGGCCAGTTCCAGGACTTCTCCGCAGGCGTGAACCAACGCGGGATCATCCGCCTGAACAGCGATGGCAGCCAGGACATGAGCTTCGATGCCGGCTTCGAGTTCAACCCTACGATCAACGCCATCGCGGCGCAGCCGGATGGGAAGATCCTGATCGCCGGGGGCTACAGTTCCTTGAGCCATGGCACCGGGATCACCCGTTTGTTGCCCGATGGTGAAGTGGATGCCACCTTCGATGCGGGTCAGGCGCCCACCACGATCCGCGACATCAAGATGCTGCCCAACGGCCAGATCCTGGTGGCAGGGCGCTTCAGCAGTTGGTCCGGCGGTCTTGCCGTGCTTAACCCCGATGGTACAAGGGACGGGTCGTTCGTCCATTCCGGCTACATCCACAGCTCCAACATTTTCGACGACATATACCCCCGCACGGCCATCCAGCCCGATGGCAAGATCGTGGTGGCCGGGCTGCAGACCTCCAGCATCGTGAAGATCACACGTTACAATGCCGACTTCACGCCCGACGAGACCTTCCACGTGGCCAACAACGGCCAGATCAACGGGGTGTACCCCACCGGTGTGGCCATCCAGAACGACGGCAAGATCATCGTGACGGGTTACTTCCTCAATGCCTATGATGGTGACAGCAGTGTTTCCGGCGTGATGCGCCTGAACGCCGACGGAACCCTGGACGAGACCTTCGACACGGCGGCGGGCTTTGGCAACAGCACCTTGGTCTACCACTGCGCCCTGCAGGCCGATGGCAAGATCCTGGTGGTGACGGAGAACTCCTCCTACCAGGGCGAAGGCCTACGCCTGAGCGATGGTTGGCCGACCAACCAGGTGGTCATCCGCTTGAACGGCGATGCATCCGGCGTTTCCGTGGACGAACATGCCGCACCCTTTGCCTTCGAGCTGTTCCCCAATCCGGCCGCGGATGTGATCTTCCTGCGCAATGTGCCAACAGGCGCCGTGGTGCGCATGGTGGACCTGACGGGCAGGGTGCTGTTGGAGCAGCGCGCAACGACCGACCGAACGGAACTGCCTGTTGCCTCACAGGCACCGGGGGTTTACCTGTTGAGCGTACTGCACGAAGGGCATGCGGTCACCCATAGGGTGGTGTTGGAACGGTAACGTTCAGGTGATGGTCATGGGTGCGGGGGCTTTACTTCACGCCATGGCCCACATCCCTCCCCCCCTCCGCCCGCGCGATACGATCGCCATCGTGCCCACGGCACGCGCCATCACTGAGGATGAGCTCCGCGATGGCATCGCCCTGGCCGAAAGCTGGGGCTTGAGGGTGATGCTGGGCGCAGGCATTGGCCGTAGACACTTCCAGCAGGCAGGCACCGATGCCGAACGTGCCGCCGACCTGCAGGCCTCCATCGACGACCCCGAGGTGAAGGCCATCTGGTGCGCCCGTGGCGGCTACGGCACCATCCGCATCATGGACCGGGTGGACCTCTCGCCTTTGAAACGGAACCCCAAGTGGATCATCGGTTTCAGCGACATCACCGTGCTGCACAATGCCTTGCACCATGTGGGCGTGGCTTCGCTGCATGCGCAGATGCCGTTCGCCATTGGGAACAAGACGGAGGATTGCCGGGAGAGTTTGAGGAGAGCGTTGATGACCAGCGAATGGTCAATGGCGAATAGCGAATGGGTGAGCTACCCATTCACCAATGACCATTCGCCATTCACGCGCGCTGGATCGTGCGAAGGGGTTCTCATCGGCGGCAACCTGTCCATCCTTTACTCGCTGCGCGGCACACCCTACGACATTGATCCGGCCGGGAAGATCCTCTTCCTGGAGGACTTGGACGAACTGCGTTACCACGCCGATCGCATGGTGCAGAACCTGCGGCACGGGGGCTGGTTCAGCGAACTGGCGGGCTTGATCGTGGGCGGCATGACGGACATGCGCGACAAGAACGCCGATGATCCGTTCGGGATGGAGGTGGAGGAGATGATCACCGAGGCGGTGGCGCCGTACAGCTACCCGGTATGCTATGGCTTCCCCGCCGGCCACATCGCCGACAACCGCCCGTTGGTGCTGGGCGCAAATGCGAAACTCAGCGTGACCCCGGAGGGTGCGACGCTGAGCTTCACCACCGGGGACGGTGCCTAGTTCCGCTCGAAGCGGTTGTAGCCCGCCGGGATCTCGAACAGCGCCGGCTTCATCGCACCCTTGGTGACCCGGGTCACCTCCAGCCGGCTCACTTCGGCCCCATCCAATTTCTGTTCAACGCCCAGCATGGGGAAGACCCCCTTCGCGCCTTTGATCTGCAGGAAGAACAGAGCCTGCTCATCCTTGCGGTTGAGCGTTTCGAGGAGCGGGATGAAGAAGTCGAACGCATCGGCCGCCACCCAATAGGTGAGCAGACGGTCCTCCGTTTCACTGCGCACGGTCCACTTCTCGCAGGTGTAGCCCGCCATCTCCCGCGTCTCATTGGTCTTCTGCACGGTGGTCGCCACGTCCTTGGGCAGGCGCATGTTGGGCACATCCATGTAGAGCTTGCGCTCCGGGCTGATGGCCGTGACGGTCTTGTCGCGCGTGTCCACCAACATCACCCCCTGCACCTCCCCGCGGGAGCTGACCTCCTCGATGCGCACCCGGTCGCCCTTCACGTAGTAGCGATAGGCGGTGACCACGGGGCCACTGGTCTTGGTGAATTCGATGGTGCCCTCGAACGATTGCGCGTGCACGGACGGGGTCGCCAGGATGGCAGCGAACCCGAGCAGGAAAAGAGATCGGCGCATGGAACAGGATGGCTTTGGCAGGGTGGTGGGAATGTTCCCCAATTTTATCCCTTCAACGCGGCGACCCGGTCAGGGTTACCCTTTGAGTTTCCACACGTGGCGGAGCATAACGACACGGGTTCCACGGGCGAACAGCTGGCGGCCCGCTTCCTGGAGGAGCAGGGCTACCAGGTGCTGCACCGGAACTGGCGGCATGGGCGGCACGAGATCGATCTGGTGGCCCAGCACGGGCAGCAGCTCGTCTTCGTGGAGGTGAAGACCCGCAGCAGCACCCAGTACGGCCAGCCCGAGGAGGCGGTGAGAAAGGGCAAGCGCGGCAAACTGATCAAGGCCGCCAATGCCTTCATCGCGGAGACCGGTCGTACCCTTGCGGTGCGATTCGACATCGTGAGCGTGATCCTGCACCCCGGCGGTCGACCGTACATCCATCACATACCCGACGCATTCTACCCCACCATCCATGACCGGCCCCGATAAGCGTAAACCCAAAGGCCGTGCGGCGGCCGCCGGCCGTGCGGCCGGCAAGCCCGCCTCCAAACGTGCAGGGCGTCGCCCGCCCGGCGCGGTGCGGCGCGGCGAGCGCACCGAGGATGAATGGCGCAGCGAAGGTGCCACCCGCCCGGCCCGGGAGCGCAGTGCCCGTACGGGCGAAGGCCGCGCTCCGCGCAAGGCCGCCGGCGGGGCCAAGGGAGGCGCACGACGCACCGAGCGGCCCGAACGCGACGAGCGTCCGATGCGCAACGACCGCGGACCCCGTGCGCGCCCCGGAGCCGCACAGCCCTGGCGGGAACGCAAGAAGAAGGTGGCCGAAGGCCCGCAGGACGGCAGCGTGCGCCTGAACCGCTTCCTGGCCCTGAGCGGCGTATGCAGCCGCCGCGATGCCGACGACCTGATCCGCGCCGGCGTGGTGACGGTGAACGGCCAGGTGGTGACCGAGCTCGGCACCAAGGTGCGGCCCACGGACCGTGTCCACTACGGCGGCCAGCGCCTGCAGCTGGAGACCAAGCGCTACGTGCTGCTGAACAAGCCGAAGGACTACATCACCACCATGGACGACCCGCGCGAACGCCGCACGGTGATGTCCCTGGTGCGCAACGCCTGCCCCGAACGCATCTACCCCGTGGGCCGTCTGGACCGCCAGACCACCGGTCTGTTGCTCTTCACCAACGACGGCGACCTGGCCAAGAAACTCACCCACCCCAGCCACGGTGCCGAGAAGCTCTACCACGTGACGCTGGACAAGAACGTGACCAAGGCCCACATGGTACAGCTGGTGGAGGGGGTGGAGCTGGAGGACGGTCCCGCCCAGGCCGACGAGGTGAACTACGTGGAGGGTGCCTCCAAACGGGAAGTGGGGATCAAGATCCACATGGGCCGTAACCGCGTGGTGCGCCGCATGTTCGAGGCGCTGGGCTACCAGGTGATGAAGCTGGACCGCGTGGTGTTCGCCGGGCTCACCAAGAAGGACCTGCCCCGGGGCCGATGGCGCCACCTCACCGAGAAGGAGGTGCTGTTCCTGACCCGCCGCAAGTGGGGCGCGCGCAAGGAATAACAACGGCCTGTGAACGAACGGCATGCGTTCTGCCGTTAGGAGGCTGAACGGCACGGGTACCTTTCGCGGATCCGCCCTGCCGGCACGCCCATGCTCCGTCGCCTCCGCAAGCTTCTCCTCCTGTGCATTGTGCTGGGGGTGGTGGGCTTCACCACCCTGCTGGTGCTGGCCCGGCGCTATGAGCCCGAGGTGAAGGAGGCCCTGGTGCGCGGGCTCAACGAACACCTCAACGCCCCGGTGAGCGTGAGCGGCATGGACCTCACGCTCATCGCGCGCTTCCCCATGGCCGGGCTGCGCCTGCACGATGTGCGCATCATGGAGGTGCGCACGGACGACCTGCCGCCCGACACCCTGCTGCGGGCCCGCGAGCTCTTCCTGGAGTTCAGCATCTGGAGCCTCTTCCGCGGTGACCGCACGATCGAACGCATCCACGGAGTGGACGTCGACCTGCGTCCGGGCCTGGACCACCACGGCGCGCCCAACTACATCGTATGGCAGGAGGACTCCCTCCCCTCCGCCTCCGTGCTGGCCTTGGAGCGGGTGAGCGTGGACGACCTGCGCCTGCGATTCCGCGATGCCCGCAGTGATCTGGAGATCGCCGGAAGCAGCCCGGCCATGCGCCTTTCCGGCCGCTTCGGCAGCGGGACCAATACGGTGACGCTCGAAGGCGACCTGGCCCTGGCGCACTGGACCCAACGCGGCGAACGCGTGCTGGCGGACCGCAGTGCCCACTTGCGGCTGGACATGACCTTCGGCGGTGATGACGGGGCGTTCCGCATCACGCGCGGCGAAGTGGACCCCGGTCGCATGCCGATGTCCCTCACACTGGCGCTGACCCCCTCGGCCAAGGGATCGCACCTGGAGCTGCGCGCCAATGGCTTCGGCATTCCCATTGACAAGGCGCTGGCCCAACTGCCCGATGCGCTGGGCGCCCGTTTCCGCGCCTACGAGGTGCGCGGCAATGCCGATCTGGCCCTCTCGTACGTGGGTCCGGTCGGATCCCCCGGGCCGGCGTTCGCCCTCGGTGCGCGCGTCACCAACGGCCGCATGAAGGAGCGTTCCTCCGGCACGGTGCTGCAGGACATCCATGGGGAACTGGCGCTGGACCTCACGCCCACCGGTGTGCCCAGCCGGGTGGTGGTGAAGGGCTTTTCCGCCCGCACCGGCGATGGTGTGCTGAGCGGCGACTGGGAGAGCGCGGGCCTGACCAACGCCCCGGTGACGGCCCGTTTGCGCATGGACGTGGGCCTGGCCGACCTGATGCGCTTCGCCCGGGTGGACACCTTGGAGCAGGTGAGCGGCCGCCTCACCGCCCAGGCCGCCGTGGAGGGCCGGCTGCGTGCCATGACCGACTTCCGCGCCAGCGACCTCAAGGGCCTGCGGATCGAGGGGCATGCCGCCCTGCGCAACGCCACGCTGAAGGTGAAAGGCTTGCGCCACCGCGTGGAGGCCATGGACGCCGACCTGGCCCTGAACGGCAACGATGCCACCGTGCATGGACTGAAGGGCACCGTGCAGGGCAGCACCCTGGAACTGCGCGGCACCCTGCGCAACCTGATGCCGTTCCTGCTCTTCGATGACCAGCAGCTCGTCATCGACGCCCAGGCCACCGCCCACCGGATCGACCTGGGCGCGCTGCTGCAACGCACGCCCGACCAGCAGCCCGGCCGCACGGACTACGCGCTGACCCTGCCCGCCAGCATCGCGCTGGACCTGCGGGCCCGTGTGGACCAGCTGGTGCTCGAGGACTTCACCGCCACCGACATCCAGGGCACCCTGCACATGAAGGACCGTGTGCTGCGCGTGTCGCCGGTGACGCTGCGCACGGCCGGCGGTGCGGTGCTGGGCCGCCTGGACCTCGACGCGCGGAGCGCTCCCGGCATGGCCCATCGACTGGCCATCGAGGCCGACCTGCAGGGCATTGAGATGCAGCAGCTCTTCCGCGGGTTCCAGGACTTCGGGCAGGAATTCATCGGCCACCGCCACCTGAGCGGCACCACGCGCGCCCACGTGGAGTTCCGCGCCCCGCTGGCACCCGACCTCACCATCGACCTGGATCAGCTCACCTGCGTGCTCGACATCGGCATCGACAACGGATCGATCAAAGGCCACCAGCCGCTGATCGAGGTGGCCGAATACCTGCGCCGCAACAAGCTCGTCGCACCCTTCGTGGACACCCAAGAGCTGGAACGCCGCCTCGCCGATGTGCGCTTTGCCCGCCTGGAGAACCGCGTGGAGATCCACCACGGCGCCGTGCACATACCCAGCATGAGCGTGCGCAGCAACGCGTTGGACATCGGCCTGAGCGGCACCCACTGGTTCGATGGCCGCATCGACCACCACCTGGACTTCCGGTTGAGCGACCTCTTCCGCATGGGCAAGCCCGCGCGTGATGAGTTCGGGCCGATCGTGGACGACGGCACGGGCATGCGCGTGTTCCTGCACATGTACGGCACCACCGCCGATCCGCAGTTCGCCAACGACGGGGCCATGGCCGCCGCCCGCCGCAAGCAGCAGTTCCAGCAGGAGAAGGAGGTGCTGCGCGACATCGTGCGCGAGGACCTGGGCCTGTTCCGCGGACGCGGCGGTGCGGACGACCGCACCACCGCCGGCACCCATGACACACCTCCGGTGGTGGCGCCCCGTTTCCAAGTGGAGTGGGAGCCCGACAGCGCCACGGTGAAGGCCGGTGACGACCGCGCCAAGCCGCGCAAGGGCAACTGGTGGCGCGAGCGCGACAAAGCCCCCGAGGAGCAGGTGCGGTTCAAGGTGGAGGATTAGGATAAGGGAGGTGATAGTTCATGGCCACCCAATGGCTGGCGGGGTTGGGGTGTAGTTGCAAGGCGGACGCGGCGGGTGCGGGTGGCTCCTTCCGGGGTTGGTGCCGTTTCGGCCCCATTTCACCCCCGCCGCCGGTATAGGGTGCCCGGCAATGGCCGTACGCGGCGCAGAGCAAATTGCTCGCCCATACCGCCGGGCGGTCGTAATGGTCGCCCACCAAGGCGATCAGGGCCTGCACTTCGGCGGTGTCCAGTTGGTAGGCATCGCGCTCGTCGTTCGCGGCGGCCTGCAATACTTCGATGTAGGCGGCCATGCGGCCGCGCTCCGCCTCCTCCATGTCCCTCAACGGCCGCTCCTGCGCCATGGCTTGCAGCACGGCCAGGGCACCGGCATGGTCGTCCATGCTCATCAGCAGGCCGGCCTCGGCATAGCGGGCCGCGTTGGTGCGCAACTGCTGCCATACCCAGCGCACGCTGTCCGGCGTGGCCGTGCCCGCCAGGTGGTGGGCCAGCAACCGGTGTGTGGCCTGGGTCATGGCGAAATGCGCATCGGCCAGCTGCTCCTCCAACTCGGCGCGGTAGGTGGGCGTGCGCCAGCTGGCCGCGATGCTGGCCAGGATATAGGGCGGCAGGGGATGCAACGAAGAAGTGCCCACCCACTCCAGGAAACCGCGCTGCTGGGTGCCTCCGGGTTGGCGAGGCAGATCTCGGCCTTGATGGCATCGGGTACGTTGGGCCGGTCCACCAGGGCCATCAGCGCGTCCACGCTCAGGAAGGGGCTGCGGGCCAGCAGGGAGGCGCGCAGGTCCCGGAACAGGATCATCGGCTGAACACTCGATCCATTCCAGGGTGTCACTCCGGTTCAGGGCGGGATAGAAATCGGGGCATTTCCCCGAATCGCCGGAGGGCGGAGCCACCAATGCCTGGCCCACCGTAGTCCGAGCTGCCGAGAGCTCGGCCACCGGCCCCAACCCACGGACCCCCGCATTCCCGATCTTCACGCCCCCCAATGGACCTCTATTCACGCAAACAACGTTGGAAGTTGGTGCTGGCCGTGGTGGCCATGGTCATCGTGGGCGCATCGCTGTACTACAGCAGCCATATCGTGGAGGAGGTGCGCGAGAGCGAGCGGCGGAAGGTGCGCCTCTGGGCGGAGGCCGTGCAGAACCGCGCCGAGCTGGTGAACTACACCGAAAGGCTGTTCGAACGACTGCGTGCCGAGGAGCGCAAGAAGGTGCGCCTCTTCGCCGAGGCCCAGCTGCGCCTGGTGAACAGCACCGATGATGACCTCACCTTCTACCTGAGCGTGATCACGGACAACACCACCATCCCCGTGATCATCGCCGATGCCAAGGGGCGGGTGAAGTTCCACCGCAACCTGGACGAAGCCGTGGTGAAGGACACCGCGCTGATGCGCCAGGAGCTGGAGGCGATGGCCGCCATGCACACGCCGATCCCCATCGCCGTGTACGACCAGCGCCAGTACCTGTACTACAAGGACTCAAAGGTGGTGACCGAGCTGCAGGAAGTGATGGACGGCATCATCCGCTCGTTCATCTCCGAGACCGTGATGAGCTCGGCCGCGGTGCCGGTGGTGCTCACCGACAGCACGCGGCGGCGCGTGATCGAGCACAGCCACATCGAACCCGAGGTGGCGGCCGACAGCATGGCCATGCGCCTGCGGATCGCGGCCATGGCGAAGGCCAATCCGCCCATCGCCATCGACCTGCCGGGCCAGGGACGCCACTACATCTTCTACGAGGAGAGCCTGGTGATCACGCGGCTGCGCTACTTCCCCTACGTGCAGCTGATCATTCTCGGCCTGTTCCTGATCGTGGCCTATGCGCTGTTCAGCATCTTCCGCAATGCTGAGCAGAACCAGGTGTGGGTGGGCATGGCCAAGGAGACGGCCCACCAGCTGGGTACGCCACTGAGCTCATTGCTGGCATGGATGGAGCTGCTGAAGGACCAGGGCGTGGATCCCACCGCACTGAACGAGATGCGCAAGGACGTGGACCGGCTCGGCTTGATCA
Organism: uncultured Chryseobacterium sp.; assembly: GCA_964464935.1. Classification (GTDB taxonomy): domain Bacteria; phylum Bacteroidota; class Bacteroidia; order Flavobacteriales_F; family PHOS-HE28; genus PHOS-HE28. The sequence goes on from CAYXKE010000001.1 coordinate 95,671, forward strand.
CCGACCGGTTCAGCAAGATCGGGTCGGCGCCGGACCTGGTGCCCGAGAAGATCTATCACACCCTGCGCGCCACGGTGCTGTACCTCCGTCCCCGTCTGCCGGCCCAGGCACGCATCGAGGTGCTCCCCCCCGCCGACCCCGACCTCACCGTGCCCCTGAACCGCGCCCTGTTCAGCTGGGTGGTGGAGAACCTGATCCGCAACGCCGTGGACGCCATGGAGGGCACGGGTTCCATCACGCTGGAGATCATCGCGGAAGGCAACGCCGTGCACATCGACGTGACCGACACCGGCAAGGGGATCCCCACATCCCAGCACCGCACCGTGTTCCGCCCGGGCTTCACCACCAAAAAGCGCGGATGGGGCCTGGGCCTGTCGCTGAGCAAGCGTATCATCGAACAGTACCACGATGGCAAGATCTTCGTGAAGAAGAGCGCGATCGGCAAGGGAACCACATTCCGGATCACGCTGGCGCAGGGCGTGTTGAGCCGTGCGCTGGTCACGGAATAGCAGCAAGCGCGCGACGAGAGCGGTCCCACACCATGCCCGGCCTGTACATCCACATCCCGTTCTGCCGGCAGGCCTGCACCTATTGCGACTTCCACTTCAGCACCTCGGTGCGCGACCGCGAAGCCGTGCTCGAGGCCATGTACCGCGAGCTGCACGAACGGGCCCACGAGATCGGTGATGCGCCCGTGGACACCATCTACTTCGGCGGGGGCACTCCGAGCCTGCTGGACCTCGACCGGATCGACGGCTTCATGACACTGACCCGCTCGCTCTTTCGCGTGGCGCCCGATGCCGAGGTGACCCTGGAGGCCAACCCCGACGACGTGGCACCCGATCGCCTGGCCGCCTGGCACCGCATGGGCATCAACCGGATGAGCCTGGGCATCCAAAGCTTCCGCGATGACCGGTTGCGCTGGATGGGCCGCGCCCACGATGCCCGGCAGGCACGGGACAGCATCGCGCTCATCGCACACGCCGGTTTCCGCACGTGGACCATCGACCTCATCTACGGCCTGCCCGGCATGACCCTGGCCGAATGGGATGAACAGCTCACCATTGCGCTGGACCATGGCATGCCGCACCTGAGCGCCTACTGCCTTACGGTGGAGCCGCGCACCCGCCTGGCGCACCAGGTGCACCATCATCAGGTGGTGATGCCCGGGGACGATCAGCAGAGCGCCCAGTTCGACCGGCTGATGGACCGCATGGAACGGGCCGGGCTGGACCACTACGAGATCAGCAATTTCGGGATGCCGGGACATCATTCGCGCCACAACACCAGCTATTGGGAGGGGGTGCCCTACCTGGGCATCGGGCCGTCGGCGCATTCGTTCAACGGTCGCGACCGCCGCTGGAACGTGGCGAACAATGCCGTGTACACCAGGGCGGTGAACGAGGGCCGGCCCTACTGGGAGAGCGAAACGCTCACCCCCGCGCAGCGCACCAACGAGAAGCTCCTCACCGGCCTGCGGACCACCCGGGGGGTGGACATCACCGCGCTGGAAGTGGATGCCCTGCGCATCAACGCCAAGGCCGTGGCGCATTACATGGCCCGCGGCGAACTGGTATTGGCCGATGGCCGGTTAGCTTTGACCAAGGCGGGGCGGCACTTCGCGGACCGCATCGCCGCCGCCCTGTTCGTCACCGCCGATGATCGCTGAGATCACCCATCACAACCGCCGTTTCCGGGTGGACCTGGCGCGGCCCATCGACCTCTCGCATGCCCTGCACGATGGCCCCGATCAGTTGCGGGCCTGGTGGGTCGATCCCGTACGCATGGAACCGGTGCAGGCAGGCGGACGCACCTATGCCGTGACGGCCGGCGCCCCGGTGAACTTCCGCAACGTCCTCATCAACCCACACGGCCACGGCACCCACACGGAGAGCGTGGGCCACATCGCCCCGGAGGTGCACCCGGTGGGCGATCAGCTGAAGCGCTACTTCTTCATCGCCCAGGTGGTGAGCGTGCGCCCGCAGGAACGCCGCAGCGCCGACGGCCGCACCGATGCCGTCATCACCCTGGAGGCATTGCGCAACACGGTGGCCGATACCCCTCCCGAAGCGCTGGTGATCCGCACCCTGCCCCACACCGACCGCAGCACGCACGACTGGAGCGGCACCAACCCACCCTATATGGAAGCCACGGCCTGCGCGTGGTTGCGCAGCATCGGCGTGCGGCACCTGCTGCTGGACCTGCCCAGTGTGGACCGCGAGGAGGACGGCGGCGCGCTGGCGGCCCACCACGCCTTCTGGGACTTCCCCCGCACGGTGGACCGCGAACGCACCATCACCGAACTGGTCCATGTGCCGCCGGCGGTGCGCGACGGCGAATACCTGCTGGAGCTGCAACTGCCCCACCTGATGAACGATGCCGCCCCGAGCCGCCCCGTGCTCTACGCCCTGCTGCCGTGAGCGGCGATCTCCGCCCGCTACATTTGTCATTCCATGCGCCCACCCACCTTCGGTCGGATCATTCTCGGCTATTTTTTCCGCGGGCTCCTGCTGCTGGTGCCCGTGACGGTGATCGGCTGGGCCGGCTGGCAGGCGCTGTCCTTCCTGGACGGCATCATCGAGGTGGAGGTCCCGGGACTGGGCTTGCTGCTGCTGCTCACCATCATCACCGTGGCCGGCTGGCTGGCGAGCAGCTATCTGTTCCAGCCCTTCCTGGAGCTGGGCGATGAGCTCCTGCAAAAAGTACCCTTCCTCAAGACCCTGTACGGTGCCGTAAAGGACCTCATGGAGGCCATGGTGGGCAAAAAGCGCCGCTTCGACCGGCCCGTGCTCGTAAAGCTCGACCGCACCTCCGATGCGATGAAGGTGGGCTTCATCACCGAGGACGACCTCACCCACATCGGCATACCCGGCGGCATGGTGGGCGTGTACCTGCCCCACGCATTCAACTGGAGCGGCAACCTGCTGATCGTGCCGGTGGAGAACATCACCCCGCTCAACGCCAACTCGGCCGACGTGATGAAGTTCGTGGTGAGCGGTGGGGTGAGCAAAGTGGCCGACGAGCCATGACCGCCGCTGTGCGCAGGACCGTGTTGACCGGCATGCTGGCCCTGGCCGGTGTGCTGCTGCGCGCGCAACCCACCCAGGTGGAGGTCTCGTCGTACGCCTTCAGCAACGGCGTGCATCCCACCTTCGCCACCACACTCCACACCGAACGCACCAGCGCCGTGGAGGACCATTGGCGCAGTGTGCTGAAAGGTGTGAGCCGCAAGGTGGAGGGCCGTCGTGAGCTCCTGGCGCGCACCGCCCTGCTGCCGGCCATCAGTCCGGACACCATGCAGGTGCTGATCAAGGCCGTGACCCAGAAAGGCAGCGGCGTGGTGACCTGCCACGTGGCCTTCCACACCACGGACGGTTACGTGGGCCCCGGCTCTGCGCCGGAACAGGTGGAAGCGGCACGCGCCTATGTCCGCGAACATACCCGGGCACTTCGGCTGTCGCTGGCCCGCAGTGAGCTGACCACGGCCGAACGCCTGCTGGCGCAGCAACGCCGCGACCTGAGCACCCTGCAGCGCGATCATGAGCGGGCCGCCGCCCAGCAGACACGCCAACTGGAGAAGGACTCCCTGGCCCGCGCGGAGCAGGCCGAGGGGCGCACGGCGGTGGGGGCCAAGCAGGCCGAGCTGGACGCCTTCCGCGCGCAGATGGGCACCTCCGTGGACCCGGCCGACCAGGAGAAACTGCGCACCCTGGAGAAGGAGCTGCAGAAGCTCCGGGCCAAACTGACCACGGCGGAAAGGAATGCGCGCACCGCACAGGACCGGGCCGAAGCGCTGGTCCGCAACATGGAGCGCAACCGCAAGGCCCAAGGCGACATGGCCGTGCGGATCGAGCGGCAGGAGGCCTTGGTGGAGGAGCTGCGGGCCCGGCTGGCCGCCATCCAATAGCGGCCGCATTCACGATACCTTGCGTTCATCCGGCCATGCGTACCCGCCGCCATGCCCTGGTGCTCCTGCACGTCACCATCTTCATCTGGGGTTGGACGGGCATCCTCGGCAAGCTGATCGACCAGGCCGCACTGCCACTGGTGTACGTGCGCACGTGGATCGCGGCGGCGGGCCTGGTGGTGGTGGCGCTGTGGATGCGCCGCTCATTGGACCCACGCGGCCCGGGCGTGCTGCAGTACCTGCTCACCAGCGTGCTCATCGCCGCGCACTGGTACACGTTCTACCACGCCATCAAGATCAGCACCGCGGGCATCGCCGCAGCCTGTCTCTCCACCTCCACCGTCTTCACCGCCCTGCTGGAACCCTTCTGGTTCAAGCGCCGTGTGCGCGCACATGAGGTGGGCCTGGGCGTGGTGGTGATCGCCGCGCTGCTCATGATCTTCGGATTGGAGACGGAGTACCGCATGGGCATCGTCATCGGCACGCTTAGCGCGCTGTTGAGTGCCTGGTTCAACGTGGTGAACGGTGTGCTGGTGCAGCGGGACAATGCCCTGCGGATCGGCTTTTACGAGATGGTGGGCGCCGGCACCGTGGTGGGCCTGGTGCTGCTGGCCACTGAAGGGCTTCCCCCACCCCTGTGGCACATGCCCACGGACGACATCATCTGGCATCTGCTGCTGGGCCTGGTGTGCACCAGCTTCGCCTTTGTGGCCGGCATCGCGGTGATGCGGCAGCTCTCGCCCTTCACGGTGATGCTGGCGGTGAACCTGGAACCGGTGTACACCATCCTCATCGCCCTGCTGATCTGGGGCCGTGATGAGCATCTGGACCCCGGTTCGTACGCGGGCATCGCACTGATCCTGATCTGCCTGTACGGCAACGCGTGGTGGCAGGAACGCCAGCTGCGCAACGCCGCTATCGCCCCCGACCCGCTGGCGCAAGGCTGATGGTGTCGTCGCCGGGGCGGAAGTCCAGGAAGTTCACGAAGAACTGGAACATTTCGTCGGTGGTGCGCATATGGCCCGTACGGGGGGCAAAGGCGGTGCGCGGCGGATCGAACGGGTTGTTCGGGTTGTGGCGGGTGTTGTCGAACGTGCCGAACACGTGGATGGTGGAGCCGGCCGGGATGGGCAGCAGATGGCGGAAGGTATAGGTGTACTGCCAGCGGAAGTCCCAGTCGTTGATGCGGATCAGGGGGATGGTGTCGTGGGTGGGGGTCACCGCATAGGCCAGGAAAGAACGGCCCAGCAGATGCATGTGGGGGTTGACGCTCACCACGCTGATCGCGGCGGGCAGCGTGAAGCGGCTGGTGAAGGTCATCACCGTGTCGGGCGGGATCACCAGCTCGGGCTCCACGGGCGTGAGGCCCCTCGTGCCGATCTGGATCTCGTGCATGGGGCGTTCGGGTCGGCGGTCCATGAACCACAGGTGGAACCGCGAGCGATCGAACGTGTCCACCGGCGACGGCCCGTAGTGGATGGTGTTCATCAGGAACGCACCTTTCTGCGCGATGCGGTAGCCCCCGATACCCTCGGGCAGCAGCATGGGATGCATGCCGGGCAGGTGGTTCACGACGTTGGGCGTGAGGGCGGGCCAGCTTCCATCATCGTTCTGCAGGCCGAGCGCCATGTACGCATCGGGCGTGTTCGTACGATCGGCATCGATGTACGCGAAGCCCGCGACCACATCGCTCCGGGCGCCGCGGGCGTAGTTCACCATGGCCGCGTTCATGTGGTGCACGGCGCGCTGGTTGCCGGGGATGAAGGCCACCGCCCGCAGGAAAGTGTCGCGTTCCAGCTCGAACGGCGCCTTGGTGATCACGAAACGATCGCGGTCATCGCCGGGGATGTGGAACGTGTCGGGCATCCAGACCACCGCGTCGGGCTCCTCACCGGGTGATGGCTTGGCCAGCAGTTCGTCCGGGGCGGGAATGGTCTGGAGATCGCCGGGGAGCATGCCTTGGTCCACCCAGCGGGCGATCAGGCCGATCTGCCGGGCGTTGAGCACGCGCTCGCCGAGGAAACGCGAGTAGGCGGTGTCGGCGGGCCAGGGTGGCATGTACCGGTGCTCGGTCATGTACCGCACCATGCGGGCCCGGCGGCGCACATCCGGGTAGGTGATCAGCGGGAAAGGCCCGGCGTGCCCCGGTCGGTGGCACGGCGTGCAATGCGTATGCACGATCGGTGCGATGTGCGCGGCGAAGGTCACCGTGTCCGGCCAATCCACGGCGGCGGCATGGTCAGCGGGAGGCGGGCCACAACCGGCCAACGCCCACAGCACGACCACCCGCACGATCAAGGCACGGCAACTTCCCATGTCCGGTCACATTCCACCACACATCCCTTCGCCGGCACATGGGCCTCGGCCACGGGCCGTCCGCCCCGCACCGCATCGAGCGCCTCGGCCAGATGGTGGCGCGTGGGGAAGGGCTTCTTGCGTCCTGCGCGGGCCACCCGGTCGTCGATCGCACCCCGGTAGCGCAGGCGCCCTTGCGCATCGAACAGGAACACCTCGGGCATCACGCGACAGCCCAGTGCGGAGGCCAGGTCGCAATCGGTGTCGACCACATGGGGCAGCGCCGGCAACACCTGCTGCCGGAAGGCGGCCACGGCCTCATCGGAGGTGAACGGTGAAGGATGGAACCCGACCATCGCCATGCCCTCGTCGACCAGCACGCGCGCCAGGCTGTCGAGCACCGGCGCGTACAATCGGGTCACCGGGCATTCGGGATCGAGGGAGACCAGGAGAGTGGCCTTTGCACCGAGCAGGGCGCCCAGATCGTGGACCCCTTCACCGGCGAGGCGGACCGGTCGATCGGGTGGCGGGATCCGCATTTCCGGGACCTTGCTGCAGGCCCCCATCAGCAACAGGAGCGCAGGGAACACACGCGCCAGCATGGTGCGCAAGGTAAGCCCGATCGCGCAGGTGGCCGCCCGGCGCCGGCACCGCCGATCACGGCCGATCTTTGCATCCTCCATGCGTCCCCTCCTCCGCATCATCCTCATGGTGGCTCTCTGCCTGGCGGTGTTCCTCCTCACCCGCGCCTGGTACCGTCAGCCCGCCGATCCCACACCCCAGGTGGAGAGCACGGTCCTGCTCGAGCGCATCCGGCCGGTGTTGAAACTGGTCACCGTGGAGGGCGAATTCAGCGAAACACTCACCTACAGCGACAGCAACGCGGCTTGGTTCGAGTGGACGCGCGACTTCCCGTGGAACCGCAAGCAGGCGATCCTGCTGGTGCATGCGCGGGCCTCGGTGGGCCATGATCTGGAAGGGGCTGGTCTGGTATTCGACGAGGAGCGCCGCACCGTGCGGTTCACCGGCCTGGGCGAGCCCCGCCTGCTGGCGCTGGACCACCAGGTGCGCTACTTCGACCTACGCTCCGGCACGTTCAATCCCTTCACCGCCTCCGACCACACCCGCCTGCAGGGTATGGCCCGCGACCACATCACCGCAAAGCTGCCGCAGAGCGGACTGTTCGAAGCGGCACGGGAACGCGAGCGGGAATTGGTGCCCGTGGTGCGGGCCATCGTGGAGTCCGCAGGCTGGTCCTTCGAGGACGGCACCTCCCATGCACCGACGACCCTGCCGGTCGAAGGGCGCTCCCGGTAACTTCGCGCCTCCGATGTCCACCATCGTGCTCCCGCTCTCCTACTGCCCCTCGCTCACGCGCTACGCACGCTGGCGCACGCGCGAGGTCCGCATCGGCAACATCGGCATCGGCGGCCACAACCCGATCCGGGTGCAGAGCATGACCACCACGGACACGATGGATACCGCCGCCACCGTGGCCCAGAGCATCCGCATGATCGAGGCCGGCTGCGAGTTGGTGCGCATCACCGCACCGAGCCGCAAGGAGGCGGAGAACCTCGCCGCGATCAAACAGCAGCTGCGCGCCGCGGGCTTCGACACGCCCCTGGTGGCCGACATCCACTTCACGCCCAACGCCGCCGAGATCGCCGCGCGCATCGTGGAGAAGGTGCGCGTGAACCCCGGCAACTACGCCGACAAGAAGAAGTTCGACGTGCGCGAGTACACCGATGCCGAGTACGAGGCCGAGCTCGCGCGCATCCGGGAGCGCTTCACCCCGCTGGTGCGCATCTGCAAAGCGCACGGCACCGCCATGCGCATCGGCACCAACCACGGCAGCCTCAGCGACCGCATCCTGAACCGCTACGGCGACACACCGCTGGGCATGGTGGAGAGCGCCTTCGAGTTCCTGCGCATCTGCCGCGATGAGAACTATCACGACGTGGTGCTGAGCATGAAGGCCAGCAACGTGCAGGTGATGGTGCAGGCCTACCGTCTGCTGGTGCACCGCATGATGGAGCTGGGCTGGGACTACCCGCTGCACCTGGGCGTGACCGAGGCCGGCGATGGCGAGGATGGCCGGGTGAAGAGCGCTGCGGGGATCGGTGCGTTGCTGGAGGATGGCATCGGCGATACCGTACGCGTTTCGCTCACCGAAGAGCCCGAGGCCGAGATCCCCGTGGCCCGCGCGTTGGTGGACCGCTACACCACGCGTGCCCCGCATGATCCCATCCCCGCGATCGACGCGCCGCCGTACGATCCGTTCAGCCATGCGCGCCGCCACACGCGCGAAGTGCTCAACATCGGTGCGCGCCACGTGCCCGTGGTGATGGCCGACCTGAGCGGTCGCGCGCATATCACGCCCGCCACGCTCTTCCCCTGGGGCTACCGCTACAGTGTGCCGCTGGACAAGTGGAACATCACTGACCAGGCCTGCGACTACGCCTTCATCGGCCGGCACACGATCGACTTCCAGATCCCCGGCACGCTCGGCATCGTGCAGGAGCACGCCACCTGGCTCACCAACAAGCACAAGGCACGCCATTACCCGCAGCACACGGCCGCGCAGTACCGCGCAGGTGCCGAGCGCCATCCCCAACTGAACATCATCCATGCCCGGCTGAAGGACCTGGACGATGCGTTCATCGCACAGCTGAAAGACGATCCCACTGCGGTGCTGCTGATCGACACGTACAATACCCACGGCATGGCCGAGCAGCGCCGCCTGGTGATGGAGCTGATGCGCCACGACTGCCCCGTGCCGGTGATCATCGGTCGGGCGTACGATGGACCGAACGATGCGCTGGTCCTGCAAAGCAGCGCCGACCTCGGTCCGCTGTTCATCGATGGGCTTGGGGACGGCATTTTCATCGCCGACGAGCAGGCCGGTCGCGAAGACCTCGTGTGCCGCACGGCCTTCGGCATCCTGCAGGCCACCCGCACACGCACCAGCAAGACCGAGTACATCAGCTGTCCGAGCTGCGGCCGCACGCTATTCGATCTGCAGGAGACCACGGCGAAGATCCGGGCGCGCACCAGCCACCTCAAAGGCATCAAGATCGGCATCATGGGCTGCATCGTGAACGGCCCGGGCGAGATGGCCGATGCCGATTACGGCTACGTGGGCACGGGCCCCGGCGTGATCACCCTCTACAAGGAGAAGGAGGTGGTGAAGCGCAACGTGCCCAGCGAACGTGCGGTGGACGAGCTCATCGAGCTGATCCGCAGCCACGGCGACTGGGTGGAACCGGTGCTGGAATGAGGCACCGCACCGGCACCTGGTGGGCCTTCACCCTATTGCTGGCGTTGAGCTTGCCGATCGCGGGTCGGGCGCAGGGACCCACCGCCATCCCTCCCGGCTGGAAAGTGGGCCAGAAGGTCGGGTTCACCGTGCAGCGCACCGTGGAGCTGCATGCCGATGACACCACCGATGTGGTCAGCACCGCCACCCTGGCCGGCACGCTCACCGTGGACAAGCGCACCGCCGAGCACTTCGTGATCACCTACCGCGGCACCCCCGACCCGTTGCCGATGCATGCCGAAGACGCCCCACAGGATGCCCGGACGGACACCCTTCTGCGGCGCCTGCACGCGCTCTACCAGGCGGTGATGGCCCTTCCCGTTAGCTACCGGGTGTCGCCACAGGGCATGGTGATGGCCATGGACGACCCCGACGGATTGATGGACGACATGGCCCGGGCCATGCAGAACGCCTTCCGTTCACTGCCCGATGCCGACCTGATGTACCTGCTGGACATGGGCGTGGACTCGTTGGTGCGGGCGCGTTTGGAGGACCTGGTGGACATGCAGGTGAACACGTTGAACCTGCTGTTCATGGGCCATGGCGTGGCCTTTCCCGCGACCGGCACCCAACATTCCGAGGTGGTGTACGACGATGGGCCCATGGGCTCCGGAGGCATGCCCGTGACAGGCTGGGTGGAGGTGGGCACCGTGGAACGCGCCCCGGAACGCCTGGTGGGGCGGGTGGCCCAGACCTACGACCGCGCCGAGCTGGCCCGCGCCATGCGCGACCGATACGCCGGTGTGGAGTTGGCGCCCGACCAGGTGGACATGCAGGAGGAGCGCGTCTTCACCTTCGACCTGGCGATCGGATGGATCGTCCACATCACGGAGGAGGTGCGCTTCACCGCACCGGGCATGCGCAGCCGGTCCACGCAGACCACACGCCTGTGGCCGGAGTGAGCGCTCAGAAGTCGCCCACCAGCAGCACCATCCGGCCGTCGGTCACCGTGGCCGAAGCACCGGTCTGGCAGTTGTACAGGGTGCAGTTGAAGTGGGCCTTGATCCGTACGAAGTTGCCCTTCTCATCGGCCTCCGGCTGCATCTCCTCGATCACGAAGCTCGCACCGGGCTGGGCCGTGCTGCCGCACTGGGTGCTCCATTCCACACCCTGCACATCGCGGTGCATGATCGACACCCACTTGTATTGCGTGGAAGGCGGGCCCACCACACGTGCACCGGTCCCGAAGAACTCTTGGAACTCATCGGACCACACGGGCACCCCCGGGGTGGTGGGCAGCGTGCCCGAGCGCACGGACGCGATGAACTCGGAGTTGTCGCCCCCTACGATCCCTGCAGTGTAATCCCGGCCGGTGGACGGCGCCCCCCCCACATCGTGCAGGGCGTAACTGTGCACCAGGGCACCGCCGCTCACGTACGTCACCGTGTCCCCGTCGATCACCAGCTGGATGCCGAACGGGCCGTTGATGTCCATCACGAAGGGGCCGGGGCCACCTGTTCCGCCGCCACCAGCACCCACGGCGGGCGGTGCGGGATCTTCCTTCTTGCAGCCAAAGGCCAGTGCGGCGAGTACGAAGGCGGGGGCGATGAGCTTCCTCATGGTGTGCGTGACACCGCAAGGTATGCAGCGGCACCTGCTCAGCGCGGCATGGGCGGCGCCTCCGCCCCGGCCAGCTTCCGGGACATTTCCGTGCGCAGCCTGTCGAAGTCGGCGCGCCGGGCCTCCGGGACGGGCTCTGCGCTGGGGAACTCCTCGCGACGGTGGTCCACCTGCACCCCGTTCTTCCAGAAGCGGAAGCACACGTGCGGACCGGTGGCGAGGCCCGTGCTGCCCACCTCACCGATCACATCCCCCTGGCGCACGCGCTGGCCCTGCTTCGCCAGGATCTTGCGCATGTGCAGGTACTGCGTGCTGTATGTGGCGTTGTGGCGGATCTTCACGAAGTTGCCGTTGCCACTGGTGAAGCCGGCCTTTTCCACCACCCCATCGCCCACCGCGATGATGGGCGTGCCGTAAGGGGCGGCGTAGTCCGTGCCCAGGTGCGCCTTCATCACCTTCTGCACCGGATGCAGACGCCGCGCACTGAAGCCGGACGAGATGCGGCTGTACTTCACCGGCGCCTTCAGGAAGGCCTTGCGCAAGCTGTTGCCCTCCTCGTCGAAGTATTGCGCGCCATCCTCCTGCTCGAAGCGGTAGGCGTTCAGCACCCGGCCCTCGCTCACGTAGCGCGCGGCCAGCACCTGCGGCATGCCGATCGACCGGCCGTCCACCTCCTGCTGGGTGAACACCACGGAGAACACATCGCCGCGCTGGATGCGGTGGAAGTCGACGGTCCAGGCGAAGACCTCGGCCAGCTGCAGGGCGAGCATGGGGTCGGCGCCGGCACGCTGCATGTCGTTGTACAAGGCACCGTTCACCGCCACGGTCACCACATGTTCGGTGGTATGGACCGGCCGCCGTCCCGTGCGTACCGTGAGGCTGTCGGGATCCAGTCCGAAGACCACATACTCCACCGGGCCGGTCTCATACACGAAATAGCTGGGCGTGCGCGCCTCGTCGTCGGTGAAGATGAATGCGTAAGGATGGCCGCTGCGCATGCGACGCACATCGAACTGGTCCACTCCTTTCTGGGCCAGGGAATGCGCCACGGCGGTGGGCACCCCGTGCGCGGCCAGCATGGCGCCGAACGTGTCCCCGTTGCGCACCACGCCCGTCTCCATCACGAAGCCCTGCAGCGGAATGCCGTAGGCCTGGGGCGGCAGCGGGATCGTGTCCTCGTCCGGGGGCGGCGGGTCCTCCACGTACTCCACATGGGGCCGCACATCCACACCCACCATCACATAGCCCAACCCCATCGCCCCCAATGCCGCCAGGGCGATCCACCACCGGCCCTTCATTCCTCGCATGTCGCAAGGAACGCAGCATGGCCGCGCGAACGCATGCAGCTGCCGGGATCGTTTCCACGGTCCACTTGGGAAAACGGCCCCATGATCACGTGCGGGCGGCGCCGGGCGCGGATAAAAGGGCATCGATCCGCGATGACGAACTTTGCCCCATGTTCGGATCCCCCACGCGCACAGAGCTCGCCACCCTGGGCGAGTTCGGCCTGATCGACCGGATCAGATCCCGGGTTGAGCTGCGGAACCCCTCCTCCGTGAAAGGAATCGGTGATGATGCCGCCGTGATCGGCACGGACAGCATGCACCAGGTGGTGACCACGGACATGCTGCTGGAGGGCATCCATTTCGACCTGAGCTACGTGCCTCTGAAGCACCTGGGCTACAAGGCCGTGGTGGTGAACCTCAGCGATGTGTACGCCATGAACGCGCGGCCCCGGCAGATCACCGTGTCACTGGGCCTGAGCAACCGGTTCTCCGTGGAAGCCGTGGACGAACTCTACGCGGGCATCGAACTGGCCTGCGCGAACTACGGCGTCGACCTGGTGGGCGGTGACACCTGCTCGAGCCTGAGCGGCTTGGTGATCGCCATCACGGCCATCGGCGCCGCATCACCGGAGAAGATCGTGTACCGCAACGGCGCTCGCGAGCACGACTTGGTGGTGGTGAGCGGCGACCTCGGCGGTGCGTACATGGGCCTGCAGGTGCTGGAGCGGGAAAAGGCTGTGTTCCGAGAAACGGGCGCCCAACCCGACCTCGCCGGGCACGACTACATCCTGGAGCGACAACTCAAGCCCGAGGCGCGGCGCGACATCATCGAGCTGTTGGAGAAGCTGGAGGTGCAGCCCACCAGCATGATCGACATCAGCGATGGGTTGGCCAGCGAAGCCCTGCATCTGGCGCACAGTTCAGGCACGGGTATCGCCATCCACGATGACAAGCTGCCCATCGACCCCTCGACCTATTCCACCGCCCGCGACTTCGGCCTGGACCCCACCACGTGCGCCATGAACGGCGGTGAGGACTATGAGCTGCTCTTCACCATCCGGCAAGCGGACTACGAGAAGATCAAGGGCAACCCGAACCTGACCGTGGTAGGCTACATCACCTCGGCGGAGTTCGGCTGTGTGCTGGTGGACAAGGCGGGAGGAACGCATGCCCTGGAGGCACAGGGCTGGAACGCCTTCCGCGCACCTGCGGACCCGACCGCCCAGGCGGAGGAAGGACCCCGGGAATGACGAACGCCCGGTGCTGCCGGGCGTTCGGATGGGTGCACGGGCCGCGGCCCGCTGCGATCAGTGCTTGCGTTTGCGGCTGTCCCCGATGTCGTCCCCATCGTCACCGATGGCGATGCCGGGCAGCTCCTCGGTGGCATGGGACGAGCCGCAGCCGTTGGTCTGGCGCAGGCTGGGTGCATTGATCTCTGTGGCCAGCGCTGCGGGAGCCAAAGGCTCTTCCTTGGCGCAACCGGTGAACAACACGAGGGCCAGCACGAGCATGGCCCCGAGGCCTGGATGACGTACGTGGGAGAACATAGCCCAAATATAATGGATCGTCCTGCGGATCCCAAACGCTACGCCTCGGGGCTGCCGGCGGCGAAGCGCGGCAGGGTGACCACCACCAAGGTGCCGCGGCCCCTCGGGTGGGGCTGGGGCCCTTGGATCCCGATGTCCATCATCGACAGTCGGCGCAGCACATCGGCCCGCCCCTTGGTGATCTCGATCCCCCGCGAGATGTGGTCGGCCTCCCGGCGCTCACGATCGCGGCGACTGTGCTCCATGCCCACGCCATCGTCCTCGATGCGCACCTCCACATGGCCATCGGGGCTGTTGGTCACCACCACCTCCACCAGACCGGGGCGGTCCATGGGCAGGATACCGTGCCAGATGCTGTTCTCCACGTAGGGCTGCAGCATCATGGCCGGCAGCCGCACGGCACGGGTGTCCACCGTGGGATCCACCTGGATGCGGTACTGAAGGCGGTCCTTGAACCGCATGCGCTCCAGCACGAGGTAGAGTTCCAGGCGTTCCAGTTCTTCGGCCAGTGAGGTGGTGTCGCTCTGGCTCGCGTCGAGGTTCCGGCGGATGAGCTTGGCGAAGCTGGTGAGGTAGCGGTTGGCCGACTCACGGTCCTGCCGGTTGATGTGGTACTGGATGCTGTTCAGCGCGTTGAACACGAAGTGGCGGTTCATGTTGGCATTGAGGGCCTGCTGCTCCATCTGCAGCATGCGCGAGCGGAGCATGAGCTGGCGGGTGTGTTCGGCGCGGGCGCGGCGCTGATCGCGGATGCGGGCGAGGACCATGATCAAGCCGGCCACCAGGGCCAGCACCAGCAGGACGAACCACCAGCGCGACCAGACGGGCGGTTCGATGCGGAAGCTGAAGGAGGCCGGTTCGCTCCAGGGGCCATTGCCCAGCGCGGCGGCCACCTCGAAGGTGTAATCACCGTGGGGCAGGTTGCTGAAGCTGGCGTAGCGGTCGTGCGTGGGCGGCAGCCAGTCCTCGTCCAGGCCCACCAGACGATAGCGGTACACCACTTTCTCCGGGTCGGTGAGGCTGATGCCGGTGTAGTCGAACGTGAGGTAGTGACGGCGGTGGTCCAGGCGCAGGTCCACGGGCAGGCCGCGTGCATCGAGGCCTTTCGCGCGCCCGCTCCAGTCGGTTTCCTGCAGGAAGGAACGCACCCGGCTGATGAGGACCTTGGGCGCGGGCGGTGTGGGGAGCGTGGCGTGGCGGAAGGCGTCGTGGAAGACCATGCCACCCGCGCTGCCCAGGAAGAGGCGCCCGCGCGGGTCCATGAAGCAGGCATTGAGGTTGAACTCCAGGCTGCGCAGGCCCTCGTTCACGCCGATGCGTTGGAAGGCCAGGGGGTCGTCCAGCAGGCTGTCGGGATGGAAACGGACCAAGCCGTTGTTGGTGCCCGCCCACATCTCGCCATGGGGTCCGGCGATCAGGAACATCACCTGGTTGGAACCCAGGTCGGCGCCCAACCGGATGGTGCGGAACGTGCCGTCCATCCGGCAGGTGAGCCCGTTGTTGGTGCCGGCCCAGAGGCGCCCCGCGGCGTCGATGGTGAGGCATTGCACGTTGTTGTCGCTGACGCCGTGCGCCGTGGTCCATGTGCGGAAGCCATCGGGGCCGTACTCGCTGATACCCTGCTCGGTGGCCATCAGCAGTCGGCCGGGCCGAGGCGAGACGATCGCGCGCACGGACCGGCCCGGCCCTTCGGCACCCGCGGCGAAATGCTCCACGGTGCCGTCGGGCGAGAGGCGTGAGAGCCCGTTCCGCGTCCCCGCCCAGATGTTCCCTGTTCCATCCTCGTACAGGGAGAACACCCGGCGGCCGGAGAGGGTGGCGGCGGCCGGCAGCCGCTGCACCACGCCGTTGCGCACCTTGGCCAGGCCGTCGCTGGTGCCGAACCACAGGGCGCTGTCGCGCGTCATCAGCCCGCACCAGACCGTGTTGTTGGGTAGGCCGTCGATGGTGGTGATCATGGCCATGGCGTCCAATCGGCACACGCCCAGATCGTAGGTGCCCAGCCACAGGTCGCCACGGTGGTCGGCGATGATGTCCATCACCAGGTCGCTGCACAGCCCATCGCGCCCGGTGAACGTGATGAAGCGGTCACCCAAGTACTTGAGCAGACCACCGCCGTCCGTTCCGAACCAGATGTTGCCCTCGTTGTCCTGCAGGGCGCACCACACGTTCTCGTTGGGCATGCCTTGGTGCACGGTGAACACGCGCATGCGCTCGTTGTCCCACAGGTTCAGCCCCAGCCTCGTCCCGATCCACAGGCGCCCCTGGTCGTCCCAAAGCAGGCAGCGCACGGTGTTCTGCAGGAGGTTGGTCTCCTCGTCGAACACGGCGATCACGCCCTCGTCACCCACTTGGAAGAGGCCATCCTGGAACGTGCCCACCCACCAGCTGCCGTCCGGCCCTTCGGCCAGGGCGCTGATGGCCCGCCGCGGATCATTACCCAGAGGCACGGAGCGGAAGCGCTGGTCGTGGTCGCGCAGCAGCAGACCGTTGCGCAGGCCCACGAGCAGCCGGCCGTCGCGCAGGGCCAGTACGCAACGAACATGCGTGGCCGTGTCCACGGGATAGCCGGGGTGGGCATGCACGCCCGTGCTGTCGCGCAGGAAGAGGCCGTCGCCATCGGTGCCGATGTAGAGTTCGCCTGAATGGCCCACGGCCAGGCTCTGGATGCGCGCGCCGGTGGCATTGGCGGGCATGGTCTCGGCGATCAGCCGGTCGCCCACCACACGCAGCAGCCCGCCCCCTGCACCCACCCACAGGTGGCCCTGCCCCCCGTTGGCCAGGGCGGTGACGTGGGCATCGGGCAGGCCTTCCTGCAAGGCCAGCGTACGGAACGAATGCCCGTCGTATCGGCTGATGCCCCCCAGTGTGCCCACCCACAGGAAGCCGTCGGCGTCCTGCGCGATGGCCCGTACCTGGCTCTGGGCCAGCCCATTGCGCGGGGTGAACTGCAGGAAGCTGTACTGCTGGGCCCGGGCGGGCACGGTCAGGCATACCGCCATGACCAGGGCCGCGGCCCATGGGCACCGCCGTACCGAACGCATCAGAAAGTGTTGATGAGCCCGAGGAACTCGGTGAGCCGGCGCCGCGACACGGGGATCATGGTGCCGTTGTCCAGCACGGCCATATTGCCCTCGGCCCGGTTGAAGCCGGCCAGATGCGCCAGGTTGATGATGTACGATTTGTGCACGCGGAAGAACGACTTGGGATCGAGGTTGTTCTCGAACACGCGGATATGCTTGCTGCTGAGCGAGCGTTTGCCGTTCACCAGGTGCACGGTGGTGTAGCTGTCGTTGGCCTCCAGGTAGAGCACGTCCTCCTGCTTCAACAGGGTGAAACCTTCGCGCCCGGGGATGGCCAGGCGGGAATGCAACGGCGATGAGGGGTCGCGCATCAACACCGCCATGGCCGATGCGGCGGGCGGGCCGCTGCCCAGCTCACCGGCGCGGCGCACCAACTTGCCCACGGCACGCCGCAGCTCATCCGGGTCGATGGGCTTCTCCAGGTAGTCCAGCGCGTTCTCCTTGAAGGCGCGCAGCGCGAACTCGTCATAGGCCGTGGTGAAGACCACCGGCAGGTCCAGGTCGGCCACGGAAGCCAACAGCTGGAAGCCATCCTCGCCGGGCATCTTGATGTCGAGCAGCAGACCATTGGGCTGGTGCGCGGCGATCATTTCCCGTGCTTCCTGGGCATTGGCGGCCATGGCCACGACCTCCACCTCAGGGCAATGTTCCCCCAGCATGAAGCGCAGGTTCTCACGGGCATCGGCCTCATCATCCACGATCAGTATGCGAAGGGACATGCGTGGTGGTTTTTGTGAGGGAAAAGATAGGCGGAAGCCTCGGCCCCGGTATGGGCGGCGCGATGAACGCGGCGTCCGGTCCAACGAACGGACCGTCCCACAGGGCTGAAGGCGGGACGGGCGTGGGACGAACGGTTCCGCATCCTGAAGCGGGCCTACCGTTGCTCGTACATCATCTGGAACGCGGGGGGGGCGGGGTAGATTCCCGCTGGGAACGCACCGCACGTGCCGGTGAAAGGGAGAGTCATCCGGCCCGCATGCAGCGCCCCTCATTGTGGCGAGGGTCCGGTCCGACCGAATGGACCGGACCCTTCGTCCTTTCCGGGGTGCAACCCGGCCGGGTGGGCCGCGTACAAGGGGCCATGCGACCCGAAGGAGGCGACCGTTCCCAAGCCACTCATGAGATCCGTGTGCGCATCGATCAGATCGAGCGCCTGTTGATGTTCGACTATGAACCGGGCACCGAGGATGCCCTGTTCGACATATGCGACCGGCATGGTCGCATCGTCAAGTCCGGCGAGGTGCATGGCCCGGTGACCCGGGTGCGCATCACCGACCTGGACGGCGAGGAGTACTTCCTGATGGTGCTCGACGGGGAGATCTCCACCGTGAAGCCCATCTACCTGAACCGCGTGGCCTGACCGGCCCGCGCACCCCCGCACACCAGCACGGAGGCCCGCCCACGCGAACGTGGTGCGGGCCTCCGCGTGTTGGGAGCCGGACCTACGCCGGCTGATGCTTGCGGGCAGCGGCCATCAGCGCCTCGATCTCCTCCGCATCGATGGGGATCTCCGCAAAGAGGTCGGTGTTGCCGTCGCGGCCCACCACGATGTTGTTCTCCAGGCGGATCCCCAGCTTCTCCTCGGGGATGTAGATGCCGGGCTCCACGGTGAAGACCATGTCCTCTGCGATGGGCTCGTGCCACAGGCCCACATCGTGCACGTCCAGGCCCAGGAAGTGGCTGGTGCCGTGCATGAAGTATCGCTTGTACAGCGGGCGCTCGGGGTCCTGCTTCGCCACCTCGTGCTTGTTCAGCAGACCCAGACCGATGAGCTCGCTCTCCATGATGCGGCCCACCTCCCGGTGGTAGTCCGCCAGCATGGTGCCGGGGCGCAACAACTGGGTGGCCTCGCGCTGAACACGCAGCACCGCATCGTACACCTGGCGTTGGCGGGGTGTGAACCTGCCGTTCACCGGGATGCTGCGGGTGAGGTCGCTGGCATAGCCCCCGTACTCACAACCGAAGTCCATCAGCAGCACATCGCCGTCCTGGCACACCTGGTCGTTGGTGATGTAATGCAGCACGCAGGCGTTGAAGCCGCTGCCGATGATGGGCGTGTAGGCATGGCCGCGTGAGCCGTTGCGGAGGAACTCGTGGGTGATCTCGGCCTCGATCTCGTACTCCTTCACGCCGGGCCGCACAAAGCCCAGCACGCGCCGGAATGCTTTTCCCGTGATGGTGATGGCGCGGGCGATCTGCTCCACCTCCTCGCGCGTTTTGCGGCTGCGCACCCGATGCATGATGGGCGCACTGCGGCGCACGCCGTGCAGCGGGTACTGGGCCATGAGCCGCTTGTTCATGCGCTCCTCGCGCGTCTCCACCTCGTTGCTCTGGCGCAGGTGTTCGTTGCTGTTCAGGTAGAGCAGCTCCGCCTGGGGCACCAGCCGCTTGATCGTGGCCTCATAGGCACTGGTCCACAGCACGGTGGCGATGCCGCTGAGCTCACGGGCCTGCTGCGGGGTGAACTTGGCGCCCTCCCAGATGGCGATGTGCTCATTGGTCTCGCGCACGAAGAGGATCTCCCGGTCCTTCGGGTCCACCGCGTCGGGGAAGAGGAGCAGGATGGTCTCCTCCTGGTCGATGCCCGTGAGGTGGAAGATGTCCGCGGCCTGCTTGAAGGGCATGGTGCCGTCCGCGCTGGTGGGCATGATGTCGTTGCTGTGGAACACGGCCAGGCCGCCCTTCTCCATGTGTTGACGGAAGCGGGCGCGGTGCTCGCGGTAAGTGGCGGCGGAAAGGGGAGTGTAGCGCATGGTGTCTCGGCAGTGTGAAGGGCGAAGGTAGGCGGCCCGCAGGGAGCGTGTTGCCGCAAGTGGCGGACCGGGCGCATCGGGATGAGCGACCACCGACCCACCTTTGCTCCATGGCCACGAACAAGACCCAACGCACCACCGCCAGCGTGGATGTGTTCATCGAGGCGCATCCGCGGGAGCAGATGCGCGATGACAGCCGCGAACTGATCGCCTTGATGCGGACCCTGACCGGGGCCGAACCTTATATGTACGGGCCCAGCATCATCGGCTTCGGCAGCTACCACTACCGGTACGAGAGCGGCCGCGAGGGCGATGCGCCGCTGCTGGCCTTCAGCCCGCGGAAGACCGAGCTGGTGATCTACGTGGGCGCCGAGGCCCTCACGGACGACCTGCTCGCCCAACTGGGCAGGCACCGCGCCACCAAGGGCTGCCTCTATGTAAAGAAGCTGGCCGACATCCACATGAACGTGCTGCGCACCATGTTGGAGCGGTCCCTGGCGCACACGCTGGCCACCTACGGGCGGACGTATTGAGCCGGCCGTGCCTACATTCACCATCACCGGACCGGGACCATGAACACCCTATTCAACACTTTCCTGGCCATCCACGTACTGGGCGGCACGGTCGGCCTGGTGTCAGGCACGCTGAACATGACGGCTCGCAAGGGCGGCCCCCGGCACAAGCGGGTGGGCCGGGTGTTCGCGGTGTCCATGCTCGCCACCGGTCTTTCGGCCTTGGTGCTCTCGGTGATGCACCCCAGCCCGTTCCTGTTCATCGTGGGTGTGTTCACCATCTACATGGTGGGCACCGGTTGGCGCTATCTGCGGCGGATGCGGGCACCGCAGGCGGGGACGGCTTGGATCGACCGGGGGCTCACCCTCGCCATGGCCGCCACTGCGGTGGTCTTCGTGGTGATGGGAGTGACGCGCCTGGCGCACATGAACCTGTTCGGTCTGGTGTTCGTGGCCTTCGGCACCATCGCCCTGATGTTCGTGCGGCGCGACCTGCGCTACCAGCGCCACGGGGTGGGCAGGCCGGGCGAATGGATCTCGGCCCATCTGCAGCGCATGATGGGGGCCTACATCGCGGCGCTCACCGCCTTCCTGGTGGTGAACGCCCACCATCTGCCGGGCCAACTGCCGGCGGTGGTGTACTGGTTGTTGCCCACGGCCATCATCACCCCGCTGATCGTGCGCTGGGCGGCCCGGCACGAGGCCAGGAAGGCTTGAACGCCTTGTGCATCAACGCTTTCCCGGCCATGCGCTGATCGCCGGTGCCACTTGTTCCGTGGGCGCGGAGGGTACCCCGCCACGTGGTCTGTGGATGGTGCCCGGGGCCTTGAATTGGACCTGGACCTTGATGTCATCGGGCGACGATCATGTGGTGTTCGCCCCGTTGCGCCGGCCATGGAGCCCTGCCCGGAGAGGCCCGCCGACCGTTCGGAAAACCCCGATAGTGGTAACACTTGGGAGAGGCACCTTACTTTCGCACCCGTTCAAACCCATGCCCAAGGTCACGATAGACGGCATCACGATCGAGGTCCCCGAGGGCACCACGATCCTCCAGGCGGCCCGCATGATCGGTGAGCGCGACCGGGCCCACCGCCACGTGGTGCCGCCGGCGATGTGCTATTACTCCAAGCTGAAGACCTCCGGGGGCTACTGCCGCACCTGCATCGTGCGGGTGACCAAGGGCAGCGACAAGGACCCGCGCCCCATGCCGAAGCCCGTGGCCAGCTGCCGCACGGCGGTGATGGACGGCATGGAGGTGGCCAACACCACCGACCCCACCCTGATCGATGCCCGCAATGGCGTGGTGGAGTTCCTGCTGATCAACCACCCACTGGACTGCCCCATCTGCGACCAGGCGGGCGAGTGCCACCTGCAGGACCTCAGCTACGAGAACGGCAAGGCCCGAAGCCGCTACGACTTCGAGCGCCGCGAGTTCGAACCGATCGACATCGGGGAGAAGATCAAGCTGCACATGAACCGGTGCATCCTCTGCTACCGGTGCGTGAAGGTGGCCGACCAACTCACCGACGGCCGTGTGCATGGGGTGATCAATCGCGGCGATGTGGCCGAGATCAGCACCTACATCAGCAATGCCGTGGAGAACGACTTCAGCGGCAACATGATCGATGTGTGCCCGGTGGGGGCCCTTACCGACCGCACCTTCCGCTTCGCCAGCCGCGTGTGGTTCACCCGCCCGGTGGACGCCCACCGCAACTGCGACAAGTGCAGCGGCCGCGTGGTGCTGTGGATGAAGGGCAACGAGGTGCTTCGGGTGACCGGCCGCAAGGACCAGTGGGGTGAGGTGGAGGACTTCATCTGCAACACCTGCCGGTTCGAGCGCAAGGACCTCTCCCACTGGACGGTGGAGGGCCCGCGGAAGATCGACCGCCACAGCGTGATCGGGCAGAACCACTACATGCTGAAGAACGAACAGCCGCTGCTGAAGTCGCCGGCGCCCAACGTGCCTGAGCTCAACAAACCCAAGGCCTTGAAGGAGCGATGAGCATCTGGATCTTCCTGATCGTGCTGCTGGTGATCACCCTCACCGTGGCGGCCTACTCCACCTACGGGGAGCGGAAGGTGGCCGCGCTGCTGCAGGACCGCATCGGGCCTGACCGCGCGGGGCCCTTCGGGCTGCTGCAGCCACTGGCCGACGGGGTGAAGATGTTCATGAAGGAGGACTTCGTGCCCGCGGGTGCGAACAAGCGCCTCTTCCTGCTGGGCCCGGCCATCGCCATGACCACGGCGCTGCTCACCGGGGTGGTGATCCCCTGGGGCGGCACCCTCACCTTCGGCGACTTCACCATCAATCTCCAGGGCACCGACCCGGAGATCGGCATCCTGTACGTGTTCGCCATGGTGAGCATCGGGGTGTATGGCATCATGCTGGGCGGCTGGGCCAGCAACAACAAGTACGCGCTGCTGGGCGCCGTGCGTGCCGCCAGCCAGATGGTGAGCTACGAACTGGCCATGGGCCTGAGCATCGCCGGTCTGGTGATGCTCACCGGCACGCTGAGCCTCAGCGGCATCGTGGCCTACCAGGCCGAGCACGGCTGGGGCATCCTGCTGCAGCCGCTGGGCTTCCTGATCTTCCTGGTATGCGCCTTCGCCGAGACGAACCGCGCACCCTTCGACATGCCCGAGTGCGAGACCGAACTGGTGGGCGGCTACCACACCGAGTTCAGCAGCATGCGCCTGGGCTTCTACCTCTTCGCGGAGTACGTGAACATGTTCATCAGCAGCGCGGTGATCGCCACGCTGTTCTTCGGCGCCTACCACGTGCCGGGCCTGTCCGCGCTGGACCTTCCGCCCAACGCGGTGACCCTGATCGGGGTGGCGGCCATGTTCCTGAAGACCTTCTTCTTCGTGTTCCTGTTCTGGTGGGTGCGCTGGTCCACGCCGCGATTCCGTTTCGACCAGCTCATGGGCCTGGGATGGAAGGCGCTGTTGCCGCTGGCCGTGCTGAACATCGTGCTCACCGGAGGCTGGTACTTCATCAAGCCCCTGATCTGGCCATGAGCGGTACCTGGGAACCCCTGACGCGTCGCTCCGAGCTGGTGAGCAACAAGAAGATGACCCTGGCGGAGCGCATCTACCTGCCCGGGCTCATCGGCGGCATGCTCATCACCCTGAAGCACTTCTTCCGGTGGAAACGCCCCACGGTGAAGTACCCCGAGCAGGAGCGTCCGCGCGCGGCCATCTACCGCGGCCAGCACGTGTTGAAGCGCGACGAGAAGGGCCGCGAGCGCTGCACGGCGTGCGGCCTGTGCGCGGTGGCCTGCCCGGCCGAAGCGATCACCATGGTGGCCGCCGAGCGCAAGCCCGGCGAGGAGCACCTGTACCGCGAGGAGAAGTACGCTGCGGTGTACGAGATCGACATGCTGCGTTGCATCTACTGTGGCGACTGCGAGGAGGCCTGCCCGAAGGAGGCGATCTTCCTCACGGACCGCATCGTGGAGGCGGACTACCTGCGCATGCCGTTCGTGTTCGGCAAGGAGGAGCTCGTGGAGCCCATGGACCCGGCCCGGCGCATCGACGTGAGCAAGCGGCAGACACCGGCCGTGCTGGCCTTCAAGAAGGACCCGCGCCACAAGCACAACCGTTGAGCCACACACCCTGATGGAGGTCCTTTTTTATGTACTTGCCGCGATCAGCGTGATCAGTGCGATCACCGTGGTGAGCGCCCGCAGCCCGATCAACAGCGTGATCGCGCTGGTGGTGTGCTTTCTGAGCATCGCCGGGCACTACATCCTGCTGAACGCCCAGTTCCTGGCCATGGTGCACGTGATCGTGTACACCGGGGCCATCATGGTGCTCTTCCTGTTCGTGATCATGCTGCTGAACCTGAACCGGGCGGCCGAGCCGATGAAATCGCTGGGCACGCGTGTGGCGGCGGTGATGGCGGGCGGGCTGCTGTTCATCACGCTGCTGGCGGCGCTGCGCCACGGCATCGAGGCCCCGGCCATGGCCGACTTCGACCCCACCGTGGGGCTGGTGCGCCGCGTGGGCATGTCGCTCTATACGGAGTTCCTGCTGCCCTTTGAGGTGAGCAGCGTGCTCTTCCTCAGCGCGGTGGTGGGTGTGGTGCTGCTGGCCGGCAAGGAGCGCCCCTGGACCCCGCCCACCATGGAACGGTCGAACCAAAGCGGCGCGCACGGCGAATAGGCACAAATGGAGAACGTGGTCACGGCGATCCGCACGATCCCTCTGGAACATTACGTGTACCTGAGCTTCCTGCTCTTCAGCATCGGTGTGGCCGGCGTGGTCTTCCGCCGCAACACCATCATCATCCTGATGTGCATCGAGCTGATGTTCAACAGCGTGAACCTGCTGCTGACGGCCTTCAGTGCGCACCATAGCGACCCCCGCGGGCAGGTCTTCGTGTTCTTCATCATGCTGGTGGCCGCCGCGGAAGTGACCGTGGGCCTGGCGATCCTGGTGATGATGAAGCGCTACGCCAATAGTGTGGACGTGAACCAACTGAACACGCTGCGATGGTGAACACCGCCTTCCCGGCCGTACTGGTGCCCCTGCTGCCCCTGCTGGGTGCCGTGCTGATCGGTGTGCTGCGCCGCCGCCTCAGCGCCGTGCAGGCCGGCGCCCTGGCCACCGCCATGATCGGTGCCGCCTTCGCCATCGGGGTGGCCCTGTTCATGGCCTTCGATCCCGCCGCCGGCGGACACACCCTGCGCCTGCTGGACTGGATGGCCGTGACGGGCATGGACATCCCCCTGGCCCTGCGCATCGACGCGCTCTCGCTCACCATGGTGCTCATTGTCACCGGTGTGGGCACGCTCATCCACCTGTACTCCATCGGGTACATGCACGATGACCCCCGCGCGGCCACCTTCTTCAGCAACCTGAACCTCTTCACCTTCAGCATGCTCATGCTGGTGATGGGCAGCAACTACTTGGTGACCTTCGTGGGCTGGGAGGGGGTGGGCCTGTGCAGCTACCTGCTGATCGGCTTCTGGTACACCAACCCCGACTACAACTACGCCGCCCGCAAGGCCTTCGTCATGAACCGGATCGGCGACGTGGGCATGATCCTGGGCATGGTCCTGCTGTTCCATCTGTTCGGCACCCTGGAGTACGCTGCGGTCATGGACGGCGCCGCCGGCATGCGCTGGAACGACCCGCTGCTGGTGACCGCCACGCTGCTGCTGGTGCTGGGCGCCACGGGCAAGAGCGCCCAGATCCCGCTGTTCACCTGGCTGCCCGACGCCATGGCCGGCCCCACCCCGGTGAGCGCCCTGATCCATGCCGCCACGATGGTGACAGCCGGCATCTTCCTGGTGGTGCGCAGCAGTGTGCTCTTCGAGATGGTGCCCTTCACCCAGGAGGTGATCGTGTGGATCGGCACCGCCACGGCCCTGCTGGCCGCCAGCATCGGCCTGTTCCAGAACGACATCAAGAAGGTGCTGGCCTACAGCACCGTGAGCCAGCTGGGCTACATGTTCGTGGCGCTCGGCATGGGGGCCTATGGCGCGGCCATGTTCCACGTGACCACCCATGCCTTCTTCAAGGCCCTGCTCTTCCTGGGCGCCGGCAGCGTGATCCACGCCTTGGGCGGTGAGCAGGACATCCGGCGGATGGGCGGCCTGAAGGGCAAGATCCCGACCACCTTCCGCACCTTCCTGGTGGGCACGGCGGCCATCTCCGGCCTGCCCCTGCTGAGCGGCTTCTTCAGCAAGGACCTGATCATGGCCCACGCCTTCCAGTGGTCGCCCGTGCTGTTCGTGCTGCTGCTGCTGGGCGCGCTGATGACCACCTTCTACATGTTCCGCCTGCTGTTCCTGGTGTTCTTCGGCAGCTACCGCGGCACGGCGCACCCGCACGAAAGCCCGGCCACGATGACCATCCCGCTGATCGTGCTGGCGGTGCTGAGCGTGGTGGGCGGTCTGCTGAACATCCCGCACCTGTTCGGCGGCCACGAGGCCCTGAAGCGCTACCTGGGCACCGCCGCCAAGGGCATCGCCAACGAGGAGCTCACCCTGAGCGCCGCCACGGAGATCGGCCTGATGGGGGTGACCCTGGCCCTGGTGGCCCTCACGATCTACTACGCCTACGGACTGTTCGTGAAGCGCGTCTCCCTGGACGGCGACACGGCCGACATGCCCGCCCTGAAGCGCCTCATCGCCGAGCGGTGGCGCATCGACGAGCTCTACGCCCTGCTGTTCGAGCGGCCCTACGCCTGGTTGAGCGGGGCCCTGCACCGCTTCGGCGAACTGAAGGTGGTGGTTCCCGTGATGAACGGCGTGGGCGATGTGGCCGTGCGCACCGGCCAGGCCCTGCGGCGCCTGCAGACCGGCAACGCCGGCTTCCACCTGCTGGCCATGACCATGGGCATCATCCTCTTCCTGTTGATCACCCTGCTGACCGACCCGCGATGACCGCCCTGCTGTTGTTGTTGATCCCCTTCGTGACGGCGACCCTGCTGATGGTGCTGCGGCCCACGGCACAGGCACGCGGCATCGCCCTGGGTGCGTCAGTGGCCACCCTGGCGGTGACCCTCTTCATGTGGGCCGGCTTCCCCGGCGGCACCGTGACCGATCTGCACGTGGAATGGATCCCCGCCATGAAGCTGCACTTCAGCCTGGGCCATGACGGCTTCGGCATGCTGATGCTGGTGCTCACCGCGGTGGCCTTCCCGTTCATCATCGGGGCGGGCTACGGCGAGCGCCTGCAGCACCCCAGCCTGGTGAACGCCCTGCTGCTTTTCACGCAGAGCTTCCTCTTCGGCGTGTTCCTGGCACAGAACACCGTGCTGTTCTACATCTTCTATGAACTGTCGCTGATCCCGGTGTTCTTCCTGCTGCTCTACTGGGGGGGTGAGCACCGCCGCAGCATCACGGTGCGCTTCTTCATCTACACGCTGCTGGGCGGTCTGGCGCTGCTGTTCGGCATCGTGTACTGCCTGGTGCAGCCCGGCATGGACGGCAGCCTGGCGGGCCTGGCCGCCTTGGACCTCGACGCCGCCACGCAGTACTGGCTCTTCTGGGCCCTGTTCCTGGCCTTCGCCATCAAGCTCCCCATCTTCCCCTTCCACGGCTGGCAGCCGGACACCTACACGGTGGCCCCCCTGCAGGGTGCCATGGTGCTGGCCGCGGTGATGCTGAAGATGGGCCTCTACGGCGTGGTGAAGGTGGTGCTTCCGGCCGTGCCCGAGGGCGTGGCGCACTGGCAGCATACCGTGATCGCACTGAGCCTGATCGGCGCGGTGTACGGGGCGGTGATCGCCTTCCGCCAGCACGACCTGCGCCGCTTGATCGCCTACTCCTCGCTGAGCCACGTGGGCCTGCTCTGCGCCGGCGTGTTCGCCTTCAACCAGTTCGGCCTCACCGGCGCCTTCTTCCAGGCCCTGGCCCACGCCGTGCTGGTGCTGGCCATGTTCTACCTGGCCGGCGCGCTGAAAGAGCGCACGGGCACCAGCGGCATGGGCGCCATGGGCGGCCTGAAGGTGCGCACCCCGCGCCTGGCCGTGCTGTTCATGCTGGTGGTGATGAACGCCATCGCCCTGCCCCTCACCCAGAGCTTCGTGGGCGAATGGCTCATGTTCAACGGCCTGTGGGAGGTGGACCGCATGCTGGCCTTCCTCGGGGTGATCACCGTGGTGCTGGGCGCCATCTACATGCTGTACGCTTATCAACGCATCATGCTGGGACCGGACAAGTGGCGAATGGAAATGCATGACGCCGGTCTGCGCGACCACCTGGTGCTGGTTCCCCTCATCGCGATCACCCTGGTGCTGGGCGTGTTCCCCGGCCCGGTGCTGGACCTGCTGGACGGCCCGGCACAGACCCTGCTGAGCCTTTTCCCCTGACCCATGAGCGCATTGATCCTGCTTTCCGTTTTGGGCCTGGTCCTCATGTTCATGGGCCTGCGGGGGATGCGTGGCCTGCTGATCCCTGTGGCGGTGATCGGTCTGGCGGGCGCCTTCGCCATGCTGGCCACCGGTTGGAATATGGAGTGGCCCGTGCTCACCGATGGCATGATGGCCTTCGATGCCTACACACTGGGCTTCGGCCGTGCCTTGGTCGTGCTCACCATTCTCCTCTTCCTCTTCGCCATCGACTACTACGCCCGGGTGCAGGCCAACGTGGCCGAGATCCTCGCGCTGATGATCTTCTCGCTGGTGGGCGCACTGGTGATGACCGGCTTCACCAACCTGCTGATGCTCTTCATTGGCGTGGAGGTGATGAGCATCCCGGTGTACATCCTCGCCGGTGGCAAGCGCGACAGCCTCCGCAGCGGCGAGGCCTCGATCAAGTACTTCCTCCAGGGTTCCTTCGCCAGTGGCTTCTTCCTGCTGGGCATCGCGCTGATCTACGGCAGCTGCGCCTCCTTCGACCTGGCCGCGGTGCAGGCCCATGCCGCCGGTGCCGGTGCCGATGACCGCCTCTTCCTCCTGGGGCTGTTCTTCACCATCTCCGGTGTGGCCTTCAAGGTGGCCGCGGTGCCCTTCCACTTCTGGAGCCCCGACGTGTACGAGGGCTCGCCCACGCTGATCACGGCCTTCATGAACACCGTGGTGAAGACCGCCGCCTTCGCCGCCTTCTACCGGCTGATCGAGCACATGCAACTGCCCTACGCGGTGCACACCATGCTGCTGCTGATGACGGCCTGCACGCTGTTGCTGGGCAACCTGGTGGCCCTGCGCCAGACCCACTTCAAGCGCCTGCTGGCCTACTCGGGTATCGCGCACACGGGCTTCCTCATGCTGGCCCTGCTGAGCCCCGGCCCCAACACGCCCGATGTGCTCTACTACTACCTGATCACCTACGCCCTGGCCACCGTGGGCCTGTTCGTGATGCTCACCGTCACCAAGCGGGCCTCGCGCGGCGACGAGCACATCCGCAGCTTCCGCGGCATGTTCCGCAGCGCGCCATGGGTGGCCATCGTCACCATGATGCTGCTGCTCTCCCTGGCCGGCATCCCCCTCACGGCGGGCTTCCTCGCCAAGTACCGGGTGTTCATGCTCAGCCTGGAGGCCGGCTACCTGTGGATCACCGCCCTGGCCGTGCTCATGGCGCTGGTGGGCATCTACTACTACCTGATCGTGATCCGCGAGGCGTTCACCCCCAAGGCCGATGCAGCCCCCCTGCACGTGAGCCCGGTGAACTGGCTGCTGATCTCGGTATGCGGGGTGGCCGCCGTGCTCTTCGCCGTGATGCCGCAGTGGCTGGCGCTGTAAGCCGGCCGACCACCGGGGCACGCCACTCCGATCCCTTCGCATTGGGCATAAAACCCTGCCCAGCCCCGTAAATTCGCGGCTTCCATGGTCCGCATCGGCTCCATCATCCTGCCGGATTTCCCGCTGCTGCTCGCGCCCATGGAGGACGTGAGCGATCCACCCTTCCGGGCGCTGTGCAAGCGCCACGGGGCCGACCTGATGTACACCGAGTTCATCAGCAGCGAAGGCCTCATCCGCCGTGCCGCCAAAGGCATGAAGAAGCTGGACATCTTCGAGGCCGAACGCCCCATCGGCATCCAGCTGTTCGGTGGCAGTGAGGACGCCATGGAGGAGGCCGCCCGCATCGCCGAGGCCGCCGGTCCCGACCTGATCGACATCAACTACGGCTGCCCGGTGAAAAAGGTGGTGGACAAGGGGGCCGGCGCCTGCCTGCTGCAGGACGTGGACAAGATGGTGCGCCTCACCGAGAAGGTGGTCAAGGCCGTGAAGCTGCCCGTAACGGTGAAGACCCGCCTGGGCTGGAACGAGCACACGAAGAACATCGTGGAGGTGGCCGAACGCCTGCAGGACGTGGGCATCCAGGCGCTTGCGATCCACGGGCGCACCCGGGCCCAGCTGTACAAGGGCGAGGCCGACTGGACCCTGATCGGCGAGGTGAAGAACAACCCGCGCATGCACATCCCCATCTTCGGCAATGGGGACATCGATTCACCGGAAAAAGCCGTGGAATACCGTGCCCGCTACGGCGTGGACGGCATCATGATCGGCCGCGCGAGCATCGGCCATCCGTTCATCTTCCGGGAGATCAAGCACTACATGGCCACGGGCACGCACCTGCCGCCGCCCACCATCACTGAACGGGTGGAGGCCGCCCGCGAGCACTTGCGCCGCTCCATCGCCTGGAAAGGGCCGTGGGAGGGCGTGGTGGAAATGCGCCGCCACTACGCCAATTACCTCAAGGGGCTGCCCAACGTGAAGGAGCTGCGCCTGCGGCTCTGCACCGAGCGCGAGCCCGAGGTGCTGGAGGCCCTGCTCGATGAGGTGATCGCCACCTATGTCGCCGACGCGGCCTGAGCGCCCGGCACGCGCCCCATCGATCCCTCGCGCGCGCGACTGCACACGCCCATTCGGGTCTACGCCAGGAGAAAGCGTTTCTGCAACGCCCGCAGCGGCACCCCGATGGCCAGGGCGCCGATGGCCATGACCGTTGCGGCGATGATCAGCAGGTCCAGCGGCTGCACCACCACGGGGTAGTGCTCCACCACCGAGCCTTGCAGCTTCAGCAGGCCGAACTGTTGCTGTGCCACACAGAGCAGCAGCCCCAGCACCATGCCGATGACCATGCCGGTGGCCACGATGAGCAAGCCCTCGTTGCGGAAGATCCGGCGCACGAGGTCGGGGGGCGCCCCCATGGCCGTGAGCGTGCGCATGTCGTTGCGCTTCTCGATCATGAGCATGGTGAGCGAGGCGATGATGTTGAAGGCGCCGATGAAGCCGATGAAGACCAGCACGAGGAACACGAAGCGCTTCTCCATCCGATTGGTCTCGTACATCAATGCGTTCTTCTGGTGGCGCGTGCGGACCACCAGTTCGGGGCCGAGCATGGCGCGCAGATCGGCGGCCACGCGGTCCATGGACGTGCCGGGCATGAGCTGCACCTCCAGCGCGCTCACCACCGTGTCATAGCGGAACAGCGCGCGGGCCAGCTCGATGTCCGCGATCACGTACTTCATGTCGTACTCGGCGTTCATGCTGAAGAAGCCGCTCATGGCCACCTCCACATGCTCGAACGCCCGCTGCTGCATGGTGCCCAGCTTGCGCCCACGGATGGGGGCGCTGATGGTGAGGGGCCGCAGCACGCCATCGTCCATCGGCACACCGAGGTCCACCTTCAGGCCCACGCCCAGCAGCACGGTGCTGCCGTTGCGGCTGTGCAATTGGCCCCGCCCGGCGAAGAGGTGCCGGGCCATGTCGCACATCTCCAGGTAGTGCGGCTGCACGCCTTTGAGGGTGGCCACGGCCTGCTGGCCGCCGTTGCGCAGCAGCACGTTCTCCTCGATGACCCAGCTCATGCGCCGCACGCCGGGCAGGCCGGCCAGGGCGGTGGTGTCCACCGCGCGCTGCGGAAAGGTGCGCCCCTGGGCCGGCGTGATGGTGATGTCCTGGTCCAGCGGGCTGTACATGCTGTCCACCAGCCCGGCGATGCCGTTGAAGGTGCTGAGCACCACCACCATGGCCGCCGTCACCACGGCGATCACCCCGATGCTGATGCCGGTGATGATGTTGATGGCATTGGTGCTCCGACCCGCCGCCGTGCGGGAGGCGAACAGATAGCGGCGGGCGAAGAACAGGGGAAGACGCATGCCGGTGCGAAGGTGCACGATCGGCGGGGATCGGCCTCCGGCCCTACCGCCACGCCTTCACGATCAACCCCGTGCCGGTGCGGTGGACCATGCGCACGTCGAGCATGTTCAGCACGAAGGCGATGGGATAGGCGACCAGGTAGTAGAACGGCAGCACGATGAAGAACAGCCGGGAGGCGTTCAGCATCAAGAGCGGCCACTTCATGCTGAGCTTCCAGCTGATCTTGCCGGGCGCGCCGTAGCTGTAGCGCGCCTCCACCCGGCTGAAGCCGTTGCGCAGGCACTTGGCCTGGATGTCGTCGATGTTGTAGCCGTCGCGCACGTGCTCCTCGATGAAGGAGCCATCGCCCTCCTCGTGCACATCGCTGCCGCCCTGGTCGCTGGGGGTGCTGATGATGAGCATGCCACCGGCCTTGAGCGAGGTGCTGTAACAGCGCAGCGCGGCCTCGTCCTCCACGATGTGCTCCATCACATCCACACACACCACCAGGTCGAAGGTGTCGGGGCGCTGGAACCGGGTCACGTCGCCCACCTCGAACTGCACCTGCGGCCGGCCGATGCGCTGGAAGAATGCATTGCAGTCGGCCACCTGCTCCTCCTTCACGTCGATGGCGACGATCCGCGCGTCAGGCAATTTCCCGCTGAGCCAATAGCTGTACTGCCCGAACCCGGCACCGGCGTCGTAGATGGCCTCCACGGGCGAGCCGGCCTGCCGGCGTTGGGCGATCCAGGTGCGGAGCTCGCGCTGGATGTGCCAGCAGCGCAGCAGCAGCAGGTCCAGCAGCCGGTAGAAGAGCTTGCGCAGACCCGGCGTGCGGTTGAACACCACACCGAGCCGGCGTTTCACGGGATCGTACTGCATACCCTTTCAGGAAATGATGAATGACCAATGGTCAATGAACAACGATGGCGATAGGCGACGGGTGATGATCGGATCGCGCCGGACGCTCCATTGGGCATTCCACATCGATCATTCCCTGTTGGTCATTCTCCTTTGAGCAGCTTGTCGATCTCCTCGGCTCGGTCCAGCGAGTCGTCGATGTAGAAAAGCAGCTCGGGCACCACGCGCAGCTGCTTGCCTACGCGCTGCCCCAGGAGCCCCCGCAGGCGGTTCGAGTGGTCCTTGATGTGCTCGATCGCGGCCTGCTTGTCCTTCACCGGGAACAGGCTCAGGTACACCTTGGCGATGCCGAGGTCGGGGCTGATGCGCACGGCGGATACGGTGATGAGGCCGCCGGGCAGCAATGTGCGCGCCTCCTGCTGGAAGATCAGCGCCAGCTCCTGCTGCAGCAGGCTGTTCACCTTGTTCTGTCGGATGGTGTCCATGGGATCGCCACGAAGGTACGGGGCCCTGAAGGTTCGGGGCGTGGCCGGGATGGACACGGGGGCGCCCCTCCGCGCACACCGTCACCCATGCCGCAACGCCCACCGGGCCACTCCGGATGAGCGGCTCCCCTACCTTCGTGCCCGGCCCATGCGCACCTTCGTCCGCATCCTGCGTTTCGGCGCGCCCTACCGCCACTATGCGGTGTTGAACGCGGTGTTCAACCTGCTGGGCACGGTGTTCCACCTGCTGTCGCTGCTGCTGTTCATCCCCTTCCTGCGGCTGCTGTTGGGCCAGGTGAAGCCGGTGTATGAACGCCCCGTGGACCTCTGGACGAAGGAGGGCCTCGAAGGCACCTTCAACTGGGGGCTCACCCGGCTGATCGAGATCCACGGCAGCATGGGCGCCCTGCTGGTGATCTGCATCGCGGTGGTGGTGCTCTTCCTGTTCAAGAACCTGTTCCGCTACCTGGCCCTGCTGGCCATCACGCAGTTCCGCAACCACATCGTGCGCGACATCCGCCAGCGCATGTACGCCAAGCTGCTGGAGCTGCCCATGCAGTACCACACGGCCGAGCGCAAGGGTGACATGCTCGCCCTGATGACCAACGACATGCACGTGGTGGAGTTCTCGGTGATGCAGTACATCGAGATGGTGTTCCGCGAGCCCATCGCCGTGCTGATGTTCCTGGGGACCATGGTGACGCTGAGCCCCGGCCTCACGGCCATCTCACTGGTGATGCTGCCGGTGAGCGGCCTGCTGATCGGGCGGGTGAGCCGCAGCCTGCGCAAGCGCAGCAACCGCGTGCAGGAGAAGGAGGCCGACCTGCTGGCCCGGCTGGAGGAGACCCTGGGCGGCATCCGCGTGATCAAGGCCTTCAACGGCGAGGCCAGCATGGAGCGCCGCTTCGCCCGCGAGACCGGCCTGCTCATGCGCGCCCACGTGCACATGATGCGCCGCCAGGACCTGGCCTCGCCGCTGAGCGAAACCCTCGGCGCCGCGGTGATGGCCGCCATCGCCTACATCGGGGGCAGCTTCGTGCTGGGCGAGCACCCCACGTTGAGCGGCGACAGCTTCCTGGGCTTCATCATCATCTTCTCCCAGCTGCTGGCCCCCATCAAGGGCTTCTCACAGGGCTGGAGCGCCATCACCCGTGGGGCCGCCAGCGGCCAGCGCATCTTCGACCTGCTCGCCGTGGAAAGCACGGTGAAGGAACGCCCCGACGCCAAGCCGATCGCCGCCTTCAACGACCGCATCGAGTTCGACCACGTGTCTTTCGCCTATGGCGACACCCCGGTGCTGCACGACATCCGCATCACCGTGCCGAAGGGGCGCAGCGTGGCCCTGGTGGGCACCAGTGGCAGCGGCAAGACCACCCTGGCCAACCTGGTGCCGCGTTTCTACGATGTGACCGGCGGAGCGGTGCGCATCGACGGGCACGACATCCGCGAGCTGCGGATCCGCGACCTGCGCGCGCTGATGGGCATCGTGACGCAGGAGAGCATCCTGTTCAACGACACGGTGGCCAACAACATCGCCTTCGGCACCCCGGGCATGTCGCCGGCCGACATCGAGCGGGCCGCACGCATCGCCAACGCGCACGACTTCATCATGGCGCTGCCCCAGGGCTACCAGACCAACATCGGCGATGGCGGCAACCGTCTCAGCGGGGGCCAGCGCCAGCGCATCTCCATCGCGCGGGCGGTGCTGAAGAACCCGCCCATACTGATCCTGGACGAGGCCACCAGCGCGCTGGACACCGAGAGCGAGCGCCTGGTGCAGGAGGCCTTGGTGAAGATGCTGGAAGGCCGCACGAGCATTGTGATCGCCCACCGGCTCAGCACCATCCAACACTGCGACGAGATCTGCGTGATGCAGGAGGGCCGCATCATCGAGCGGGGCACGCACAACGAGCTCCATGCCGCCGGCGGCCAGTACCGCCGTCTGTGCGACATGCAGGCCTTCGCCTGATCAGTTCTTCCGTTTGAACAGCCGGTCGAAGAAGCCTTTGTCCTTCTTCACCTTGCGCAGGGTGTCCACCCCGTTGCGGCGCGGGCCGAAGATGTCGTCGATGAGCTGCTCCAGTGCGCTGGGCGTGCGCCGCGGCTCGCAGTCCATGTCCACGGCATGGTCGTTCAGCCACGTGAAATCGCGCAGGTACTTGCGGCGCAGGGCGGGGTTGGCCTCCACCTCGTGCAGCACCATGCCGGCGATGGGCAGCGCCAGTTGCGATCCGGTGCCGAGGCTGCTGCTGAAGTGCACGGCGGGGTCGAACGCCCCCACCCACGTGCCGATCACCAGCCCCGGGGTGTAGCCCACGAACCAGGCGTCGGTGTGGTCTTGCGCGGTGCCGGTCTTGCCGGCCAGGGGGGCCTTGATGCCGAAGCGCGTGCGCAGCGCCGTGCCCGTGCCCTGGTCCACGGCGCGTTGCAGCATGGCCGTTACGGCGGCCGCGCTCCCGGCGCTGAGGGCGGACGTGGGCCGCGGGTCGGGTGCCGTGTAGAGCACCTGGCCCTGCGCGTCGACGATGCGTTCGATCAGACGCGGTGTCACGCGGCGGCCGGCCTGCGCGAAGGCACTGTACGCCGGCACCAGCTCCTTCAGGCTGATGCTCGATGCGCCCAGGGCCACGGCGGGTTTGTCCACATCGCCGGTGGGCAGCCCCAACGCGTCGAAGGTGCGCCGCAGCGTGTCCACGCCCGTGCGGAAGTACAGGTCGACCGTGGGGCGGTTCATGCTCCTGGCGAGGGCGTGCCATACGGCCACTTCGCCCTCGATCGTGTCGCGGTCGAAGTTGTCGGGTGTCCAGTCATCGTACGCGGCGTAGGTGCGGCGGGCGTTGTCCAGGTAGTCGCACGGGGTGATGCCCCGTTCCATGGCGGCGGCATAGACCACGGGCTTGATGGTGCTGGCCACCTGCCGGCGTGCGGTCACCAGGTCGTAGGGCAGGAAGCGGTGATCATTGCCCCCCACCCAGGCGCGCACGGCGCCGGTGGCGGGGTCCATCATCAACACGGCACCGTGCAGCAGGGTGTGATAATGCCACAGGCTGTCGCGGTAGGTGAGCGTGTCCACCTTGCGGCCGGTGTGGTGGTACACCTCGCGCACCAGCGTGTCGTTGGCGGTCCAGCGGGTGTTCTTCCGGGCGCGCTTCTCCCAGGTGTTCCGCGCCTTGGACCGGCGGAGTTCAAGGTCCAGCTTGGGTTGCATGGCGGCCAGGTGCGTGCGCACGGCGCGGTGGGCGGCGTGCTGCAGGGCGGGGTCGAGCGTGGTGGTGATGCGCAGGCCGTCCTTCTCGATGTCGATGCGGTGACCGGTGCGGCGCTCCACGTCCTGCAGAATGGTGCGGGCCTCGCGCGCCACTTGGGCGGTGAAGTATCCGTGCACGTCCAGTGCGTCCTGACCGGTGTAGCGCAGGGTGAGGGGCAGTGCGCGCAGGCTGTCGAGCTCGGCCTGGGTGAGGTGTCCGCGTTCATGCATCAGCACCAGCACCTGGTCGCGGCGGGCGCGTGCCTTCTCCGGGTACAGCCGCGGGTTGTAGGTGGTGTTGGCCTTGAGCATGCCCACCAGCACGGCGGCCTCCTCCACCTTCAGCTGCCGGGTGGGTTTGCCGAAGAAGCGCTGTGCCGCCGCCTCGATGCCGTACACGTTCTCGCCGAAGGGCACGCTGTTGAAGTAGAGCACGAGCACCTCGTTCTTGTTCAGCACGCGCTCCAGCCGCTGGGCCACGAGGGCCTCCTTCATCTTGTTCACTGGCACGGTGAGCGGGCCGTGGCGCTGCCGGCCGTACAGGTTCTTGATGATCTGTTGTGAGATGGTGCTGCCTCCCCCGCCGCTGCGGTCCCGGCCCAGCAGCGTGCGGAAGAACACGCGGACGTAGCTGCGGCCATCGACACCCTGGTGGCTGAAGAAGCGTGCATCCTCGGTGGACACCAGCGCATCGATCAGGTGGCGCGGCAGGTCGTCGTAGGTGATGTTGGTGCGGTCCTCGGCGAAGACCTTCCCGATGAGGGTGCCGTCGGAGGCCAGTACCAGCGTGGCCTGTTCATGGGTGATGGAGGTGAGCTCCTCCTCGCTGGGCAGCCTGCCGAACACGCCGCTGCGCACCAGCTGCATGAAGGCGAAGAAGCTGATGAGCAGCAGGGCCCCGCCGATCAGCAGCCACTTGGCCCAGGGCTCCGGGGTGCCCCTCCTGCGCTTTCCGCGCTTTGCCGGTCGTTTGGCCATTTCCGTGGAGAACGCAGCAACGGGTCCGCGTCGGGCTCACTCCTCCTCCTCGTAGCTGTCCTTGAAAAGCAGATCGCTCTCGTAGGGATAGCGGGCGATGTGCAGGGCCTTCACGCGGTCGTACAGCAGCTTGCGCAGGCCGTCGATGTTGATGCGCTGGGCGGCACTGATGAAGATGCACTCCTCCCCGCTCATGCGCGACATCCAGGTCTCCTTCAACTCCTCCAGCGTGTACTGGTCCTCGCGCTTGGGCGCCAGGTCATCGGGGTCGTGCGGGGCGGGGCGGTAGGCGTCGATCTTGTTGAAGACCACGATCACGGGCTTGTCGCCCGCACCGATCTCGTTCAGCGTCTGCTTCACCGTGTGGTACTGCTCCTCGAAGGCGTGGTGGCTGATGTCGACCACGTGCAGCAGGAGGTCGGCCTCGCGGGTCTCGTCCAGCGTGCTCTTGAAGCTCTCGATCAGCTGGGTGGGCAGCTTGCGGATGAAGCCCACCGTGTCGCTCAGGAGGAAGGGCAGGTTGCCCAGCACGATCTTGCGCACGGTGGTGTCGAGCGTGGCGAAGAGCTTGTTCTCGGCGAACACGTCGCTCTTGCTGAGCAGGTTCATGAGGGTGCTCTTGCCCACGTTGGTGTAGCCCACCAGCGCCACGCGCACCAGCTTGCCGCGGTTGCCGCGCTGGGTGGCCATCTGCCTGTCGATCTGCTTTAGTTGCTGCTTGAGCAGGCTGATGCGGTCGCGCACGATCCGGCGGTCGGTCTCGATCTCCTTCTCACCGGCACCGCCACGGGTCCCGGTGCCACCGCGCTGCCGCTCCAGGTGGGTCCAGAGCTTGGTGAGGCGGGGCAGCATGTACTCGTACTGGGCCAGCTCCACCTGTGTCTTGGCGTGGGCGGTGCGGGCGCGCTGGGCGAAGATGTCCAGGATCAGGCGGGGCCGGTCCAGCACGGGCTTGCCCAGTTCCTTCTCCAGGTTGCGCTGCTGGGCGGGCGTGAGCTCGTCATCGAAGATCACGCTCTGCGCGCCGTGCTCCTCCATCCAGGCCTTCACCTCGGCCAGCTTGCCGCTGCCGATGTAGGTGCGGCCCTCGGGCTTGTGCAGCTTCTGCGTGAAGCGCTTCAAGGTGGTGATGCCCGCCGTGGTGGCGAGGAACTCCAGCTCGTCCAGGTACTCCTTCACCTGGTCCGCGTTCTGGTCGTCGGTCACCAGACCGATGAGCACCGCGGTCTCGGCGGGTTTGCTGCTGCCGGGCGCTTCGATCATTCAGCTTGCTTCATCGTGCGCACATACTCCACCACGGCGTCGATCTCGGCCGTGCTCAGGATGTGGCGGAACGGCGTCATGGTGTTGCGGCCGAACTTGACGATGGCCACCATCTCGGGCTTGCTGAGGGTGGACGTCGTGAGGTCCTTCGCGCCGTTGAGGCCCAGGCGACCATCCTCGCCGTGGCACACCTGGCAATTGGCCACGAACACCTGGCGCCCGTCCGCGGGCGTGGTGTCCGCGGCGGCGGCCGGGGCGTTGTCCGCCCCACCACAGGCCAGGATCGCCACCGGGGCGATGAGCAAGGGAAGCAGGCGACGGGTCACAGCCATGAGGTGATGCCGGTGATCTGGCCGAAGTGCGAGCCCGGCCAGGGGATGGCGATGAGCATGATCAGCAGGGCGATGAGGTAGAACACCGCCACACGACGCTGCTTCAGGCGTTCGTCCTTGGCCTTGGCCGAGAGGCTGCGGCCCATGGTGAGCAGCACCACCACCAGGATCATCATGGTGGCGTGCTCGAACTTCCAGTAACGACCGGCCGGCACCGAGGCATCGGCGGCGTACTTGGCGTAGAGGATGTACATGATCACGCCCAGCGCCAGCTGCGTGTGGCTCAGCACCACCGCGAGGATGGCCGCCGTGCGATGGCCGTTGAGGATGGGCGTCTTGCGCAGCAGGCCCATCAGGTGGCTGATGCCGGCAAAAGCGACGGTGGCCAGGATGAGGTACCGCAGCAGGCTGTGGGCGAAGGAGAGGAATTCCATGGGTTGAGGGGAGGTCGATGTAGGGTGCGAAAATAGGGCCCCGGCCATGGCCCCGACGGCCGCATGGAGGCCTTCCCTACATTCGCCTCGAACCCATGCGCCATCCGTTTGCCGCGCTGCTGAGCATCGCCCTGCCCGCGTTGCTGAGCGCACAGAGCTCGCCACCGGCCGCCCACGTGCAGGACGTGGCCGATGTGCCCATCGCCTTCACCAATGCCACCCTGCACATCGACGCCCGCACCACCGTGCCCCGTGCCACCCTGGTGGTGCAGGGCGGACGCGTGGTTGCCGCCGGTGACCGGGTGACCATACCGCCCGGTGCGGCCGTGCGCGACATGCAGGGCCTGCACCTGTGGCCCGCCCTGGTGGAGCCCTACAGCGATCTGGGACTGCCCCCCACCCCGCCCGACCAGCGCAAGGGCGAGGTGAAGGCCGCCCGCCACTGGAACGGCGCCCTGCGCGCCGACGCCCAGGCCCACCTGCTGCTGCAGCGCGATGCCGAACGCAGCGACGCCCTGCGCCGCCAAGGCTTCGCCACGGTGATCGCCCATCGCATGGACGGCATCGCCCGCGGCACCTCGGCCGCCGTGCTGCTCAACGATGAACCACCCCGCAAGGCGGTGCTCCAACCCGATGTGGCCGGCCACTTCAGCCTGCGCCGGGGCAGCTCCCCCGACCCCTACCCGCGCTCGCAGATGGGGGCCATTGCACTGGTGCGCCAGGCATTGCTCGATGCCCGCTGGTACGCCGCGCAGCCCCAACCCAAGGAGACCGACGCCGTGCTCCACGCGCTGGGCCGGCAGCTGGCCGGCCGCCTGGTGGCCGAGGCCGGCGACCGCAACGAGCTGCTGCGCTGGGCCAACATCATGAAGGAGTTCGGCCTCAGCGCCATCATCAAGGGCAACGGCGATGAGTACGCCCGCCTGGCCGCCATCAAAGCCACGGGCATGCCACTTCTGGTGCCCTTCGCGCCGCCGCCGGCATATGATGTGGACGATCCCTTCGACGCGCTGGAGGTGAGCTACGCCCGCCTGAAGCACTGGGAGCTGGCGCCCTACAATGCCCTGATGCTCGACACGGCCCGCGTGCCCTTCGCCCTCACCACCCACGGTCGCCCGGACCTCAAGGAGATGTGGAAGGACCTGCGCCGCCTGGTGGCCTGCGGCCTGGACAGCGCCCGCGCCATCGAACTGCTCACCACCGAACCCGCACGGCTCTTCGGCCTGGAAGACCGCGTGGGCGCGCTGCGGCCCGGCATGGTGGCCAACCTGCTGGTCACCTCGCACCACCTGCTCCACGCCCGCAACACCATCCACGAGACCTGGGTGCAGGGGCGCCGCTTCCTGATCGACAACCCCGAAGCCCCCGCCCTGCAAGGCACCTACACGCTGAACCTGGAGGGCGAGCTCTGGCAGCTGAAGGTGGGCGGGCCGCGCGAGAAGCCCGAAGTGAAGGTGCGGCGCGAGAACGAGCCCGACAGCCTGGCCGTGAAAGCGCACTTCGACCGGCAGGGCACGGCCGTCACCATCCACTTCGCCCCGAAGGACAAGCCGCAGGACCTCGTGCGCCTCAACGGTGCGCTGCACGGTGGCGGCGGCCTCTGGGCCGGTCAGGGCCAGCGCCCCGGCGGCCAATGGTTCACCTGGAGCGCCGTACGCGCCGCCGACGACAGATCGGCCGCGCCGCGCGACACCTCCAGCACGGCGAAGCCCCCCACCCCGCCCGGCCCCATCACCCATCCGCTGGTGGGCCACGGATGGATCACACCCCCACAGCAGGAGACCGTGCTCTTCCGCAAGGCCACCGTATGGACCAACACCGATCGCGGCATCCTGCGCGGCGCCGATGTGCTGGTGCACCAGGGCCGCATCGTGGCCGTGGGCGAGGACCTGGACCCCGCCGCCCACTTCACCGGACGCACCAGGCCCACGGTGACCGAGATCGACGCCCGCGGCAGGCACCTCACCAGCGGCATCATCGATGAACACTCGCACATCGCCATCTCCCGCGGGGTGAACGAGGGCACCCAGGCCGTGACCGCCGAGGTGCGCATCGGCGATGTGACCGACCCGGACGACATGAACATCTACCGCAACCTGGCGGGCGGGGTCACGGCGGTGCAGCAGTTGCACGGCAGCGCCAACCCCATCGGCGGGCAGAGCAGCCTCATCAAGCTGCGCTGGGGGCACACGGCCGACAGCATGCGGATCAAGGACGCCCCGGGCCACATCAAGTTCGCCCTGGGTGAGAACGTGAAGCAGAGCAACTGGAACGTGCCCGAGAAGCGCTTCCCGCAGACGCGCATGGGCGTGGAGCAGGTGTTCTACGAGGCATTCCACCGGGCCCGGGCCTACGACCGCCAATGGCGCGAGTGGAACGCGTTGAAGCCCCGCGATCGCGCCGACCTGCCACCGCCCCGCCGCGACCTGGAACTGGAGACCCTGGCCGAGATCCTCAACGGCACGCGCCACATCACCTGCCACAGCTACGTGCAGAGCGAGATCGCCATGCTGGTGCGCGTGGCCGACAGCATGGGCTTCCGCGTGAACACCTTCACCCACGTGCTCGAGGGATACAAGGTGGCCGCCCGCCTGCTGCGCCACGGTGCCAACGCAAGCACCTTCAGCGACTGGTGGGCCTACAAGTTCGAGGTGAACGACGCCATTCCCTTCAACGCCGCGCTGATGCATGCCCACGGGGTGAACACCGGCATCAACAGCGATGATGCGGAGATGAGCCGTCGCCTGAACCAGGAGGCCGCCAAGACCGTGAAGTACGGCGGCGTGAGCGAGGAGGAGGCGTGGAAGATGGTGACGCTCAACCCCGCCCGCATGCTGAAGCTGGACCACCGCATGGGCAGCGTGGAGGCGGGCAAGGATGCCGACCTGGTGCTGTGGAGCGACCACCCGCTGAGCATCCGCGCCCGCGCCCTGCAGACCTGGGTGGACGGCGTGCGCTACTACGACGCCGAGCGCGACGCCCGGCAGCGCAGCTGGATGGCCGCCGAGCGCGACCGCCTGGTGCGCGCCATGATCGCCGCGAAGGCCGAGGGGGCGCCCACCCGCAAGGCCCGGCGCGAGCACCAACACCTGTGGCATTGTGAAGACCTGGGCGATGGCAGCGAACACGACCATGAGGACCATGAGGACCGCTGAACCCCAGCACCTGCGCCGCGTGGCCACCGCGCTGCTCATGGCGGCCACCACCTTCGTGGCGGCCCAGCGGCCCGCACCCGCACCGCCGCAGACCCGTTCCATCCTGGTGACCGGCGGCACCGTGCACGTGGGCGACGGCCGCGTGATCGACAACGGCGCCGTGGGCTTCCGCGAGGGCCGCATCGACTTCGTGGGATCGCGCTACGGCGTGCCCGGCCCATACGACACGGTGATCGTGGTGGAGCACCACCACATCTACCCCGGCTTCATCGGCGCCAACACCACGCTGGGGCTCGCCGAGGTGGAGAGTGTGCGCGGCAGCGTGGACCGCGAGGACATCGGCCACCTGGAGCCCGAGCTCCGCACCCTCGCCGCCTACAACACCGACTCACGCGTGATCCCCACCGTGCGCGCCAACGGCGTGCTCGTGGCCCAGGTGGTGCCCCGCGGACCCACCATCAGCGGCACCAGCAGCGTGGTGCAGCTCGATGCCTGGGACGGTGAGCAGGCCACCGTGCGGGCCGATGACGGCGTGCACCTGCGCTGGCCCGCCGCCTACGAACGCCGGGGGTGGTGGGCCGAACCCGGCGAGACCGACCAGGCCAAAAAGGACGAGCGCGCCAAGCAGATCGAGGAGATCCGCGCATTCTTCCGCCGCGCCCGCGCCTATGCCCAGACCAGTGCACCGGCCGAGGTGGACCTGCGCCTGGAGGCCATGCGCGGGGTGTTCAACGGCACCAAGACCCTTTACGTGCACGCCAACGCCGCGCGCGAGATCAGCGAGGCGGTGCTCTTCGCCCGGGCCGAGGGCGTGCAGCGCACCGTGATCGTGGGCGGCTACGACGCCTGGCGCGTGGCCGACCTGCTGCGCGACAACCAGG
Source organism: uncultured Chryseobacterium sp. (assembly GCA_964464935.1). Taxonomy (GTDB): domain Bacteria; phylum Bacteroidota; class Bacteroidia; order Flavobacteriales_F; family PHOS-HE28; genus PHOS-HE28. The sequence goes on from CAYXKE010000001.1 coordinate 139,102, forward strand.
TGGACGTGGTGCTGCGCCGGCTGCACCAACTGCCCCTGCGGCCCGATGACGACATCGACCTGCCCTACCGCCTGCCCGCCCTGCTGAAGGAGCGCGGCGTGCGCTTCTGCCTGGACCGCGCGGGCGACATGGAGGCCATGGGCCTGCGCAATCTGCCGTTCATCGCCGGCACCGCCGCGGCCTACGGCTTGGATCCCGAGGACGCCCTGCGTGCCATCACCCTCGATGCCGCGGCCATCCTCGGCATCGATCACCGCCTGGGCAGCCTCACCGTGGGCAAGGACGCCACCCTGATCGTCTCGCGCGGCGATGCGCTCGACATGCGCGGCAACGCCATCACCCACGCCTTCATCGAAGGCCGCGCGATCGTGCTGGACGATGCACACCAGCAACTGTACCGCCTCTACGAGGAGCGCCGCCGCCGTACGATGAACTGACGGCCTCAGCGGCCGGCCGGCACAGCGGCCAGGCCCAGCCGTTCGCGCACGCGGCCCAGCACCGTGGTGGCCACGGCCGTGGCTTTCCCGGCCCCCTTGCGCAGCTCGGCCTCGATGGTCCCCTTGTCGGCCATCAGGCGGGCGAAGGTGTCGCGCTCAGTGGCAAAGCCATCGAGCAGCGCCGCCAGCAGCTCCTTCTTGGCGTGGCCGTAGCCATAGCCCCCGGCGCGGTACTTCGCGGCCACGTCGGCCACCGCATCGGCCGGCGCCACCAGGCGAAAGATCTTGAACACGTTGCACGCCTCGGGGTCCTTCGGCTCCTCCAGCGGCGTACTGTCGGTGACGATGCTCATCACCTCCTTCTTCAGCTCCTTCTCCGGGGCGAAGATCCGCACCAGGTTGCCCCGGCTCTTGCTCATCTTCTCCCCGTCGATGCCCGGCACGATCATCACCTGCTCATCGATCCGCGCGTCGGGCACCACGAACGTCTCGCCCATCTGCCGGTTGAAGCGCTCGGCCACGTCGCGCGTGAACTCCAGGTGCTGCTTCTGGTCCTTGCCCACGGGCACCACCTCGGCATCGTACAGCAGGATGTCGGCCGCCATGAGCATGGGGTAGGTGAACAGGCCCCCGTTCACGTCCTCCAGGCGGTCGGCCTTGTCCTTGAAGCCGTGGGCCAGCGCCAGGCGGGAATAGGGGAAGAAGCAGCTCAGATACCAGCTCAGCTCGGCGCACTGGGGCACATCGCTCTGGCGGTAGAACACGGTGCGCGCCGTGTCCAGCCCGCAGGCCAGCCACGCCGCCGCCACGCCGTAGGTGTTCTCCCGCAGCACGGCGGGGTCCTTGATCTGCGTGAGCGAGTGCAGGTCGGCGATGAACAGGAACGACTCGTTGCCGGGCGTGCGCGAGGCGGCCACCGCCGGGCGGATGGCGCCCAGTACGTTCCCCAGATGCGGGGTGCCGGTGCTTTGGATGCCGGTGAGGATGCGGGCCATGGGGCGGCGAAGTTATTCCCCCCATCACACCCCGGGGCGGCGCGGCTACCTTCGCGCTCCCCGGATGGAGCCCGCTCCCACCCACCGCAGCGCCGTGCGCGATGGCAACAGCCGCCGCCACCCCGTGGCCGCCTGGCTCTTCCTGCCCCTGCGCCTGGTGTACAAGGCATGGCTGGCCCTGGTGTTCTTCACCTCCATGCTGGTGCTCTACCTGCCCTTCAAGTACCTGCTGGCCCGGCCCCGGCGCTACCCCGCCGCCTTCCGCCTGAAGCGCGCCTGGGCCTGCTTCCTGCAGTGGGCCGGCCTCTTCCCCGCCCGCGTGCAGTACCGGGCCCCGCTGCCCCCACCGCCCTACGTGATCTGCTCCAACCACAGCAGCTACCTCGACATCGTGGCCATGTACAATGTGGTGCCCCAGTACTTCGTGTTCATGGGCAAGAACGAGCTGCGCCGCTGGCCCCTGTTCCGCATCTTCTTCAAGGACATGAACATCGCCGTGGACCGCCACAACCGCAGCGGCGCGGCCCGGGCCTTCATCCGCGCGGACCAGACCCTGGAGCAGGGCACCAGCGTGGCCATCTTCCCGGAGGGCACCATCCCCGACCATACCCCGCGCATGAAGCCATTCAAGGATGGCGCCTTCCGCCTGGCCGTGGGCCGTCAGGTGCCCATCGTGCCCATCACCTTCGTGGACCATTGGCGCCGCTTCGGCGAGCCCGGTGAGCTCCTCAGCCGCGCCTGCCCCGGACGCGCCCGCGTGGTGGTGCACCCGGCCGTACCCACCACCGGCCTCACCGAGGCCGATCTGATAGCTTTGCGTCAGCAGGTGTACCGCACCATCGAGGCGCCCCTGCTCGAAGACCAAGCACCATGAAGCTCGACGACGCCGTGCTGGACCGCATTGCCGAACTCGCCCGCCTGGACGTGAGCGACCCGGCCACCCGCGAACGCCTCAAAGGCGACATGCAGCGCGTGATCGGCTTCGTGGAAAAGCTCAACGAGGTGGACACCAACGGCGTGGAACCCCTGGTGTTCATGACCGCCGAACTGGACCGCCTGCGCGATGACGTGGTGGTGCCCGAGGACATCATCCCCAAAGCCGAGGCCCTGCGCAACAGTCCCGTGAAGGACAGCGACTACTTCAAGGTGCCCAAGGTGGTGGACAAGGAGTGACGGCGCGGCCACGGCTCCTCGGCCGGACGACTTGAAGAGCAATTCCTGATCGCCTCAGAGACGTACCGCGCGCACCTACGGACGGGGTGCTTGGACAACCTTTATCGTGAACGACCCCGGTCATCATGGCCGGGGTTGTTCGTTGCTGGAGGTACCCCGTACACCATCCGTGCGGTCCACCATCGCGCGGGCATGTAGCTTTAGCCATCATCGTCCGATGGCCCAGTTCCGTTCGTTGTACCGCTTGGCCCACCGCTTTCATCGCCTGTCCACGGCCATGGCGCTGACCCTGGGCACCACCGTGGCGGTGGGCCAGCCATCAGCCCGCATCGACAGCCTGCGGCGGGCGGTGGCCATGGCCGGTTCGGACACCGCCGCCGTCCACGCCCGGCTGGCCCTGTGCATGGAGCTGCGCCATGCCGGCGACACCACCTTCCTGGGGCTGCTCGACACCACGCGGCTGCTGGCCGCCCGCGCCGGCATGGACGTGGCGGAGGTGATGGCCCTGCTGGAAAAGGGCCGCTTCTTCATCGCCCGCGGCCACCCCGACACCGCCCTGGTGCATCTGGAGGAGGCGCATGCACTGGCCGCCCACCGCGGGCTGGCCGTGGAACAGGGCTATGCCCTCTACCACCTGGCCGAGGTGCACCGCACCCGCTCGGCCCACACCACCGCGCTGGAGCTCTACGGCCGGGCGCTGGCCATCTACGACCGACTGCAGATGGACCGGCCCCGCGCCGCCGTGCTCTTCGCCCAGGGCGCCGTGCTGGACCACCTGGGCCGCAGCGAGGAGAGCCTGCACAGCTTCCGTGAGGCCCTGACGATCCACGAACGGCTGGGCGACACCTTCGGCATGGGCGTGACCCTGAACAGCCTGGGGGTGATGCATGAACACCTGGGCCGCCACGCCGAGGCCCTGCGCCTGTTCCGCGATGCGCTGGCCCTGCTGCAGCCCCTGGACCACGGACGCGGCGAGGTGGCCAACGTGCTCTCCAGCATCGCCAGCGCCCATCGCTTCCTGGGAAACAGCGACAGTGCCCGCCACTACATGGAGGCCAGCATGGCCATACGCGCCGCCATGAACGACCAGGTGGGTATGGGCCTGGTCCTGGTCCGTTACAGCCGCGACCTGCAGGACATGGGCGACATGGACGGCGCCGCCCACGCCGTGGAGCGCGCCCTGGGGATCTTCCGCAGCATCGGCGCCCGGCAGCATGAGTGCCAGGCCCTGATGCGCCACGCCGAACTGTTGCATGCCCGCGGACGCAGCAAGGAGGCCCTGCCCGTGGCCGCGGTCGCACTGGCCATCGCCGATTCCACCCGCTCCATGAACGAGGCGGTGGAGGCGCACCATCTGCTGCACCTGCTGCACGAGGCCACCGGCGACCTGGCCGGCGCGCTGCACCACCACCGGGCCATGACGGCGATGAAGGACAGCCTGCGCACACAGGAGAGCGTGGCGCTACTGCATGAACTGCACACCCGCTACGAGACGGGCGTGAAGGACCGCCACCTGGCCGAACAGCAGGTGCAGCTGGCCGAGCAGCAGGCCGCATTGGCGCGGCGCGGCAAGGTGCTCTGGGGCGCGGGCATCGGCGGGGCGGCCCTGGCGGTGATCGCTGCACTGACCTGGCGCGACCGGCGCCGGCAGGTGCGCCTGATGCGCGAACGCATGGCCCGGCTGGAGAGCGAGAAGGAGGCCGCCGCCGCCCGGGCCCTGCTCCAGGGCGAGGAGCGCGAACGCCAGCGCGTGGCCGCCGAGCTGCACGACGGCATCGGACTGCTCCTGAGCGCTGCACGCATGCGGGTGGACACCGCCGCGCCGGGCGGGATCGAAAAGGCCAGCATCATCCTCGCCGAAGCGGCCACCGAGGTGCGCCGCATCAGCCACGCCCTCATGCCGGGCACGCTCGCCCGGCTGGGCCTGCCCGACGCCCTGAGCGACCTGGCCCGCGCCCTGGCGCCCGGAGGCCTGCACGTGGATGTGCATGTGCACGGCATCAACGCCCGCCTGCCCGCCCCTATCGAGACCGGCCTGTACCGCATGGTGCAGGAGATCCTGAACAACACCGTGAAGCACGCGCAGGCCACCCGCGCCACCATCGACCTGAGCCGCGAGGACGATGATCGGCTCAGCATGGTGGTGAGCGACAACGGCCGGGGCTTCGCGCCCCTTGCGGCCGGCAGCGGACACGGGTTGGACCACATCCGCTCCCGCGCGGCGCTGCTGGGCGGCAACGCCCACCTGCACACCGCCCCCGGACGGGGCACGCAGTGGGAGATCGACATACCCTTGCACCATGGCAACACCACTCCGGATCCTCTTGGTAGATGACCACCAAGTGCTGCTCGACGGCATCGCCGCGCTGCTGGCAGGCGTGGCCGGCATGCGCGTGGTGGGCACGGCACACAACGGTCAGGAGGCCATCGCGGCCCTGCGCGCCACGCCCACCGACGTGGTGCTGATGGACATCCGCATGCCGGTGATGGACGGCTTGGAGGCCACCGCCGCGATCAAAGAGGAGTTCCCCCAGGTGCGCGTGATCGCCATGAGCATGCACGGCGAAGGGCGCCTGGTGGAGGCCATGCTGGCCCGTGGCGCCAACGGCTACCTGCTGAAGAACTGCGGCGGGGCGGAACTGCTGGAGGCCATCCGCGCCGTGCACGAGGGCCGCACCTGGCTGAGCCGGGAGGTGACCGAGGAGCTGGTGCAGGTGATCCGCGCCCCCCAGGAGAGACAGCGCCCCGAGCCACTGGAGGAGATCACCCGGCGCGAGCGTGATGTATTGCGCCTGATCGTGGCTGAACGCACCACGGCCGAGATCGCCACGGAACTCGGCATCACCGTGAACACCGTGGAGAGCCACCGCCGCCAGCTGCTGCAGAAGCTGGGCGCCCGCAACAGCGCCGGCCTGGTGCGCATGGCGCTGGAGATGGGCCTGCTGGAACCGGGTTCCGAACAACGGTGATCCACCCTTCCGCATGGGCACCCCGGAAAACCGGGATGCCGCCGTACGGGCCACCGTGATGCGCCCGGCATGCGGCACGGGAACCTTTGCCCCCATAACGAAGCCCACCATGCGACACTTGTCTGTACTCCTGTTGGCGGCCCTGCTGCCCGCTCTGGCCCAAGGGGCCATTCTGCGTGTGAACAACACGGGCGTGCCCGCCCCGTACACCAGCGTGAGCGCCGCGATGAACGCCGCCCAGAACGGCGACACCATCCACCTGGAAGCCTCGCCGATCAACTATGGCACACTCACCCTCACGAAGCGCTTGGTGATCATCGGGCCCGGCTACTTCCTCGACGTCAACCAGCTCACCCAATCCAACGCCAACTCGGCCCGGATGGATTGGGTCTCCTTCTCCACCGGCAGTGAAGGCTCGGTGATCTTCGGTGTGGTGTTCAACAGCAACACCACCATCAACCGCAGCAACGTGCGCATCGAGCGGTGCCGGTTCATGAACAACGTGAACTTCTATTCGAGCAGCCCGCTGAACAACGTGCAGCTGGTGGGATCCTATGTGCATGGTGACCTCACCGTGCAAGGTGGTTCGCAACCCATCACCAATGCCACCATCGCCAACAACATCTTCCTGGGGCGCCTCACCGCCTCCGCGAACATGTCCGGTGAGTTCGTGCACAACACCGTGCGCAACGCCTCCGTCGACCCGGCTTTCACGCTGAGCAACATGGTGGTGCGCAACAACATCTTCGATTGCGTGGTGACGCCGGGCAACAACACCTTTATGCATAACCTGTTCCGCACCGTGCCCGTGCCGGCCACCAACGGCAACATGGTGAACGTGGACATGAGCGACATGTTCGTGGGCGGCACGGCCGATGGCCAATGGCGGCTGGCCTCCGGTGCCGCGGCGATCGGCGCGGCCGACGACGGTTCGGACTGCGGCGCCTACGGCGGAAGCGCACCGTACCGCATGAGCGGCGTGCCGCCCATCCCCAGCATCATCGGCCTCACCGCCCCGCACACGGTGGACCTGGGTGCCCCGTTGCCGGTGACCCTGAGCGCACGCACCAATAATTGACAGCATGGCTTTCATCGCACGCACTGGCGCCCTCATCGCCCTGTATCTGGCCGGCACCGTCGCGTACGCCCAAGTGACGGCCGGTGAATGGTTCGTCGGGACCGATCCCGGCCAGGGCCAGGGGAACCCCATCAGCTGGGATGCGGCCGATACCGTGCACTGGGCCAATAGCCTCAATGCACAACTCCCGGCCGGCATGCACACGGTGGGCCTGCGCGTGCGCGATGCCCTGGGACAGTGGAGCCACACGCAGGTGCGCCACGTGAACGTGCGACCCAGTGCCGGCCCCACCCCGCTGGTGGCCGGTGAATGGTTCGTCGGGACCGATCCCGGCCAGGGCCAGGGGAACCCCATC
>CAYXKE010000001.1:146208-168313 GCA_964464935.1 uncultured Chryseobacterium sp.
GGCCGGTGAATGGTTCGTCGGGACCGATCCCGGCCAGGGCCAGGGGAACCCCATCAGCTGGGATGCGGCCGATACCGTGCACTGGGCCAATAGCCTCAATGCACAACTCCCGGCCGGCATGCACACGGTGGGCCTGCGCGTGCGCGATGCCCTGGGACAGTGGAGCCACACGCAGGTGCGCCACGTGAACGTGCGACCCAGTGCCGGCCCCACCCCGCTGGTGGCCACCGAATGGTTCATGGACGAAGACCCCGGCTTCGGCCAGGGTGAGCCGGTGGCGTTCCCGCCCACGGACACGCTCTTGGGCTTGGACATCCCCGTGACGATCGACGATGCGGGACCCGTGTTCCGCTGGCTGGGCATTCGCGTGCGCGACGAGGCCGGTCTGTGGGGCCACACCCGGATGCGCCCCGTTTCAGTGCGCTCCGGCCATGCCGGCGTGATCACCGCGGCGGAATGGTTCGTGGACGATGATCCGGGCTTCGGGGCCGGCCAGCCGATCGATGTGGGCGCACCCGCGCCGGCCATTACCGACCTGGTCTTCGCCGCCAGCACAGCGGGACTGGAGCCGGGCGACCACGTGATCTTCGTGCGCGTGTTCAACGACGCAGGCATCCCCTCGCATACCTGGCCCGTGGCCTTCACGATGCTGGAGGAGAGCGGTGTGGGCGAACTGCTGGGCGGTCACCTCCGGGTGGGCCCCAACCCCACCATGGGCGAGCTGGTGCTGCGCACGGAAAAGCCCATCCATGGCGTGGAACTGCACCTGCTGGACATGCACGGGCGCACGGTGCTGCAGACCGTGTTCAACGGAGACCACCTACAGCTGGACCTCGGTCCGCTCGCCGCAGGCACCTACCATCTCATCCTATCCGGTAATGATGGCCGGCACCATGTGCTGCCGGTGGTGAAGCACTGACCGCACCTACTTCCGGCCACCCTTCCTGGCGGCCTTCTTCGGGGCGCTCTTGCCGCTGTCGCTGGGGAAGAGGCCGTGGATCTCCGCATCGATGCTGTTGATGATGCGGCCCAGGTCCTCCGGATCGCTGTGGAAGGAGTTGTTCTCCACGTCCACCACGAGCAGTTTGCCCTTGTCGTAGGTCTGGATCCAGGCCTCGTAGCGCTCGTTGAGGCGCTTGAGGTAGTCGATGCTGATGGAGTTCTCGTAATCGCGTCCGCGTTCAGCGATCTGGCGCACCAGCTTCTCCACCGGGGCCTGCAGGTAGATGAGCAGGTCGGGCGGGGTGATGTGCGTGTCCATGTTCTTGAACAGGCGGAAGTAGTTCTCGAAGTCGCGCGTGGTCATCAGCCCCATGGCGTGCAGGTTGGGAGCGAAGATGAAGGCGTCCTCGTAGATGGTGCGGTCCTGGATGACGTTGCGGCCGCTGCGGCGGATGTCCAGCAACTGTTCGTAGCGGCTGTTGAGGAAGAAGATCTGCAGGTTGAAGCTCCAACGCTGCATGTCCTTGTAGAAGTCGAACAGGTAGGGGTTGTTGTCAACGGCCTCCTGCAGTTCGTCCCACTTGTAGTGTTTGGCGAGGAGCTTGGTGAGCGTGGTCTTTCCGGAGCCGATGTTGCCGGCGATCGCGATGTGCATGATGCGAAGGGAAGATCAGAAGGGTCACTTGCGCGGAGGGCGAAGATACCCGCACCGCGTGGGTGGTCGGCCGGGTGTGGATAACTCGCCGCGGCCGCGCCACGCCTACTCCGCCGGCAGCGTCGCCACCACGATGGCGGTGTCCGTCAGGGCGAACACATGGCCGCGTTCCACGCGCGCATCGTGCACCTGCTCACCGGGCAGGGGCAGGGGCACGGGCACGATGGCGAAGGAGCGCATGTCGTATACCCACAGGCCGGTGTCCGTGAAGTGGAAGAGCTGGCGGCCGCGCACCTGGAAGCCTTTGACGCCGCGCAGGGGGATGGTGCGCATGTAGGTGCCGAAGAGGTCGAAGACGATGATGCCGTGCTGCGGGTCGTTGAGGTAGAGCTGGCCGTCGTGCTCCTGCATGCCGTGCGGATGGGGGGTGAAGCCGAGCAGTTGGTCCAGGCGGCCGCTGTTGGCCAGGGGGCGCAGTTGGGCGTCGAGGCGGGCCAGGGTGAGCTCGCGCTCATCGAAGAACCAGAAGCCGTTCTGCACGCTCATGCAGGCCTGCACCACCTGGGGGAAGCCCAGCCGGGGCAGGTGCAGGATGCTGCCCTGCACGCTGAGGGTGTTGTCCAGCACGGCCAGCTGCCCCTGTTCGGCGGAGAAGACCATGGGCTTGAGCGAGTAGTAGGCGCTGATGGCGGTGATGCGGCCGAAGGTCTTCACGCTGTTGCGCTGAAGCTGGCGGCCCTCCAAGTTGAACAAGGCGAGTTCATCGCCGGCGAGGGCATAGATGTGGCCCAGCTCATCGGTGGTGAAGCGCTCGAAAGGGCCGGTGATGGTGCGGATGTCGCCCGGCTGAGCGACGGCGGGGTGCGCCAATGCGCCCAAGAGCAGGGCCAGTGCCGGAAGGAGGCGGATCATGCGGTGGCCGGGGTGAGCAGGGCGTCCACGTAGGTGCGGTCGTTGCAGAGGCGGGGCACCTTGTTCTGGCCGCCCAACTTGCCGCGCTGCTTCATCCATGCATGGAACGTGCCGGGCGCCAGCACTTGCAGCACGGGCGGGCGCAGCACCATGTCACCGCGACGCTTGGCGTCGTAGTCGCTGTTGAGCTCGCGCAGGGTGTGGTCCAGCACGGACATGAAACGCTGCAGGTCGTGCGGTGCGCGGTCGAACTCCACCAGCCACTCGTGGCCGCCGCGCGCATCGGCTCCCATGTGGATGGGGGCGGCGGTGTACTCGCTCACGGTGGCGCCCGTGGCGCGGCAGGCGGCATCGATGGCGCGGTCGGCGTTCTCCACGATGAGCTCCTCACCGAAGGCGTTGATGAAGCTGCGGGTGCGGCCGCTCACCTGGATCCGATAGGGCGCCGTACTGGTGAAGCGCACGGTGTCACCGGGCATGTAGCGCCACAGGCCCCCGTTGGTGCTGATCACCAGGGCGTACTGCTCACCGGCCTTCACCTCGTCGAGCAGCAGGGTGCGCGGGTTGTCGCGGCCCAGCTGGTCCATGGGCATGAACTCATAGAAGATGCCGTAGTCCAGCATCAGCAGCATGTCGTCAGCGCCGAAGCGGTCCTGCACGCCGAAGTGTCCCTCGCTGGCGTTGTAGCTCTCCAGGTAGTTCATCGTGGAGGAGGGGATCAACGCCTCGAACTGCGCGCGGTACGGGCGGAAGCTCACGCCACCGTGCATGAACAGCTCCAGGTTGGGCCACACCTCCACGATGTGTTGCTTGCCGGTGATCTCCAGGATCCGTTTCAGCAGCACCAGAGTCCAGCTGGGCACACCCGCGATGCAGCGCACATCCTCGCGGATGGACTCGCGCGCGATCATCTCCACCTTCTCCTCCCAGTTCTCCAGCAGCGCCGTCTCGATCACCGGAGTGCGCCGCAGCTCCACCCACACGGGGAGGTTGCGGATGATGATGGCGCTGAGGTCACCGCTGTACGCATCGGGGCGCAGGCGCTCGATGGTGCTGCTGCCGCCGATCACCAGGCTCATGCCCTGGTAGAGCTTGCTGTCCGGGAACTGCTCGTAGTGCAGCGCGATGAGGTCCTTGCCACCGCGGTAGTGGCAGTCCTCCAACGCCTCGCGGCTCACGGGGATGTACTTGCTGCGCTCGCCGGTGGTGCCGCTGCTCTTGGCGAACCAGCGGATGTCCGTGGGCCAAAGCAGGTTCTGCTCGCCGCGGCGCAGGCGCTCCACCCAGGGCTTCACATCGTCGTAGGTCTGGATCGGCACCCGCTCCTGGAACATGCGCGGATCGCGGATGCTGCCGTAGTCGTGCATGCGGCCCCACTCGGTGTAGCGCGCCGAACGCACCAGCGACTGAAAGACCTCCAGCTGCGCCAGATGCGGCTCATTGCGGAACGACTCGATCTGATGGAGCCGCTTCTTGATGATGTACCCAAAGAGCGCGTTGATCGGCATCGGCGTGGAACGGGGATCCTATCTTGAGCCCAAAAGGTACGCACGCCCCCGATGAACCCCGGTTTCCCGCTGTTGAAGATGCCCACCACATGGGGCGACAGGGTGGGTTATGCACTGGTGACGGGCGAGGGGCATCTGGACCTGGGGACCTGCATCGGCCGGCCGTTCGGGTTGCGCGCCACCGGCGTGCTCACCTGCACGGTCTGCGGGCGAAAGGTGACGAAATTCTACGGCCAGGGACTGTGCTACCCGTGCCTGCGCGACGCGCCCGAGGCCGCACCGTGCATCGTGCGGCCCGAGCTCTGCCAGGCGCATCTGGGCCAGGGCCGCGATCCACTGTGGGAGCGGGCGCACCACGACCAGGAGCACGTGGTGTACCTGAGCCACACCGGCGGCATCAAGGTGGGCGTTACGCGCGCCACGCAGATCCCCACCCGGTGGATCGACCAAGGTGCCGTGGCGGCACTGATCATCGGGCGCACCCCCTACCGCCAGCTGGCCGGCCTCATGGAGGTGGACCTCAAGCGTCTCTTCGCCGACCGCACCGACTGGCGCGCCATGCTGCGCGATGTGCCCCTCGCCGACGAGGCGCTGTACGCGGCGCGCGAACGGGCCCGCACCGGCCTGCGGCACGACCTGCGCGACTACTTCCTGGATGACCAACCGGCGGTGCACATCCACTACCCCGTGTTGGCATGGCCGCCCAAGGTGGCCAGCGTGCAGCTGGGCCGCACGCCCGAGGTGGGCGGGCGGCTCATCGGCATCAAGGGGCAGTACCTGATCTGGGAGGATGGCCGCGTGCTGAACGTGCGGAACCACTCCGGTTACCACGTGGAACTCACTGACGGTCAGGGGCCGTCCGATCTTTTTTCATCAACCGTGTAACCCGGGCGCAACACCCCCCGTTAAAGCACTCGGGTTTTGGTCTTAGTGGGACCAATTAGTTAGGGCAAGGGAAGGCTCCGGTTCATCCGGGGCCTTTCTTGTTCCTGGCCCCACCAGCAACGTTGGGCGTGCCAGGTCCAGGCGGGCAATATCCGTTCGGCGCGACAGGGCGCAGCGCACGTGTATCAGATAGGCGAAGGGAAAAGCCGGGTGTCTCCGGCCAGGTGCGGCCGAAGCCTCAGAGGCCCAGCAACACCGCACCGGGATCCTTGCCGCCGAAGACCATCCGGGCGGGATCCTCGATCATCTCCTTCACCTTCACCAGGAAGCCCACGCTGTCCTTGCCATCGATGATGCGGTGATCGTAGCTCAGGGCCAGGTACATCATCGGGCGGATCACCACCTGTCCGTTCACGGCCACCGGGCGTTCCACGATGTTGTGCATGCCCAGGATGGCGCTTTGCGGCGGGTTGATGATGGGCGTGCTCATCATGCTGCCGAACACCCCGCCGTTGGTGATGGTGAAGGTGCCACCGGTCATGTCGGCGATGGTGAGCTTGCCATCACGCGCCTTGATGGCGAGCGCCTTGATGTTGCTCTCGATCTCGGCCAGGCTCATGCGCTCGGCGTTGCGCAGCACGGGCACCATGAGGCCTTTGGGGCTGCTCACGGCGATGCCGATGTCGGCGTAATCGAAGGAGACGATCTCCTCGCCGTCGATCTGCGCGTTCACGCCGGGGAAGAGGCGCAGGGCCTCGGTCACCGCCTTGGTGAAGAAGCTCATGAAGCCGAGGTTCACGCCCTTGGCCTCCTTGAAGTTGTCCTTGTACTTGTTGCGCAGGGCCATCACCGCGCTCATGTCCACCTCGTTGAAGGTGGTGAGCATGGCGGTCTGGTTCTTCACGCTCACCAGGCGCTTGGCCACGGTGCTGCGCAGGGAGGTCATCTTGGTGCGCTTGCTGTCGCGCGTGCCGCCCCAGCCGTTCATCAGGCTTTGGCTGGCGCCGTCCACGCCACCGGCGATGTAGGCCTCCACATCGCTCTTCATCACCCGGCCGTTGGGCCCGCTGCCCTTCACCTTGTCGGCGGGGATGCCCTTCTCGGCCATCAGGGCCTTCGCCACGGGCGAGGCGGACTTCGACGAAGCCTCGGCCACGGGGGCTTTGGCCGGTGCGGCCTCCTTCTTCTGCTCCTTGGCTGGAGCGGCCTTCTTCTCCTCCTTCGGCGCTTCGGCCTTCTTCTCGGCCTTCACGCTGGTGTCGATGCTGGCCACCACATCGCCCACGGTCACGGTGGCGTCGGCCTCGGCCTTCAGGCTGATGCGGCCCTCGGCCTCGGCCAGGAGCTCCAATGTGGCCTTGTCACTGTCGATCTCGGCGATCACCTGGTCCTTCTCCACGGTGTCGCCATCCTTCACGAGCCATTGCGCGATGCGGACTTCGGTGATGCTCTCGCCGGGGCTCGGCACTTTGATCTCGACAGTTGCCATGAGGATGGAAAGTGAGGGCGAAGTTCGGATTTCCGGGGGATGGGATCAGGCGCGGGCCTTGGTCTTGGTGGCCTTGGGGGCGCTGTTGCCGTTGCGGCCGGTGAACGCCTGCTCCACGATGGCCTTCTGCTGGGCGGCCCAACGCACGCTGCTGCCGGTGGCGGGGGCGCCGCTGGCATTGCGGCTGATGCGCTTGAGCTTGTAGGCCGAGAGCACCTCATGCTCGATGAAGTTGCTCTGCATGTACATCCAGGCGCCCATGTTGGCCGGTTCCTCCTGCACCCACAGGTGGCGGGCGGCCTTGCTGTAACGCTTCAGCACGGCGGCCAGCTGCTTGTCGGGCAGCGGGTGCAGCTGTTCGATGCGCACGATTGCGGTGTCGTCGGCACCCAGCTCCTCCTTCTTCTCGAGCAGCTCGTAGTAGATCTTGCCCTGGCAGAGGATCACCGAGGTCACGGCCTTGGGATCGGCGGTGGGATCATCGATCACCTCGCGGAAGCGGCCATCGGCCAGCTCATCGAGGCTGCTCACGCACTTGGGGTGGCGCAGCAGGCTCTTGGGGGTGAAGACCACGAGCGGGCGGCGGAAGTTGCGCTCGGGGGCGAGCTGGCGCCGCAGCACATGGAAGAAGTTGGCGGGCGTGGTGCAGTTCACCAGCTGCATGTTGCCATCGGCGGCGGTGGCCAGGAAGCGCTCCATGCGGGCGCTGCTGTGCTCGGCGCCCTGCCCCTCGTAGCCGTGGGGCAGCAGCAGCACCAGCCCGTTCATGGCGTTCCACTTCTCCTCGGCGGCGCACAGGTACTGGTCCAGGATGATCTGGGCCCCGTTCACGAAGTCGCCGAACTGGGCCTCCCAGATCTGCAGGGCGTTGGGCTCATAGAAGGCGTAGCCGTACTCGAAGCCCATCACCGCGTACTCGCTGAGCAGGCTGTTGAAGATCTCCACCTGGCCTTGGTCGGCGCCCAGGTGCGCCAGGTGCATGTACTTCTCCTCGCTGTCCTCCACGGTCACCACGGCGTGGCGGTGGCTGAAGGTGCCGCGCTCCACGTCCTGACCGGTGAGGCGCATGGGCTTGCCTTCGAGGGCGAGGCTGCCGTAGGCGAGCAGTTCGGCCATGCCCCAGTCCACGCGCTCCTCCTGCATCATTCGGGCGCGCTCCTTGAGGATGCGCTCCAGCTTGCTGAAGAACTTCTTGCCGGCGGGGATCTCGCTGAGCTTGGCGCCGATCTGCTTCAGGGTCTTCTTCGGCACACCGGTCTTCGGGCTCTGGTCGAAGGCGCTGATGTCCGGGCGCACGAAACCCTCCCAGCGGTGGGCGAGGAAGGGGGTGATCTTGCTCTTCTGGATCTGCTTGGCCTCGGCCAGGCGGTCCTCCAGCATGCTCTTGAACTGGGCCTCCATCTCCTTGGCCAGACCGGCCTCGATGGCGCCATTGGCCAGCAGCTGCTCCTTGTAGATCTCGCGGGGGTCGGGATGGCGGGCGATGGCCTTGTACAGCAGCGGCTGGGTGAACTTGGGCTCATCGCCCTCGTTGTGCCCGTGGCGGCGGTAGCCCAGCAGGTCGATGAACACGTCCTGCCCGAACTTCTGCCGGTAGTCCAGGGCGATCTCCACCACATGGGCCACGGCCTCCACGTCGTCGGCGTTCACGTGGAAGATGGGGCAGGCGGTCACCTTGGCCACATCGGTGCAATAGGTGCTGGTGCGGCCGTCGATGTAGTTGGTGGTGAAGCCCACCTGGTTGTTGGTGACGATGTGGATGGTGCCACCGGTGGAGTACGCCTTGAGGCCCGCCATCTGGATCATCTCGTACACCACGCCCTGACCGGCGATGGCGGCGTCACCGTGGATCACCACGGGCACCACCTTGGCGTGGTCGAAGTTGTGGTGGCGCTCCAGGATGGCGCGGCTGATGCCCTGCACCACGGGGCCCACGCTCTCCAGGTGGCTGGGGTTGGGGCTGAGGGTGAGGGTGACGAACTTGCCGCTGTTGGTCTTCACGCGACTGTTGTACCCCATGTGGTACTTCACATCGCCCTCCACCAGCGCATCCTCATAGTCCTTCCCTTCGAACTCGGTGAAGATGCTCTCGTAGGTCTTGTTCAGCGTGTTGGCCAGCACGTTCAGGCGACCGCGGTGGGCCATGCCGATCACCACATCCTGCACGTCGTGCGTCTTGGCACCGTGCTCAATGATCCAGTCCAGGGCGGGGATCAATGTCTCCACGCCCTCGATGCTGAAGCGCTTCTGACCGATGAACTTGGCGCCGAGGAACTTCTCGAACACCACGGCCTGGTTGAGCTTGAAGAGGAACTCCTTCTTCTCCTCGATGGTGAAGGTGGGCGTGTTCCGGTTCTTTTCGATGCGCTCCTGCAGCCACTTCACCTTCTCGGGCTGGCGGATGTAGCGGTACTCCACGCCGATGCTCTTGCAGTAGGTGTCCTCCAGGAAGGAGCGGATCTCGCGCAGGGTGGCGGGCCCGATGCCGATCTCGTTGCCGGCCTCGAACACGGTGTCGAGGTCGGCCTCGCTGAGCCCGAAGTTCTCCAGGGCCAGCGTGGGCGTGTAGGTGCGGCGATCGCGCACCGGATTGGTGTGGGTGAAGAGGTGCCCGCGGGTGCGGTAGCCGCTGATCAGGTGCAGCACCTTGAACTCCCTGCGCACCTTCTCGCCGTCGCCCCCGCCGCTGTCCGGCAGCAACGGGAACCGCTCCCGGGCCAGATCGAAGCCCTCGAAGAATCGGGCCCACTGCACATCCACGGAGGCGGGGTCCTGCTTGTATTGCTGGTAGATCGCCTCCAGCGCGGCTGGATCGGCGTTGCTCAGAAAGGTGTTCTGGTCCATGCGCGGACTTCAGGGGAACCGGGGGCCGCAAAGGTAGCCACCGCGGGGCGCTCTTTACGCTGAACGGCAAGCGGTTGTTTCCCAAGGCCGAAGAGGCTCCGCGCCTCATCCCCGGCCGGCGGCCCGCTCCCGGGTGAGCACCTTCTGCAGGCAGCGCAGCACCACCGCGCCGGCCAGTTCATGCAGTCCTCCCGCCTCCATGGCCCGGCGGTACTGGCCTTCGGGCACGTCCACGCGGTAGAGCACCTGCCCCAGCGCCCCCCCGGACACGCGCTCCTCCAACACCGTGCGCACGGCGGCGCGCAGGGCCTCGAAGGCCCCATCGCCCACGGCAGGCTCCACCAGTTGCGGCGCGTTGAGGTCCTTGCGCAGCTGGGCGGTGGTGGCCTCCAGCACGGCGGCCTGGCGCCCCGCCGGCACGGCGTGGGCCAGGCGGGTTATTGCGGTGGAGCTGTCCATAATTCCCCGGGTCCGGGCCGGCAAAGGTGGTGGTGCACCGGCCTAACTTCGCCAGCACTGCAAGCCGCCGCACGGTGTGTGGCCCCCATTCCCTTCCTCACATGCGTCATTGCTCCCTCCTCGCCCTCCTCCTTGTTCCCGCGCTCGCCAGCGCCCAGTACGGCACCTTTTCCAGCGCCGCGGTGAAGGCCGCACGCCCCACCACCACCATCGTGGTGCTCGATGGCGGCAACACCGCCTATGACCGCGCCATCACCGAAGCGGTGAAGAGCAACTGGAAAGGCACGGCCGGTTTCGAGTTCGTGCCCGTGGCCGACCTGGCCCTGCGCCCCATCACGCCGGAACAGACCTACCTGATGAAGGTGGTGCGCGTGGACCCCGTGAAGCACGCAGGAACCTTCCTCACCTTGGTGCAGGGCTGGAAGATGAAGAAGGGCACCAACCTGGACCACGACGGCAAGGCGTTCACCAACGTGCCCACCGAGCAGGACCTGGCCGCGCTGCTGATCGACCCGGCCGTGACCAACGACCCCGCCACGGCAGGCATCGTGGCCCTGTACATCGACCACCTGCAGGACTACCTGCGCCAGGTGGAGAGCGGCAAGATCACCGACAAGACCACGGCCGATCGCCTTTACGCCAGCCGCACACGCCTGGTGCGCGATGGCGACCTGCTGCTGGCCCGTCCGCACATCGAGAAGAACCTCACCGACGCCACCATCCAGGAGCTGTACACCGCGCCACTGAAGCTGGCCGACATGCCCGCCCTGATGAACGCGGTGAAGCAGCGCGACCCCGGCACCACCGTGAGCGATGTGGTGATCACCGTGGGCGACCACCGCAACAAGCACTGCTTCAAGCGGCTGTTCAACGCCGGCACCGGTGAGCTGGTCTACCTGGGTGACGACCAGGCCCTCTTCGGCAAGAAAGAGGGCTTCATCGACACCGACGTGAAGAACGTGCAGCGCGCGCGCTGACCCCGCCCATGAGCCGCCCGGTCGCCACCCTGATCGGCTGCCTGCTGCTGTGTGTCAGCGCACGGGCCGAGCACCTGCCCGGTGGCACCATCGCGTACCGCTGCCTGGGCGGCAACATGTACGAGATCACCCTGGCCATCCCGCGCGATTGTGCGGGCACGGAGGTGTTGCCCCAGAGCCTGAAGTTCACCAACAACTGCGGGGTGAACTTCACGGTGCAGTCCATTCCCTACTCCGAGGTGATCGACCACCACCCGGTGTGCCCCGCGCAGGCCGGCCAGACCACGTGCGACGGCGGCACCCACATGGGCCTGCGCACCTACCTCTTCCGCCACACGCTGTACCTGAGCCCGTGCAGCAACTGGCGGATCTCGTGGGACGTGTGCTGCCGCCCGCCGGCGCTGAACCTCATCGGCAACCCGGGCGTGTACGTGGAGGCGGTGCTCCACAACGCCGGTGGCACATGCAATGACTCGCCGGTGTTCCTGGAACAGGCCCTGCCCTTCGCCTGTGTGGGCCAGCCGCTGCATTACGATCCGTTCGTGGTGGAGACCGAGGGCGACAGCCTGGCCTTCGCCCTGATCGACGCGCGCTACGCCGCACCGGCGCCCACCACGGTGTTCTATCAGCCCGGCCACAACGGCGCCAGCCCCTACCCCACCATCACCTTCGATCCCGCCACGGGCGCCATCGACTTCACACCCGACCAAGCCGGCCAGGTGGTGGTGGTGGTGCGCGCCACCGAGTACCGCAACGGGGTGGTGATCGGCTCGGCCATGCGCGACTTCACCTTCACGGTGACGGCCTGCGACAATACCGTGCCGGCGATCGATGCGGGTGCGCTCACGGTGCTGGAGGGCGATGTGCAGCTCAACGGACCGCGCCATTTCACGGTGTGCGGCGATGCGCCCGGCAGCGTGCGCGCGGTCTTCACGGATCCGAACAACGCACAGGAACTGACCCTCTGGAGCGACCTGACGGACATCCTGCCCGGGGCCACCATGACCGTGACCGGCACCAACCCGGCCGAGGCCACCATCAGTTGGAACACGCTGCCGGAAGGGTCGTTCCACTTCGGCATCAAGGCGCTTGACGACAACTGCCTCTACCGCGGACTACAGACCTACACCTATACCGTGGCGGTGCACACCACGCCCACCCCCGTGCCACCCGGCAGTGCCACCTTCTGCCCGGCCCACCCACCCATGGCCCTGGCCGACAGCCTCAGCGCGCCCCTGCCTGCCGGTGGAACATGGACCGGTCCCAGCGGCACGCCCCACAGCGGGACCTTCGACCCCGCGAACGACCCGCCCGGCCTGTACACATACAGCCTCGACACACCGGTCTGTCCGTGGTCCGCCACGGTGCTGGTGGTGCTGCGCCTGCCGGACGACCCGCTGTGCCTGGGCGTGGGCATCACGGAAGCTTCCCCCGCTGCGCCCCGGGCATGGCCCAACCCGGCATACGACCGCATCCACCTGCACGGCCCGCCCACCGCGGCCACGACCTACGATGTGCTCGACCTGCACGGCCGAGTGCGCGCCACCCTGCACGGCGCACTGGGTGATGCACCGCGCACGCTGCTCCTCCCCCCGGACTTGCCTGCCGGCACCTACCTGCTGCGTGCGAACGATGCCACCCACCTGCCGCTGCGCTTCGTGATCACGCGGTGAGGAGGTACCTTGAGGGGCAATGGCCACCATCCTGATCACCGGCGGCACCGGGCTCATCGGCACCGCCCTGACGCAGGCGCTCACCGCCCAGGGCCACACGGTGCATCTGCTGAGCCGCCGCCCCGCTCCCCGCGCCACCACGCCCACCTTCCACTGGGATCCCGCCCGCGGCACCATCGACCCCGCGGCGCTCACGGGCCTGACGCACATCGTGCATCTCTCCGGCGCGGGCATCGCCGATAAGCGCTGGACCCGATCCCGGGTGCAGGAGCTGATCGACAGCCGGGCCGCCACCGCGCACCTGCTCCGCCAGGTGGTGCGCGACCATGGCGCCACACCGCACACCATGGTGAGCGCGGCGGGGATCAACTACCACGGTGCGGTGACCACCGACCACATCTTCACCGAGGACGATCCGCCGGGCGATGACACCATTGCGCGCATCAGCGTGGCGTGGGAGAATGCCGTGGATGAATGGCGTGATCGCTGCCGCGTGGTGAAGTTGCGTACCCCGATCGTGTTCGCACGTTCGGGTCCGCTGCAACGCATGGTGGCACCGGTACGCCGGGGCTTGGGAGCACCGCTGGGCAACGGCCGCCAATGGATGCCCTGGGTGCACATCGATGACCTCGTCGCCATTTACATGAAAGCGCTGTTCGATCCCGAGATGCACGGCGCGTACAACGTGAACACGGGGAACGATGTGACGAACGGGGAGATGATGCGCACCGCCGCGCGGGTGCTGCGGCGACCGTTCTTCCTGCCCAAGGTACCGGGCTTCGTGTTGCGCACCGCGTTCGGGGACCTGGCCGCGCTCCTGTTGGAAGGCAGCAGGGCATCGAACAAACGCCTGCTCGCCACCGGCTTCCGCTTCGCGCATCCGGAATTGAAAGGTGCGCTGGAGGACCTGCTGCGGTGATATGCCCGTGCCGACCCCACCAGCGCTCACCGACCAGTTCCAGCGGCGGCCCGGATCACGACCAGCCAATGGCGATGTAGATGCACAGCACACCCAGGGCGGTGCCTGCATGCACCTGGGCGGGCGTGTGGTCGCTGGCGAGGAGGCGCGCCGTGCCCACCAGTCCGCAGGCGAGGATGGCAAGCGCCACGAATGGGAAAAAGGGCGGGATGTTCAGCCAGCCCAGTGCCAGCATCGCCCCCAACACACCGCCGATGCCCACCATGTGCGCGCTGATCTTCCAGCGTGGGGTGATGAGCAAGGTGATGAACAGCGCCACGCCCGCCCCGATCATGAAGCGGCACACGGCGGGGTGCAGCGGCAGTCGGCGCAGCATGTACCAGGTGACGCCATAGTAGAAGAGCGTGATGGCGAACGGGGCGATCCGCTCCTGGGGACGGGGCATGCGGAGGTCGCCCACCACGCCGGCGCGCATGAGCAACAGGGTGCTGGTGAGGGGGAATGCCACAGTGAGCACGGCCACCATGCCGAGGGTGATGAAATGCAGTTCGCGGCGCAGGAACCAGGTCATGCGCGGGTCCACCAGGAAGAGCAGGGCCAGCCCGTACACCGGCATGAACACCGGATGGAACAGGGTGGATGTCCAGTGGGCAAGGCGGCGCATGGGCACGAAGATGGCGCTCACCGGCGCCGAAGGGCGGTCAGAGTTGCTTGCGCAGCCGGGCCACGGGCAGGTTCAGCTGCTCGCGGTACTTGGCCACCGTGCGCCGCGCGATGTTGTAGCCCTTGCCCTTGAGCAGCGCCGTGAGCTCGTCGTCCGTGAGCGGCTTGCGCTTGTCCTCGGCTTCGATCGCATCGAGCAGGATCTTCTTCACCTCGCGCGTGCTCACCTCCTCCCCACTGTCGGTGCTGAGGCTCTCGCTGAAGAAGTACTTCAGGGGGTAGGTGCCATAGTTGGTCTGCACGTACTTGCTGTTGGCCACCCGGCTGATGGTACTGATGTCGAGCCCCACCCGCTCAGCGATGTCCTTCAGGATCATCGGCTTGAGCTTGGTTTCATCGCCGGTGAGGAAGAACTCGCGCTGGTGCTCCATGATGGCCTCCATGGTGATCAGCAGGGTGTGCTGCCGCTGCTTGATGGCATCGATGAACCACTTGGCGCTGTCGAGCTTCTGCTTGATGAAGACCAGGGCCTCGCGCTGCTCGCGGTCCTTCTTGTTGCGCTGGTACTCCTTGATCATGTCCCGGTACTGGCGGCTCAGGCGCAGTTCGGGGGCGTTGCGTCCGTTGAGGCTCAGCTCCAGCTGGCCGTCGATGGCGAGCACCATGAAGTCGGGGATGATCTCCTGCACGGGCTTGCTGGTGTCGCGCGTGGTGTTGCCCGGCTTGGGGTTGAGGCGCACGATGAGCTCGATGGCGCCTTTGAGGGCCTCCTCATCGATCTCCAGCCGGTCCATGATGCGCTCGTAGTGCTTCTTGCTGAACGCCTCGAAGTGGCGGTCCAGGATCTGCATGGCGATGCGCTGCTCCAGGCTGGCGGGGAGGTGGCGTACCTGCAGCAGCAGGCACTCGCGCAGGTCGCGCGCACCGATGCCGGGCGGGTCCAGGCTCTGCACCTCGGCCAGGGATCTTTCCAGCTCCTCCCGATCGCACATCACGTTCTGCGTGAAGGCCAGATCGTTCACGATGGCGTCGAGATCGCGGCGCAGGTAACCATCCTCATCGAGGTTGCCGATCAGGTTCTCGGCCAGCATGCGGGTGCGTTCGTCGATGCGGCGCAGGCTCAACTGCGAACGCAGCGCATCCTGGAACGTCGTTCCACCGGCCAGCGGGATCTCGCGCTCCTCGTCGTCCGGGCCGCTGTTCTTCACGCTCAACTTGTAGTCGGGCGTGTCGTCGTCGTCGAAGTAGTCGCTCAGGTCGAAGTCGTCCCGCTCGTTCTCCTCATCACTGCCCACGTCCTCGTTCTCGGCGATGGCCTGGTCCTCGGTGGGCAGTTCCTCCTCATCGTGGTCCTCCCCCTCCTCCAAGGCCGGGTTCTCCTCGATCTCCTGCTTGATCCGCTGTTCCAGCTCCACGGTGGGCACCTGGAGGAGCTTCATCAGCTGGATCTGCTGGGGCGAGAGCTTCTGCTGGAGCTTCTGAAAAAGACCTTGTTTGAGCATGTGGGACAAAAATACCCCGAGGGCCGGTTGAACAGCGCCGCCTGCGCAAAGCATGGGCCAGTGCGGATGCCGGCCGTTGGCCCTCCCAAGGCCGCCCCCGGTGGAGAGGGGCAACATCAACAGCGAGGACGATCTTCCACACGCCGCGCAGCTGGCCCAGGGCACGGTCATGGGGCGGGCGCGCGCATGGGGCGGGGGCACCGGGCCGCCTGACCCGCGCTGGCGTTCCGCGCAGAGCTTCCCGGGGCGGACCGGGCGGGGTACCCTGTGCGGTGTCCGGACCCGCGGCCGGAATGGACCATCAAAGCGGCACGACCTGCTCGACCCTGCCGGGGTCGGCGACCGCAGGAGCGATCCTCTACGACAACCCTACTACCTCCGCCCCCGCGGTCACCTGGTCCCCGCGCGACCTGCCTCAGGCCACGGACACTTGTTCCGAACGTTGTTCCTCCACCAGCTTGCGCTTGCGGCCGAAGCGACGCCCACCCACGCGTTCCATCAGGCGGGTCATGATGTAGTACATGGTGGGCACGATGAACAGGGTGAGGATCAGCGAGCTGGAAAGACCGCCGATGATCACCCAGGCCATGCCGTTCTTCACCTCGGCGCCATCGCCGGTCGCCATCGCGATGGGCATCATGCCGAAGATCATGGCCACGGTCGTCATCAGGATGGGGCGCAGACGTTCCCGGCCCGCTTCCACCAGCGCCTCCACCAGACCGAGCCCTTCGGCGCGCAGGTGGTTGGCGAAGTCCACGATGAGGATACCGTTCTTGCACACCAGGCCCAGCAGCATGATCAAGCCCACGATGGCGAACACGCTGAGCGGCTCCATGGTGAGGGCGAGCGCGAGGAACGCACCCACCAGGGCCACCGGGATGGAGAACAGCACCACGAAGGGGTAGAGGGCGTTCTCGTACAAGGCCACCATGATCAGGTACACCAGCAGGATGCCCAGGCCCAGCGCCAGGCCCAGCGACCCGAAGGCCTCGCCCTGGTTTTTGGCGTCGCCGAGGTATTGCACGGTGACACCGGCGGGCAGCGGGTCTTTCGCCAGCTGCTCCTGGATCTCGGCCACGATGGTGCCACTGGGGCGACCCACGGCGGCGCTGTTGATGGTGATGCTGTTGAGGCGGTCGGTGCGCTGCAGCACGCTGCTGCCCACGGTCTCGTACACATCGGCCAGCTGGTCCAGCCGCACGGTGGCGCCGCGGGTGTTGGTGATCATCAGGGCACGCACGCTCTCCACGTCCTGGCGGTCGCTCTTGTCCAGGCGCACGTTGATGGGGTACTCCTCACCGTGCTCCTTGAACTTGTAGAGGTCGTTGCCGCGGAAGGCGGTCTGCACGGCCATGCCCACATCATTGCTGGTGAATCCCAGCTGGGCCATGCGATCCTGGTCCAGGCGGATGCGCACCTCGGGCTTGGGGCTCTTGGTGCTGTACTGCACGTAGTCGGTGCCGGGGGTGCGCTCGGTCACGGCCTTCACCAGGCGTGCGGCCTTCCACAGGCTGTCCATGTCGGTGCCCTTCACGGCGATCTGGATGGGCGAGGTGGCGCTGCCGGTGAAGCTGGCCTGGGCCACCACCACTTTGAGGCCGGGGATCTGGCTGAGCTCATCGCGGAGCATGGTGCCGAAGGCCTCGCTGGAGATGCTGCGCTCCTTCTTGGGCACGAGCTTCACGGTGATCTCGGAGATGTTGCTCGTGGCACTGCCGCTGCCCATCTGGCCGCTCTGCGTGCCCACGTTGGTGAAGGCGTCCACTACTTCGGGGTGCGCCAGGATGATGCGCTCGGCCTGCTGGGTGAGCTGGTCGGTGACATGCAGTGCGGTCTGGGGCGCGGCCTCGAGCTGCACCACGAACTCGCCGCGATCGCCCTGGGCCATGAACGTGGCACCGATGAAGCCCGTGGGCACCAGTGCAATGGACCCGATGATGAGCGTCACCACGACGAGGATCACGTAGCGTTTGCGGTGCAGGGCCTTCTCCAGCACGCGGCCGTACCAGTTCTGCAGATCGGTGAGGGCCTGCTCGAAGGCCAGTGCGAAGCGGCCCCAGAGCGTGTCCTTGGTGAGGTGTTCCAATTTGCCCCAGCGGCTGGCCAGCAGGGGGGTGAGGGTGAAGGCCACCACCAGGCTCATCAGAGTGCTGATCACCACCACCAGGGCGAACTCGCGCAGGATGTTGCCGATGAGGCCGCCGGACATGGACAGTGGCAGGAACACCACCACGTCGACCAGGGTGATGGCCATGGCGGTGAAGCCGATCTCGTTCCGCCCTTCGAGCGCCGCGCTCCAGCGGGTCTTGCCCATCTCCAGGTGGCGGTAGATGTTCTCCAGCACCACGATGCTGTCGTCCACCAGGATGCCCACCACGAGGGAGAGGGCCATCAGCGTCATCAGGTTGAGCGAGAAGCCCAGCATGTACATGGCGATGAACGTGGGTATCATGGCGCTGGGCAGGGCCACCAGCACGAAGAGCGAGCTGCGCAGGCTGTGCAGGAAGAGCAACATCACGGATCCCACGATCACCACCGCCAGCGAGAGGTCGAACATCACGGCGTTGGCGCTGCTGAGGGTGTAGGTGCTCTGGTCGATGGCGATGCTGTAGTCGAAGCCCGTATCGGCGAGCTCGTCCTTGAGCTGGGCCAGGCGCTGCTTCACGCCGCGGCTCACTTCCACCGCGTTGGCGTCGCTCTGCTTCACGATCTGCATGCCCACCCCGGGCCTGCCGTTGATGCGGTTGAAGGTGGTGGGCTCGGTGAGGCCGTCGGTGACGGATGCCACGTCCTGCAGCAGGATGCGCGAGCCGTCGGTGTTCTCCCGCACCACGGTGAGGCGCAGGTCGTCCACGGTGGTGGCACGGGCATCGAGGTTGATGGAGAGGCGGTCGGCATTGCTCTCCACGTTGCCGGCGGGGAAGGTGCTGCTGTTCGCGGCCACGGCCTGCGCCACCTGGGCGGCGCTGAGCCCATAGGCCTTGAGCTTGTCATTGTCCATCACCACCTTGATCTCGCGCTGCTGCGCACCGATCAAGGTCACACTGCCCACGCCGCTCACGTTGCTGACCATGGGCGCCACGCGCTTGTCCAGCAGTTCGTACAGCTCACCGGGCCCCAGGTCGCTGCTGATGCTCAGGCGCAGCACGGGGATCTCATCCGTGCTGAAACGGCTCACCACGGGGTCGTCGGCATCATCGGGGAGCAGTGCCCGGATGCGGTCGATGCGCCGCTCGGCATCGCGCTGGGCGATGTTCACATCGGTGCCGCTCTTCAGGGTGATGGTGATGGCCGACACCCCTTCCTGCGAGGTGCTGGCGATCTGGTCCACGCCCTCGATGGCGTTCACGGCGTCCTCGATGGGCTTGGTGAGGGTGTTCTGCACCTCCTCGGGCGAAGCGCCCCGGTAGGTGGTCTGCACCATGATCACGTTGGCCTCGAACTTGGGCAGCAGGTTGTAGTTGAGCTGCTTGTAGCTGAGGAACCCGAAGAGGATCAGCGCGGTGAAGATCACCGTGATCAACAGCGGGCGGCGTATGGCGACCTCGGTCACTGTCATGGCTGGGAGTATTGTTGTGCGGCGATGGGTTCCCCTACTGCTGGCCGGTCACCCGCACGGGACTGCCTTCCACCAGGTTCAATTGGCCGGTGAGCACCACAGTGTCGCCCGGAGCGATGCCCTGCAGCACCTCCACACGCTCGCCGATCTCGCGGCCCAGCACCAGGTCGCGGCGCGCGGCACGGGGCGTGCCCTCCACCGCGTTCACCACGTACACGTAGGGCTCCTTCATGCCCTCGGCCAGGGCGTTCTTCGGCACGGTGAGGCGCGGCTGCTCGTCCCGGTGGCTGAAGCGCACGTTCACGAACGTGCCGCTCTTCAACGGATGGGCCTTGTCGTTCTTCACGGCCACCTCCACCGGGTAGTTGTGGCTGGCATCGCCGCGCGGGCTCACGAAGGTCACCGTGCCGGCGAAGGTCTCACCGGGGAACACGGGCGTGGTCACATGCACGGTGTCGCCCTCCTTCACGCGGTAGGCGTCACGCTCGCTCACCATCACCCGGGCCTTCAGGCGCGACACATCCACCACTTCCACCACGGCGGTGTTCGCGGTCACGTACTCGCCCACCTCCACGTTCTTGGCCACCACGGTGCCGTTCACGGGGCTGATCACCTGGGCATCGCGGATCTGCTGGCGGATCTGGTCCACCTTCACCTTCTGCGACTCGAACTGGAAGTGGATGTCATCGTAATTGGCCTGCGTGGCGGCGTTGCCGGCCACGAGCTCGCGGTAGCGGTCATCGTCCTTGCGGAGCTTCTCCAGCTGCAGTTCGGCGGCGGCCAGCTCCAGCTGCTTCTGGGCCACGTCCAGGCTGCCCAGCACCTGGCCCTTGCTCACGCGCGCACCCAGGTCCACGTTCAGCGCGGCCAGTTTCCCCTGGGACTGCACCATCACCCTGGCATGGTCGTACGGCTCCAGGGTGCCGGGCACGGTGAAGGTGCCGTCGATGGATGCCGGCGCGGCGACCACCACGTTCACCGGGATGGCGAACGCGCTGCGGTCGATGGGTTGCCGGGCCGCATCGATCTTCTTCTTGTTGCTGGCCAGGCGCAGGCCGATGCCCAGGGCCAGCACGATCAGGAGCAGGGGCAGGATCCAATTGCGTTTCATGGTGATCACCTTGCGGTGGAATGGGTTCGGGTTCAGAGCTTGTTCACGTACTCGAGCAGGGTTCCCTTGGCACGTTCGATGTCGAGCACGGCCACGGAACGATCGAGCAATGAGGTGGTCCAGTTGTTCCGGGCCTCCTTCAGTTGGTAGTCCGCATTGAGCAGGTCGCTCAACGAGGCCAGGCCCTGCTGGTACTGCAGGTTGGTGTTGGCGAACACCCGTTCGGCCAGTCGCAGGTTGTCCTCGTCGTTCTGCACGGCGGTGCTGCTGGCCAGCAGGCGGGTGTCGGCGTTGCGGTAGGCCAGCTCGTAGCCGAGGTTGGCATTGCGGCGCTGCTCACGCAGGTTGGCCAGGGCGATCTCGCTCTGCTTCAACTGGGCATCACGCCGCAGTCCGCTGAACAGGGGCACGTTCAACCGCAGGCCGATGGCGGCGTAGTCGAACCAGTTGTCGTAGCTCTCGCCCAGATCGTTGCCCTGGGCCATGGCACCGTAGCGGCCGTAGGCGCTCAGCGTGGGCAGCCAGGCGTTGCGCTTGCGCCGCACGTCGATGGACTGGAGCAGCTCGGTCTGCTGGTCGTACTGGAACGCGGGCAGGTTGTTCAGCGCGAAGTGGGTGGGCGTGGGCTGGTGCATCTGCGCGGCCCCCGGCACCGTGTCGGCCAGCTCCAGTGGCTGGTCCAGGGACATGCCCATGGAGCGCTTCAGCTGGCCGAGCGACACCTCGTAGTTGGCGCGGGCCAGGGTGAGTTGCGAGCGGATGTTGCGCTGGGTCACCTCGATGCGGTCCAGGTCCAGCTGCTGCACCACACCTTTCTCCAGGCGCAGGCGCAGGATGGGCACCAGCTCGTCGTACTGGGCCTGGTTGGCCTCCAGCAGCTGCATCTGGGCGCGGTACGCCTGGGCCTGGGCGTAGGCCTTGGCCACATCGTACACCACCTGCTCCTCGGCCTGCTTCACCTTGATGGCGGCCATGGCCACATTGGGCCGGCTGGCCTGGATGCCATTGAGCTGGGCCACGTCGATCAGGGTCTGCTCCGCCTGCACGTTCAGGGTGGTGACGTACTGCGTACCGAACTGCACGGGCACGGGGTCCGCGCCGAAGATGCCCCCGGGCAGGATGGTGGTCTGCCGCTTCAGGTTGTCGTCCAGCTGCCCGGTGCCGTTCACCTGGGGCAGGTAGCCACTGAGGGCCTCGCGGGCCTGCATGTCGGCCTTGCGCTGGTCGTTCAGGGCCACCACCATGGCCGGGCTGTTCTCCCGTGCGTAGTCGATGGCCTGGCGCAGCGTCATGGCCTGCTGGGCCATGGCGGGGTCGGCGGCGAGCAGCACGCCCAAAGCGATGGTGAGATGACGGTTCATTGGGCGTCGCCGTGGTTTGCGTTGTCGTTCATGATGTGCAGCACGCGCAGGCATGCACCCATGTCCCGCTCATCCACTCCCTCGAGCACACGGGCGAAAACCTTGTCGCGCAGACGGGTGGCCTTCTTATGAAGCTCCGCGCCGGCCTTGGTCACCACCAGGATCTTGCGCCGGCGGTCGTTCGGATCCATCTGGCGCTCCACCCAGCCGGCCTGCTCCATCTCATCGAGCTGGCGCAGCACCACGCTCTTGTCCTTGGCGAAATGGTTGGCCAGGTCGGTCTGCACCGCACGGCTGTTGGTGAGCAGGAAATCCAGCACACCGAACTGGGAGAGGCGCAGGCCGATATCGCTCTTGTCCAGGTCCACGGCCAGCAGCCTTACCACGCTGCGCAGCGCGGTGGGCAGCAGCCGGGCGAGTTCATCGGTTCGAGTGCTCATGGCAATAGTTGACATTGGCAACGGCACAAAGATATGCATCCGTTGCTTTTTGCAACTATTGCCTTTCACACTTTTTAAGGATGCGGGGTGCGCTCCACGGCGGAACAAGGCCGGGGGCTCGGGCAGGCGGCTCCGGCCGGAAGGGTACCCTGCCCATCAAGGCCAACAGCCTGCTCACGCGTGCGCTGCCTGTTCGCGCACCTGCC
>CAYXKE010000002.1:0-42852 GCA_964464935.1 uncultured Chryseobacterium sp.
GGGGGAGGCCCAACAATAGCCTGCGCCCCACATCCGTCACCAGCGCTCCCCCCAACGCCACCCCGCTGGCCAGCTGTGGCCAGGTGACGATGGTCTTGCCCATTTCGGGGAGCGAGGCACGCATGCGTTCGCTGATCGTCTCCAAACCCACGATCTTGGCCATGAAGGGCAGCTTCTCCAGGTTGGTCATGGGCCTGTACAGCAGGGAGAGGTCCAGTCCTTCGAGCAGACCATGGAGCAGGGGGCGGTCGGGCTCCAGGTCGAAGCGCTCCACGTCGATCATACCCCGGTCGCTGGTGTCCATCACCACGGGGATGCCCAGCTCACGGGCCTTCAGGCGGGCCAGCACTTTGATGTCCACGCTGTCGCATTCCTCCACCAGCAGGTCCAGGCGGCCGCCACCGGTGAAGAACGCCTCCATGTTCGCGCGGGTCAGCCCCTCGGGGAAGAGGGTCACCTGCAGGAAGGGATCGAGCTCGGCGATCTCCCGGGCGGTGTTCACCACCTTGGGCACGCCCATCTCGTGCACTCCGCTGCGGATGCGGTTCAGGTTGCTCAACTCCAGGTCGTCGAAATCGGCCAGCCGCAGTTCACCGCAGCAGCGCTCCATGGCCAGCACCAAGGCGGCGCTCTGGCCCACGCTCAGGCCCACCACACCGACCCGCTTCGTGCGCAGCAGGGCCTGCTCCTCACTGGTGATCTTGTTCCGGTTCCGGTCCGTCCGCACCCGCACGAACTCGTCCTCGCCCAGCAGGTGGACCAATCGATCGTTCCAAGGGTAGAAGACCCACACGCCATAGTGTTCAGGGTCAATGCCTTGTAGGTGGTCCACCGCGGCCGCGTCGAGCTCCGCCGGGGTGTAGGTCCGGTCGGGGTGCAGGGTGCGCACCAGCTCCCGCAACTGGCCGTGCAGGGTGTCGTGCACCCGCAGCCCCGGTGTGCGCTTCACCAGTTCCGCCAGACGGGCCCGGTCATCGGCTTGGTCAGCCCGGAAGATCAGCGGGCGGTAGGTGGTACGGTCAAGCTCGGGCGTTGGTCCCAGAACATCCTTGAGCACGATCATGGTTCGGAGGATCGAGAGACACGTTCAAGGTGCGGTTCGGCTCAAATGTAGACAAGGGCCAGATATGAACAACTTTTTCACAGGTTTTCCACATAACCTTTTGCCCGCGCGGTCCGTAGGCAGGTCAAAATCGGCTGCCCCATGTCCAACGTGATCCCGCTCCCCCATGTCCGCCCGCGCCCCTGTGTGGTGTTCGTGGACGACGACGCCGGCAACCGCCAGGCCTTCCGCGCTGCGTTCCGCGACCAGATGGAGGTGCACACCGTGGGCACCGCCGCCGAGTTGTGGCAGGTGATGGACCAATATCCGGTGGACGTGGTGATCACCGACCAACGGATGCCCGGTGTGCGCGGCAGTGATCTGCTCGCCCAAGTGCGCGAACGCCACCCCATGGTGCGCCGCATGCTCATGACCGGCTATGCCGACCTGGAAGCCATCGTGGAGGCGGTGAACAGCGGCGGGGTGACCCGCTACTTCGCCAAGCCCTGGGTCCATGAGCAGGTGGTGCGGGCAGTGGACCAAGCCTATGCCGAGCGGCAGGAGGAGTTGGAGCACGCCAGCTACATCCGCAAGCTGGAGGATACCAACCGCCAGCTGGAATTCGCGCTGCGTCAGCGACTGCTCTCCTGAGCACCTTTCCCACTGTTGGGCCCGCGCCGGGGATGCCCCCGGCGCTTTCGGCTTTCTTTGCGGCCATGCGTACCTGGCTTTTCCTCTTTATGGCCGCGCCTTTGGGCGTGGCGGCGCAGTGCTCCGAACGGCAGCAGCAGGTGAAGTACGTCATGGCGGTGGACCTCGATGTGCGCACCCACCGTTTCACCGGCGATGCCACCCTGGTCTACACCAACAACAGTCCCGACACGCTCCGGGAGGTCTTCTTCCATCTCTACTTCAATGCCTTCCGGCCGGGCAGTGAGATGGACGTGCGTTCGCGTACCATTGCCGATCCCGATCCCCGTGTGCGCGACCGCATCAACCACCTGGCGCCGGAGGAGATGGGGGAGCTGGTGGTGGAGCGCATGACCCAGCGGGGGCGGGCCGTGGCGCTCGAACCCATGGGCACGGTGCTCAAAGCCATCCTGGCGCAGCCCCTGCTGCCCGGCCGCAGCACCAAGCTCGAATACCGTTTCCGCGGTCAGGTGCCCCTGCAGATCCGCCGCAGCGGCCGCGACAATGCCGAGGGCGTGGCCTATAGCATGACCCAGTGGTACCCGAAGCTGGCCGCCTTTGATCGCCGCGGCTGGCATGCGTATCCCTACGTGGGGCGCGAATTCCATGGGGTATGGGGCGATTTCGACGTGCGCCTCACCCTGGACAGCGCCTATACCGTGGCCGCCACCGGCGTGCTGCAGAACCCTGAACAGATCGGCCACGGGTACCCCGCGAAGAAGCCGATGAAGCGGCCGGCGGGCAACAAGCTCACCTGGCATTTCGTGGCCAAGCGGGTGCACGACTTCGCCTGGGCGGCCGATCCCGACTATGTGCACTCCACCCACCAAGTGCCCGGCGGTCCCCTGTTCCACTTCTTTCGCAAGAACGACCCTGCGCTGGCCGAGACCTGGGACCAGCTCCCCGGCTACATGGAGCGGGCCCTGGCCATCATGACGGAGGAGCATGGACCTTACCCTTGGCCGCAGTACAGCTTCGTGCAGGGCGGCGACGGGGGCATGGAATACCCGATGCTCACCCTGATCACCGGCAAGCGCCGGCTGGGCAGCCTGGTGGGTGTGAGCGTGCATGAGTTCGTGCACAGCTGGTACCAGGGCATGCTGGCCAGCAACGAGGGTCGCTACGGTTGGATGGACGAAGGCATGACGGAGTACGCCTCCAGCCGGGTGATGGCACGGCTCTTCCCGAACGACCGCGACCCGCACGCCGCAGCGCTCAAGGGCTACCTCGACCTGGTGGGCGGGCCGCAGCATGAGCCGCCTTCCGTGCACGCCGACCACTTCCTCACCAACCGCGGATACAGCACCACGGCCTACAGCTTCGGTGAGGTGATCGTCCACCAACTGGGCGCGGTGATCGGTGAGAAAACCCTGCTGCAGGGGCTCAAACGATACAATGCCGCCTGCCGCTTCAAGCATCCCGACCCGGTGGACTTTGAGCGGGCCATGGAGAAGGAAAGCGGGTTGGAGCTCGACTGGTACTTCGACCAATGGCTGAACACCACGCGCGTGCTCGATCAGGCCATCGAGGAGGTGGTGGACCTGGGCGATGGCGTGGGGATCGTGCTGGGGCGTCGCGGAGAGATGTTGATGCCGGTGGACGTGCGGATCCACCTCCGCGATGGGCGCGTGGAGGACCACCATGTGCCCATCTCGCTCACCCGGGGCTCCAAGGCACCGGACGGCGACCGCCATCCGTTCGTGCAGTGGCCGGCCTGGCAATGGACCGATCCGTATTACGCCATGAAGCTGCCCCTGCGGCTGGCCGACATCGTGGCTGTGGAGATCGACCCCCATCAGCGCACCGCGGACGTGGACCGGAGCAATGACCGCGTGGAGCCTGGAGCCACCGCTCCGGAGCCCTGAGCGCGGACTACCTTTGGTGCATGTTCCTGCGCCGGATCCTGCACTACCTGAACCCCGCCACCTTGTTCGGTCCCAGCACCCGGAACGTGAACCTGCGGTTCATGCACGGCATCAACCGCATCAGCATCCTGCTCTTCCTGGGTTGTTTGGTCGTGATGGTGGTGCGGGCCTGTTCACGCTAAGACAGCGCTCCACAGCCGCCAACTCGCCTCGGCCTGTGCGTGCAGCATGGCGAGCCCGTTGCATACCCGGGCACCGCGCGTGCGGCCTTCGTGCATGAAGCGTGTTTCCTCGGGGTTGTAGACCAGGTCCACCAGCAGATGGCGTGGGCCCACGGCAGCGTAGGGCAGGGGAGGCAGGCCATCCACCGCGGGATGCATGCCCAGTGGCGTGGTGTTGATCACCAAGGGGCAGGCGCGGATCACCACGGGATCGAGCATGTCCCAGGTGAGGTCGCCCCGCTCCCTGGAGCGGGACACCACGCGGAACTTGATCCCCAGCTCGCGCAGCACGAAAACCACGGCCCGGCTGGCGCCGCCACTACCCAGCACCAGCGCCCGCGGACGCTCGGTGCCCAGCAAGGGCAGCAGCATGGTGCGGAAGCCCTCCACGTCGGTGTTGTGGCCGGTGGTATGGCCCGGGCGCACCACGATCGTGTTCACCGCGCCCACGGCCGCCGCCAGGGGATCCACGGCATCGAGCAGCGGGATCACCGCCTGCTTGAAAGGGATGGTGACGTTGAGCCCCACCAGGTCGGGGGTGCCGGCCAGCAGCGCGGGGAGGGCGGTGGCGTCCGCCAGCTCGAAGTTGTCGTAGGTGTGTGCTTCGCCCGCGCGCCGGAAGCGTGCTGTGAAGTAGGTGCGGCTCCAGCTATGCCCCAGCGGGCGGCCGATCAATCCGAAGCGAGCCATGGCGCCCAAGGTAGGCCCTGCGCCTTACGCCTGGGGGCGGCGGGCGATGATCCACTGCCGCACGAGCTCCACCACCATGGGCAGCACGCTGATGAACACGATGCCGAGGATCACCGTCTCGTAGTGCTTCTGCACGAACGGATGCTGCCCGAAGAGGTAGCCGGCCACGGTGAGCAGTACGATCCACAGCACCGCGCCGGCCACATTGTAGGGCGTGAAGCGCGTGCGGTAGTCCATGTGGCCCACGCCCGCGGCGAAGGGGGCCAGCGTGCGCACGATGGGCACGAAGCGTGCGATCACGATGGTGCGGGCGCCATACTTGGCAAAGAACTCATGCGTACGCTCCATGTCCTTGGGGCGCACCAGCAGGCGCCCGAAGAGCTTCCAGGTCATCACCCGGTCGCCGAAGTAGCGGCCCACCCAGTAGTTCACGCTGTCGCCCAGCACCGCCGCCACGATCAATAGACCGATGAGCCAGCCGAGCGAGAGCGGTATGTCATCGCGCGCAGCGAGCGAGCCGGCCACGAAAAGCAGCGAGTCGCCCGGGAGGAAGGGCATCACCACCAAGCCCGTTTCCACGAAAATGATCAGGAAGAGGAGGCCATAGATCCACAGGCCATATTGCTCCACGAACGCCGGCAGCGTCTCGTTCAGGTGCGTGATGAAGTACCAGAATTCCTGGATCAGTTCGAGCATGACAACGGGTATGGACGGGGGTCAGCCGCACTGCAGCTGCGGGTCGACCTGGGCCGCGTAGGCCGTGATGCCGCCCCGAAGGTTGATGAGGTTGGTGAAGCCGTAGCGCGTGCTGAGCGCCTGCACCACGGCGGCGGAACGGGCACCGCTCTTGCAGTGCACCACCACCGGCACGTCGCGCCGCAGTTCGTCCAGCCGGTCCACGATCGTCCCCATGGGAATGAGCGTGCCGCCGATGGAGCACAGCTCCGCCTCGTAGGGCTCACGCACATCGATCAGCTGGAACTCCTCGCCGGCGGCACGCATGCGCGCCAGTTCAGTGGGGTCGATCTCCTGCATGTTCATTTGCTCGCGGGTTTCTGGGGGGGCACCTGTTTCAGCTTGTTGGCCACCTCCTCGGGCAGGTACTGGAAGAACGTGTCGCCGCGCAGGCCCAGGCGCAGGGTCTCCAGGGGGATCACATCATCGGGGGCGATGTTGCCCAGGTTCACGTTGGCCCCCAGCTGTTTGATGAACCACACCTGCTGCGACTTGATCGGCGCCTCCCAGAGGATGTCCTTGGCGGGCACCTTGGACAGGATGCGGCTCACCAGGGTGGTGTGGGCGTGGCCGCTGGGGCGGTAGATCCCCACGTTGCCGCTCTCGCGCGCCTCGGCGATCACCTTCCAGCTGCCGGCCTCGAGCTCGGCAAGCATCATGCGCACCCACTTCGCGGGGCTGATGAGGATGCCGGCCTCCTTGCTGCCCACCTCGCTCAACACCGTATGGTCCTTGGCCAGGGTGCTGATGTAGCCGCATTTCTCCTCGGTGGTCATGGTGATGGAGCCGTCGCTCACCTCGGCGGTGTCCAGGCCCAGCTTGTCGAGCAGCTTTCGGTATTCCTTGAACGCGCCCCGGGCCACGAAGGCCTCGAAGAGGGTGCCGCCCAGGTACACCCGGCAGCCCGCCTTCTGGTACAGCGCGATCTTCTCCTTCAAGTTCGGTGTCACGAACGAGGTGCCGAAGCCCAGTTTCACCAGGTCGACCAGGTGGCCGCTCACCGACAGCAAGTCCTCCACCTGCCGGAGCGAGAGCCCCTTGTCCATGACCATGGTGAGCCCCTCCTCACGGGGCTTTTCGCTCCGCGGAGGGATGTGTGAAAGGTCGTAGTTCATTTCCGGTATAGTTCCAACAGGTGCAACACCTGCGGGATAGAGGTGCCTTCGGGGAAGGCCTCCAGGAACTGGGTATGGCCGGCGTGGTCGGTCATGAGGGCTTCTTCCAGCACCAGCAGGCCCTGTTGCATGTGGCCGCTGCGCATCAGGTGCGCGGCCATCAGAAATCGGAATCGGGGTTCGAGCTTGTGCACCAGTTCGGCCTCCTGCATCTTGCGCAGGCCGCTCTCCGGACCCTTCAGGGTGGAGAGCAGTTCGGCGTGCTCCAGCCATCCGTCGAGGTTCTGGGGTTCCAGCTCGTTCACGCGCATGTAGGCCAGCACCGCCTGCGGGTAGCGTTTCTCGCGCGCCAGCGCCTGGGCCAGGTAGTACCAGGCATCGCCGTTCTCGGGGGCCAGCCGCGTGGCCACTTCCAGGTCCTTGATGGCCTCCGAGGTGCGGCCCTGCATGTCCTTCACCACGCCGCGGCCGATCCAGGCATCGGTCCAGTTCGGGTCCAGCGCCAAGGCCTGATCGTAGTGGATCAGCGCCTGCTCAAAGCGCTCCATCTTCTCGTAGCACTCACCGATGTAGCTGAAGGTCACCGCCTGTGGCCCGTCATGGGCGATGGTCTCCTGGTAGAGTTCCACGGCGCCCATGTAGTTGCCCTGGAGCAGCAGGTTGCGGGCCTTGGTGAAGTACGCGGAGGTGAAGCCCTCCTCGATGGTGATGCAGAGGTCCAGCGCCTCGTTGCTCTCGTCGTAGCGCTCCAGGCGGGCCAGGGCGTTGCCCAGGTTGTACCAGCCCACGAAGGAGTACGGATGGTCGTCCGTGAACGAGCGGAAGTAGTTCACCGCGGCCTGGAAGGCATCGGTGAGCTCGTAGCAGTAGGCCAGCTCATAGAGCACGGCCTCGTTCTCGGGGTTGATGACCAGCGCGCGCTTGAGGCACTCGATGGCCTCGTCGTATGATTCGGTGTTCTCGTGTTCGAAGGCCAGGTCGAGCAGGATGTCGTCCAAGCCGTCCTCGGCCAGTTCCAGCGCCCGGGTGTACTGCTCGATGGCCTTGCGGTGCTGCCGCAGCTGGCTGTGGATGCCGGCGCGCATCAGGTACACGTCCTCGCTGAAGGGCTCCAGGCGACCGATCTGGTCCAGCACGTCGAGCGCACGGTTCAGGCGGCCCATGGCCATGAGCACATGCACCTCACAGAACATCAGGTCCACCGTGCCGGGATGCTGCGACTTGGCATAGTCCAGCA
Source organism: uncultured Chryseobacterium sp. (assembly GCA_964464935.1). Classification (GTDB taxonomy): domain Bacteria; phylum Bacteroidota; class Bacteroidia; order Flavobacteriales_F; family PHOS-HE28; genus PHOS-HE28. The sequence goes on from CAYXKE010000002.1 coordinate 7,596, forward strand.
CATCCTTCGCCTGCCGCAGGTCGTTGTTCTCGAGGTAGTGCTCGATGATCATCTCGAACTCCTCGACATCGAAGAAGTAGCGATCGTTGCGCCGCAGCATGGTCTCGTAACGGACCACGCAGTTCTGGCGGTCGTCACGGTCGTGCAGGGGCGGGATGCCGTCGTTCATGCAAAGTGGACAGGTTCGCACAAAAGTAGACAGTTCCCCCTTGGGCCGAAGTGGATCGGGCCGCGTTATGAACAGGTGGCGGTGCACCAACAGCCTGTTCAACAGGCGATCGTGGAAGGGGGGAGGGCCTCACGCGCAGGGGCTTGCACCACCCCGGTACCTTTGGCCGCACTTCGCAACGCATCGTTCTCCACGCATGACCCTGATCCGATCCATATCCGGCATCCGCGGCACCATCGGTGGTGCGCCGGGCACCGGCCTTACCCCGATCGACGTGGTGCGCTACACCGCCGCCTTCGGTTCCCTGATGCTGCGCCAGGCCACGCCGGGCAGCCGTCCGTGCATGGTGGTGGGGCGCGACGCCCGGGTGAGCGGCCCCATGGTGCGCGACCTCGTGGCAGGCACCCTCACCGGGCTGGGCATCGATGTGGTGGACCTGGGCCTGGCCGCCACCCCCACGGTGGAAATGGCCGTGCCCGGTGAAGGCGCCGTGGGCGGCATCATCCTTACGGCCAGCCACAACCCCGGCCAATGGAACGCGCTGAAGCTGCTCAACAGCGCCGGCGAGTTCATCTCCGCCCAGGAAGGTGCCGAGGTACTGGCCATGGCCGAGGCCAATGCCACCGAGTTCGCTCCGGTGGATATGCTGGGCACCGTGCGCACGGCGACCCACTGGACCGAACGCCACATCGCCGCCATCCTGGCGCTCGACCTGGTGGATGCCGATGCCATCCGCAAGGCGGGTCTGCGCGTGGTGGTGGATGCCGTCAACTCCGTGGGCGGCATCTGTGTGCCCCCGCTGTTGGAGGCACTGGGCGTCACCACCATCCCCATCCACTGCACGCCCGATGGCCACTTCCCGCACAACCCCGAACCGCTGCCCGAGCACCTGAACGACCTGATGCAGGCCGTGGTGAAGAACGGCGCCCATCTGGGCATCGCGGTGGATCCCGATGTGGACCGCCTGGCACTGGTGTGCGAGGACGGCACCCTGTTCGGTGAGGAATACACACTGGTGGCCTGCGCGGACCATGTGCTGGCGCATCGCCCGGGCGACACCGTGAGCAACCTCAGCAGCACCCGCGCACTGGACGATGTGGCCATCCGCCACGGCCGCAAGCGCCACACCAGCGCGGTGGGCGAGGTGAACGTGGTGGCCCAAATGAAGGCGGTGGGCGCGGCCATCGGCGGTGAGGGCAATGGCGGGGTGATCCTGGCCGAATTGCACCACGGCCGCGACGCACTGGTGGGCATCGCGCTCTTCCTCACCCGCTTGGTGCACCACGGTGGAAGCTGTTCGGAACTGCGCCGCACATACCCGGACTACTTCATCAGCAAGAACAAGATCGACCTGCGGGAGGGGATGGACGTACAGGCCCTGGTGGACGCGGTGGGCCGCCGCCACAGGGATCACCCGCAGAGCACCATCGACGGGCTGCGCATCGAGCTGGGCCATACCTGGGTGCACCTGCGCCGCAGCAACACCGAGCCCATCGTGCGGGTGTATGCCGAGGCGCCCACCAAGGCCGAGGCCGATGCCCTGGCCGGCCGCTTCCTGAACGAGCTCCGCGAACTGGCCGACGCTCCGGCCGACCAACGGTAATTTTGCCGCCATGGCCACCCCCCGCATCTACCTGGACAATGCCGCCACCACCCGTGTGGCCCCGGAAGTGTTCGACGCCATGGTGCCCTACCTGCGTGATCACTTCGGCAACCCTTCCTCCATCCATTCCTTCGGTCGCGAGACCCGCGCGGCCATCGAGCGCGCCCGCCGCACCGTGGCCCAGCTGCTGAACTGCACACCGGGCGAGATCATCTTCACCAGCGGCGGCACCGAGGCGGACAACATGGCCATCCGCTGTGCCGTCCGCGACCGCGGTGTGCGCCACATCATCACCTCGCCGATCGAGCACCACGCGGTGGAGCACACCGTGCACGAACTCTACCAGCGCGACCAGGTGCAGGCCCACATGGTGCGACTGCAGGCCACCGGCGCGGTGGACATGGACCATCTGCGGGAGTTGCTGCACGCCACGCGGGGACAGGGTGTGCTGGTGAGCCTGATGCACGCCAACAACGAAGTGGGCACGCGCATCGACCTGGAGCAGGTGGGGCGCCTGTGCCGCGCGCACGACGCCCTGTTCCACAGCGACACCGTGCAGACCATGGCCCACTATCGCTTCGACCTGGAGCGGCTGCCGGTGGACATGATCACGGCCAGCGCGCACAAATTCCACGGTCCCAAGGGCGTGGGCTTCCTCTACATGCGCAGCGGCGTGGGGCTGCGTCCGCTGATCCACGGTGGGGCCCAGGAGCGCAACATGCGGGGCGGCACCGAGAACCTCGCCGGCATCGTGGGCCTGGCCGCTGCCATGGAACTGGCCCATGCGCACATGGAGGAGCATCAGCATCACATCCAAGGCCTGAAATCGCTGATGATCGAACGGCTACAGGCCGTGTGTCCCGGTGTGGAGTTCAATGGCGACATCTCGCCCGACAGCCTCTACACGGTGCTGAACGTGCGCTTCCCGGACGACGGCAAGGCCGAGATGCTCATCTACAACCTCGACATCGAGGGGATCGCGTGCAGCGGTGGCAGTGCGTGCAGCAGCGGCAGCAACAAGGGCAGCCACGTGCTGGCGGCGCTGGCGCCCGGGGCCACCGGCGCCAATGTGCGCTTCTCGTTCAGCCGATACAACACCCGCGAGGAGATCGAGCGCACGGTCGAAGTGCTGGAGCGGGTGCTGCGTCCGGCCTCGGTCACGGCCTGATCGGCCTCCGTGCTATTCCGTGCCGCGCACCGGGCGCCATCCGTGCCGGGCGGGCTATTTTGCGCATCCAACCCTGCACCATGATCCGGACCATCGCATTCCTATTCCTGGCCTTCACGGCATCGATCCGCCTCACCGCCCACGAGGGCATGTGGCTGCCCACCCTGCTCAAGAGCATCGAAAGCGACCTCCGCACGGCGGGGCTGGTGATCACCGCCGACGACATCTACAGCCTGGAGCATAGCAGCATCAAGGACGCCGTGGTGCTGTTCGGTGGCGGCTGTACCGCCGAAGTGGTCTCCGCCCAGGGACTGATCTTCACCAACCACCACTGCGGCTACGGCAGCATCCAGCGCCACAGTAGCCTGGAGAACGATTACCTGATGCATGGCTTCTGGGCCGCCACCAAGGCCGATGAACTGCTGAACCCCGGTCTCACCGCCACGTTCGTGGTGCGCATGGAGGATGTGACGGACCGCATCGTGCCCGACCTGGCCCCCGGCCTCTCCGAGACCGAGCGCCGTGCCGCCGTGGACAAGCTCGCCGGGCCCATCATCAAAGAGGCCACCGCGGGCAACCACTACAATGCCGTGGTGCGGCCGTTCAACTACGGCAACTCCTACTTCCTGATCGTCACCGAGACCTTCCGCGACGTGCGGCTGGTGGGGGCTCCGCCCAGCGCCATCGGCAAGTATGGGGGGGACACCGACAACTGGATGTGGCCCCGCCACACGGGCGACTTTGCCGTGTTCCGCATCTATGCCGGACCGGACAACAAGCCCGCCGACCCCGCACCGGACAACGTGCCCTTCTCGCCGCGCCACGTGCTGCCCGTGTCCTTGGACGGTGTGCAGGAGGGCGACTTCGCGATGGTCTTCGGCTTCCCCGGCACCACCCAGCGCTACCTCACCGCCGATGCCGTGGAGTACGTGATGACGCAACAGGACCCCATGCGCATCGGCATGCGCCGCGCCAGCCTGGAGGTGATCGACAAGGCCATGCGCAGCAGCGACCTCACGCGCATCCAATACGCTTCGAAGCAGTCCTCCATCAGCAATGCGTACAAGAAGTGGATCGGTGAGCTGCGGGGCCTGAAGGAACTCCGTGCCATCGAGACGAAGCGTGCACTGGAGGCCGAGCTCATCGCCCGCGCGAAGGCCCAGGGCGACCACGGCCCCGAACAGGTGCTGGCCCAATTGAGCGAGCTGCAACGCACCATCGCCCCGTACACCACCGCCCGCGACCTCTTCGTGGAAATGCTGTACTACGGTCCGGAGGTGCTGTCCTTCGCGCATTCGTTCAACGACCTGGTGACTGGCTTCGCGGGGATGGACCAGGCCCAGCTCGATGCGGCCGTGGCCCGGTTGCGCGCCCAGGCGGAGGACTACTTCGACGACTACGACATCAATGTGGACCGCGACGTGTTCAAGGCCGTGCTGCCGATCTACCGCCAACACATCGATCCCCGCCTGGCGCCCGATGTGCTGAAGGAGGTGGACACGCGGTTCAAAGGCCGGATGGCGGACTGGGTGGACGACCTGTACCGGCGCAGTGTGTTCGTGTCGAAGGAGCGCACCCTGGCCGCGCTGAACAATATCAGTGCCCGCCAGGTGCGCACGCTGCAGGCCGATCCGGCGCTGCGTGCCGCCCGCTCGTTCCATGCCTCGTTCTTCAACCAGGTGCGCCCCGAACACGGCCGGCTCAGCGATGCCATCGCCACGGCCATGCGCGCCCACGTGAAGGCCCTGATCACCTACTTCCCTGAGCGCACCTTCTGGCCCGATGCCAACAGCACCCTCCGGCTGAGCTACGGCCGCGTGGAAGGCAGCGATCCCCGCGACGGGGTCCACTACGACCACCGCACCACCATCGAAGGCGTGATCGACAAGTACGTGCCTGGCGATGCCCAATTCGACCTGCCTCAGCGCTACCTGGACCTCTATGCGCGCAAGGAGTATGGTCGCTACGCGGTGAACGGCACGCTGCCCGTGTGCTTCACCACCTCCCTGCACACCACGGGGGGCAACAGCGGCAGCCCGGTGCTCAATGCCCGCGGCGAGCTCATCGGGATCAACTTCGACCGCACCTGGGAGAGCACCATGAGCGACATCCAGTTCGATCCGGAAAAGTGCCGCAACATCAGCGTGGACATCCGCTATGTGCTTTGGGTGATCGACATCTACGCGGGTGCGGGCCACCTGATCGACGAGCTGAACATTGTGCAGCACGGCCCGCGCGGCGTGCAATTGCCCCTGCACCGGTAGCGCTGGACAAGGCCGGAAAGAAGAAGCCCCTGTGGAGTTCCACAGGGGCTTCTTCTTGGAGGAAATGATCGTGCTTAGGAAGGCTGCACAAAAGCCTTCACGCGGAGGGTGGTCTCCTTCGGTTCGGTGTTGGCCACCACCGTCACCGTCTTGGTCTGGGCGTTGGCCTGCTTGCCGGGCTTGTACTCCACCTCGATGGTGCCGGTGCCGCCCGGAGGGATGGGCTGCTTGGGGTAGTTCGGCACGGTGCAGCCGCAGCTGCCGGTGGCGCTCTCGATGATCAGCGGCTCGGTGCCCGTGTTCGTGAAGGTGAACTGGTAGTGGTTCTGGCTGTCTTGTTGCACCGTGCCGAAGTCGTGCTCGTACTTGGTGAAGGAGATGGTGGTCTTCGCCCGGTTCTGCACGACTTCGGAGCGCGAGGCCATGGGGTCGAAGGTGCTCTTCACCGAGGTGCTGGGGGCGGCCGTTTCCGTGGAGGGGTTGGCCACCACCACGTTCTGGGCCTGGTCATTGTTCCCGCCGGACTGGCAGGCGGCGAACACGACAACACCGGCAGCGAGCATCGTCAGCTGGGCGAACTTGGTCATGCTGTTCATCAGAGGAGGGATGGTTGGTTCTGTTCGGGGTATTGCTGCGCGAATTTAAGCGGCCTTCGTCAGCCGCAGCGGGGCTTAACAGCTCCTTAACAGGCTCAGTGGCGGGCCATGCCCAGGCGCTGGAAGGTGTTGTCCGTCAGTGCTTCCAAGGCCTTTTGGAAGCTGGCATCCACCGGATTGTCGGCGTTCACCACCTGCCAATAGGCGCTGGTGTCCCACAGGTCACGCGCGATCAAGGCCTTGATCCGCAAGGCGATGAGCCGCTGGGAGCGACGCAGCCCCTCCTCGTCCAAGGGCACGCCGGCCTCCTCGGCCACCTTCACCATCTCGGCCATCATGGCATCGGTCACCACGAAGTCGGCGATGAAGCGCGGCACCTGGGTGTAGCGGGCGGTGAGGGCTTCGCGGTGGCGCTCCACGTAGCCCAAGGCGTAGGTATTGAGGGCCCCGCGGCGCACCAGCTGACCGAAGTAGGCGGAGCTCAGCGAAGTGTCGATCGGTACGAAGATGTCCGGCATGATGCCCCCGCCCCCATGCACCACGCGGCGATTGGTGAGGGTGTAGTAGCGGGTGGTGTCGGCCGCGTGCACGCTGTCCGCATGCGTCAGTTCTCCGGTGAGCAGGCGTTGGGCCTTCTCGCGCTTGTAGGCTTCCACGCCTTCCTCGTAGGACTTCTGGATCGAGCGGCCGGAGGGGGTGTAGTAACGCGACACGGTGAGGCGCACCGCCGAGCCATCGGGCAGCATCACGGGCCGCTGCACGAGCCCCTTGCCGAAGCTGCGGCGCCCGATCACCAGCCCCCGGTCCCAGTCCTGGATGGCGCCGCTCACGATCTCGCTCGCACTGGCCGAGCCCTCGTCCACCAGCACCACCACGCGCCCTTTCTCGAACAGGCCATTGCGCGTGGCGTACGTGTCCTCACGCGGCGAGGAACGCCCTTCGGTGTACACGATGAGCTTGTCCTCGCCCAGGAACTCATCGGCCATGGCGATGGCCGTGCGCAGATACCCGCCGCCATTGCCCTGCAGGTCCAGGATCATGTCCTTCATGCCCTGGGCCTTCAGCTCCTCGATCTTCTCGCGGAACTCCTTGATGGTGGTGGCGCTGAACCGGCTCACCTTGATGTAGCCCACCGCGGGCGTGGCCATGTAGGCCGATTCGATGCTGTGGATGGGGATCTTGTCCCGGGTTATGGTGAACTCCAGCGGTGCGGGCTCGCCCCGGCGCAGGATGGTCACGTTCACCTTGGTGCCCTTGCGGCCGCGCAGCCGCTTCATCACATCGTTGTTCTTGAAGCCCACACCGGCGGCGTTCTCACCATCGATGCGGATCACCCGGTCGCCGGCGCGGATGCCCAGGCGCTCGCTCGGCCCGCCCGCGATGGCGTCGACCACGTAGATCGTGTCGCGGATCAGGTTGAACTGGATGCCGACGCCTTCGAAGTTGCCCTTCAGCGGTTCGTTCACCTCTTCCAGTTCCTCCTTCGGGATATAGATGGAGTGGGGGTCGAGCTCTTCGAGGATCCGCACGATGGCGGCGTCCACCAACTCATGCGTGCGCACGGAGTCCACGTACATCCGTTCCACATGGCCCAGCAGGGCCTCCAGCTTGGCCGCGCCGCCGGGGTCGTAGCTCTGGGCGGCCAGCGGGAACGACAGCGGCACGAGCGACAGGACCGTGATCAGGTGCCGGAGCGTGCGGGAAGCAGAAGTGGACATGGAGGCCAATGTAACGCGATGGGTGGCGGAGGGGTTGCCGGAAAGTGCCTGCGCACGGCGGGAGGACAGGCTCAGCCCTTGATCAGTTTGCCGTTGCGCCACTTCTCCTTCCGCACCAAGCGCTTGTTCTCGTAGTACTTCCAACGACCATGCCGTTCGCCCTTGTGGTACTTGGCCAGGATGCCCTCCTTGCGGAACGCCCACGTGCCTTCGCGCAGGCCGTTGCGGTACTGTCCCTTGATGATCACGCGGCCCTGTTCATCGTACTCGGTCCAGTCGCCATGCAGGCTGCCATAGCCATACACCGCGAAGATCAGCGGGCGGCCATTGGGGTGGAAGGCACGGAACACCCCGCTGGGTTTCCCGCGCTTCATGCCCAGCTCAACGGCCACCAGGGTGGTGTCGAACGCATAGCGGCCGATGAGCTTGTATTGTTCGGCCACGGGAGGCTGATCGTACACCACGGCATAGGCCAGGACCGAATCGCCTTGGGGGATGTACAGGGTGTCGGGTTGCGTGGTGGCCAGCGCAAGGGCGAGCAGCAGAGCGGACATAGATCGGGATCAGCGGGCGCGGACGACCTGGAAGGGGATCGAGACGGCGTGCCCGCGATCGTCGGTCAAAGTTAGCCGGTGGGGGCCTTCGGGCAGGTCCACGGGCAGGTGATGGGGACCGGTGGTGCGTCCCAGCCACCGGCCATCCAGGTCCCAGTCGATGCGGGCCCCCGCCGTGCGGTGGGCGGCCTCGAGCACCACCTGGCCCCAGGTGCCGTCGAGCAGCTTGGGTACGTGGATCCGCGTGTGGGGCAGGGGCGTGATGGGGCCGATCAACGACTCGGGATCGTCCTCCCCGGCGCCATCGGCCCAAGGGGGCAGGGGCGGATGGGTGCCGTGTGCCAGCCCATGGTAGTGGGCCATGGCGGGGGGCAGCACGAACCAACTCACCGCCACGGCGTCGGGTCCGGGGCGCACGCGGCGGGTGTGATCGCTGTTCACCAGCACCGGCCGGTGATAGGGACAAACCGGTGTGCGTTCGGCCTGGGTGATCACGGGCAGGGTGTCCACCGAGGTGCAATGGGGGCCGGCGCGGTGCCCGCTGGGACGGCAGATGGCCATGGGGCGCAGGCCATCGTACGGCACGCTGAAGGCGGGCGCCGGCGGCAGCGTGGTGAACAGTTCGAAGAGCAGCGGACCTGCCGCCATGGTGCCCGTGAGCCCCGGACGCCCTTCGCCGCTGGCGTTGCCCACCCACACGCCCACCACGTGGCGGCTGTCCATGCCAATGGCCCAGGCATCGCGGTGGCCGTAGCTGGTGCCGGTCTTCCAGGCGATATGGCGCGAACTGGTGAAGTGCTCCCAGCCGGCCTGCATGTCCGGACGGGCCGGTGAGCGCAGGGCCTCCAATGTGTGGTGCACGGCCGCAGCGGAGTACGGGGCTTCCGTGGGTGTCGGACCACCGGGCAGCACCTGCGGCGGATGCACCACGGCCCGCGGTCCCATCGGGTCGCCCGGGGCTTCAAGCACGCGCACCAGCGAGGCGTACGCACCCGTGAGCTCCCACAAGGTGCTTTCGGCCCCGCCCAGCACCAGCGAAAGCCCGTAATGGTCAGCGGGACGGCGCAGGTGGTGCAGGCCCATGGCACGCAGGCCCCGCAGCGCGCGGTCGATGCCGTACTCCTGCAGGGCGCGTACGGCGGGCACATTGAGCGATCTGGCCAGGGCCGCGCCGGCATGCACCGCCCCCTCGAAGCGCTGGTCGTAGTTGCGCGGCGCGAAACCGGCGAAGCGCGTGGGGATGTCGGCCATCAGCCGGTCCGGAGTGGAGACGCCGGCGTGGAGCATGGCGGCGTAGAGGAACGGCTTGAGCAAGCTGCCCGTGCTGCGCAGCGCATGCACGATATCGACCGCGGGGGCCTGCGTGGCCTGGGAGCGGTTGCCCACGTAGGCGCGCACTTCACCTGTGGCCACGTCCACGATCAATGCGGCGGCGTTGTGCACCTCGTTGGCCTGCCACACGCGTCCATGTCGGGCGGTCATGGCGGTGGCCTGGTCCTGCAAGGCGCCGTCGATGGTGCTGTGGATGCGCTGGCCGGCGTGGCCCCGGGAATGGAGCGTGGCGAGCAGGTGGGGGGCGCGCTGCGGAATGGGCATCGGGGCATCGGGCAGGGGCTCTTCCACCGCGAGCGACCAGGTGAGGCTGTCCATGGCACCCTGGCGCCACAGGTGGGTGAGCAGGCGGTCGCGTTTGGCCTTGAGGGCGGCGCGGTCACCGCCGGGATGCAGGAAGCCGGGCGCGTTGGGCAGCACGGCGAGGGTGGCATGACCGGCCCATCCCAGCCGGTCGGGCGGGGTGCCGAACCAACGCCAGGCCGCCGCCTCCAGCCCCACCACGTTGCCGCCGAAGGGGGCGTGGGCCGCGTAGGCCCGCAGGATGGAGTCCTTGTCGCACCGCAGCTCCAGCCGCAGCGCCCGCAGGACCTCGGCGATCTTCCGGCCGTAGGTGCGGGGGCCGGGATCGGCCAGGCGCGCCACCTGCATGGTGATGGTACTGCCGCCGCGCACGATGCGCCCCGCCTTGCGGTTCGCACGCCAGGCACGCCACAGCGAAGGCGGCCAGATCCCGGGGTGGTGCCGGAAGTGCCGGTCCTCGAAGGCGATGACGCATTGCACATAGCGCTCGGGCAGCGCATCGGGCGGAGGCATCCGCCATTGGCCATCGGCCGCCACCATGGCGCCCAGCAGCTCGCCGTTGCGGTCCAGCAGTACGGTGCTGTACGGCGCGTTGAACAGCGGGTCCATCGGGCCCCAGCGCGCCCATGCCAGCAGCACGCCCAGTGCGACCAGCATACCGTAAAGGACCTTGCGGCGACGTCGGGCGGTCATGGGGCACCTGCGTTCACGGCGAAAGATGCGGCGATCGCGCCTGCCGCGTGGTACGGGGCCCGGCTCTAAATTCGGCGCATGGCATCTTCCTGGTCATGGCGGCATGCATGGCTGCTCCCCGCCCTGCTGTGGTGGGGGCTGGCCGGGGCACAGCCCGTTCCGGTGCCGCTCGGCACACACGCCGTGCCCCCGCCCGTCACCATGGCACCGCCCTTCGATCTGGAGGCGGCCCGGGCCGATGATCTTGCGCGTGCCCACGACGGCAAGATCCCGCTCTACGGACGATTCCTCCCGGTCTTCGCTTCGCCCCATGCCACCGGCCGCTGGGATGATGGCCCCGGCGAGGGACGTACGTGGCGGCAGGAGGTCCGCTCCCCCGGCGCGATGGCCCTTGAACTGTTCTTCGTGGATGTGCACCTGCCCGACGGGGCTGCCCTGTTCGTCCATACCCCCGACGGGGCGCTCGTGCTCGGGCCTTACAGCGCTGCCGATGTGACCCCGGAGGGCCGCTTGAGCACCACCTTGCTTCCGGGCGATGCCGCCATCATCATCTACCATGAGCCCCATGCTGTGCTGGGGCAGGGGCGCCTGGTGCTGGAACGCATCGCGCATGCCTATGCCCTCACCGACGCCGAGCGCGCCGCCAACTGCCAGGTGGACGTGAACTGCTCCGAAGGCGAGGGGTGGGAGGCGCAGCGCGATGCCGTGGTGCGCATCCGCGTGGTGACCGGCGCAGGCACGGGCTGGTGCACCGGCACGTTGATGAACAATACCGCCCGGGATTGCACGCCCTACATCCTTTCCGCCATGCACTGCACGGAGGAGAGTTCCCCCGGTCACTTCCCCGAGTTCCAGTTCCGCTTCAACTTCCAGCGCAGTGCGTGCGGGTCAGGTTCATCACCGATCCAGGTGCTCACGGGCTGCACCCGCGTGACCGACAGCAATGACGGCGGTGGCGAGCTGGGGTCGGACTTCGTACTGCTGCGCCTGTACCAGCGTGTGCCGTCGGATTTCCATGCGTTCTACGCGGGCTGGGATGCCACCAACAATGCCGCATCGGGTGGGGTGGGGATCCATCACGCCGGTGGCAACGAGAAGCGGATCAGCACCTGTACCACGCCGCTCACCACCACCGCCTGGTGGCTGGGCTCGGGTTCGCATTGGCTGGTGTACTGGAGCGGCACGGAGAACGGGCATGGCGTCACGGAGCCGGGATCGTCGGGCTCGCCGTTCTTCAACCCGGCCGGACGCGTGGTGGGCACCCTTACCGGAGGCAACTCGTGTTGCACGCTCAATGGGTGCGGCGCGGCCACCGGACCCGATCAGCCCGACAAGTACGGCAAGATGTCGTACCACTGGACCAACAACCCGAACTCCTCGTCGCAGAAGCTGCGCAACTTCCTTAGTCCCGGGCCCAATGTGCCGGTGTTCGACGGCGCCTACGAGCCTTGCGCCGAAGTGGGCGTGCCCGAGCGGCCGGTGCGTAGGGCCGTGCTGCTGCCCAATCCCACGTTCGGTCCGCTGGAAGTGCGCCTGGACGGCGCGCCCCTGGGCGAAGCCTGGCTCCGCGTGGTGGACGCCGCCGGCCGGCAGGTGCATCACGAGGCGCTTCAGGGCCGGGACCGCGTGCGGATGGACGGCACGACCTGGGGCGCCGGGCTCTACGTGTTGCTGCTCGATGAGGCGGGCCACCGCACGGTGCTGGGCCGCGTGAGCGTATTGTGATCTACGGTTCGCGGGCCTTGGTGTTCGTGCGCTTTTGCACGTGCTTGCTGAGCATGCCGGGCACCATGCTGTCCAATGTGCCGGCCCGCACTCCGCGCCAGGCGTAGTTGAAGATGCTGCGGTCCTTGCGGCGCACCACCGTGAAGGTGCCCTGCCGGTAGTTCTTCGCCTCGCGCAGGTTATCCCGGCGCACCAGCACGTGCAGCGCCTGGTTGAGCACCCACGTGCGGGGCTGGCGCGCGTCGCGGCTGTGCAGGTGCACGTCGAGGTCGCGGTACACCAGGTCGAGGGTGCCCCTGGCCTGGTCGTCGTTGCCCTGCATGTGCAGTTCCAGTTCATCGATCCGGCCCGAACGCACCTCCACCATCAGCAGGCTGTCGGTCATGCGGTTGAACACGGTGAAGGGCAGGGTGCGCAGGTGGGCGTCGAGCGTGAAGGCGGTGGTGCCCTCGCGCAGGGGGGCGCGGTACCGTGCGCGCAGGGTACTGTGGTCGTACAATTGGGCGCTGGCGTCCAGCCGCAGCTCGCCGTCCTTCAGCAGGTCGGGCGTGTTGCCCATGCCGGTCAGCACGGCCTCCAGCTGGGTGAAGCTCACGCGTCCATAGTCGGTGTTGAGGCTGTCGCGCTCATGGTAGTCCACCTGGCCGCGGTGGATGGTGATGGTGTCGAGCCGCAGGGTGCGTTCCATGGCGCGCAGGCCGGCAGAGGGGAGGCGCCGCAGCACGAAAGGCCCGTCGGGCATGGTCTTGTCGCGGTGGATGCGCAGCACCGGGGACCGCAGTTCGGCGTGGCGCACGAAGAGCTCCTGCAGCACCACGAATCGCCGGATGTCCACCCCGTGCATGGTGAGCGTGTCCAGTGCGGCGTCGAAGAGATCGGTCTCGTGGCGCACCACCCGGCCATAGTTCTGGGGGTCGGCGCGTGGGGTGAACCGCACGCCGCTGGCCTGAATGGTGCCGGCGGGGTGGGCCATCGCCAGGGTGCCGATACGCAGGTCATACAGCGGCGGGAACTCCACCTCGGTATCGCGCGCCACCAATGCCAGGGCCCGCACCTGCACGCTCACGCTGCCATCCCGAAGGGGGAACACGGTGATCCCCCCGCCATGGATGTCGAGCCCACCCAGCCGGGCACTGGTGCGCCGGCCCGTCACATCGAAGGTGCCGCCGCGCGCCTCCACGATGCGGAGCGTGTCCACGGTGATCAATGGGGGGGGCGCGCTTTGCGAAGGAAGCTCGGTGGTGTCGGCGGTGTGGCCATCGGGCGGAGGGAAGTGGTGCAGTACCGGTCCTTGGATGTCGATGGCCTGCACGGCCACCATGCCTTTGCGCAGCAGGCGGATGTAGCTCAGGCCTTCCATCGCCACGCGATCGGCCCGCATGCGCAGCAACCCGCCGCGCGATCCCGCCAGCAGGCTGTCCATCGCCAGGCTGTCGAATGTGAGCGCCACGTCGAACACCTCCACAGATCCCTGCAGCAGATGGGTGCGCACCTGGCCCATGTGCACTTGGTACGTGCCGCCCGCCGCCTGTTGGACCGCCGCCTCCAGCCGCTTGCGCACCACCTGGTCCAGCAGCCCTGCGCCGGCCACGGCGGCCGCAGTGCCCACCACCAGGCAGATAAGCACGAGGCGTACGGTCCGGCGGCGCTTGGGCGGAAGGGTGGGGGCAGGCATGGGGTGGTCGGGGTGATGAAGCTACGTCCGAACCTGTCGGGTGCTCATGGCGGCACGTTTTTCGCCGGTGGCGGCACCCCGTACCTTTCAACACAGTGAAGATCCTCCTTCGATACCTCCGCCCGAACGCCGGTCTGGTGGCGCTCAGCCTGCTGCTGGCCGCCGTTGCCCAGGTGCTGTCCATGATCGACCCCATCATTTTCGGGAAGATCATCGACACCTATGGCACGCCCGACCCCACCCGGTCGCGGCAGGAGATGGTGAGCGGGGTGCTGCGGTTGCTCGCCCTGGCGGTGGCCCTGGCCCTGGGTTCGCGGCTGGCACGGGCATTCCAGGACTACATCCTGCGGAAGGTGACCCAGCGCATGGGCATGCAGGTGTTCAACGATGGGTTGAAGCAGACCCTGCGCCTGCCGTACCAGGACCTGCTGGACCAGCGCAGCGGCGAGACCCTGAGCATTCTGCAGAAGGTGCGGACCGACAGCGAACGCTTCATCCATCAGTTCATCAATGTGGTGTTTGCCACGCTGGTGGGCGTGGGCTTCCTGGTGTGGTACGCCATCACGCGGTCGTGGCTGCTCGTACCTGTCTTCGTGGTGGGCGTGCTGGTGCTGGGCGGCCTCACCGGGCTGATGAGCCGGCGCATCAAGACCATCCAGCGCGACATCGTGCGCCGCACCGCCGCGCTCTTCGGGGTGATCACCGAGTCGCTGCGCAACATCGAGCTGGTGAAGAGCCTTGGGCTCACCTATCCCGAGATCCGGCGCATGCGCGGGCTCACCGAGCAGGTGTATGAGCTGGAGATGGAGAAAGTGCGGCGTGTGCGCACGCTGAGCTTCCTACAGGGCACCAGCATCAACCTGCTGCGGCAGAGCATCCTGTTCATCCTGCTCTGGCTCATCTTCAGCGACCGCCTCAGCACCGGCGAACTCATCGCCATGCAGTTCATGTCGGCCCACATCTTCGGTCCGCTGCAGGAGCTGGGCAACATCCTGCTGCTCTACCGCGAGACCGAGGGATCGCTCCACAACTTCGAGAAGCTCATGGCGCGGCCCGTGGAGACCCGTCCGGAGGATCCCGTGAAGATCGGTCAGGTGCATCGCATCGCCTTTGAGGACGTGGTGTTCCGCCACCGCGGCGCCAGCTACAACGCCATCAACGGCATCTCCTTCACCGCCGATCTGGGCGAGACCATCGCCTTTGTGGGGCCCAGCGGATCGGGCAAGAGCACGCTGGTGAAGCTGCTCGTTGGCCTGTACACGCCGAAGCATGGGCGCATCAAACTGAACGGGGTGGAGGTGGCCGATATCCGCTACAACGAGGCCCGGCGGCAGTTCGGCTTCGTGACACAGGACACGCAGCTCTTCTCCGGCACCATCCGCGAGAACCTGCGCTTCGTGAAGCCCGATGCCACCGACGAGGAGATGCTCACCGCGTTGCACCAGGCCGCCTGCGGACCGCTGCTGGAACGCTCGGGCCGCGGGCTCGACACGGTGATCGGCGAGGGCGGCGTGAAGCTCAGCGGGGGCGAGAAGCAGCGCCTCTCCATCGCCCGGGCCCTGGTGCGCGACCCGCGGCTGTTGATCTTCGATGAGGCCACCTCCGCGCTCGACTCGCTCACCGAGGAGGAGATCACGGACACCATCCGCACCCTCAGCGTGCAGCACGAACGCATCACCATCCTCATCGCCCACCGCCTCAGCACCGTCATGCACGCCGACCGCATCCATGTGCTGGAGAAAGGTGAGGTGGTGGAGACCGGCACGCACGAGGAGCTGCTCGCGCGCCGCGGGCTCTACTATGCCATGTGGCGCCAGCAGATCGGCGAGCGGGCACCCAGCGAGCCGCCGCGGCTCATCGGACGGGTGGAGGTGGAGGAGGAGAAGGAGGAGAAAGAGTGATCCGCCTGGCTCACCGCGCCAGGGTGGGCCGCTCCGCCGGCTCCACATCGCCCACATAGTGGCTCACATTGCTGCCATCCGTGGGGCGCAGGCTGCGGAACATCAGCCCGGAGAGGATGGTGAAGGCGCCGAGCACCACGAACGTGCGGTGCAGCCCACCGATGTATGCGAACTGATCGCTCTGCGGAATGTTCGTGAGGAAGATCGCGGCCACGAGCGAGGCCGTGGCCACCCCGAAGCTGATCGCCAGCTGCTGGGCGGTGCTGGCGATGCTGCTGGCCTCGCTCGCCCGGCCGTCGTCCACATCGGCATAGACCAACGAGTTCATGCTGGTGAATTGCAGCGAGGAGAAGAATCCCTGCATCAAGCTGAGCAGCACGATGAGCACCACGGGTGTGCGGGCATCGACCAATGCGTAGAGCATGATGGTACCGCCGAGCAGCCAGGTGTTCCACAGCAGCACCTGCCGGTGGCCGAAGCGGGCAAGGATGGGGCGGCTCATGATCTTCATGCCCATGGCGGCCACGGCCAGCGGGGTGGTGAGCAGGCCGGCCTCCAGCGGGCTGTAGCCCAGGCCCACCTGGTAGAGCAGCGGCAGCAGGAAGGGCATGCCCCCCACGCCCAGCCGCGTGATGAAGCCGCCCACCACCGGGATGCGGAAGGTGCGGATGGCGAAGAGCCGCAGGTAGAGCAGGGGATGGGCCATGTGCCGCGCGTGCCAGCGGTAGGCGATCAGCAGCACGATGGACACCCCGAACATCAGGGCGATCTCGCGCGGCGGCCAGCTGTGCTCACCGAACACCTCCAGCACGTACGACAGCAGGGCGATGCCCGCGCCGAAGAGCACCAGTCCCAGCTTGTCCAGCGGGGTCACCTGCGCATCGCGGAAGTCGGGCATGTGGCGGCGGATGAGGATCCAGCCCGCGATGCCGATGGGGATGTTCACCAGGAAGACGCTGCGCCAGGGCAGCAGGTGCACCAGGGTGCCGCCCACGAACGGGCCCACGAGCGGGGCCACCAGTGCGGGGATCACCACGTAGTTCATCATCCGCAGCATCTGCGAGCGCGGGTAGGCGCGGATCAGGGCGATGCGCCCCACGGGCACCATCATGCTGCCGCCCACGCCCTGGAGGAAGCGCGAGGCGATGAGCATGGGCAGGTTGGTGGACAGCCCGCACAGCAATGAACCGATGGTGAACAGCGCCACCGCCACGCGGAACACGCGGCGCGTGCCATAGCGGTCGGCCACCCAGCCGCTCACCGGGATGAAGATGGCCAGGGCCAGTGTGTAGGTGGTGAGCACGGCCTTGAGGCTGAGCGCCGTGGTGCCCAGATCGGCCGCGATCACCGGGATGACCGTGTTCAGGATGCTGATGTCCAGGTGCTCCATGAACAACCCCACGGCCACCAGCCAAGGGAGCACGCGCAATGTGGTGGGGTCGATCTCCGGACGTTCGGTCACGGTACGAAGTTCGGTCAGCCGGCCTCAGCCCCGCGGACCGCGGACGACCGCCCGGCCAACCGCCATGGCCTCACTGCTTCCTGAACTCCCCGTTCCTCCAGGCCTCCACGAACTGGGCCCAGGCGATGGGGTTGAAGAGATTGACGGCCGGTGTGCCCCCTGCGGTGTAAAGGCGGGTGCGGTCCATGGCCATCTGGTATTGGAAGCTCTGGTAGGCGTCGGGCGGCAGGTTCTCCATGCGCTGCACCATCTCGGCGGGGCTGAGGTTGCGCAGGGCCAGCTGGAAGTCGTCCTCGGCCAGTTTCACGTTGAGGAAGGCGTCGCGGAACTGCTCGCGCGAGGGCCAGGGGTACACCTTGAACTCGCTCAGCAGCACGGTGTCGCGCGCCATGGCGTGGATCATCGAGTACTTGTTCTCCGTGAGGTCGGTGGGGATCACATACTGCGACCGCTGGAAACCCACGGCGCTGAAGAGGATGGTGTCGCCCTCCTGCGCCACGAAGCTGAAGTAGCCGAACACATCGCTCATGGTGCCGCGGTAGGTGTTCTTGATCATGATGTTGGTGAAGGGCACCGGCGAGAGGCTGTCGGTGACCACCACGCCGCTGAACTGCACCAGCTGACGATCGTCCGTCTGGGCCCAGGCACTGATGGCGCCGCACAGGGCCACCACCGCGGTAAGGATGCGAATGCGCATGCCGCGAAGGTACGGCCCGTCCGTGGCGCCCTCCGCTGCGGGTTCCGCGCTTTGGCTAATATTGGCGAAGGTCGATCCCCCCATGCGCTTCTTCACCCTGCCCGCAGCGTGCCTCGCCGCACTGCTCGCTCCCGCCCAGATCGTCATCGGTCCGTCCGACATGCCCAGCGCGGGCGACATCGTGCCGTACACCACCACCATCGCGCCCGACATCGACCTCGGCCTCACCGGTGCCGGCGTCATGTGGGACTTCACCCAGCTGGTGCCCGGCATCCCCGGGGCCGACACCATGGTGACCGTGGCCAGCACTCCGCTGCTGTACCAGCTCTACTTCAACAACGCGTTCTTCTATCCCGACCACGTGGCGAGCTACGCCGTGCGCACGGGCGATATCGACCTGCAGCTGGTGCAGATCACCAACGTGTACACCTACACCCGGTCGGACGCCACCGCTCACCGCCATGTGGGCTTCGGCGCGTCCATCAGCGGCCTGCCCGCCTCGGTGCGCCGCATCCCGGTGGACCACGAGTACCGCTTCCCGCTGAACTACAACGATCAGGACACCTCCTTCAGCGCCTTCGAGCTGGAGGTCCCCGGGATCGGTTTCCTCCGCGAGGAGCAATGGCGCTACAACACGGTCGATGGCTGGGGGACCCTGCTGCTGCCCGATGGTTCGAGCCATTCCGTGCTGCGCGTGAAGAGCGTGCTCCACCGTCGCGACAGCGTGTACGTGGCCCAGTTCAGCATGGGCTTCGCCCTGGACCAACCCGAGACCATCGAGTACAAGTGGCTGGCCAACGGCATGGACCTGCCCGTGCTGCATGTCACCACCGTGGCCGGCGTGCCCACCACGGTGCGCTTCCGGCATGACCCCTCCACGGAGGTGGCCGAATGGACCAGCGGCAACTCGCCCCTGCTGTTCCCCAATCCGGCGCACGGCCACGCCACGCTGTACCTGCCCGAGGGATGGAGCGGTGAGCTGATGGTGATGGACGCCCTGGGCCGTGAAGTGTTCTCCGGCATCCGGGTGAACGGCGGGCGCAGCGTGGACCTCGCGCTTGACCGGATGGTGCCCGGCCTGCACTGGGTGCGCGTGCACGGCGCCCATGGCACGTGGAGCGGCCGTCTCCTGGTGCAATAGGTGCGTGGATCACACCAGCGGTGATGGGGGGGCACCAATGGCCGCATACCTTCGCGGCACAACAACACCCATCCCTGATCCCATGAAACTTGGACGCAATGCCATCCTGCTGATCGTGCTCGGCGCCCTGGCCCTGTACGCGATCACCTTCTACAACGGCACCATCTCCGCCGAGGAAGGCGTGAAGGGCCAGTGGGCCAAGGTGGAGAGCGCCTACCAGATGCGCGCCGACAAGTCCAAGAACCTGGAGGCCATCGTCACCAACGCCGCCGATTTCGAGCGCGAGACCCTCACCGAGGTGATCGAAGCCCGCAGCAAGGCCTCTTCGATCCAGATCAACGCCGACAACCTCACGCCCGAGAACATCGCCGCCTTCCAACAGGCCCAGGAACAGTTCAGCGGATCGCTGGGCCGCCTGCTCGCCACCATCGAGCGTTATCCGGAGCTCAAGGCCATGGGCCTGTATGGCGACTTCATGGCCGAGTACTCCGGCATGGAGAACCGCATCAAGACCGAGCGCGACCGCTTCAACGAGGCCGCCAAGGGCTACAACACCCGCATCAAGCGATTCCCCGGCAACATGCTCGCGGGCATCTTCGGCTTTGAAGAGAAAGGGTACTTCGCCGCCGACGCCGGTGCCGAAAAAGCCCCTGAGCTCTTCAAGGACCGCTGATGCATACCGTGGCGGATTTCCTGGACGAGGCCGGACGCAAGGCCGTGGCCGCGGCGATCGCCCGGGCCGAGGCCGCCACCGATGCGGAGATCCGGGTGCACCTGGAGGACCACATCGAGGAGGATGTGCTCGACCATGCCGTGTTCATCTTCGAGGAACTGGGCATGCAGCACACCCGCTGGCGCAACGCCGTGCTGATCTACATCGCCGTGAGCGACCGCGCCATGGCCGTGGTGGGCGACAGCGGTGTGAACGCCCTGGTGCCCACCGGCTACTGGGATTCGGTGATCGACCACATGCGTGAACGCTTCCGCGCCGGGGCGCACGCCGAAGGCATCTGCGAGGCGGTGGCCATGGTGGGGGAGCGGCTCGCCGCCCACTTCCCTTCCACGCCCGGGGACACCAACGAACTGAGCAACGAGGTGAGCATCGGCTCCGGCGCACACCGCAACACCGCGACACGCTGATGGCCCGTGTCCTCTCCGCATTCCTGGGGCTGCTGCTGGTGGTGAGCGCCTTCGCCACCCGGTTCGACTGCAGTTTGGAAAAGCCCGATCGACAGCAGCAGGACCGCCTGATCTGGAGCTTCGTGGACGGCTTCCTCTCCGCCCACGAGATCGAACGGCTCGATGCCAAGCTCACCACCTTCGCCCGGGAGACCAGCAACCAGCTGATCGTGGTGGTGGTCGACACCCTGTGCGGCCTGCCCGAGGGCGACCTGGCCACCGAGCTGGGCCACAAGTGGGGCCTGGGGCAGAAGGACAAGGACAATGGCGTGGTGGTGCTGATCAAGCCCAACGGCCCGCCCGGTGAACGCGTGGTCTACATCGCCGTGGGCTACGGCCTGGAACCGGTGATCCCCGACCTGATGGCCAAACGCATCGTGCGCGACCAGATCATCCCCGCCTTCCAGCAGGGACGGTACTTCGAGGGGCTCGACCGCGCCACCGACTCCCTCATGGCCCTGGCCAAGGGCGAGTACAATGAGGCGGTGCGCGACAAGGGCAACCCCATTGCCGTGCTGATCTTCATGCTGCTGGTGTTCGGCCTGTTCATCTCCATCTGGTTCAGCAGTGTGCGTCGATACGCCAGGGTGAACAACGTGGACCTGTGGACCGCCATGTGGCTGATGAGCCAGGCCATGCAGCGCCATGACCGCTCCCGCGGTGGTGGCTTCGGGGGCTTCGGCGGTGGTGGCGGGTTCAGTGGTGGCGGAGGCTTCGGCGGCTTCGGCGGCGGCGGCTTCGGAGGGGGCGGCGCCGGCGGCCGGTGGTGAGCATGGCCTACAACAAGTGGATCGGTGGTGGATTGGGCTGGGCGTTCGGCGGTCCGATCGGCATGGTGCTGGGCTTCGCCGTGGGCGCAATGATCGACCACATCCAGGAGCCCGAGTTGCTCGAGGAGGAGCGGATGGGGCAGCAGCCGCCCCCAGGGGCCACCACGAGCGGCGACCTCTCCATGAGCCTGGTGGTGCTCACCGCCGCCATCATGAAGGCCGATGGGCGTGTGACCCGCAGCGAACTGGACCATGTGCGCCGCTTCTTCCTGCAACAGTTCGGCACCGCCCAGGCGCGCTACATGCTGCTGTTGCTGCGCGATGTGCTGAAGCAGGACATCCCCGTGCACCAGGTGGCCATGCAGATCCGGCGGCACATGCCCCACGCCGCCCGCCTGCAGCTCATGCACTACCTCATCGGCCTGGCCCACGCCGACGGACGGATCCCGCCGCCGGAACTGCAGCTGCTGCGCCGCATCGCACACGACATGGGCGTGAGCGAGAAGGACCTCGGCTCGCTCAGCGCCATGTTCCGCACCACGGAGCCCGGCGCCGCCTACAAGATCCTGGAGATCGATCCCAAGGTGTCCGATGAGGAGGTGAAGAAGGCCTACCGCCGCATGGCCATGAAGTACCATCCCGACAAGGTGGCCCAGCTGGGCGAGGAGGTGCAGAAGGCCGCGGCCGAGAAATTCCGCAAGGTGCAGGAGGCCTACGAGGCCATCCAGAAAGAGCGGGGCATGGTGTGAACGCGCCGTTAATTCGTGGCATGCTCGCCGTCATCTCGCCCGCCAAGAACCTTTCCCTCGAGGCTCCGCCCACCATGAAGGGCGCCACCCTGCCCGCCCTGCTGGAACACGCCGCGCCCGTGGCCCGGCGCATGGCGGCCTTGTCGAAACGCAGGCTGGCCGAACTGCTGGAGATCAGCCCGGAGCTGGCCCAGCTGAACCACCAGCGCTACCAGGAGTGGGGGCCGCCCTTCGATGGCCCCAATGCCGTGCCCGCGGCCTATCTCTTCAACGGTGAGACCTACCGCGGTCTCGCCACACGGACCCTCACCGCCGATGACCTGCGCTTCGCCCAGCACCACCTGCGGATCCTCTCGGGCCTGTACGGTGTGCTGCGTCCACTGGACCGCGTGCAGCCCTACCGCCTGATGATGGGCACGCCGCTCGCCGTGGGCCGGAAGAAGGACCTGTACGCCTACTGGCGCGGACCGCTCACCGCACAGCTCGCCGCCGACCTGAAGGACTCGGGCAGCAATGTGCTCATCAACCTGGCCAGCGCCGAGTATTTCAAGGCGGTGGACATGTCCGTGATGGACGCCCGGGTGATCACGCCGGTGTTCAAGGACAAGGGTCCGCGCGGGTACCGCATGGTGATGGTATACGCCAAGCAGCAGCGCGGTGCCATGGCCAGGCACATCATCCGCAACCGGTTGATGGAGCCAGAGGCGCTCAAGGCGTACGACGGCGACGGCTACCGCTTCAGCCCGGCCGATAGCACGGCGCACGAATGGGTGTTCCTGCGCGGCTGACGACCCGGCGTGCCGGTACCTTTGGAGCATGGCGGTGGTATGGACGATCCTGGCCGTGGCGGCACTGGGCTACCTGGGGTTGTGCCTGTTCTACTACTTCCTCCAAGAGCGATTCATCTTCGTGCGCTTCCGCATGGCACGCGGGAGCCGGTTCCGGTTCAAGTTCCCCCACGAGGAACGCTGGCTCACCGGCGCCGATGGCGCCCGCCTGCACGCCCTCTACTTCCCCTGCCGCCAGCCCCGCGGCGTGATCCTCTACTTCCACGGCAACACGGGCGGCCTCCGACGCTGGGGCAAGCTGGCACCGCGCTTCACCGCCCTGGGCTATGATGTGCTCATGCCCGATCCACGCGGATACGGCAAGAGCCGCGGACCGCTGAGCGAAGCGGCCCTGCACGACGACGCCGCACGCTGGTATCGCTCGCTGCTGGACCAATGGGCGGAGCAGGACATCGTGCTCTATGGGCGTTCGCTGGGCAGTGCACTGGCCACCCCGCTGGCCGCCTCATTCGCGCCGCGCATGCTGCTGCTGGAGACGCCCTTCGCCAACCTCCACGACGTGGCCCGCTACTACCTGGCCATCCTGCCATACGGCCTGTTGCTGAAGTACCGCTTCCGCAACGACCGTGCGATCGCCCGCGTGAAGTGCCCGGTGTTCATCTTCCACGGCCAGCGCGACAACATCGTCCCGTACCACAGCGCCCTGCGGCTCTACGCCAGCATCCCCGACCACGTGCAGCGCCGCATGTACACGTTCCCCGAGGGGCATCACAGTGATCTGCACCGCTTTCCCCGCTTCAAGCGTGCCTTGCGCGAGCTGCTGGGGCGCCCGCCCGGCGGGGCATGACCCCTTACCTTCGCCGCCTGTGAACACACCGCTGCTCGACATCCACGACCTGGCCTTCGCCTATGGCGATGTGGCCGTGGTGCGCGACGTCGATCTGCAGCTGGCCGAGGGCGAAGTGTTGGTGATCGTCGGGCCCAGTGGATGCGGCAAGACCACCCTCCTCCGCTTGATCGCCGGGCTCGAACGCCCCACCAAGGGCAGGATCTGCATCCAAGGGCGCACCCTCAGTGGGCCGGACGATTTTGTGGCGCCCGAGGATCGTCCCGTAGGATTCGTCTTCCAGGGCCTGGCCCTCTTCCCGCACCTCACCGTCCAGGAGAACGTGGGCTTCGGGCTGGCCCATCTGCCCAAGGCCGAACGCCGCCAGCGCGTGGCCGAGGAACTGGAGATGGTGGGCCTCGGTGACTTCGCCCAGCGCTTTCCCCATCAGCTCAGCGGCGGCCAGCAGCAGCGTGTGGCCATCGCGCGGTCGCTCGTGCGCCGGCCCGCCCTCATGCTCATGGACGAGCCTTTCAGTGACCTGGACCGCTCCACGCGACGCGCCGTACGTCAGGAGGTGCTCAACATTCTGCGCGACCACCGTACGGCCGCCATCATCGTGACACACGATCACCAGGACGCCCACCATGTGGCCGACCGCGTGGGCGAGATGAACGGTGGCCGATTGGTGCGGGTGGCGCACGCCGATGTGTTCCGCGCGGAGTGGAACAAGGAACCGTTCGCATGACCACCATGGAGAACGATCGCCTCGCCCAATTGGCATCCATGCTCGCCGAGGACCCCGGCGATCGCTTTCTACGTTACGCCATCGCCCTGGAGCACAAGCGCCGCGGTGACATGGAGCGCGCCCGCACCATGCTCGAGGAGCTGCTCACCGATGATCCGAAGTACATCGCCGGCTACTACCAGCTGGCCCTGATCCTGGCCGAGCAGGGCCGCACGAGCGACGCCATGGCCGCGTGCGAGGCCGGTGCGCTGCAATGCCTGGTGGTGGGCGAAATGAAGGCGCGCACCGAACTCCGCGCACTGCTGGCCGCCTTGAAGGGGGAGGACGACGAATGAGGCGTGCATGGCGCATCGCGGCTGGGGCGGCGCTGGCCGGCTGGGCCGCGCTGGTGCTCTTCGCCCATCCCTGGTTCGCCAAGAACGATCCCACCGGCGCACCCGTGCTGGTGGTGGAAGGCTGGATCCCCGATGACGGCCTCGCGGCCGTGGCCCGGCTGTGGCACATGGGCCGGTATGAACGGTTGTTCGTCACCGGCACCATGCGGCCGTACGCCTATCACCTCAGCGCCAACGAAACCCTGGAACTGCGCGCCGTTGCGGGCGTGAAGGGGAAACTGGTGCTGCGGATGGACGGGTTGCCCGGCGCGCAGTGGGCCTGCATCGCGGACGATGACACCCTGCTCCAAGGCACGGTGGGTCGGCGCGGCAAGGTCCATCGGGTGGAACTGCCCCGTCCCGTGCATCTGCTGCGCGTGGTGGACCGGACCAGTGCCACCCCCACACCGGGCGCGCCCGTGCTCTTCGTGGGCCACCTCGCTGTGAACGGCACCAATGCACACGCACTGCCCGTCACCACCACCTTGATCGCGGCCGATGGCACCCGCACCCCCGGTCGGCCCACCCATGCGGAGGACGCGATCGAACGGCTGGTGACCATGGGCATTCCCCGCGATCGCATGGTACCCGTGCCCGACCTCACCGAACATGACCGCACCCGGCAGTCGGCGCGCATGGTGCACGAGATCCTTCAGCGGGAAGGCATCGCGCGGTACGATGTGGTGACCCTCGGTGTGCACGCACGGCGCACGCACGCCGCGCATCTGGCCTTGGCCCGGGGCGACATGCAGGTGGGCGTCATCGCCCTGCCCGACCCCCAGTGCCCACGCTGGACCTGGTGGCTGCGACCCATGGGCTGGGCGCGGATGGTGAAGGAAGTGGTGGGCGTGTGGCGAAGGGTGTGAGCCGCAGGCCGTGTGCGCTTACTTTTCGACATGGACCTCCTGCAACGCCCCCGGCCGGAAGAGATGCCGGCGTACTACCTCAGCTATTTGGCCGCCGTGCCCGTTCCCGAATTGTTCGCCGCACTGGAACATGGTGACACACGTTTTGCCGACCTGCTGGAGCGGGTGGGCGAGGAGCGCGCCGGTCATCGCTATGCGCCCGGCAAGTGGAGCATCCGGGAAGTGCTGCAGCATGTGATCGATACGGAGCGCATCATGGCCTATCGCGCCCTGCGTTTCGCCCGTCACGACGAAACCCCGCTGCCCGGCTTCGATGAGAACGCCTACGCCGCGGTGTGCGACGCTGACCGCCGCACCCTGGCCGATCTGGTGGGCGAAGCGGAGCGCCTGCGCCGTTCCACCATCGACCTCTTCACCAGCTTCACGCCCCAGATGCTCCGGCGCCAGGGCATCGCCAGCGGTCACACCGTATCCGTGCGCGCCATCGGTTGGATCATCGCCGGACACGCCGCGCATCACCGTTCCATCATCCACCAACGCTACCTCTGACCATGGCCCGCACGCTGCAACAATGGTTCGATGCGTATGGCGAAAGCCACCAGAACCCCACCAACAAGGCCATCCACTGGGTCTGCGTGCCCGCCATCTACTTCTGCGTGGTGGCCCTGCTGTACAGCATCCCCATGCCGGCCGCACTGCCCACCGGTGCGGCGGCATTGCTCGCGCTGCTGTTGGTGATGGTCTTCTATTTCCGCCTGTCGCTCACCATGGGCATCGCCATGACCCTGTTCAGCTTGGCCTGCCTGTGGCTGTCCCAATGGCTCCACGGGCACGCGCCCTGGCCGTTGTGGGCCATCGCGCTGGTGGTCTTCGCCCTGGCCTGGGTGGGCCAGTTCTATGGCCATAAGGTGGAAGGCCGCAAGCCCAGCTTCCTGCACGACGTACAGTTCCTGCTCATCGGGCCGGCCTGGCTCATGGGCTTCCTGTTCCGCCGTGCGGGGCTGGCCTACTGAGCCGTGCGCATGAAGTAGCGGGGGATGTGCCCCGAATGGGCCTGCGGGTGGAAGATGGCGCGCAGGTCGCGCAGCACGACATCGGGTTCCAGCACCGCTTGGCCGAAGACGTCCGTGCGTGCGCTGTTCGCGTGGAAGCCGCCGTTCGCCACCGCACGTTGCCGGGCCAGCCGTTCATCGCCACCGGCCAGCGTCAGGGCATCCACTTCGCCGTGCAGCTCCAGCACCTGGCCGAAGTGGTCGGCCCGCCCGGCCAGGTCCACCACGGCCTCGATATCCAGCGCGAGGTTGCCGGTCCCCGGGCGATCGGCGAAGGCGTAGCGGCCGCCGGCATCGGTGATGAGCCGCGCCATGTAGCTGCCGGCGGGCGGGGCGAACCATTGCTGCTGCCAGTTGCTGCCGAAGAACACCAGCGGTGCATCGGGGCTCGGCGGGGCGATCTCGGCCCGGTACCGCTCCACGATCGCGGCGAAGAGACTGTCGGCCAGGCGCTCACGATCCAACAGCACACCGAAGAACCGCAGCCACTCCGCGCGGCCCAAGGGGTGCTCCTCGAGATATTCGGTGATCACCACGGTGGGGCCGGTGAAGGCCGTTCGGTCCGTGCCCTGGCCGAAGGGGTAGTCCAGCACGGCATCGGGGGCGAGCATCACCAGGCGCTCGTGGTCCAGACCGGTGGCGGTGCCGATCTCCACCACGGGTGGCAGTCGGTGGGACCAGCTGTGGTCCACCATGCGGTCCAAGTGAGCGGCGCCCACCACGGCATCCGCGCGTCCGAGCATGGCGATGTAGGGCAGGTGGGTGGTGCTCACCACGGCGACACGTTCCAGCGGGCCCGGCCGGTCGCCAGTGGGCCCCAGCACGAAAACACCTGCCGTATCGCCCAAGCCTCCCGGGCCGAAAACCGTGAGCCGGCGGGCCGCCCCGCTCTCCTCCACGCGGAAGTGCAGGGCGTAGGTGTTGGTGCGCGAGGTCCAAGCGGTGGTGGGCGAGGCCGGGGGGGCGGGGGGCGCTCCACAGGCGGAGGCCAGCAGGGCGGCCAACAGGAGGGGAGCACCTTTCATCACATCTCGCTCAACAGCCACAACAGGCTCTCGCGCACCGTGTCGCGTCCTTGTGCCCCATCGCCGGGGCGGGCCGGCACCGCGTGGTGCGGCCGTTCACCGTGTTCGGCATCGTCCGCCATGCCCTCGGGCACGTAACGCATCAGCGGGATCGTCACCCGCACGCCCGAGTTGGGCAGCGTGAGGCGCAGCTCGCGTCCACCGGTGAAGCTGGCGGCATTGGTGCCCACCTCCTCACCGATCACGCGGGCCCGGCCATTGCGTCGGGCCATCATCACCAGCGCGGCGCCTGCATCGCGCGTCATGCCGTCGCACACCACGTACACCTTGCCCGCGAACGGTGCACGCATGGGCGGGGTGTGCTGCAGCGGGGGCTCGGAATCCTTCATGCGGGCCACCCCGTTGGGATCGGTGATGAAGCGGCTGCGCACGGCGGCCAGGTGGTCGGTGAGCGGCTCGGTGTGGGCCTGATGGGTGAGGGGGCGCACCAGACGGGTGCTCACCTCCTTCACGGCGCGGAAGGGCATGTCGGCAAAGGCGGCAAAGACGGTCTCGGCCATGGCGAGGTCACGGCCCGCCGCGCCGCGCACGTCCACGACCAGGATCTCGGTGCCGGCGGCCCGCATCTCCTTCAGCAGTGCGTCGAGGTAGCGGTCGGGACGCAGGCCGGCGGCGGCCAGGCTGTCGCGGTCCAGGCTGCGTGCGGTGAACCACATCGCCCGGCCGTTGAGCACGCGCTCATGGCTCCACAGGGGCAGCCGGGCGGTCTGGCGGGAGAGGTTCATCTCCGCCTGGGTGAGGCCGGCCACGCGCTGTTCATCCTCGTTGCCCTCGGCGTTGATGTAGCGCACCATGAACACCGCGGCCTGCTCCACATAACGGTGGAACAGCTGGGGGAACTCGCGGCCGATGATGGCGTGGCGCAGGGTGGTGTTGGCGCCCTCGGCCACCACTTGGGCATTGATCAATTGCAGGATCTTGCTGGCGCTGTGCCCGTTGATCGCGGTGATCTTCGCCCCGGGCGGCAGGCTGCGGAAGCCCTTGAGCTCCTGGTCCACGTACAGGGCGCCATCGGCGATGCGCACCTGCAGGGGGATCAGCGGCGTGCCGTTGGTGGTCTGGCCCGGCAGAGTGGCGGTGCAGCGGGGATCGCCCAAGGCTTGGAACACGGGTGTGAGGGCTTCCCGGAAGGCCGAGGGGACGAGCGTCACGGCCACCTCCTCCTGCACTTGGGCGAAGGCCCGGTCGAGCCCGGCGGCGCTCACGAAGCGGTAGGGGTCGGGATGGGCCTCGTGCAGGGTGGTGCGCAGGATCTCGAGGTCCTCGTGCAGCTTCTCGGGGTAGATGGGCCGGTCGGCCACGGGCGGTTGGGCCTTGAGCCCGCCATGCACAAGGAACAATGCCGTTCCGATCCACGTCCGTATCCGCACCATCATCGCCTCGCGCCAAAGGTAGGCCGGCCAGCAAAGGCCTTGCCACGCCCCCTGTTCATGCATGCGCCCCGCATCGGTGATCGATGCGGGGCGCAATGGCAAAGGAGGAGGGATCAGACCTTGGAGGTGGTGCGCGGCGCGGCGGCCAGCACTTCCTCGCTCACGCCATCGGCGTACTTGCGGAAGTTCTCCACGAAGGCCTTGGCCAGCGATTCGGCCTGGGCCGTGTACGCACCGCGGTCCTTCCAAGCCTGCTGGGGATCGAGGATCTCAGCGGGCACGCCGGGGCAGGCGGTGGGGAACTGCACGCCGAAGATGCTGTGCTCGGCGTAGGGCACGTTGTCCAGCTCACCGCGCAGGGCGGCGCCGATCATGGCCCGGGTGTACTTCAGCTTGATGCGTTCACCGGTGCCGTATGCCCCACCGCTCCAGCCGGTGTTCACCAGCCACACGTTCACCTCATGACGGCGCATGCGCTCGCCCAGCATATCGGCGTATCGGCCGGGGTGCAGGGCCAGGAAGGGGGCGCCGAAGCAGGCGCTGAACACGGTCTTGGGCTCGGTGATGCCCGCCTCGGTGCCGGCCACCTTGGCGGTGTAGCCGCTGATGAACCAGTACATGGCCTGGCCCGGGGTGAGGCGGCTGATGGGGGGCAGCACCCCGTACGCGTCGCAGGTGAGGAAGAAGATGTTCTTCGGCGTGCCGCCCACACTGGGTTGGGCGATGTTCGGGATGTGGTGGATGGGGTAGCTCACCCGGGTGTTCTCCGTCTTGGTGCTGTCGGAGAAGTCCACCTCGGTGGTGCCTTCCTTGAACACGATGTTCTCCAGCAGGGCACCGAAGCGTACGGCCTCCCAGATCTGGGGTTCCTTTTCCTGGCTCAGGTCGATGCACTTGGCATAGCAGCCGCCCTCGAAGTTGAACACGCCGTTGTCGCTCCAGCCGTGCTCATCATCACCGATCAGGTGACGGTTGGGGTCGGCGCTCAGGGTGGTCTTGCCGGTGCCGCTCAGGCCGAAGAACACGGCCGTGTCGCCATTGGCGCCGATGTTGGCACTGCAGTGCATGCTCAGCACACCGCGCTCCTGGGGCAGGAGGTAGTTCAGCACGGTGAAGATGCCCTTCTTGATCTCGCCGGTGTAGCCCGTACCCCCGATGATGATCATCTTGCGGGTGTAGTCGATGGCGGCGAAGTTGTGCTGGCGCGTGCCGTCGATCTCCGGGTCGGCATGGAAGCCGGGTGCGCACACCACATGCCACTCGGGCTCGAAGTGCTCCAGCTCATCGGCCGTGAGGCGCAGGAACATGTTGTTGGCGAACAGGGCGCTCCAAGGCAGCTCGGCCACCACGCGCAGGTTCAGGCGGTAGTTGGGGTCGGCGCAGGCATAGGCGTCCTTCACGTAGATGTCCTTGCCCATCAGGTAGGCGCACATCCGATCGTACAGCGCCTTGAAGCGTTCGCTGCTCATCGGGATGTTCACGTCGCCCCACCAGACGGTGTCGCGGGTCTTGTCGTCCTGCACGGTGAACTTGTCCTTGGGACTGCGCCCGGTGAATTCGCCGGTGTCCACGGACAAGGCACCCGAAGAAGCCAGCACGCCTTCGCCGCTGATGATGGTGTGCTCCACCAGCTCGGCCGGCTCAAGGTTCCAATACACATCGCCGGTGTTGCCGATGCCGATCTTGGCGAGCGAGGCGTTCTTCGGCTTGTGCCCGAAATCGTTCATGTCTTGGGTGTTTGGGAAATGGGACGGCAAAACTAACCGGTTCCCACCGTGGGGACCAGTGCTCAGCCCTTGCTCCGAATGACGGTTATCAACAGCCCGATCCACCCAACGATGAACATCACACCCCCAAGCGGGGTGATGGGGCCAATGAAAGCTGTCATTTCATCAAGTCCGGTCAATTCCCTTGTACTCAGCAGGTAAAGTGATCCGCAAAAGAACGCGATGCCCAACAGGAACAGGTTCCGCACCCGCCGCGTGGCGGCCGCGGGGAGGGGGCCGGTGAGGGCGGCCAGGACCAGGATCCCCAGCGCGTGGATGAACTGATAATGGACCGCCGTGTTCCAGTTGGCCAGGGCGGCGGGATCGATCAATGCTTTGAGACCGTGTGCCCCGAAGGCGCCCAGTCCCACGGCCACGGCCAAAAGGCCGCTGCCCCATGCGACGCTGTGCTTTTCCATGCCACGAAGGTGGTGAAGCCGGCCGGAACGGGGGGCGAAAAGGACGACACCCCCTCGGCCGTGGCCCAGGGGGTGTCGCAGTGCGGATGGCGGGGTGCTTAGCGCAGCTTGTTCATCTCCCGCTCGAAGGTCTCCTTGAACTTCTCGTAGTCGTAGTCGATGCGCAGGCGCTCATCGTTGCTGAGGCGCTCGTTGTAAGCGGCCAGCAGGTCCTGGGCGCTGAGCTCGATCGCCACGTAGGCCTTGTAGTTGTTGGTGGCGGTCACCTTCATCATCTTCTCGCAGATGGTACGGGTGCCGTTCAGCTTCTGGTCCACCACCTCACGGGCGAGGCTCTCGTAGCGCTCGGCCACTTCCTCGCGGTTGTTCATCTCGCGGCTGTTCACGTAGTTGTCGATCACGGCGCTCACCTGCGTGTTGATGGCGGCGGCCAGATCGGCGCGGGCCTGGCTCAGGGCTTTGCGCTTGGCCGTGGCCTGGTCCATGCTCTCGCCCAAGCTGTTGGCCCGGAAGTGCTTGTCGTCCGTGAAGTATTCCTTGCCGGAGCAGGGGATCACCACCTCCACCTCACCGTCAGGCTGGGGAGTGGCGTCGGCAACTTTCTTCTTGCTTTTGCAGGCGCTGAGCCCGCCGGCCAGCACGGCCATTACCAGCAGGGTCTTCGTCCCGGGGATCGTGTGGAGGTGTCGCATGGGATGGGTGTTTGAATGGAAAGTGGGAGAGGGTTTTCCAACAGCGTGCCAAAGTAGGAAAACCCGCGTCAATTCTACATTACGGCGTTGATCAAGGCGGGCACCACCTCGTTGCGCAGGTCTTGTGCGGCGCGTTTGTAGGCGTCCAGGCCGGCCTTGGCGAGGTCGAGTTGCACGCCCTTCACGCCCTGCCGGCCCCCCTCGTACACCTGATGGCCGCTGCTGCGGTCCTGCACGGTGATGCGCATGTCGAGGTAGGCGGTGTGAAAGCCCGCGGTCTCGCCGCCCGAGCGGGTCGATGCGTTGAGCTCCATTACCAGGTCGGCCTCGGCGGGCTTCTCCACCATGCGGAAGCCCCGGGTGGCAAGCTCCTGCCGCAGGGTGCTGGCCAGGCCGGCGTCGCCCACGGGGGCGCCGAGGTTGTGCTCATTGGCGCGCAGCAGCACGCGGGGCATCACCATCTCGATCACCACGCGCTTTTCGGGCACGGTGAGCCCGGCGAGCAGGGCGGGCACCAGCTTGGGTTCCAGCTCACGGCTGGCCAGCGCGTCCATGTCCAGCCGCACCACCAGCTCGTGCTGGCGACCGTCCGGCCGCACCTGCTGCACCACGGTGCGGGCGTGCCCGTCGTTGTTGGTGCTGCGGCGCTCGGTCACCGGGCCGTTCTGGCCGGGATACTCGATCACCAGGGGCAGCTGTGCCAGGCGGTGCTGGGCGGTGCCCTGCCGGTGTTCGGCAGCGATCAGCATCTCGCGTTGGAATCCGTTGGCATGGTCCAGCACGCATCGCTCGGGGATGATGCCGAGCACGGTGCCGCTGGTGAGGCGCTTCAGGTGGTCGTGGATCTCGTTGCCCAGCACCACGGTGCGGCCGTCCATGTCCACGGTGGCGGCCTCGGCCCAGTGGTCCTTCATGGCGAGCAGGGCGCGCAGGTCCAGGTCCATGGCCCCGCGCAGGTCGCCGCTGGCGAGGCTGCTCTGCGCGCGGCCATACAGGTCCAGCGCCTGGTCCATGGCCTGCTGCCGGCGCTGGGCCTTCAGGCGGGCGTGCTCGGACTTGGACAGGCGGTAGTACACATGCACGTGGGTGTTGTCCTCCCAGCTGTCCACCAGCTCGAAGCCTTCGATCTGCTCGCTGGTGCGGGTGCGAATGGCGCTGGTGAACGTCTCGTTGAAGAACCGGCCCTGGTCCAAGGTGTGGAGCAGGCTGTTGCTCTCCACGGTCACGCTGATCTCGCTGGCCAGATCGTTGAGCGCGTTCTGCTTCGCGACCTCCATGTGGCCCGGCTGGTCCTTGCGGGCCATGCCGATGCCGATGTAGTAGGCGCTGGTCACGGGCCGGGCGCGCACCCAGTCGGGCGCGTTCACGGCCGTGGCACTCACCTCGCTGTCCACGGCGGGCTGCCTGCCCTTGCACGCGGCGAGGGCCAGAAGGAGGAGAAAGGGGAGGTGCCTCATGGGATGCGCTGGGCCAGGACCTGCTGCACGGCGGCGGCCATCGTGGCGGTGGCCGTGCGCACGGCATCGTTGGCCAGTACGGCGGTGCTCTTCACCTCACGCGGACCATTGAACAGGGCGCGCAGGTCGTTGCGCGCACCACTCCGGAGGTCCACCACACCGTTGCGGATGGGGAAGAGCTTTTCGGGTGTCACCTTGCTGGTGGCGTAATAGAGGTTGTCCTTGGCCTCGCGTTCCTCCACCTTGCTCAGCAGGATCTCGCCCGTCTCCAGGTCCACCAGGCGGTACGAGATGCTCACCACGGCCACGTTCTCCTGGTAGTACTCCACGTATTGTGCGGGACGGTACTTCACCTCGGTGATCTTCTCGCCGGTCTCGGGATCGGTGCGCTGCACGTTGTAGCTCTCGAAGGCCTGTTTGGTGCTGGTGCGCATGCGGCCGGGCACCTCGCGGTAGTCGATCACGCTGCCCATGAGCACGGCGCGGGCACCGAGCAGGTTCCCCACGCGCACGGCGGTCTGCTCGTCCACCATGCCGCTCAGCCCCAGTCGCTGTTCGTCCAGCAGGCGGTCCATGTTCTCGCGGTCCACCACCCGGAGGAAGGGATCGCCCGTGTTGGTGAGGGCGGTCATGGCGTGGGCCTGGGCCTTGGTGGCTTGCGCGTCCTGTCCGGCGGGGGCGGTGAAGGGCAGTACGGCCACGATGAAGCGGCCTTTCTCCAGCGCCTCCTGCTGCAGGCTGAAGGCGTCCTTGTAGGTGCGGTCCTTGGCCACCACCTTGCCGAACTCCTCATGGGCCTTGCGGTAGGCGCCGATCTGGAGACTGGCCACCCCGGCGCGGTACAGGGGTTCCAGGTAGGCCACGGCCTGCAGGCTGCTCGCGTCCTTGTACCCGGGCTCCAGCCGGGCGATCTCACTGAAAACGCGCTCGGCGGCGGCGAAGTCCTGCTGCCCCAGCAGCTGCTGGCCGCGGTCGTAGAGGTCGAGCAGATGTTCGCCTTTCACGCGCTCGAACTCGGCCTTGTAGTGCTCGGGGATGTCCAGCATCACACCGAGGCGCACCACGCGCTCCTGGTAGTTCCGGGCCTCCAGGTAGGACTGCACGGCGGCGGCGCGGTCCTGGCCCATGGTCACGTTCTTGAAGAACACGCTGAGCTTGTCGTCCAGCAGTCGCTGACCCGCCTGCTTCAACCCGATCTTGGCGTCCACGTTCTTGTGGTTGCGCTGCACGGCCTGCAGGTACATCTCGGCCGCTTCGGCATACATGCCGGCCGCGTCGAGCTTCCCGGCCTTCTTCGCATAGGAACGTGAACCCGAGCAGGCGCTCAGCATCGCCAACAGGGCGAGGGCGCTAAGGGTATGGACGCTGCGTACCATGGCAGGCTGCGGCACGGTCATCGCGCCTGGATGTGGCTGTTCAGTTCATCGATGGAGCTGCTGAAAGTGAACGCGTCGTTCAACTTGTAGTAGTTCCCGATGTCGAAGGTGTGTTCGTAGGCGTACTTGGCAAAGTCCAGTTTCGTTCCCTCGAAGGTGAAGAGACCCACGATCCCCTTCACCTGCTCCACCGTGAAGCAGCGGTCGCGGCCCACCTGCTTGGCGGTGGTCAGTTTGTCCGCTTCGAAGGACTTGGACGCGATGCTCTGCTTGGCGTCGGCGTATTCCGTGGTGTTCATCGGCCATCCGCAGCCCACGGGACCGGTGTAGCCGGGCATGCTGTACACTTCGGGCGCCTTGGCGGGGCGGGCCCGATGCTCGGGCACAGTGTGCGTGGACGAGGTGGTGGTGGTCGTGGTGGTGGTCTGGGTCACGGTGGTGGTGCTCTTGCCGGTGCCGTCGGTGACACCCACGCTCATGTTCAGGCCCACACCGTTGACGCCCACGCCGATGCTCACGTTCTCGCCCATTCCGCCTTCCTGGGTGGTGGTGGTGACAGTGGTCTGCTGCACCACGCCGGGCGCGATGATCTGGGTGGTGTGGTCAGCGGGCTCGTCCTCCACCTCCACGAAGTGGTCGGGCGTGGGCGGGGGAGGCGTGGCCTTCGCCGCGGTGCCCAGATCGGCCTCGCCGGTGGGACGCAGCACGCGGTCGCCCTTCTTGTTGGTGGTGATCA
>CAYXKE010000002.1:42952-106805 GCA_964464935.1 uncultured Chryseobacterium sp.
TCGGCCTCGCCGGTGGGACGCAGCACGCGGTCGCCCTTCTTGTTGGTGGTGATCATCACCGTGTACTCCTTGCCCAGGGGGAAATAGCCCGGCTTGCGCAGGGGCGGGATGGCCGCGTCCTCAAAGCGGACGATCACCACCGGGGTCTCGGTGCGGATGCCGGTGGCCACCACACGGCTGGCGGGTTCGGCGTTCTTCACGTCACCGTCCACCAGCAGGGTGAAGCGGGCACCATCATCGGTGAAGAAAACGAGATCGGCCGTCTGGGCCTGCGTCATTTGCGCGAGGCAGAACAGCGCAACGGTCATGGGGTACAGGGAGAGTCGTTGCATGGCAGGTAGGGATGGTTGGCGAAGTTAGATCTTGCTTCCAGCCGCCGTGGACAAGCGATGTGCCAAACCCCGTAAAGCCGTGTGGGGCGGCAATTTCCGTGAGATGCGGCCCGGAGTTCGGAACTTCGCGCCCTGCAACGTCCCCTCCATGCGCACGATCCTCATCCTGGGCGCGGGCCGATCGGCCTCGGCGCTCGTCAGGTACCTGGTGGAACACGCCCGCGAGCAGCAATGGCGCATCACCGTGGCCGACCAACGCACCGGTCCGGCCGAGGCGCTGATCGGCGATGGCCATGAGGTGGCCCGCGCGCTCGTGCTCGATGCCACCGATGCCGAGGCCCGCGCCGCCGCCATCGCCCGGCACGACCTGGTGATCAGCATGCTGCCCGCCTTCATGCACATGGACGTGCTCCGTGACTGCCTGCGGTTGCGCAAGCAGGTGATCACCCCCAGTTACGTGCCCGACGCGCTGTGGGCCATGGACGCCGATTTCAAGGCCGCCGGCCTCACGGTGCTCAATGAGATGGGCCTCGATCCGGGGATCGACCACATGAGCGCCATGCGCATCATCGACCGCGTGCACGCACAAGGCGGCACCATCGAGGCCTTCGAGAGCTATTGCGGCGGCCTGGTGGCGCCCGAGAGCGACGACAACCTGTGGGGCTACAAGTTCAGCTGGAACCCGCGCAACGTGATCTTGGCCGGTCAGGGCGGCGCCGCGCGCTACATCGCCGACGGCACCGTGCGCTACGTGCCCTACCACCGCCTGTTCCGCACCATCACCTCGGTGCAGGTGCCGGAGCTCGGCCGCTTCGAGGGCTATGCCAATCGCGATTCCCTGAAATACCGGGCGCACTACGGGCTCAATGCCATCCCCACGCTGCGCCGCGGCACCCTGCGCAAGGCCGGCTATTGCACGGGCTGGGACGTGTTCGTGCAACTGGGCTGCACCGACGACAGCTACATCATGGAGCTGCCCGCGAACCCCACCTGGCGCGACTATGTGCAGGCCTTCCTGCCCGGTGAGGGCCCCGATCCGCGCACCGAGCTGGCCCGTGTCCTGGGCCTGGACCCGAAAGGGGAGGTGATGGCCATGCTCGATGAGCTGCGCATCTTCTCCGATGAGCCCATCGGCCGCACGGGGCTTTCTCCCGCCGCCCTGCTGCAGCACCTGTTGGAGCAGCGCTGGGTGCTGGGGCCCGAGGACAAGGACCTGGTGGTGATGTGGCACCGCTTCCGGTACGCCGTGCAGGGCCGCACCACCGAGCTGCATGCCACGCTGGCCGTGGTGGGCCAGGACACCACCTACACCGCCATGGCCCGCACGGTGGGCCTGCCCATGGCCATGGGCGCCAAGCTCCTGCTCAACGGAGGCATCACCGAGCGCGGCGTGCTGCTGCCGCTGAAGCCGGCCATCTACGATCCCATCCTCGACGAGCTCGCCACGCTGGGGATCGGCTTCGACGAGCGCGAGGTTTAGCCTCCGCGCAGCACTTCCTCCAGGAAGAGGAGGGTGTGCGCCCATGCCCGCCTGGCCATGCGCTCGTTGTACTCCTTCGACGCGGGGTTGGTGAAGGTGTGGCCGCAATGCGCGTAAGTGATCATCTGCCAATCGGCCTTGGCCGCGTTCAGCTCTTCGGTGATGCTCGCCAGATCGGCCGGGCTCACCGAGGCATCGGCCTCCGGATGCAGGATCAACACGCTGGTGCCGATGGGGCCGTTGGGCCGGTCGCCTTTGCCCAATCCGCCGTGGATACAGACCGCACCCTTCACGGGCAGCTGCCCCCGCGCGGCCTCCAGCGCGCCCGTGCCGCCGAAGCAATAGCCGATCACCGCGATGCGGTCCGGATCGGCACCCAGTTCTTTGAGCTGCTCCAGCGCCAGGGCGATGCGGTGCTGGTACGCCGCGTACGCGGTCTTGTAGTGCGTGGCGGCCTGCCGCGCACTGTTGAAGTCCGTGGGCACGTTGCCCTCGCCGTAGATGTCGGCGATGAAGGCGATGTAGCCAAGCTGGGCCAGCTCCTTCGCCGCGGTGCGGGCCTCGTCATCGATCCCCATCCACGCGGGCAGGATGAGCACGCCGGGCCGCCGGGCACCGCTGTGGTCCGTCACCAGCCCGTGGAGCTTCTGCGGGCCATCGGCATAGGCGTGGGGACGCAACTCCTGGGCTTGGGCCCACGTGGCGCCCAGCAGGAGGAACAGGGAGGGGATCAAGGAGCGCATGGAACAAAGATGCGAAGGTGTCCTCCGGCGTGGTCACGGAGCGCCTTGATGTCGTAGTCCTCAGGCATCAGCGGCTTTCCCGCCTTGGTGCTTTGGATGACCACTTCGAATGTTGCCGTCCGTTCCACGTTCCAATAGTAGCCCTATGCCTTGTTACTGATCGGCTTGTCTGGACCACAGTGCTCCGCCATCACCCCACCAACTCCTTGTTCCGGTTCGGGATATCGTCCTTGGTGAAGGGCACCTGATCATCCTCCTCCTTGAGCTTGAGCACGAGGGCGAGCGCATCGGGCACCACATCGCTGCAGAGCACCACGAAGGCGCCTTTGGGCGCGGTGCCGATGGCGTGGCGGATGGCCTCCTCCTCCTTCTTGATCACGGTGTACTTCTTGTTCGGGTCCACCTCCTTGATGCCTTTCTCCAGCAGGGCGATGATCTCGTCGTCGCTTTTGCCGCGCAGATTGCGGTCCTGGCGGATGATGATCTCATCGAACATCTGCGCGCTGAGGCGGCCCAGGTTGATGGTGTCCTCGTCGCGGCGGTCGCCCACGCCGGCGATGACGCCGATCTTGGGCGTGTCGGGCACCTTGGCCACGAAGCGGCCCAGGGCCTCGAAGCCGTGGGGGTTGTGGGCGTAGTCGACCACCACTTGGAAGTGGCGGAACTGGAACAGGTTGAGGCGGCCGGGTGTCTGCGCGGGCGAGGGCACGAAGGTCATCAGCGCCTGCCGCAGCTCCTCGATCTTCACCCCCTGGGTGTAGGCGGCCAGCACGGCGGGCAGGATGTTCTGGATGTTGAACACGGCCTTGCCGCCGTAGGTGAGGGGCACGTTCACGGCTTTTTCCACGCGCAATTTCCACTCACCCTTGCAGATGGTGATGAAGCCGTTCTCGTACACGGCACCGAGGCCGCCCAGTTTGCAGTGCTGGCGGAACACCCGATTGTTCTCGTCCAGACTGAACAGGGCGATCTTGCAGTGGCACTGCTTGCGCATGGCCATCACCAGCTCGTCGTCGGCGTTGAGGATGGCATAGCCGTCCTGCCGCACGCTGCGGGGCACGGTGCTCTTCACGTGGGCCAGGTCCTCCAGGGTGTTGATGTCCTTCAACCCGAGGTGGTCGGCGGCCACGTTGGTCACCACGCCCACATCGCAGTACTCGAACCCCAGGCCGCTGCGCAGCATGCCGCCGCGGGCCGTCTCCAGCACGGCCATGTCCACCAGCGGGTCTTTGAGCACGAACTGCGCGCTCTTCGGACCGGTGCAGTCGCCGGTCATCAGCAGGCGGTTCTGGATGTACACCCCGTCGCTGCACGTCATGCCCACCTTGTGGCCCACGCTGCGCATGATGTGCGCGGTG
This sequence comes from uncultured Chryseobacterium sp., assembly GCA_964464935.1. Taxonomy (GTDB): domain Bacteria; phylum Bacteroidota; class Bacteroidia; order Flavobacteriales_F; family PHOS-HE28; genus PHOS-HE28. The sequence continues at coordinate 46,866 of CAYXKE010000002.1, forward strand.
AGGCGGGTGGTGGTGGTCTTGCCGTTGGTGCCGGTGATGGCGATGATGGGGATGCGGCTGGGCGTGCCCGGCGGGAAGAGCATGTCCACCACGGGTTCGGCCACGTTGCGCCCCAGGCCACCTGTGGGCTCCAGGTGCATGCGGAAGCCCGGTGCGGCGTTCACCTCCAGCACGGCGCCACCGGTCTCGCGCAGCGGCTGCGAGATGTCGTGCGTCATGATGTCGATGCCGCAGATGTCCAGGTCCATGATCCGGCTGATGCGCTCGGCGAGGAACACATTGGCCGTGTGCACCTGTTCGGTCACGTCATCGGCCGTTCCTCCCGTGCTCAGGTTGGCCGTGGCTTTCAGGTAGACCACTTCGCCGGCGGCGGGAACGCTCTCGGGCGTCATGCCGTGGCGCGCCAGCAGGTTGATGGTGTGGTCGTCGATGTCGATGCGCGTAAGGACCTTCTCGTGGCCGTAGCCGCGGCGCGGGTCCTTGTTCACCTCCTCCACGAGTTGGTGGATGGTGTGCACGCCATCGCCCGTAACGCAGGCGGGGGTACGCTTGGCGGCGGCCACGAAGCGGTGGTCGATCACCAGCAGGCGGTGGTCCAGACCGGTGATGAAGCGCTCCACCACCACGCTGCGGCTCACCTGCCTGGCCTTGTGCAGGGCGGCGATGGCCTCCTCGGTGGTCTTGATGCCGATGGTGGCACCGCGACCATGGTTGCCCCCGATGGGCTTGATCACGCAGGGGAAGCCCACCGCGTCCAAGGCCTCGAGCAGACCCTCTTCGGTGCGCACCACGCGGCCCTTGGGCACGGGGATCTCATAGCTCTCCAGCAGGTCCTTGGTCTCCTCCTTGTCGCAGGCGATCTCCACCGCAATGTTGCTGGTGCGGCTGGTGATGGTGGCGCGGATGCGTTTCTGGTGCACGCCATGGCCCAGCTGCACCAGCGAGTGCTTGTTCAGGCGGATCCAGGGAATGCCGCGGGCGGCGGCCTCGTTCACGATGCTGGCGGTGCTGGGGCCCAACCGGCTCTCCTCGCGGATCTCGCGCATCCGCTGGATGTCGGTCTCCAGGTCGTAGGGTGTGCCCGCTATGAGGGCCTCGGCGATGCGCACGGCCGCCTTGGCCGCATAAATGCCCACGGGCTCCTCGATGTAGCTGAAGACCACGTTGTACAGGCCTGTTTGCGACGTGCTGCGCGTGCGTCCGAAGCCGGTGTCCATGCCGGCCAGGGTCTGGATCTCCAGGGCGATGTGCTCCACCACGTGGCCCATCCAAGTGCCGCGCTCCACGCGGGAGAAGAAGCCGCCGGGCTTGCCCTCGCTGCACCGGTGGGAGTAAAGGCTGGGGAGCAGCTCACGGAGGCGCTCCAGGAAGCCGGGGATGGTGTTGGTGGGTCGCTGCTCCAGCTCCTCGATGTCGAGGCGCATGACGATGAGCTTGTGGCGTTTCACGGACCAGTGGTTCGGCCCGCGCATGGCGGTGATGTCGATGATGCGCATGGTGGTAGGAAGGGGCCTGCCGCCCGGAACACGGGGCTGAGGGCAAGGCGCCGGGAAGGTAGGTGACAATGGATCGTTCATCAAAACCGGTGAGCGCGCCTTTCACGTGGGGCCGACCCGGTACTTTTGCGCCCCGGAACGGTATTGCGGGCGTGCCTGCGGCCGTCGAATGGGGGCGGGGGAAACACTTCAACATGGTACCAAAAGGCAAGTTGATCGCCATCGGCGGCAACGAGGACAAAGGCGGGCAGCCCGAGGGCGGGCACCGCGACCACATCTACCGCAACGACTTCATCGAGAGCGGCATCCTGCGTCGGGTGGTGGACGCGAACGGCGGCCCCAATGAGAGCATCGCGCTGATCACCAGCGCCAGCAGCATCCCCGACGAGGTGGCCAAGAACTACATCGAGGCCTTCGGCAAGCTGGGCGTGCAGCAGGTGGACCACCTCCGCATCCGCGACCGCAAGGATGTGACCCCCGACATGGTGAAGCGCCTGGAGCAGGCCAGCGGGGTGATGATCAGTGGCGGCAACCAGCTCCGCCTCACCACCATCTTCGGAGGCACCGAGTTCCTGGAGGTGATGAAGCGTCGGTACCGTGAGGAGACCGACTTCGTGATCGCCGGCACCAGCGCCGGTGCCATGTGCATGAGCAGCACCATGATCTATCAAGGCCACAGCAGCTCCGGTCTGTTCAAGGGCGCTGTGAAGATGACCACCGGACTGGGCTTGGTGGACGATGTGATCATCGACTCCCACTTCGTGGCCCGGGGCCGCTTCAGCCGCCTCACACAGGCGGTGGCCGGCAACCCCAACAGCCTGGGCATCGGACTGGGCGAGGACACCGGCGTGGTGATCACCGGTGGTGAGCACCTGGAGATCATTGGCAGTGGCCACGTGATGATCTTCGACGGGCACGACATCTCCTACAGCGACCTGGCCGATGTGGAGGAGGGCGAGCCCTTCAGCATCGAAGGCATGAAGGTGCACATCCTTGCCCAGGGCCACTGCTTCGGCCTGAAGGAGAAGGTGCTTTCCACCCTGCGCCCGGTCCAGAAATAGCGCCCGACCGGTCCTGCCGGTCCCGTGCCACCGCGCCGGGGCCGACCATGACCTCCCACGGATCCGCTTGGCCGTCTTGGACATCAGGGCCTTACAGGCCATTGAATGGCGCATGAGGCGACCACTTGGACCGATCCCAACGGACGGACCGATCGCGACCAGGGACCTGTATATTCGTAAGGTCCCCGGTCGGGAGATGTGACCCCGCAACGATGCGCCGTCCAAACGCCGAACCGTGAACAACGGTGATCTCTCCTGTCATACCAAAACCCATGAACATGAACGTACGCTACCATTCCCTGTTGCTCGCCGCTGCGCTGGCCCATGTGGCCACCGCACAGGAACCGGGCCCGAACCTGGTCGCCAACGGTGACTTTGAGAACCTGCAGGGCGCTGTGACCAGCTGGGGTCAACTGAGCAAGGCCGGTGGCTGGTCGAACGCCAACGCGGGCTCCGTGGACATCTTCAGCGCCGATGCCTCGAAGAAGAACGTGGGCATCCCCGACAACCACCTGGGCAACTCCACGCCCTTCGCCGGCAACCACTACGCCGGTTTCGTGGCCTGGCACGACGACGCCCGCCCGAACGTGAAGTACCTGTGGAACAAGCGCACCGAGACCGCCACCCGTCCCGCTTGGAACCAATACAGCGAGTACCTGCAGATCGCCCTGGACGGTGGCCTCACCGCCGGTCAGAAGTACGTGGTGAGCTTCCGCGTGAAGCTGGCCGACCAAAGCGACCGGGCCGTGAGCGGCATCGGCGCCTATCTCTCGCCCACGGAGCTGGCTTACAACCACCGCCGCTTCCTCGATGTGAAGCCCCAGGTGGCCTCCACCGAAGTGGTGACCGACCGCAAGGAGTGGACCGAGGTCACGGGTGTGTTCACCGCCGCTGGCGATGAAAAGTTCCTGGTGATCGGTGCCTTCCCGCTGGCAGGTATGGAGAAGCAGAGCGTGGTGGAAGGTGCCGACAGCCGTCGGGCCTACTACTACCTCGATGGCGTGAGCGTGCGCCTGAAGCCCGAGGATGACCGGGACAAGGACGGCATCATCGACAAGGAGGACGCCTGCCCCGATGAGCCGGGTCCCGCCGCCACCAAGGGTTGCCCCGACAGCGATGGCGACGGTGTGGCCGACAAGGACGACAAGTGCCCGAACAAGGCCGGTTCCGCCGAAATGGAAGGCTGCCCCGACACCGACGGTGACGGTATCCCCGACCACAAGGACCGTTGCCCCGAAGTGGCCGGCATCCCCGAAATGCGTGGCTGCCCGCCCGTGAAGGAGGAGACCAAGCGCCTCTTCGAAAAAGCCCTCACCGGCATCCAGTTCGAGACCGGCAGCGCCAAGATCAAGTCCAGCAGCTACTCGATCCTGAACGACGTGGTGAAGGTGATGCAGGAGAACCCCGAGTACAACCTGGACATCCACGGCCACACGGACAATACCGGCAAGGCCGACAAGAACCTGCAACTGAGCAAGGACCGCGCGGCATCCGTGCGGGAGTACCTGGTGAGCAAAGGCGTTGACGGCAGCCGTCTGCGCAGCGAAGGCTTCGGTCAGGACCGCCCCGTGGCGGACAACAGCACCGCCGCTGGCCGCGCCAAGAACCGCCGCGTGGAGTTCAAGGTGACCTTCTTCGAATAAGGTCGCATCCCCACGCACCGCATGGAAAGCCCGCCCGGATCCCCCGGGCGGGCTTTCGCTTTCCCTGCATCGCACCTCAACAATGCCGGGTAACTTCGCGGCCATGAACGAGAGCCCCATCATCACCCGGTTCCGCACCGTAGCCCGTGCCGAGGGGGTGAGCTACCTCATCCTGTTGCTCGTGGCCATGCCCTTGAAATACCTGGCGGACCTGCCCATGGCGGTGACCGTGGTGGGGTGGGCCCACGGCGTGCTGTTCGTGTGGTACTGGGTGCAGGCCCTCCCGCTCTTCACCAAGTTGAAGTGGGACATCTCGCGCATCATCGGCCTGGGCGCCGCCTCGCTTCTGCCCTTCGGCACCTTCGTCATGGAGGCGCGCTGGCTGCGGCGTACGGCCCAGTGAGGAAACTTCGCCCGACACGGCGCTGATGTGGGGCGCGTTCCCCACGCAGCCTTTTCTGGTGCAATTCGGAGATCCGCGTCCAGCAAGGGTTCTGTGGATCCGCGCGGCCGGCACTTATCTTGGTACTCGGCCTTGCGGGATGGCAATTCCGCCACCCGGAAAAACTCGGATCGACATGAACGATGGAACGACCAAAGGCCTGCTCGGCTTCGTGCTGGGGGCCGCCCTGGGTGCCGCTGCCGGCATCCTGCTCGCGCCCGCCTCGGGCCAGGAAACCCGCCGCCGCATCGCCCGCAAGGTGCAGGATACGCAGGAGGACCTTGATGAGCTGATCGAACGCGGTCGCGCGGAGTGGAGCAAGGCCAAGGGACGCGCCGCCGATGCCGCCCAGATGACCAAGGAAGAGGTCTCTGACTTCATCCGCTTCCTCTTCGACGAGGGCAAGGACCTGCGCAGCCGACTGCACGAAGAAGTGGCCGAAACCAAGGACGAAGTGGCGGACCAGGCCCGTAAGGCCGCCAACAAAGTGCGCCACAACGTCAACTGACCCACACCATGGCAGGGACCGACGAGCGGTATGAACGCTACATCAAGGAGGGAGAGAAGGACCCGGACATCGGTGTCTTTATCGATGCCTTGGTGGAGGATGGCAAGGGATGGCTGGACGCACAACGCGATCTGGTTGTCTTGGAGGCTTCCGAGAAGATCGGACGCGCTTCGGGCACCCTCGCCATCCTGCTCGTCTCGGCCCTGCTGGGGGCGGGCATCCTGGTCATGGCCAGCATCGCTTTGGCCATCTGGCTGGGCCGTGTATTCAATGACCTGGCTTTGGGTTTCCTCGCGGTGGCCGGCATCTACCTGCTGATCATCGGTATCTTCATGTTGGCGCAGCAGGGCCTACGCGACCGCATCACTCTGGCAATCATCAACGCGATCCATGAAAAGGACTGAGCGCTTTGCCGAACTGGGCGCCGTACAGGCCGAACGACTCCGCCTCAAGGCCGAGCGCGATCGGCGTGCGGCGGCCGTGGCCGATCATTGGTCGCTGCTGCATGAACCCGAGTTCCGGCACGGGCTGGCCCGCGATGCGGTATCCGACCTGTTCCGCGCCTGGAAGCCCGCCCGCACACTGGGCGCGCTGCTGGGTACGGACAACAGACTGGTGGACGGTGCGCTGGGTATGGTGGCCGGTGCCGGTGCCACCACGATGACCGGACGGGCCGGGCGGTGGCTGCTGGCCAATGTGCTGCGCTTCGGCCTGCGTCGCTTCGGCAACCCGGACCGCATGGAGCGCATCAGCGATGAACTGGGCGAGAGCTGGCGGAGGGTGAAAACGTATTGGCGCCACCGCCACGAACGGACCACCGTGTGAACGAACCTTGTTCCTGCATGCACCCCACTGCCACGTTGCAGCGCTATGTGTTGTCGCTGCTCGCCGTGATCCTCTCCGTGGTCGTACTCTATTTCGCCCGCGACCTCCTCATCCTCACGGTCGTTTCAGCGCTGTTCGCCTTCCTCCTGCTGCCCATGGCACGCGGGCTGGAGGCGCGCCGCTTCCCGCGCTGGCTCGCCGCCCTGCTGGTGACCCTGCTGCTATTGGTGTGCGTACTGGGCGCCTTCTTCTTCATGGGCTGGCAGTTGGCGCGCTTCGGTTCCGACCTGCCCGCCCTTCAAGCGGCCATCACGGAGAAAAGCAACGTGCTGCTGGGCTGGATCGAACAGCACTCGCACATCGACCGGCGCGAGCAGGTGCAGTGGTTCAACAAGCAGCTCACCAGCGTGGCCGAGCATGGTGGCCAGATGGTGCTGAGCGTGTTCAGCAGCACGGGCGCGTTGCTCGCCACTGCGGTGGTGGTCCCCATTTTCGTTTTCCTGCTGCTGCTGCTGAAGGACAAGTTCCGCACCTTCTTCATCGAGGTGGACAGCACCGGCAAGGGCATGCTCCTGAAAGTGATGGAGCGCATCTCGATGCTCTCGCGCAAGTACGTGCGCGGGGTGGTGATCGTGCTGGTGATCCTCGGCGTGCTCAACAGCATCGGCTTCCTGCTGCTGGGGCTGAAGTACGCCATACTGCTGGGCTTCATGGCCGGCCTGCTGAACGTGGTGCCTTACATCGGGGTGATGATCGGAAGCATCCTGCCCATCATCATCGCGCTGGTGACCAAGGACAGCATCGGTTATGCGCTGGGTGCGCTCGGCGTGTGCGTGGTGACGCAGTTCCTGGAGAACAACTTCATCACGCCCAAGGTGGTGGGCAGCAGTGTGAGCATCAACCCCCTGGCGAGCATCGTGGCCCTGCTGGCCTTCGGTGCGCTGTGGGGGGTGATCGGGATGGTGGTCGCCATCCCGATCACGGGCATGCTGAAGATCGTGTGCGACGCGGTGCCGGGCCTCAAGCCGTACGGCTATCTGCTGGGCGAGGACATCGAGTACCCGGAGGAGCAGCGCTTCCACATGCCCCGCATGCCGTGGGCCGCGAAAGCGCCCGTGCCACCCGTGCCGCCACCCACCGCACCGCCCGCACCGCCGGGCGGGCCGGAAGCTTAGATCAACGGAAGATGGCCGTGTGGGCCACGCCGTCCGCGCCGATATGGCCGCGGTACATGCCCGGTGTATTGAAGTCGAGGACCACCTCGCCGTTACGGTCCACCGCGATGAGCCCGCCTTCACCGCCCACGCGGGGCAGCTTCTCATGCACCACCACGCGAACGGCCTCGGCCAGCGACAGCCCCTTGTACTCCATGAGGCAGCTCACATCGTGGGCCGCCACCGCACGGATGAAGCTCTCGCCGATGCCGGTGCAGCTCACGGCGCAGGTGGCGTCGTTGGCATAGGTGCCCGCTCCGATGATGGGGCTGTCCCCGATGCGCTGCCAGCGCTTGTTGGTGAGGCCGCCCGTGCTGGTGGCCGCCGCCAGGTGCCCATGGGCATCCAATGCCACGGCGCCCACCGTGCCGAACTTCCGCTCCTGACCGTCGTGGTCCAGGCGCAGTTCATCGGTGTCCCGCACGGCCATCCACTGGTCGTACCGCAACTGGTCGAAGAAGTAGGCGTCATCCTCCAGCGCCACCCGCTGCTGGTGGGCGAACTCGAAGGCCCCGAGGCCGGTGATCAGCACATGTTCGCTGTGGTCCATCACCTGGCGCGCCAGGGCCACGGGGTTCTTCACGTTCTGCACACAGGCCACGGCACCGGCCGCGAGGTTGCTGCCGTCCATGATGGAGGCGTCCATCTCGTGCATGCCGTCGGCGTTGAAGACCGAGCCCCGGCCGGCGTTGAAGTAGGGGTGGTCTTCCAGCACGCGCACAGCGGCCTCCACGGCGTCGAGGGCGCGGCCCCCTTCGGCGAGAACGGCGTAGCCGGTGCGCAGGGCCAGGGCGAGCGCATCGCAATAGGCGCGTTCGCCCTCGGGACCGAGAATGGCGCGGTCAATGGTGCCGGCACCTCCGTGCACGGCGAGTACGATCTTGTTCATCCGCAAGGGGGAGACCGGAAAAGGAGGAAGGTCACTCTTCGATCAGCACGCCTTCGGCCAGGAAGGTGAGCACATGCTTCGGCTCGGTGATCTGTTCGATCTCCTCGCGGCTCTTGCCGGCATCCTCGGCATAGTGGCGCAGGGTGGCCACGTCGATGGTCTCGCGCGTGGCGGTGCCTTGCAGCACGGCCTGCTTGCCCTCCATGCCCTCCTTGGGCACGAAGAACTTGTAGTCGACGAAACGCACCTTCATCGGGCTGCCATCGGGCATGCGCACGTCCATCCAGCAACCCTTCACCCGGCAGGTGCTGATCACCTCGGCGGCGAGCTTGGTGCTCAGCGTGTCGGTGCGCTCCATGGCCTTGGCGAATTCCGCGGTGGAGATGGCCCCATCGGCGGTGATCTCCTTGCCGTAGGACTTCATCGCGGACTGTGCGAGGGTGGGTGAGGTGCGGGCACAACCCATCAGCAGAAGGGCGGTGCAGGCCAGCGTGGCGAAAGTTTTCATGGTAGGCATGCGATGCTTGCCTGCAAAGATCGGTGTTCCAACGGCATGGGACCATGGGGCCGCACCCGGTCGAGCACGAAAGCGCCCCGGTCGCGCACATCGTGGCAGGGTACGCCGTGCGTGGCGCACCAGTTCCGCAGCTGCTCGCGCACCCGCCAATGCAGCCCGGCGGCCAGCACCACATGCTGCGGCACCACGGCATCAGCGGGGATCTCCGGTGGGCGGGATGCCGGGATGTCATGGACCACCAGTGCATCCGGCCGCAGTGCTCCCGTGGGCCAGGCCAGGTCCTCGGACACGAAGATCACGTCCATCCCCGGCGTGGTCCATCGGCCCGCGGCCAGCACGGTGCTGCTCATGGCCACAGGGGCTTGGCCATGCAGGGCGGAAGGATCCACCGCCAAGGGGGGATCGCTGCCGATCGCGCGGGCGTGGCGTTCCACTTTCATGGGCAGCTGGCCGGGTTCATCACCCAGGTCGAGCACCAGCAGCTCCCGGCCCGTGGTCATGGCCGTGCGGGTGGCCCGGCGGTCGTCGTACACCACGAACCCCACGCGCTCCAGTCGTTCACCGGTGCGCACATGCCAGTGCACCAGCAACGCCGCCACGATGGCCAGGGTGGTCCATTTCATGCCGATCCAGCCCCACATGCGCCACAGGGTCACCGCCGCGATCAGGGCGCTGAGCAGGAGCATGGCGATCAGGTCCACGCGCACGGCGGGGTAGGCGGCGGGTGCATCGGCAAAGAAGGCGGTGCTGCTCTCCATGATGCGCAGCGCCCACTGGAGCAGATGGGTGAGCACCGTGCCCACCACCGGCACCTTGTACAGCACGATCAGCGCGATGCTGCCGTAGATGGCCGCCGTGCCCACGGCGCACACCACCAGGTTGGCCGGCAGGAACCAGGTGGGGAAGGCCTGGAAGTGGTAAAGCACCAGTGGCGTGGTGGTGAGCTGAGCCACCAGGGAGACGGCGAGCAAGGACCAGGTGTGGCGCAGGATGGTGTTGCGCGGGTTGAACAGGCCATATACCGGACGGTAGAAGAGGAGGATGCCCAGCACGGCCATGAACGAGAGCTGGAAACCGATCATGCGCCACATGAAGGGGTCCCATAGCAGCAGCACCAGCGCCGCGGCGGAGAGGCTGTTGACCCCGTCCACGCGAAGGCCCACCATCTCGGAGAGGGTGAACATGCTGAACATGACCGTGGCCCGCAGCACGCTGGGTTCGCTGCCGGTCAGGCCCGTGTAGCCCCACAGGGCCGCGAGCACGATCACCCCCCGCACGATCTGCGCCCGGCGGTGCGCGCCCATCCAGCCCAGCAGCAGCCGGATCGCCGCATAGATCAACCCCACGTGCATGCCCGATACCGCCAACAAGTGAATGGTACCGCTTCGCGCGAACGCCTCCACCTGCTCGCGCGAGAGCTCGTCTCGCATGCCCAGCACCAGGGCCTTGGCCACTCCGCGCTCCGACACGGATAGCGCACTGCCGTCGATCCAGTTCGATATGGCGGTGCGGGCCCGGTGGAACATGTCCGTCCAGTGGGTCTTGTGGTCCACCACGCGCCAGGCCCCGGTGGGGGCGAACAGTTCATGGCCGATGCCGCGCGAGGCCGCCCATGCCTGGCGGTCAAAGCCCCCGGGGTCGGGCACCCGGTCGATGGGGCCCAGCGCGCCTTCCACCAGCAGCCGGTCGCCGCGGCGGGGCAGGGGGTCATCGGCACCGGCCAGCAGGGTGAGCAATACCGGACCATGCACCGTGCCATGGTCGTCGCCGGCCACGCGGTACATCACCTCGGCATCGGCGCGGAACACGCCCGAAGACCCGCTGCTGACGTTGCGAATGGCGATGGACCATACGGCCTCGCCCGGATGACGGGCGATGTGGAGGGGATCATGCGTGGGCAGGCGCACGGTGGTCCAGAAGGCGCCCAGGCAGGCGAACCAGATGGACAGCGCAAGACCGCGTCGCCAGCGGTGTGCATCATCAGCGGGCATGGTGAGCAACAAGGCCGCTGCGGGCGTGCTCAGCACCAGTGCCCAAGCCACGGTCGTGTCGGCGCCCAGCACATCGGCCAGCGCCAGACCAGCGATGAAGGGAACGGCTGCCCGGGCGATGGGTACCCGGTGCAGCGCGTGCCAGGGGCCGCGCTCCATGGGTATGACCATGGAACGGAAGATACGTCCGCCCGGTCACATCCCGGTGGGGATGACCGGTGGGGCGGGGTCCTCTTCACGGAAGAACTCCAGCGTACCGAGGTCCACCAAGTGCACCCCCGTGTAGTAGTGGTGCAGGATGTCCGTGTAATTGCGGCCGACGCGGGCCATGCGCATGGCGCCCTCCTGGCACAGGCCCACCCCATGCCCGAAGCCACGGCCTTGGAGGATCACCTGATCGCCCTCGGTGCGGATGCTGAAGTAGGTGGAACGCAGCTTCAAGTCCTCCCGCACGGTCTTCAGGGGGATCAGCGGCATGGTGTTGCCCAGGTAAAGGTCCCGGCACTGCGGGTCGTAGTTGAGCACGGAGGCCAGTGCAGCGGAGTCCTTGGACGAGAAGCCGTGCTTGCGCTGCAGGTAGCCCAGCCATTCACTGCGGGGGAAGGTGCGTTCCCAGGTGGCCTGGTCGGCCGCGGTGCAGAACGTGTCGACCGTGGCGCGCAGGTACGGTTCGTAGCCCCACACATCCTCGGCGTTCACCGTTTCCCCGCCACAGTTGCTGTGAAAGGTGGCGTGGATGAGCCGGATCTCGTGGTCCACGATCACCAGGTTGCGCGTGGCCTCCACGGCCTGGGCGATGGTGTCGTTGTCGTTGCGCCCACGAAAGAGCTGGCAGTGCACATCGTCGCACAACGCGAAGCCGTCTTTCAGGTGCTTGCGTTGGTTGCTCAGCGCATAGGTGCGGCAGCTCACGCTCTGGAGCTTGTAGTATTCGAGGTGATGCTTGTTGCCTGCCTCGGCGCGCACCACCCCGGCCACGTACTCTTCCAGCGGTGGCGTGCCCACCATGCGGAGCTTGCCCGCCACCTGGTCCACCTGCAACGCTCCGGGGTAGCGTCGCTCGGGCACCTTCAGCCCGGTGGCCTTCATGCGGTAGCCGCCGCCGGGATGCTCCGGCACCACCTCGATCCGTTGGTGGGCGGTGAAAGAGAGCTTCAACGACTTGGCCACCAAGGTGCCGTTGGGCCCGGCCGTGATCCGCAGCCCATCACTGGTGGCGATGGTGCCCACGCGCTTGCCATCGGCCATGATGCGCAAGGTGCCGCGGTCGCTCATCACCAGCACCTCCTTCACCACCTTGCCGTGGAGCAGCCCCACACGCAGGGTGGCGGACTTCTCCTGCCCATGCACCATGCACAGGCACAACAAGGCCAGGGAACAAAGCAGGTTCCGGAGCATATGCGCCAAAGTTACCGGGGTGCCCCGGGGGGCTCAGTCCGTGGGCGACAGACTTTTCCACACAGCGCTGGCGACTGCGTGCGACGCGCCGGGTCCGCCGAGCATGGTGCGCAATGCCGCCAGGTCTTGCTGCATGCGGGTGCGGTAGGGGCCATCGTGCAGCAGGCGCCCCAGTTCGGCCACGAGGTTCTCTTCTGTGAGGTCGCTCTGGATCAGCTCGCGTACCACTTCGCGGTCCATGATCAGGTTCACCAGGCTGATGAACCGCACATCGATCAATCGTTCGGCCAGCCACACATTGATGGCGCTGCCGCTGTAGCACACCACCTCGGGTACGCCGAAGAGCGCGGTCTCGAGCGTGGCGGTGCCGCTGGTCACCAAGGCGGCGCGGGCGCTGCGCAGCACATCGTAGGTGTGGCCGGCCACTACGGTGGCCTTGCGGTCGCCGATGGCCTCGGTGTACACCTCCATCGGGGTCGAAGGGGCGGCGGCCACCACCATGCGGTGATCGGGGAAGCGGGCCGCAGCGCGCAGCATCAGGGGCAGCATGCGCCCGATCTCCTGGCGGCGGCTGCCGGGCAGCAGGGCGATCACCGGACGACCATCATCACCGGGCAGGGGCGCCAGCGGGGTGCGGCCTTCCTGTTCGATGGCATCGAGCAGGGGGTGCCCCACGAAGTCCACGGCCATGCCATGCGCCGCGTACCAATCCTTCTCGAACGGCAGGATGGTGTACATGCGGTCCACCACGCGGCGGATGGTGCGCACCCGGCCCTTCTTCCACGCCCACACCTGGGGGCTGATGTAGTAGTGCACGGGGATGCCCTGTCCGTGGGCCCACTCGGCGATGCGCAGGTTGAAGCCGGGATAGTCGATCAGCACGAGGGCATCGGGTTTGAAGGCCGCGATGTCGCGTTTGCAGGTGGCCATGTTGCGCAGGATGGTGCGCAGGTTCAGCACCACCTGGGTGAAGCCCATGAAGGCGAGTTCGCGGTAATGCTTCACCACCTCGGCCCCTGCGGATGCCATGCGGTCGCCGCCCCAGGCACGCACCTCCAGTGGCGCATCGGCCACATCGAAAAGCGCGCGGACCAGGTTGCCTCCGTGCAGGTCGCCGCTGGCCTCGCCGGCGATGATGTAGATGCGGCGGGCCATGGGGTCAGAGCAGCAGCACCACGATGGCGGCGCCGTAGATGAACGTGGCGATCACCACTCCGCGCATGGCCTTGTGCATGTACACGCGGTCGAACAGGAAGAACGGCGCAAGATTGGCGATGAGCGAAAGGCTGAGGATGGGGGCCTGAAAGCGCCGCGTGCCCAGGAAGAGGTCGTGCACGAAGAAGCTCATGTCCAGGTGCGGGCGGATCCACGTGGTGTGGATGAACCCATAGGCGATGAAGCCCAGCACGGGGAAGAGCAGGCCCACCACGATGCCCGTGGCCACTTTATTCCAGCCCATTGTCCCAGGTGTTGAGCTCCGCGATGGCGTGGTGCGCGGTCATGTCGAATTGCACGGGGACCAGGCTGGCGTAGCCGTTCTGCACCGCCCACACGTCGGTGTCCTCGCCGTGCTCGTGGCTGCGGAAGGCGCCGCGCATCCAGTAGTACTCCTTGTTGCCGGGGTCCAGCCGCGTCTCGAACTCGTCCTCCCAGTTGGCCCGGGCCTGGCGGCACACGCGCACGCCTTTGAGCGGCACGCCGGTATTCTGCGGCACGTTCACGTTGAGGCACACGCCGTGGGCCATGCCATGCTTGATCACGTTGGCGGTCACCGTGCGCACCACCGGCCGCACATGGCTGAAGTCGGCCTCGATCGCGTGGTCCATCAGGCTGAAGCCGATGCTGGGAATGCCCTCCATCGCACCTTCCACCGCCGCGCTCATGGTGCCGCTGTACAGCACGTTGATGCTGATGTTGGCGCCGTGATTGATCCCGCTCACGAGCAGCTCGGGCTTGCGGCCGCCCAGCAGTTTGTGGATGGCCAGCTTCACGCAGTCCACCGGCGTGCCGCTGCAGCTCCAGGCCTCCACACCCTCCATCAGGTCCACCCGGTTCAGGCGCAGGAAACTGTGGATGGTGATGGCGTGCCCCATCGCGCTCTGGGGTTTGTCCGGCGCCACCAGCAATACCTCGCCGAAGGAGCGCATCTCTTCGGCCAGCACGTTCAGTCCGGGGGCGTGCACCCCATCGTCGTTGGTGACGAGGATCAATGGCTTCCTGCTCATGGCCGCAAAGCTAGGGGCGGGTGCCGCTGCGCGGAGGCCACGGGATCACGGCGTTGCGGAGATCCCAGCGGTGCGCCTGTGGTTGTGCATGGGCGAAGAGAGCGCAGTCGCCTTTGGACCATCCTCCACCTCCGATCTTCGCCCCCATGAAACGTCCCATCCACCCACCGCAGGCCGCGCCGCCCGTGGCCCCATACACCCCGGCGATCCTCGCCAACGGCACCCTCTACCTCAGCGGGCAGATCGCGCTCGACGATCAGGGCCAGCTCCATACCGGCGATATCGTGACGGAGACCCGGCGGGTGATGGACAACCTCGGCATCCTGCTGAAAGCCGCCGGCATGGACTACGGCCACCTGGTGAAGGTGACCATCCTACTGAGCGACATGAGCCTGTACGGACCGGTGAACGAGGTGTACGGCAGCTATTTCGCCGATACCCCGCCGGCGCGCGAGGCCTACGCCGTGAAGGGGCTGCCCCGTGGCGTGAACGTGGAGATCAGCGGGATCGCGGTGCAGGGCTGAGCATGCCAGGCATCCGCAGGCGGTGAGGCCTTACACGTTGAACAGGAAGTGCATGACGTCACCGTCGCGCACCACATACTCCTTGCCTTCGGTGCGGAGCTTGCCCGCGGCGCGGCAGGCGGCTTCACTGCCCAGTGTGGTGAAGTCGTCGTAGGCGATCACTTCGGCGCGGATGAAGCCTTTCTCGAAGTCGCTGTGGATCACGCCCGCGGCCTGCGGGGCGGTGGCTCCCACGGGGATGGTCCATGCGCGCACCTCCTGCACACCGGCGGTGAAGTAGGTCTGCAGGTCGAGCAGCTTGTAGGCCGCGCGGATCAGCGTGTTCACGCCGGGCTCCTTCAGGCCCATGTCCTCCAGGAACATGGCGCGCTCCTCGGGTGTGTCCAGCGCGGCGATCTCGGCCTCGATGGCCGCCGTGACCAGCACCACGCCCGCGTTCTCGTTGGCCACGGCCGCCTTCACGGCCTCGGTGTGGACATTGCCGGTATGGACGCTTTTCTCGTCCACGTTGCACACGTAGAGCACGGGCTTTGTGGTGAGCAGTTGGAATTCCTTCACCAGGGCGGGGTCATCGTTCGCGGTGATCTGGGCCCGGGCGCTCTCGCCCCGCAGCAGGCCCTCACGAATGCGGGTCAGCAGGTCGTGGCGGCGCTTGGCCTCCTTGTCGCCCGTGGCCGCTTGTTTCTCCACCTTCTTGATGCGGGCCTCCACCGTCTCCAGGTCCTTCAGCTGCAGCTCGATGTCGATCACCTCCTTGTCACGCACGGGATCCACGTTGCCGTCCACGTGCACCACGTTGGGGTCATCGAAACAGCGCAGCACGTGCAGGATGGCATCGCACTCGCGGATGTTGGCGAGGAACTGGTTGCCCAGGCCTTCCCCTTTGCTGGCGCCCTTCACCAGGCCGGCGATGTCGACGATCTCCACGGTGGTGGGCAGCACGCGCTGGGGCTTCACCAGTTCGGCCAGCTTGTTCAGGCGGGCGTCGGGCACGGTGATCGTGCCCACGTTGGGCTCGATCGTGCAGAAGGGGAAGTTGGCAGCCTGCGCCTTGGCGTTGCTGAGGCAGTTGAACAGGGTGCTCTTGCCCACGTTGGGCAGACCGACGATACCGCACTTGAGGGCCATGATCCGATCGGGAAAAACGGCCGCGAAGGTAGGGTGAAAGCCGGGAGTGCCCGGGTGCCCGACCGAACCACGGGACCGGGCGGTCCGACAGCGCGCCAACGGTCCGTCCCATGCCGTGCCCGGAAGGGAGTGGATGGTTCCGTAAAATTGCGCCCGCTCCGGCATGGGCGTTCCCCTGTCCGCGGCCATCCCCGCTCACCATGTCATACCGTACCGCCATCGCCGCCACGGCCGGCCTCCTGCTGATGAACACCGCTTGCGACACCGCCGAGAAGGGCAGCACGCCCACCGGGTTCGACCCGGACCGTTTCGTGAACACGGGCATCGACCACGGTGCTCCCGACTTCAACTGGATCAAGCAGGAATACCTCAAACCGGCCATGGAGGAAGGCATGCGCCGGCACCTGGCGGAGGTGGAGGCCATCGTGAACAGCCCGGAGCCGCCCACGTTCGCCAACACCATTGAGGCCTTGGAGCGTGCCGGCGTGCTGCTGGACCGTGTCCGCTCGGTGTTCTTCTGCCTCACTTCGGCCAATACCAACGAGGAGCTGCAGGCCCTGGACGCGGAGCTCTCGCCCAAGCTGGCCGCCCACCACGATGCCATCATGCTCAACGACGGGCTCTTCGCCCGTGTGCGCAAGCTGTACGAGGAGCGCGACGGGCTGGGCCTGGACCCCGTGCAGCTGCGCCTGCTGGAGGAGCGCTACATCGACTTCGTGCGCGGTGGGGCCCTGCTCGACGCGGCCGGGAAGGAGCGGCTCAAGGCCATCAACGCCGAGCTCGCCACGCTGTCCAATCAGTTCAGCGACAACGTGCTGGCCGAGACCAACAACAGCGCGGTGGTGGTGGATGATGTGGCGCGGCTGGACGGCCTGAGCGCGACGGACATCGCCGCGGCTGCCGCTGCCGCCAAGGACAAAGGACTGGAGGGCCGTTGGCTGCTGCCCATGCAGAACACCACGCAGCAGCCCGTGCTGGTCTCCCTGAAGGACCGTTCACTGCGCGAGGAGGTGTTCCAGGCCTCGGTGGGCCGGGGCGCGCGCGGTAACGAGCAGGACAACCGGCGCATCGTGGCCCGCCAGGCGAAGCTTCGTGCCGAGCGCGCCATGCTGCTGGGCTATCCCGACCATGCCACCTACGTGCTGGCCGACCAGATGGCCGGCTCGCCCCGTGCGGCCATGGAACTGATGCAGGGCATGATCCCCGCCGCCGTGCGCAACGCCCGGGCCGAGGCCGCCCGCATGCAGCAGATCATCGATCGCCAGGGCGGGGGCTTCCAAGTGGCGCCATGGGACTGGGCATTCTATGCCGAGCAGGTGCGCAAAGCCGATCACGACCTCGATGAGGCGGAGGTGCGTCAATACCTGGTGCTGGACAGCGTGCTCCAGAATGGCGTGTTCCACACGGCCGAGCATCTCTTCGGCATCCGCTTCAAGCCGCGTCCCGATATCCCGGTGTACCACCCCGATGTGCGGGTGTGGGAGGTGTTCGATGCCGATGGAAGTGTGATCGGGCTGTTCTACGGCGACTTCTTCGCGCGCCCCAGCAAGCATGGCGGGGCGTGGATGAGCAGCTTCGTGGGCCAGAGCGGTCTGCTGGCCGACAAGCCGGTGATCACCAACACCTGCAACTACGCCAAGCCCCCCGCTGGTGAGCCGGCCCTGCTCACCTGGGACGATGTGCGCACCATGTTCCACGAGTTCGGCCACGCGCTGCACGGCCTGCTCAGCAAGGTGGAGCACCCGTCGTTCAGTGGTACCAGCGTGCCCCGCGATTTCGTGGAGTTCCCCTCACAGTTCTTCGAGAACTGGATGCTGCACCCCGACGTGATCAGCCATTACGCCCATCATCACCGCACCAATGCGCCCATGCCCAAGGAGCTGGTGGAAAAGCTGCGCAACAGCACCACCTTCGATCAGGGCTACGCCACCACCGAATACCTGGCCGCCGCCGTGCTCGACATGGCCTGGCACACGCTGCCCGCCAGCGCGCCCGAGGTGGAGGACCCGCTGGCCTTCGAGGCCGAGGTGCTGGCCCGCCACGGCTTCATCCCTGAGCTGGTGCCGCCCCGCTACCGCACGCCCTACTTCAGTCACATCTGGGGCGGCGGCTACAGCGCCGGCTACTACGCCTACCTGTGGGCCGAAGTGCTGGAGGCCGATGCCTATGCCTGGTTCCTGGAGAACGGCGGCCTTTCCCGGGCCACGGGCGAACGCTACCGCAACACGGTGCTCGCCAAGGGCAACAGCATCGAACCTGCCCAGCAGTACCGCGATCTCACAGGCCGCGACCCTCAGGTGGGGCCGCTGCTGCGCAAGCGCGGACTGAACTGATCGGGATGGGGCGGGGCGCTACGGCACCATCTCGCCCACGATCGTCAGTTCCACGCGCTCGGGCGTGCCGTTGGTGCGCACCACCACGGTGCGTTCCAGCGGGCCCAGCGGTGCCCGGCCATTGAAGGACACAGCGACCTCCACGGTACCGCCCGGTGCGATGGGCGCTTGCGGCAGCTCCGCGTGGGTGCAGCCGCAGTCGGCCTGTGAATCGAGGAGCCGCATGGGGGTGTCGCCCTGGTTGCGGATCGTGAACACCACGTGCCGCTCCACATCCTGCCGCAGTCGGCCCAGGTCCATGCGCTGCTGCTCCACCGGCATGCGCTGCACCGCACGCAGGTCCACTGCCTCGATCTGGATGCGGCGTTCGCGCGCGGCCTCCACGGCGTACACCGACCGGCGCAGGTCGGCCAGGTCATCGCTCACACCGGCCGCACTTTGGTCTTCGCCGAAGGGCAGGGCACGCAGCTCGAGCCGCGCCATGCCGGCCGCCTGTCCATCCAGGTAGGGCCGCAGTGCCCCGTTGCGCGCCGTGCGCAGTTCGTTCCGCAGGCTCTCGATCCGGCGCATGCTCAGGTTGGCGTTGTAGTCGCTCCGGGCCAGCGGACTGGCGTGGCCCCGCACGGTGAGCGTCACCGACAGCCCCGCGCTCAAGGCTTCATGGAGCGCATCGATCAGCGTGTCGAGCCGCTGCATGCCGCGGTCCACCTCAGTGGTGAAGAAGTCCTGGATGGCGGCCGTTCCTCCTGCATGCACGTATTCCGGCAGCCGGTCGCGGTATTGCTGGTAGGTGGCGGAGTAGCTGTGCGGCGTGGTGGTGGCCCAAGACCGTGGGTCGGGCTGGTCATTGTCGAAGAACAGCACCAGGGGCAGCTCCACCCGCAACCGATCGAACCGCGTGATGATCCGGGCGGAGTTCACCGCGCCGACCTCGGCGGTGGCCACGGTGTCCGGCACATCGGTCTGCACCAGGTCGTCGGGCGGGGCGGTCTCGAGCGGCAGGCGGTAGAGGTCGTTGCAGCAGGTCTCGCCCTTGGCGGCGAAGGATCCCACGCGGTTGCTGGTCCACCAGATGACGCGCTGCCCCGGAGGGATGGTGGGGTAGAGGTCGTTGGCGGGACTGTTGAGCGGCACGCCCGCATGCTCCGGCGTGCCGAACACGTCATTGGCGAAGCGGCTGCGGAAGATGTCATAGCCCCCCAAGCCGGGATGGTGATCGCTGCTGAACCACAACGTGCCGGACCGCCCATCGAGCCATGGACCGGTCTCATTGCCGGGACTGTTCACTGTGCCCGGCAGGGGATGGACGTCGGCGGCCTGGCCGTTCTCCAGGTTCGCCCACCAGATGTCCAGCCCACCGCTGCCGCCGGGGCGGTCGCTCACGAAGAGCAGCTTTTCCACCCCATCCCACATCACCACCATGGGTTGGGTGCTGTGCGCATCGCCCAGTCCGGGCAGTGGGATGGCGGCGCCGAATCCTTCAGCCAGCACCGGTGCGATGTGGATGCGGCAGGGCGCACCGGCCACGCAACGGGTGAAGAGCAGGTGCTGACCGTCATGGGTCCAGGCGCTGTTCGCATTATGGCCGGTGCCGTTCACGGCGTCGGAAAGCGGTTCGGGTGCGGACCATGTGGTGCCGTTCAGCCTGGTGCGCAGCAGCTGTATCCGGTAGGCGGCGGTATCGATCACCTCGCCGTGTTCGTTCAGTTCGCCGCGCAGGCTGCTGAAGTAGAGGGCGGAATCGGGCCCGAAACGCGGGCCGAACTCACTGTCGGAGGTGTTCACCGGCATGGGCAGGTGCTCCGCCTCCTGCGTGGGCGGCTCGTGGGCAAGGGCCTTGGCCAGGGCACATCCGGCGATGGCGTTCTCGGCGCGTTGCCGCACCAACGGATCGCGGTTGCGCCGCAGCAGGGTGCGCCAGCTTGTCTCGGCGGCGTCGTAGGCACCTGTGCACATCTGCATCTCGGCCTGCCAGCGCAGGGCATCGCGGTAGGTGCGGCCCTGGTCCTTGTAGTGCACCCGTGCGTACAGTTCGGCGGCCAGGGCGTATTGGTGGCTCAGGCGGGCGGCCTCGGCCTGCTTCCATTGCAGTTGCAGCCTTCCGCCGCCCATTTCCAACGCCCCGGCATAGAACCGCGTGGCGCCATAGTACTCGCCCCGCTCCATGGCCGCATCGCCCCAGCGCTCCCATTGCTCCAACGATTGTGCACGCAGACCGCCGGGCGCGATCAGCAGCCATGGCGCCAGCACCCTCCACAGGAGCACAGTGTAACGGTATCGCGAGAACAGGTCCATGGCTCACATCTGGTCGGGACAGGCCTTGAACATGACGGGCACCGCGGGGCGCTGGCGGAAGATCCGCACCACGGCGAACTCCAGCCCGCCGCGATGCCGGCTCGCGGGGACCAGGTCGCTCGTGTTGATGTCGTAGCTCAGCCCGAAGGTCCAGTCGTCGTATTCCAGGCCGGCCACCACGTATCCCGCATCATCGGCGCGCCAATGCATGCCCAGCACCACACCGCGGTCCAGGCCGAAGCGGTCCAGCAGCACATAGCGCACGTGGGCGCCGAGGTCGAGTTCGCGGAACGGCCCCTGAGCCATGTACTGCACGGCGGGCATCAGGTCCCATTTCGCATGGATGGCGTGGCGGGTCAGGGCGTGGAAGGCGAAGCGCCGGTCCAATGGATCGCCCGGGCCGCCCAAGAAGCCGATGGATGGACCGGTGAGGTTGAACAGGCCCATGCCCACCTGCACCATCTCACGCCGGGCCGGCTGATAGCGGTAGGCGATGCCCGTGTGCAGGTCGCCATGCACCAGGGCATCGCGGGCGAAAGCCTCACCGGTGGGCAGCGTGGGGTCGTGATGGAAGCCGTTGTACTGGAGGTCGGTGGTGAGGCCGCGCGTGTCGATGGACAAGGCGGAGAATCCGCCCTGCAGGCCGATGGCGATGGCGTGGGCATCCTGCACGCCGAACCGCTGCGTCCAGCTCAGGCCCACGCTCATGTGCGAGCGGTCCATGTGGCTGTCACCGGCGCGGTCGTTGAAGATCCAGGCACCCGCACCGAGCCCCTTCACGCCGAGCACATCCCGTGCATCGCCGCCCATACCGAAGGTGCGGTAGGGCACGGTGACCGATCGCCATTGCTGCCGGAAGATGACATTGACGCGGTATGTGCCATCGAACTGCCCAATGGTGCCGGGGCCCAGCGCCTGGGGCACGTGGAAGTACTGGGCAAAGTGGATGTCCTGCGCCTGCAATGACGTCGCCGTGGTCAGCGTCAGTGCCAGGAGGGCGAGCCTTCCACCGTATGTGGTCGCCCGACTCATCGGATCAAGGTGACGTTGCCCTTGGTGAAGTAGTCCTGCCCATCGGCGCAGCGCACGGTGAGGTGGTACACGAACACGCCGGGATCCGCCGGTCGGCCATCAATGGTGCCGTCCCAACCCACCTGGATGTCGCGTGTCTCGAAGACCTTGCCGCCCCAGCGGTCGAAGACCATGAACTCCAGCGCCGTGATGTGGCGGCCGCGCACGAACAGCAGGTCGTTGGTGCCGTCGCCGTTCGGCGTGAAGCTGTTGGGCACGAAGATGTCGGGCTCGCCACACACCAGCTCGTGCACCGTCACGGTCACGCTGGCCTGCGCGGTGCACACGCCATCACTGGCGGTCACCGTGAACGTGGTGGTGCTGTTCACCACGGCGGAGGGAGCGGGGCTTGTGGGATCGCTCACCGCGTCGGCGGGGGCCCAGGCGTACGTACCCACATCCGGGGGGATGGCGCCGAGTTGCACCGTGGTGCCGGGCACCACAATGGGCTGGTCCACATGCGCGCTGACCATGCTGCTGCTTATGGCCGACACCTGCACCTGTGTATGGCCGCTCCAAGTGCAGCCGCTGGGGGCGGTCACCGTCACGCCATAGGTCATGGTCTCGGGCGGCGAAACGGTCACCTGCATGGTGCCTTGCCCGGTGAGGATCTCCGTTGCGGGTGTCCACTGGATGATCGAACCGGGGTCCACGCCGATCAGCGTCAACACGGCCTGCTCATCGGCGCACAGGAGCGAGTCGCCCACGATCGCCGGGTTCGGCAGGGATACCACCACGGCGATGCTGTCCTGCACGCGGCAGCGCGAGCCGTTGCCCACCTGCACATGGAAGGTGCCACTGGTGGCCGGCATGATGGTGAGCGTACTGTCCATAGGACCGGAAGCGAGCACATTGTTGAAGTCCGCATCGCTGGCCCAGGTCCACAGGTTGGCCGTGCCGAAGGATGTCGCCTGCAGGGTGATGGCATCCACCGGACCGCAGATCAACGTGTCGTTCATCACCTGAAGGCGTGGTGGTGCATCATCGACCACGACCACCGCCGTGGCCACATCGCTCCCGTTGCAGCTGGAGGGGTTGGTGGCGGTGAGGGTCACCGTGTAGGTGCCTGGGGCATCGTAGGTGTGCTGCGGTGCCGGGGTGGTGCTGGTCTGGCCATCGCCGAAGTCCCACACGTAGCTGCTCGCACCGCCGCTGAGGTTGGTGAAGACCACCGGCAGCTCGGCGCACACGGTGTCCGGTGCGTTGAATGCGGCGATCACCAGCGGGGCGTGGAAGTCGAACTTCAGCACGGCGGCATTGCATCCGGAGCTGTTGTTGGTGCTGCTCAGCGCTCCGGGCGAGGTGGGGAAGTCGCTGTTGCCCTGGCAACCGGCGCAAACCGTCTGGTACACGCGGCCCCGGCGGTCGAAGCGGCTGGTACCGCCGTCCACGTGCTCCCGGCTCACGGATCCGCCGTAGTAGGTGGCATACTCCAGCGCGGTCATGTCGATATCGTACACGGCGAGGTACAGGTCGTGGCCGTCCGTGGTGCTCTGGGCCGCGTCGGGGGTCACGGGCAGGCCGGCGGTGCTCAGGGCCGCACCCATGTTCGCGCCCAGGGTGCTGCCCCAGCCGCTGATGTAGATCTTGTCGCACAGGTCCACCAGGAAGGCGGTGGGCGAGATGTCGGGCGAACCATCGCCGGAGCCGATGCGTGTGCTGAGCAACACCCCGTCGAGGTCGGGCGCGAGCTTGGTGATGAACTGCCCCCCCGCCGGCACTTGGAGCACGGCGTTGACAATGAGGGCGCCGGCCGGTGAACTGGTCTGGCCCAGCAGGTACACAGCTCCCGCGCCATCGATCTCCACGAAGTAGGCCTGGTCATAGCTGGTGCCCCCCCAGTAGGTCAGGGCTTCCAGGTTGCCGTTGGTGCCGATGCGCGCCACGAGGCCATCGGCCGTACCACCGCCAAATGCAGGCTGCACCGCACCGGCCGTGGTGGGGAGCCCCGTGCTGCGCGTGCCCCCGCACACGTACAGGCGGCCGCTGGCGTCCAGGGTGCCGGTGTACAAGGCATCCTCCGCGCTGCCCCCCAGGAACGTGGCGTAGAGCAGCTGGCTCAAGTCCGGCGACAGGCAGGCCACATAACCGTCCTGCCCACCGCCGAGCATGCTCTGGGCCGCATTGCCCGTCACCGGGGCGTCCGCGCTCTGGGTACAGCTCACCACCCACACGCGACCATCGTCGTCCACGAACACTTCGCCGCGGGCCTCATCGGCGTAGTTGTAGCGGAGGCCGTTGGCGTTGTTCACGCCATCATTGCCGGTGCCGCCCAGGTAGGTACTGCCCAGCAACTGGCCGCCGCTGGCGCTGAGCTTGCTCACCACCATGTCCGCGCCGGAAGGGTAGGAGAGGCCGAGCCCCACGGGTGTGAAGTTGGGCCCGCCGCTGAATCCGGGATCGTACGCACCGGCCGTGACGGGGTAGTTCGACGAGCCTGTGGTGCCCAACAGGTGCAGCTGGTCGTGGTCGTCCACCAGGATGCTGTGCGGCATCTCCGCCGCGCTCCCCCCGATGTACGTGCTCCACACGAGGCTGCTGCCGGTGGTGTCGAACTTGCTGATGGCGATGTCCGTGGTGCCACCGGCCCAGCTGGTCTGGTAGGCGCCCATGGTCACCGGGTACTGGGCCCCAAAGGCGGTGCTGCCGGCATAGAGATGACCGGCGCGGTCAAAGGTGGCCGTGTAGCCGAAGTTGTTGCTCACCGAGCCGGTGTAGGTGGCGAAGCTCAATTCGGGGTCGATCACCAGCGGCAATGCGGGGTCGAACGTGTCGGGACGGATGCCTACCACGCCCTTGTCCAAGGTGTATCGGCACGAGACCCACACGCGCTCACCGTCCACTTCCTGCCAGGCCAGCGGGATGCGTTCCACCACCCGTCCCAGCGCGGTGGACACCACCAAGGCGCCGTCGCGCAATGTCACCTTCTCGGCTCCCTCGTACACCATTCGGATGGCGGCGGGGTCGGCGCCGGGGGCCAGCACCAGGTCGTATTTCAGTCCGGCGCGCCCCTCGCGGAACACCGCATCGCATCCGGGCGCCACGCCGTGCATCACCAACCGGGTATGGGCGCGGGTATCGCTGGCCCAGCGGGAGGGGTCATTACCGAGGAACCAGTGGTAGCGCGCCGGGATCGGCAGTTCGCCGCTGTTGCGGGAGTGGGGGGTGGCGTTCACGAAGCGCAGGCGCACGGCGTGGCGCTGCATCCCATCCGGCAGGGGGGCGGAGCTGGCGTGGGTATGGGCGAGGGCCTGTGCGTCGTACAGGTCCATCACCAGGGCGCCGCGCTCGAACCACAGGTGCACACCCGGGGCCTCGGCCATGTGGGTCACCGCCTGGGGCCACTGCCCGCCGTTGTCGATGAAGCGCAAGGGCGTCTGGGCCGCGGCCGGGCGTGCGGCCATCCCCAGGAGCATGAGGCCCCACCGGACCATGCGCGACGTGCGGACCATCCCGCACGAATGTAGGCCCCGAGGGGGATCGCGCGGTGCTATCCCAACGCACTGTTCAGCAGCCAGGCCAGGCGCACGCCCGCTTTCTGCAACTGGATGGTGACCACGGGCCACTGGGCTTCCACATAGTCGGCGCCCAGTTCAACGCCGGGGCGGTCGGGGTAGATCACCGTGCGGAAGGCCATGCACTCATGCGCCCAATCCATCGGGGAGCCCTGCTGCCACGCGCGCTTCTGCTTCTTCGTCACGGCCCGCAACTGGTCGGCCAGAGCCGCTTCATCGGGCTGCCGCGCCTTGATCAGTTCGTCGTCCCACACGTGGTGCAGGTTGGTGCCTCGCCCTTTCCACCGCACCTGGAAGTCGTTGCCCCCCTTGTCCAGCCCATTGCCCACGTGCAGCGGCTGATGCAGGTCACCCACCATGTGCACCAGGCAGCGCACCGCGAAAGCCTTGCTGTTGGTGGATGCCGTGTCGCTCTTCAGCGTGGCCACCATGCGGCCGATGGCCTCCACGATGTCGCCCTCGGGTTTGTGGTCGATCTGATCGTAGGTCAAGCCATCGGGGATGGTGACCCAGTGCCAGGTGGTGGTGAAGCGGTACTTCGGTTCCTTGCGCGCCCGGTCCATCCACGGGGCCACCTCCACCATGGATGGGCCGTTGAGCAACTCCGCCACGGCCGCTTTGGCCTTGGGGGTGAGATGGGCATCGGCGATGCGGGCCACCACGCGATGGCCGGCCGCGCTCCAGGCATGGGCGGACAGCCCGAGCAGCAGGGTCATCGACCCGGCCAGCACGGTCCGTGCGCAGTGCAGCGTCATGGGCCGCCTCAGATAGCGGCCACCTTGTCGGCCTTGTAGGCGCCCGCCTCCAGCTTGGTGCGCACCTGTTTGAACGCCTCGATCGTGAGCCGCACATCTTCCAGGGAGTGCACGGCCGTGGGGATCAGGCGCAGCAGGATCACGTCCTTCGGCACCACGGGGTACACCACGATGCTGCAGAAGATGCCGTGGTTCTCGCGCAGGTCGAGCACCACGTTGGTGGCCTCGGGGATGCTGCCGTGCATGTACACGGGCGTGACGCAGCTGTTGGTGTGGCCGATGTCGAAACCGGCCTCGCGCAGGCCGCTCTGCAGCGCGTGCGTGATGGTCCAGAGCTTCTCGGAGAGCTCGGGCATGGTGCGGATCATCTCCAGCCGCTTGAGGGCGCCGATCACGATGGGCAGGGGCAGGCTCTTGGCGAAGGTCTGGCTGCGCATGTTGTAGCGCAGGTACATGATCACATCCTCGGGGCCGCTGATGAAGGCGCCGATGGTGGCCATGGCCTTGGCGAAGGTGCCGAAGTAGATGTCGATGCCGTCCTGCACGCCCTGGGCGTCGCCGGTGCCCCGGCCATTGCGCCCCATCATGCCGAAGCCGTGGGCATCATCGACCAGCAGGCGGAAGTTGTACCGGGGCTTCAGGGCCACGATCTCCTTGAGCCGGCCTTGGTCGCCGGCCATGCCGAACACACCCTCGGTCATCACCAGGATGCCGCCGCCGGTCTGCTCGGTGACCTTGCGGGCGTGCTCCAGTTGCTTCTCCAAGCTCTCCATGTCGTTGTGCTTGAACACGAAGCGCTTGCCGCTGTGAAGCCGGGCGCCGTCCACCATGCAGGCGTGGCACTCACTGTCGTACACCAGCACGTCATGACGCGAAAGCAGGGCGTCGATCGCGCTCATGCAGCCTTGGTAGCCGAAGTTCAGCAGGAAGGTGTCCTCCTTGCCCATGAATTCGCTCAGGGCGTCCTCCAACTGCTCGTGGTACTTGGTCTGGCCGCTCATCATGCGGGCGCCCATGGGATAGGCCATGCCCCATTCGGCAGCGGCCTCGGCGTCGGCCTTCCGCACCTCGGGGTGGTTGGCCAGGCCCAGGTAGTTGTTGAGGCTCCACACCAGCACGGGCTTGCCCCGGAAGATCATGTGGGCCCCCAGGTCGCCCTCGAGCTTGGGGAAGGAGAAGTAGCCGTGGCTGTCCTTGGCGTGGCGGCCGATGGGGCCGAGGTCCTTGCGGATCTTGTCGAAGATGTCGTTCATGGCGTGCGCCGTTGGTGAGCGGGCCGGGATATCAGGGATACGGGTCCCCGGCCCGCCGGCAAAAGTAGCTCGCGCTCCGGATCGATGGGTTCCGTGCGGGGGAGCGTGCGTTCCTACCGCCGCGCCTTACCTTCGCGCCCGTTCGGCTCCATGCGATACCTCCTGGCCCTTTCCTGTACGCTCCTGCTCGTGGCCGGATGCAGCGAGTTCCAGAAGGCGCAAAAAAGCAGCGACCGTGAGTACAAGGCCCAGGTGGCCGAGAAGTACTATGCCGCTGAGAAGTACGAACGGGCCATCCCCCTGCTGGAGGAATTGATCGTGCTGTGCCGCGGCGGTGATTGCAGTGAGCGCATGAACTACCTGCACGCCATGGCCTACTTCCGTACGAAGGACTACATCATGGCGGGCTACTACCTGGCGAACTTCACCCGCACCTTCCCCAAGAGCCAGTACGCCGAGGAATGCGCCTTCCTGAGCGCCTACTGCCACTACCGCAACTCGCCCGCCTGGCCGTTGGACCAGGAGGAGACGCGTCAGGCCATCGACCAGCTGCAGCTCTTCATGGTGCGCTACCCCCGCACGGAACTGCGCGACAGCTGCAACACGCTCATCGACCAGCTGCGGGGCAAGCTGGAGCGCAAGGCTTATGAGGCGGCCAGGCAGTACTACAACATGCGCAACTACCAGGCGGCGGGGGTGGCGTTCCGCAGCTTCGTGCGCGACTGGCCCAACTCGGCCTACCGCGAAGAGGCCCTGCTGCTCACCCTGCAGGCCGATCACCAGCTCGCCATGCAGAGCGTGGAGGAGAAACGCGCTGAGCGTGTGGCCGAAGCGATCCGCAGTTATCATAATTTCGCGGACGCTTTCCCGGAAAGCCGGCAAATGCCCCTGGCCGACCGGATCTTGAAGGAACTCAACTCCGCCGCCACCGCCGCGGCGCCCAAAGCACCATGAGCAACAACCTGAGCAAGGTGGCCCGGACCACCGTTACGCGCGACCTTCCCGAGCTGGACAAGGAGACCGGGAACATCTATGAGAGCATCGCCATCCTCGGCAAGCGCGCGGACCAGATCAGCCTGAAGATCAAAGAGGAGCTCAGTGCCAAGCTGGAGGAGTTCGCCAATTCCGGAGAGAACCTGGAAGAGGTCTACGAGAACCGGGAGCAGATCGAGCTGAGCAAGCACTACGAGCGCATGCCCAAGCCCGGGGCCCTGGCCATCCAGGAGCTGATCGAGGGCAAGGTGTACTGGCGCAGCGCCGAGGAGGGGGAAGCTTCCTCGACCGAAGCCTGAGGCCATGGACCCGGCCGCCACGTTCCACCGCAAGGTCATCGTGGGTATCAGTGGCGGTATTGCGGCCTATAAATCGGCCCATCTGGTGCGCAGCTTGGTGAAGGCCGGTGCGCAGGTGCAGGTGGTGATGACACCTGCCGCCCATGATTTCGTGACCCCGCTCACCCTCTCCACCCTCAGCGGACGCCCCGTGCTTACGCAGCTGTTCGCGCGTGATGGCACCGGCCAGTGGACGGACCACGTGCACCTGGCCCGCTGGGCCGATGCCATGGTGGTGGCCCCCGCAACCGCCAATACCATCGCCAAGATGGCCCACGGCATCTGCGACGACCTGCTGATGGCCTGTGTGCTCAGCCTCGATGGGGGCCGGCATGGACCGGCCACCCCGCTCTACGTGGCCCCCGCCATGGACCTGGAGATGTACCACGACCCCGCCACGCAGGCCAACCTGCTCACGTTGCGGGAGCGCGGCGTGCGCATCATCGGCCCGGAGCACGGCGCCTTGGCCAGCGGTCTGACCGGTGAAGGGCGCATGACCGAGCCTGATGCGATCATTGAGGCGATGCACACTGACCTATTGAGCAACAGTAGGTTGATGGGCAAGACCGTGCTGGTCACCGCCGGGGGGACCCAGGAGGCGATCGACCCCGTACGGTACATCGGCAACCGGTCCACCGGCAAGATGGGATTCGCCATTGCCGAGGAGGCTGCGGCCCGGGGCGCGCGGGTGGAACTCGTATGCGGGCCGGTGGAACTGACGACCGACCGGCCGGGCATCGTGCGCACGAATGTGGTCTCGGCTGCGGAGATGGCCGCTGCCTGTGGGGATATCGCCCCCCGGGCCGATGTGGTGGTGATGTGTGCCGCCGTGGCCGATTTCCGTCCCAAGGCGGCGGCCGGCGAGAAGATCAAGAAGGAGCAGGGGCCGCCCGTGATCGAGCTGGAACCCACGGAGGACATCCTGGCGGGGCTGGGTGCCCGGAAGCGCCCGGGGCAGGTGGTGGTGGGCTTCGCCTTGGAGACCGCCAACGCACTGGCCCATGCCCAGGCCAAGCTGGCCCGCAAGAAGGTCGACCTGCTGGTGCTGAACACCACGGCCGATGCGGGCGCGGGCTTCGGGTACGACACCAACCGCGTGACCCTGCTGGCACCGGGCAAGGATCCCCTGCCGCTGCCGTTGATGCCCAAGACCGAAGTGGCCCGGGCGCTCCTGGACCGGATCGAAGAACTTTGTGCACCATGATGCGACGGACATTTACCTTCATGCTGCTGGTGCTCGGGGCCCTCGGGCTGCGGGCCCAGGAGTTCAACTGCCAGGTGAGCGTGATCGCACCGCAGATCGCCAACGCCCAGCCCCGGCTCTTCCAGTCGCTGGAGAACGCCATCAAGGAGTTCTATCAGAGCCGTCGGTTCACCAACCTGAATTTCGCCCCGCACGAGCGCATCGAGTTGAACATGCTCTTCACGGTGACCAACATGCCGAGCATGGAGAGCTTCGAGGGCACCCTGCAGGTGATCTACGCACGCCCCGTGTACGGCACCGATTACACCAGCCCGATCCTGGACATCGTGGACAACCAGGTGCAGTTCAACTTCCTGGAGAACACCCAGATCGAGTTCACCCCGGACCGCCACTTGAACAATCTCTCGGCGATCCTGGGCTTCTACGCCTACTTCATCCTGGGCCTGGACGGCGACACGTTCTCCCCGCTGGGCGGCACCGACTTCTACAACCTGGCCCAACAGGTGGTGAACAACGCCCAAGGTGCCGGCGAGACCGGCTGGAAGGCCTATGAAGGCGAGCGCAACCGCTACTGGCTGATCGACAACCAGATGCAGGCCGTGTTCCGGCCGTTCCGTGAGCTGCTGTACACGTACCACCGGGAGGGGATGGACGTGATGACCGAGGACGTGGTCGCCGCGCGCAAGACCATTGCGCAGGGCATCGAGCGGCTGAAGTCCGTGCACCAGGCCAAGCCGTCGAGCTACAATCTGCAGGTGTTCTTCAATGCCAAGTACCAGGAGTTGGTGGACATCTTCAAGGCGGCCGAGCCGCAGGAGAAGTCGAAGCTCTTCAACACCCTGCAGATCATCGATCCGGGGCACATCAACCAGTACCAGAACATGATGCGGGGCAGCTGAGCCCACGGCCGAGGTGATGGAGGAGGAGCGGAGGACGACGTGGTGGCAGCGATTGGGCGCACGCTGGGGGGTGAGCACCGGGCGGGTGTTCGTGATCCTGCTGGTGTTCGCCTGCACCGGGACCACGGTGATGGTCCTGAAGCGCCCCGTGATCGGCTGGTTCGTGGGCGACGGCCCGCAGCCGCTGCTCTTCACCGTGCTGTACTACATCCTGATCCTGCCGGTGTACAACGCCATCCTGCTTCTCTACGGCACGCTGTTCGGCCAGTTCCGGTTCTTCTGGGAGTTCGAGAAGCGGTTCTTCGCCCGCCTCTTTGGCCGGCGCCGTTGATCACTTTCCAGCGCTCGCCAGCCGGTCGGGGCCCATGGCCTCCGTCTGGTACACCATCGCCGTGCAGGGCAGTCCGTTCTTGAAGTAGAAGACGTCGCCCCACTTGTGCACCACACGGCGGTACTCGTTCCGCACCCCGTTGGTCTCCAAGGTCACGATCGTCACCACTTTTGACGGTTCCACCACGAGCTCTTCGTGGCGGTTCACCACCATCTCGATCGGGTCCTCGGGCGGGCGCACCTCCTGGCCCGAATGGGCCACTGCCGGCGCTATGGGCGAGGTCTCCTGTCCCATGCCGGGTCCGATGCGGCGGCGCTCCTCTGCTCCGCTCACCGGCTTGGCCACCTTCCCTGCGGCACGCGCCTCAAGGGGCGGCGGCGGAGGTGTCTTCACCGGGGCCGGCTTCGGCTTCACCGGGGCCGGCTGGGGGGTGGGCGGCGGCGGCGGCGGAGGAGGAGGAGGAGGAGGAGGAGGAGTGGCCTTGGCCTGCACCTCCGGTTCAGGCTTCGGCTTTTTCTCCTGCGCCGCCCGTTTGGCACTGCGCGCTTCCTCCTTCTGCTTCTTCTCCACGGCGGCCAGCACTTCCTGCAGTCGCGACTGGATCGAGCGCGTGTAGTCCGTGTCGTAGTCGAAGTCGCGCTGCGAAGGCTCGTAGCGGATCACGCCCACCGGTTGATTGAAGACCACGATGTTGATGTCATCGTACTGCTTGAACAGCGACACGCCGTAGTCGAACTGCGAGAACGGACCGGCCATCGCCTCGGCCGGCACGTGCGTGTTGAACGAGAGCTTCTTGCTCACGTAGCCGTCCTTCTCGAAGGAGACGATGTAGTTGCTGTTCAGCTCCAGATCGAGCGTGAACTTGTTGAGGCCGGTGGTGATGGTCCGTTCCTTCCGACCGTCCTTGTAGACCACGGCCCGCGCGCCGCTGAGGTCGCCGCCTTCGATCTTCAACTTGCCGCTCACGGTGAAGCGGGACTGTGCGCCAACGGACATGGCCAACGCCAGCGCCAGCACCATGAGCACGGTGCGCCAGGCGACGTCGTAACGATCTTCCATGGGTGAGGGTGGTGGAACTTGTGCGGCCTCTGTACGTAGCAACCGCCGTTGGAGTTGCTCATGATGAACATCCACTTCGCCGTGATCCTGCTCATGGGGGCCCTTGCCGCCGACCAGGACCCTCCCGCCCAAACCCGCCGCATGCGGGTCGATGTGCAGGACCGTATCGTGGTGGACCACTTCGAGGCCCAGGTGCGCGTGGGGCAGGACCGCATCGCCGTGCAGGCCCTGGACCCCGGCACACTGATGTTCGATCCCGAGCGGGGCGTGGTCTCTGTGCGTTGTCGGGATGGCGTGCGCTGTGCCGAGCGCGAATCGTTCCGTGATGGGATCCTGCGCCGCAGCAGCACGTACGCACTGCCGGTCGACCCGGACGACCCCACCGGAGGAACCCTGCTGGGCAGCTTTCGGGAGCTGCTCCTTCCCCCCGCGCAGGACACCGTTCGTCACCCCGATGTAACCCTGGTGGGGCTGCCACGTATTCTCACTCCATGAGAACGACCCTGACGCCCATTCTCGCGGCCCTGTTCCTGGCCTCGCCCTTCGGCGGGGCAATGGCGCAGGAGGACCTCACCGCCGCCACGCCGGCCGACATCGAGGCGGTGTTCCAAGCGGGAGAGCGCGCCTACCGCACCGGCGACCATACCGCGGCCATCAGCCTGTACTCCCAGGTGCTGGACCGCGACCCCGACCACCTGAACGCTTACCTCCACCGCGGCTTCTGCCACGAGCTGGTGAAGGACCATGCCGCAGCCGTATCCGACCTCACCGCCGTGCTGCAGCGCGAACCGGGCCACAAGTGGGCCTTCATCACCCGGGCGGCCGCCTACACCCGCCTGGGGCAGCCGGAGCGGGCACTGCAGGACCTCGAGGCCGCACTGGCCATCGACCCCAACGACCAGGAGGCGTACAACAACCGCGGCTGGGCCCACAAAGCCATGGGCGAAATGGAGGCCGCATGCAACGACTGGCGCACGAGCCAGCGCCTGGGAAACAGCGAGGCCCGGATCATCCTTTCGAACAATCGGTGCAAATGAGCATGAAGTCCACCCATACCCTCATGATCGTTCTCTTCGCCGCCCTTGCCGGGCGGGCCACGGCCCAGGACATGGGCTCTGCTGAATGCCTGGTGAAGGTGGGCAGCAAGTGGGGAACAACCTGCGACGCCTGTGAGTACTACCGCGATGGCTACAAGCGCGATTTCAGTGGCACCTTCCGCATCGAACTGCGGAACGAGTGCCGGGAAATGGTGGAGGTGAAGCTCGCCGTGGAGGAGAAGGACGGCAACTGGCGCACCTTCCCCGTACGCACCATCGACCCCGGAGCATCCGTGGAGGGGTTCGCATGCCATGGAACGGGGCGTTATCTCTACTGGGTGCGCAAGCTCAACGACACAGAGATCATCCTGCCCACGGACCAGGAGATCATTACGGAGTACCGCTCCCGATAAGGGCCTTGGGCCCGTGGAGCGGCAGGCTCGGCAGGGGGATCAACATTCCCCTGTTCATGCACGTGCATGCGGCACGGGCACATCGTGCGTTCGGGGTGCGAACTTTGTTCCATCCCGTAGCAGGATGAGCGCCAAACGCTTCCAGATCGATCGGACCGAGACCTCGCCACAAGTGGTGCTGGACCTGGACCAGGGGGTGATGGAGATCGTGGGCCGTTCCCTGCCCCCCAACTCCGAGCAGTTCTATTCGCGGGTGCACCGCTGGCTGGCAGAATACCTGCGTGAGCCGCGGCACGAGACCACCGTGAACATGCGGTTGGACTACCTGGACACCAGCTCCAGCAAGCACCTCTACAACATCTTCCGCCAGTTGAACACCGTGCAGGAGGATGGCCGCCGCGTGCAGGTGAACTGGCACTACGAAGCCGGCGACGAGGAAATGGCGGAGACCGGCAAGGACTACCAGAGCTTCTTCAACCTGGAGTTCCGCTTCATCGAGGTGCCCGAGCTGTTCTGACGCCCGGGACTTTTCTCCATCACAGTTTTCCGGCCTTGATCTCGTCCACCACCAGGGGGTCGAGCAGGGTGGAGGTGTCGCCCAGGTTGTTCAATTCGTTCTCGGCCACCTTCCGCAGGATCCGCCGCATGATCTTCCCGCTGCGCGTCTTCGGCAGGCCGCTCACGAACTGGATCTTATCGGGCTTCGCGATGCGGCCGATCATCTCCACCACCGATTCGATCACCGCGCCGCGCATCTTCTCCACCGCGATCGGATCATCGGCGGGCACGGGCTGCTCCGTCACCACGTAGGCGTAGATGCCCTGCCCTTTGATGTCGTGCGGGTAGCCCACCACGGCGCTTTCCACCACACCTTCGGTCTCGTTGATCGCGTTCTCGATCTCGGCCGTGCCGAAGCGGTGACCGCTCACGTTGATCACATCGTCCACCCGGCCGATGATCCGGTAGCGGCCATCGGCATCGCGGCGCGCGCCATCGCCGGTAAAGTAGTAGCCGGGGTAGCTGCTGAAGTAGGTCTGTCGGCAGCGCTCGTGATCGCCCCAGGTGGTGCGGATGATCGACGGCCAGGGGAACTTCATGGCGAGCAGGCCATCCTCTTCATTCCCGGTGATCTCTTTGCCGTCGGGTGTGAGCAGCACGGGCTGCACCCCGGGCAGGGGCCAGGCCGCATGGCTCGGCTTCTCGTCGGTGACGCCCGCCATGGAGCTGATGAGGATGCCGCCGGTCTCGGTCTGCCACCAGGTGTCCACCACCGGGCAGCGGTCCTTGCCCACGTGCTGTTTGTACCAGTGCCAGGCTTCCTCGTTGATCGGTTCGCCCACGCTGCCGATCACCTTCAGGCTGTCCAGCGAATAGGCCAGCACGTGGTCCAGCCCGGCGGCCATCAGGCTGCGGATCGCCGTGGGAGCGGTGTAGAAGATGTTCACCCCGTGCTTGTCGATCACCTGCCAGAAGCGGCCGGCATCGGGGAAGGTGGGCACGCCCTCGAACAGCAGGGTCGTTGCGCCCGCCAACAGCGGACCGTAGATCAGGTAACTGTGGCCAGTGATCCAACCCACGTCGGCCGTGCACCAGAAGATGTCGCTCTCCTCGTACTGGAACACGTTGCGGAAGGTGTAATCCGTGTACACCATGTAGCCGCCACAGGTGTGCACCACGCCTTTGGGCTTGCCGGTGCTGCCGCTGGTGTAGAGGATGAACAGCGGGTCCTCCGCGTCCATCTCCTCGGCAGGACAGATCTTGTCCACGTGCTTCAGCTCGTCGTGCAGCCACACGTCGCGGCCCTCGACCATGTTGGGCGCCCAGCCCAGGCGGTCGGTGACGATCACGCGGCGCACGCTGGGGCAGCTCTCCAGGGCTTCGTCCACCACGCGCTTCACGGGGATCTGCTTGTGGCCGCGGTTCAGGCCGTCGGCGGTGAGCACCATGGAGGCCTCGGCATCCTGGATGCGGTCGGCGAGGCTCTGAGCGCTGAAGCCGCAGAACACCACGCTGTGGATGGCCCCGATGCGGGCGCACGCGAGCACGGCCACCACCAGCTCGGGGATCATGGGCATGTAGATGCAGATGCGGTCGCCCTTCTTCGCACCGTTGCGCTTGAGCACGTTGGCGTACTGGCACACGCGCTCGTGCAGCTCGCGGTAGGTGAGGCGCACGAAGCGTTCCTGCGGGTCGTTGGGCTCCCAGATCAGGGCCAGCTTGTTGCCGCGCTGCTCCAGGTGGCGGTCCAGCGCGTTCTCGGTGATGTTGAGCCGGCCGCCGATGAACCACTTCACATCGGGCTTCGTGAAGTCCCATTCGAGCACCTTGTCCCAGCGCTTGCGCCAGGTGAAGGTGCCGGCGATGTCGGCCCAGAAGGCCTCGGGTTCCTGCACACTGCGGGCGTAGGCGGCGTCGTATTCGGCGCGGGTGCGGATGCGGTGGAAGGTGTGGCTCATGGCAGGCCGAATTTACCGTTGCGGGCGATCGGAACGGGTCCAAATGCAACGGTCCGGCTGCTGGGCCGGGCCGTTGCCAGTGGCGGTGGGGCGATCAACCCCGCACCAACGGGCGGTACTTGATGCGCTTCGGCACGATGTCGCCGCCCAGGCGCTTCTTGCGGTTCTCCTCGTAATCGCTGAAACCGCCCTCGAACCAGTAGACCTGGCTGTCGCCCTCGAAGGCGAGGATGTGGGTGCAGACGCGGTCCATGAACCAGCGGTCGTGGCTGATGATCACGGCACATCCGCTGTAGTCCTGGATGGCCTCCTCCAGTGCGCGAAGGGTGTTCACGTCCAGGTCGTTGGTGGGTTCGTCGAGCAGGAGCACGTTGCTGCTCTGCTTCACGGTCATGGCCAGGTGGAGGCGGTTGCGTTCCCCCCCGCTGAGCACGCCCACTTTCTTGTTCTGGTCGGTGCCGGTGAAGTTGAAGCGGGCCAGATAGGCGCGGGTGTTCATCACCATGTTGCCGAAGGTGATGTTGTCCAGGCCGCCGCTGATCACTTCGTATACGGTCTTCTCCGGATGCAGGTCCTTGTGGTTCTGGTCCACGTAGGCGATCTGGACGGTGTCGCCAATGACGATGGTGCCGCTGTCGGGCTTCTCCGCGCCCATGATCATGCGGAACAAGGTGGTCTTACCCGCACCGTTCGGACCCACGATGCCCACGATGCCCGCGGGGGGGAGCGAGAAGCTGAGCTTGTCGATGAGCAGGCGGTCGCCGAAGCCCTTGCTCACTTCCTTGAACTCGATCACCTTGTCGCCCAAGCGCGGACCGTTGGGGATGAAGATCTCCAGCTTGGCCTCCTTCTCCTTGACGCTCTCGCCCTGCATCTTCTCATAGTTCTGCAGACGGGCCTTGTTCTTGGTGCGGCGGGCACTGGGGTTGCTGCGCACCCACTCGAGCTCCTGCTTCAGCACGCGCTGGCGCCGGCTTTCCTGCTTCTCCTCCTGGGCCAGGCGGGCGGTCTTCTGCTCCAGCCAGCTGGTGTAGTTGCCCTTGAAGGGAATGCCTTCCCCGCGGTCGAGCTCCAGGATCCATCCGGCCACGTTGTCCAGGAAGTAACGGTCGTGGGTGATGGCGATGACGGTGCCCTTGTACTGTTGCAGGTGGAGCTCCAGCCAGGCCACGCTCTCAGCGTCCAGGTGGTTGGTCGGTTCGTCGAGCAGCAGGATGTCCGGTTGCTGTAGCAGCAGGCGACACAGGGCCACGCGACGGCGCTCCCCACCGCTCAGCACGCTGATGGGGGTGTCGGCATCGGGGCAGCGCAGTGCGTCCATGGCGATCTCCAGCTTCTGATCGATCTCCCACGCGCCGCACGCCTCGATCTTGTCCTGCAGCACACCCTGCCGCGCGATGAGCTTGTCCATCTTGTCCGGATCATTGAGCACGTCCTCATCGGCGAACTTGTTGTTCACCTCCTCGTACTCCTTCAGCAGGTCCATGATGGGTTGCACACCCTCGCGCACGATCTCGATCACGGTCTTGTTCTCGTCCAGCACGGGCTCCTGCTCCAGGTGGCCGATGGAGTACCCCGGAGTGAGGTGCACATCGCCTTGGAAGTCGGTCTCCTTGCCGGCGATGATCCGCATCAGCGTGGATTTACCGCTGCCGTTCAGGCCGAGGATGCCGATCTTGGCTCCATAGTAGAAGCCGAGGTAGATGTCCTTGAGAATGGTCTTTCCGTTGGGCAACGTCTTGCCCACCTTGACCATGTTGTAAATGATCTGACGTCCTTCTTCTGCCATTGTCGGGGTGGTTGCGGCAGGCCCCAGAGGCGCTACCGGACCGCGAAGATGCCCAAACGCGGGAGATCGAGCACCAGTTGGGCCGTTGTGGCCCCGGTGGTGTCCGCGTGGTGGTGCAGCAGGATGTCGCCGACCTCCAAGCCGGTTTCCCACGGCACCGCCACAAAACGGAGGCCGCCTTGCTGCAGGTGGTGCAGCATGCCGCGGTCCATGCCGGCGGCCACCGCGTGGAACTCGATCGGGGCTTCCCAAGGGAACTTCATGTACAGGCGGTCGCCGGGGTCCATCGCGCTACGCAGGTAGTGGGCCGCCTCCCGCGCCTCGGGGAACCGCTCCACGTTCCGGGGTGTGCCGGCGGCGAGCGGCCAGGCGGTGATCAGCATCAGGGCCACGCTGGTCTGCTGCACGCGTTGCCGCTTGCCCCATGTGGGCAGGAATTTCTCGTTGATCAGCTTCAACATGTAGAACAGCCCGATGCCCACGCCCAGGTGAACGAAGGGCACCAGGTACAGCCAGGCCCGGGCCGGGGCGAGGTGGCCCTGCACAGGTACCAGCACCAGTGCTCCGCACAGCGCGGCGAAGAGCAGGCTGCGGTAGCGGCCCGAGTAGTACCCCGCCACCACGCACATGGCCAGCGCCAGCAGACGGGTGATGCGCAGGTTGGTGCCCGCCAGATGCGCGTGCACGCCCACGAGCCGGTCGCCGAGCGTGCGCAAGAACACCTCCCGCTCCGGGCGCTCCAGCACGGGATGGTCGAGCAGATGGTCCGGGCCATAGACGATGAGGATGGGCAGGTAGAGCAGCATGGTGACCACCCCCCAGGTCACCGCCGCACCCGCCAACCCGCCCGAGCGCCGCAAGGCGGTGGCCGCGCCATACCGCACCATCTGCTGCACGAGCAACCACACAAGTACCATCAGGCCGGGGTAGACCATGGTGGGCACCGCCCAAGTGCCCAAGGCCAGCACCAGGCCCAGCAGCAGCGCGCTCACCCGGCTGCCCGCCCGCAGTTGATGCCGCCCCAGCAGCAGCGCCACCGCCATGCACAGCCAGGTGATGCCATAGCCCCGGGCCAGTGCGCTGTACTCCACCAGCACCGGCGAGGCCGCGACCAGGGCCAGGGTCATCAGGGCGATGTAGCGGTTGAAGGTGGCCCGCACGAAGAAGTAGAAGGCGGGCATGAAGAGCACGGCGGCCAGCAGTGCCGGCAGCCGCAGGCTGAACAGCCCGGTGCCCAGCAGCGTGGTGCTCCACTTCACCAGCAGAGTGTGGAGCACGTGGTTGTTGGGGTAGGCGTAGTCGCACAGCACCACGTGGAGCGGCCGCGAGGCGAAGTAGGTCCAGGTGAACGCCTCGTCGTAGGTGATGGGGGCGAAGCTGGCCCACACGCGGAGCAGCGTTCCGGCAAGGATGATCAGCAGCACCGCACGCTTGTGCGCGGGCGAGGTCCGCTTGGCATAGCGACCGAGCACTTCATGCAGGTCGTGCGCGAAACCGCTGATCGCTCCCGTGGACACCGGTGCCCGGCGCCAGATGCGAACACCCCTCACCAGCAGGGCCAGCCCCAGTATGCCCAACAGTGCCGCGGCGCGGCGCAGATTTTCCTGGACACGACCATGGAACTGGGCGGTGTAGCGCTCCACCTCGCCGTCGGGGGCGATGCCGTTCAGGTGGTGCAGCACCTCATCGTGCGGCGTGTCGGCAGCGCTCCATGCCGCCAGGCCCAGCAGGGCGAGCAGCAGGCCGATGAACAAGTGGAGAGCCGTGCGCACCGACATGACCACACGTCGGGACGGTCAACGAACCACGGGCTCCATCGAGATGATGCTGTCCACCACGTAGCGGCTATGCCCGCGCCAGGGGAGGGCCGCCACATACTCGCGGTAGTGCAGGTTGAACTGCTTCCCGCTGTTCACCATCAGTTCCTGCGCCACCACCGGGTCGGCCACGGAGAACTCGAACTCGAAGCTCTCCAGCGTGCCCTCGCGGCTGCGGATGCCCGTCTGGATCATCTTGCCCTCATAGGTCTTGAAGAGCACCCCCTTGTACACCACGTAGTTCAGCTCTCCGGCCTTCACCCCGGTGCCGAACACCCAGAAATAGCGGTAGTAGATAAGCCCGACCAGGATGATCATCACCACCAGGGCCAGTTTCCAAAGGTGCTTGCGCATCGATCGCGTTCTGTGGTCCGAATGTAGGGGGCGGCCGTTCATCGGACGACCCCACCGTTCATCACAAAAGGTACTATGTGACGCATGGTACCATTCAGTGACAAGTATCTTTGTACCGCACAACACCAACGACCGGCATGATGAACGTGGGGAACACCAAGGCGCAGATGCGGAAGGGCGTGCTGGAGTATTGCATCCTGGGCGTGCTCGCGCAGGGGGAGTGCTACCCCTCGGACATCATGGACAAGTTGAAGGGCGCCAAACTGATCGTGGTGGAGGGCACGCTCTACCCCCTGTTGACCCGGTTGAAGGATGCCGGGCTGCTGGCCTACCGGTGGGAGGAATCGCGTTCCGGCCCGCCGCGGAAGTATTACCGCCTTACGCCCATGGGGGCGAAGTACCTCGAGGAGCTGCACCTCACGTGGGCGGAGCTCTCCGAAGCCGTGCGCAAGACGACCCGGACCAAGTGAAACGATCCCCCACCACCCCCTGAACCCAACCCCGCGCCGAGACCCGGCGAACGACCATGGAGAAGACCATCACAGTGAACATCAGCGGCACCGTCTTCCACATCGAGGAGAAGGCGTACCAGGCGCTGCAGCGCTATCTGGAGAACGTGCGTGGCCAGTTCGCGGGTTCGCCCGGAAGCGACGAGATCATGGCCGACATCGAGGCCCGCATCGCTGAACTGTTCGCCGAGCGCATTCAGGGGCGCGGCATGGTGGTGACGCTCGCCGACGTGGACCATGTGATCGACGTGATGGGCCGCCCCGAGGATTACACGGACGGGGAGGAGGCCCACGCCGGTTTTGCTGCCGGGCGCAGCCGTGGCTACAAGCGCCTCTTCCGCGATCCCGACGACCGCTGGGTGGCGGGTGTGCTGAGCGGGCTGGCCAACTACGTCAGCGTGGACCCGATCTGGTTCCGGGTCGCCTTCATCGCACTGGTGCTCCTGGGCATGGGCACGCCCATCCTGCTCTACATCATCCTTTGGATCCTCGTTCCCATGGCCAGCACCGCGGCCGAGCGCCTGATGATGGAAGGGGAACCGGTGACGGTGGACAACCTGAAACGGGCCTTCGAGCAGGGGGCGCAGCGCGTGGCCTCCGAAGTGGAGGACCTGGGCCGGCGCTTTGAACGCAGCGCCCCCAGGGCCGCGGAGACAGTGCGCCAGGGCGCTGGACAGGTGGCCCACACGGCCGCATCGGTGATCAAGCGCATCGTCGGGTTGGTGCTGCTCGCGGTGGGGGTGGGCCTGGGCCTGAGCCTGTTGGGCACCGTGATCGGCGGGTCCTTCCTGGCGTACGTCACCGCCGGCAGCGATGAGCCGGGCCTGGTGGAACTCCTGGCCGCCACCCATGCCTCCGCCGCGCATGCCACGTGGTCCGTGGTGGCCCTGCTGCTCGTGACCGTGATCCCCGTGGTGGGCATCCTTATCGCCGGCTTCCAACTGCTCCTCGACCTGCGCTCGCCCAGGTGGGTGGGGTGGACCCTGTCCCTGATCTGGATCGTGGCGCTGATCGCCCTCACCTGGTCGGCCGTGTACGTGGTGCGCGACGTGCGCCGCAGTGAGCCCGTGCGTACCACCCAGGTCCTGGAGGCGCCGGCCGATGGCGTGCTCGTCCTGCGCCGCGCGGAACATCCGAAGTTCCACCTCCCCAGCTACGATCGCCTCGACGGCCGGATGCACGGCATGGAACTGGGCATCCGCGTGGAAGCGGATTCCATCCATGGCTCCTGGGCGCAACTCGATATCCGTCGCAGCCCCGACAGCGCATACCACTTGATGGTGGAACGCCGCGCCCAGGCCATCACCGGCGCCATTTCCCGGGAACGCTCCGCGCGCATCGTCTGGCACGCCGCTCAGCGCGATGGTGCGCTCCACCTGTCACCGTGGTTCGCATGGCCCAAGGCCGACCGGGTGCGCGGGCAACGCATCGTCTTCGTGGTGCAGGTGCCGGAGGGCGGTTCGGTCTACATCGATGAAGGCCTGGAGCACATGCTGGACGACGTGGACAACATCGACCACGTGAAGACCCACGACATGGTGAACAAGACCTGGACGATGACGCCCCAAGGCCTCACCCACCAGTTGGACGCCTTGCCTCCCCGTGGGCCTGCCCACACCGATGCGCCGCAACTGGACGCCGATGCGCCCGATGCCATCCCGATCCACCGCACGGGCGCCCTCATTCGCGTGACCGCCCAAGTGCCACAGCGCCATTGGCGCATGCCCGACCTGTTCACGTTGCTGCGGCCGCGCTTCTGAAGCAACGAGGGCCCGCGCGCTACGAGGGGTGGCGCCGCCGGACCGAAGGCCCCCTGCGCTATGCGCGGGGGGCGCCTTTTTGGGGGCGGGAGCTGCGCTCACGGCTCGCCACCACGGCCACTGCCCGGTGGGTGGCCGGCATGCCCGACGCTGCCCGGCGGGCGGAGCGCAGTTGATCCAGATCGCCCGGCGGTGGTGCGGGGAGCGCGCTGGTGGCGGCGCTCGCACGGCCCCGGTTCACGCAGGCCTCCTGGGCGTTGAGCGCGTGGCGCGCGCCACGGTCGTGGTGCGTCACGAAGGCCACCACGCACACATCGAACGGGTCGATCCCCTCCGGCCATGCCAGGTCCCAGGTCACCTTGTAGGTGGTGCCCGGCTGCGGCACGTTGGGGATCACCTCGCCATCGCCATCGGGTCCCCCCAGCATGGTCTGCACCACGCGGTGGTTCCAGGGATCGCCATTGCCGGCCTCCCACGGGGCGTACATGTTGTTGCGCATGATCAGCGCGCTCACGGTGAGGTCGCCGCGGAATTCTGTGACGAACTCGGCGCCCACGGTCACATGCAGCTTGTTGGTCACCGTGTCGAGCAGGGGCTCGGTCCACACCACCACGGGTGAGGCCCCGCCGGCCCGATGGGCCAGATGGTTCGGCCACTGCGAGTGGTTGGGGTTCGGCAGGTAGGCCCCATACTCCCCGTGGTCGATCACGCCGGCCGGTGTGCCTTGGGCGCCGAACCGCTCGAAGTAGGCATCGGGCTCGGGCTCGGTGAGCGCGTCGCGGAAGTGGTACTTGGCCACCACCACGCCGGGGTCCTGGGCGATCTCGTTGAGCCGGGGGTGGGCACGCAGGCAGTTGTGGCAGGCCAGTGAGGTGCGCACCTCCAGCAGCTGGCGCTTGGGCACCCACCGGTCCAGTGCGGTCACCTGCACCTGCACCGTGTCGTTGCTCCGGTCGGGGTCGCCCGGCGCCTCCACCCACACCTTCAACGTGCCCTGCTCGCCGGCTCCCAGCACCAACGGGAGGTGGTGCCGGAACATGGCCATGTTGTCACCGCTCAGTCCGGTGGGACCCAGGTTGATGATCCTGCCGTTCTGCACCGGACCGTTGCGCCAGCGCCAATTCACCTGAAAGCTCGTCACCGCCGGACCACTGGCATTGCGGACATAACCGGCCACCATCACGGGTTGGCCCACGGCCGCATATGGTGCGACATCGAGCTGACTGATGTATGCGTTCTGGGCGTGGAGCGTGGCGGCGAGCAGACCGATCGGGAGCAGCAGTAGCGCACGAGGCATGGTAGGCGGCATGATGGGCGAATGTACATGGCGGCAGGCATGGCGGCTAACTTGCGCCCCCGGCGGGTCCCATCCCCGCGATCACCCATGAGCAAGGCCAGCAAGATCAAGCAGTTCGACCCCAACGCGCCCGGCGGCAGCGATGCCGGCATCTACGGACTTCCCTTCACCACCGACGAGGCGGACATCGTCCTGATCCCCGTGCCCTGGGAGGTGACCACCAGCTACGGGGGCGGCACGTCCGAGGGCCCGGCGGCGATCCTCGCGGCCAGCCAGCAGGTGGATCTATTCCACCGCGAGTTCCCCGAGCTGTGGAAGCGGGGCATCGCCATGGACGAGATCCCCGAGGCCCTGGTGGAGCAGAGCCGCGCCCTGAAGGAGGAGGCCCAATTGGTGATCGACCAGGTGACCGGGGCCGGGAACGCCCGCACGAAAGCCCGCGCCGCGAAGGCGTTGGAGCTGATCAACGCGGAATGCGCCGTGATGAACGATTGGGTGGAGCGCCGCGCCAGCTACTGGCTGGACAAGGGCAAGCGGGTGGGCCTGGTGGGCGGTGATCACAGTACGCCCCTCGGCCTGTTCCGCGCCCAGGCCGCACGCCACGGGGCCTTCGGCATTCTGCATATCGATGCCCACATGGACCTGCGCATCGCCTATGAGGGCTTCACCTACAGCCATGCCAGCATCATGTACAACGCCCTCCAGCTCAAGCAGCTCAAGTCGTTGGTGCAGGTGGGCATCCGCGACTTCTGCCAGCAGGAGAACGAGGTGTACGTGAAGTCGAAGGGCCGTGTGAAGGCCGTGCTCAGCGCCGACATCCGCCGGCAGCAGTTCGATGGGGTGACCTGGCGCGAGCAATGCGATGCCATCATCGCGGCGCTGCCCGGGAAGGTCCACATCAGCTTCG
Source organism: uncultured Chryseobacterium sp. (assembly GCA_964464935.1). Lineage (GTDB taxonomy): Bacteria > Bacteroidota > Bacteroidia > Flavobacteriales_F > PHOS-HE28 > PHOS-HE28. Next base: position 91,112 of record CAYXKE010000002.1, read on the forward strand.
ACATCGACGGGCTCGACCCCAAGCTGTGCCCCCACACGGGCACGCCGGTGCCGGGCGGGCTCGCGTTCGAGGAGGCCACTTACCTGCTGTCGCGCCTGGCGGCCAGCGGTCGCGAGCTCATCGGCTTCGACCTGGTGGAAGTGGCTCCCGGACCGCACGGCGACTGGGATGCGAACGTGGGCGCCCGCATGCTCTTCCACCTGTGCGGCATACTGGCCGGATAGGTGAGGGGAGACCTCACCGGGTGGACCAGGCCTGCTGCAGCGCACCAAGGAAGTGGTCGCTGTGCTGCGCCCCGCTCACGCTGTAGCGCCCGTCGATCACGAAGAACGGTACACCGCGCACGCCCACCTGACGGGCCTGCTGTTCATCGGCACGCACCTCGGCGGTGTAGGCATCGCTGTTCAGCACGGCCTCGGTCTCCGCGGCATCCAAACCGATCTCCGCGGCCAGACGTTGCAGCACGGCCCTGTCGGCGATATGCTGGCCCTCGATGAAGTAGGCGCGGAACAGCCGCTCCTTGGCGGCATCGCCCAGGCCCTTGGATTTGGCGAACTGGAGCAGGCGGTGGGCATGGAACGAACTGCCCATGATGGCGGCGTCCATGTCGTAGTCCAGCCCCACGGTCTTCGCGCGTTCCACCACACCGCCCACACGGGCGCGGGCCTCGTCCCGCGAGATGCCGTACTTCTTCGCCAGCATGTCGTACATGTCCAGCGGGCTGCGTTCGGGTGCGTACGGGTCCAGCTCGAAGCTGCGCCACACCACCGTCACCTCGTCCTTGTGCGCGAAACGCTCAAGCGCCCGCTCGAACTCCCGTTTGCCGATATAGCAGAACGGGCATACCACATCGCTCCAGATCTCCACGGTCATCGTGCTCGCTTTTGTCGGGTGCACCGCCGCAGGCACCTCCGCCATCGGGCCATCGCTGCGCTGGGCGCACGCGGGCACGAGCATCAAGGCGAAGAGGGCGGGGGCCAGGCGGCGCAACTCCATGGGGCAAAGATCGGCCACCGCCGCCAACACGGGCGCGTGGATGACTTGCGCCGCCCTTCCGTCCCAGCATGGCATGGTGATGGTTGTTTCGCGATCGTGAGCATCCTCCGCCATAGTCTGGTCCCTCTTTGTCTGTGCGGTGCGCTGACCACGCTCGGCCAGGACACCGGGCCGGTGGACAGCCTGCTCACCACCTGGCCCATCCATCAGCGCATCAACGAGCCACGCGCCAAGCCGCGCCCGGGGTCGGTGCCCGATACCGATACGCTCTACGCCCAGCTCAAGCGGGCCACGCCGGCACTGCCCGTGTTCGTGGACGAGCTGGTGGACCGCTACGTACAGCTCTTCACCCACGAACGGCGTGACCACTTCCGGGCGATGCTCGGCGCCGCGGAGCCGCTGCTCCCCATGGTGGAGGAGGCGCTGGCCCGCCACGACATGCCGCCGGAACTGAAGTACGTGCCGTTCGCACTCAGCGCCTTCAACCCGCAGGCGGGTGACAAGTACGGGCGGGCGGGCCTGTGGATGCTGACCTATCCGGTGGCCGTGCGTTACGGTCTGGAATTGACGCCCTTGATCGATGAGCGGCGCGACCCCCGCAAGAGCACCGAAGCGGCGCTGCGCCACCTGCAAGATCTGCACGAGCGGTACGGGGATTGGCCCACCGCGGTGATGGCCTTCTGTGCGGGGCCTGCGAACATCACGCGGGCCGTGAAGCGCGGCGCGCCCGACCTGGCGCCCCGGCAGCTCTACCCGGGCTTCGACGCCGGCCAGGTGCCCGTGCTCCCGCGATTGATGGCCTTCACCTTCCTGGCGCTCAACGCCCAGACGGCCGGCCTGGAGCCGCTGGTGTTCCGCAGCCATGAGCCCAACGACACGGTGCGGTACGACAGTACGTTGCGCATCGGGGCGATCACCGCCGTGGTGGGCACGCGCCCCACCCGTTTCACCGCGCTCAACCCCACGCTGGTGGGCGGGGTGGTGCCGGCCGGCCGGCCGTTCCTGCTGCCGCGCAGCGAGGCCGCGCGCTTCCAGGAACTCGCCTTCGTGGTGCTCGAGGCGCAGAACACCGTGCCGCGCAAACCCGCTGAGCACACCGAGCGCCCCGACAGCCTGGACCGACTGCCCGATGGCCGGGAGGCGATCCTTTACCGCATCCGCGAAGGCGAGGATCTGCCCGCCATTGCCCAGCGTTTCGGCGTGGGTGTGGAGGAGGTCCGTGGCTGGAACGACCTCAAGACCGACGTGATCGATGTGGGCAACACGCTGGTGATCTACGTGCCGCCACCGGAGCGCATCAAGTACGAAAGCGACACCACCGCCGCCCGCCCGGACACCGTTGCGCTGCCCAAGGTGCCGCCCGTTCGTCCATCAGCGCCCGCCCCCGCCGGCAGGACCGGCCCCGAGTGGTACGTCGTGAAGAAGGGCGATTCGCTCTACCTGATCGCCAAGCGTTACCGCGGCATCTCGGCCGATGACCTCATGCGCTACAACGGCATCGGCGCGAACATCCGGCCGGGGCAACGCATCAAGATCCCACCGCGATGAGGCCGATGCACACACTGCTCTTCCTGCTGGCCGTGCTGGGTATCCTGGCCGGTCTCGGTGCGTGGATGCCGGCCGATGGCCTCCGGGTGGGCGGCGTGGTCGTGCGACTGCCGCATCCGCGCGAGGTGCTCACCCCGACCAAGCAGGAGCGTGTGGACATCAGTGCGATCCTGGCCCTCACCACCGATGAAGAGACCGTGGACACCATCCCCGCGCCGATCGCTCCGGTCGACACGCCCGCCACATCCACGGACGCGCCGAGCCCCGGGGTGGCCCCCTTCCAGGTGAGCGAAGCGCCGCCTTTGGAGGAGCGGATCGCCCTGCATTTCCCGGCGGAAGGGCCCATGGCCTTGAAGAACTTCTACGCGGCACTGGGGACCGCCGCCAAGGGCGGTCATTCCATCCGGGTGATGCACTACGGTGATTCGCAGCTGGAGGGCGATCGCATCACGAGCTACCTGCGCAACAAACTGCAGGGCCGTTTCGGTGGACATGGCCCCGGGCTGGTGAGCGTGGCCGACATCGTACCGCACTTCTCGGTGGAACGCATCGTGGGCCCGGAATGGCGCCGCTACAGCGTGATGGGCAAGCGCCCCGACGACCTGCACCACGACCGCTTCGGTGCGATCTCGTCGTTCTCGCGGTTCACCCCTGTGCTGCCGGACAGCTTGATGCCCGACACCAACACCGTGCACACCGCCACCGTCACCCTGCGCCCCATGCAGCGCTCGTACGCCCGCGCCCGCGGCTGGGAGCGCATGCGCATGTTCCTCGGCTGGAACCGCGCGCCCGTCACCATCACCGTGCAGCGCAACGGCACCCACTTCCGCACGGATGTCCTCGCCCCCGGGGATCATCTGAACGTGCTCGAGTGGGACTTCGGCGGCCCGTCGGACGAGGTGACGATCACCTTCACCGGTGCCGACAGTCCGGACGTGCATGGGATCTCGCTGGAAGGGCGCAACGGTGTGAACGTGGACAACATCGCCGCAAGGGGCGGGGCCGGCTATGAGTTCCGCCGCATTGACCCGGCCATCTGCGCCGCGATGTACGCCCACCTCAATGTGAAACTGGTGATCCTGCAATACGGCGGCAACGCATTGCCCAACATCCACAGTGAGGAGGGGGCCGCGCGCTATGGCCGGGCCTTTGAGAACGTGATCGTTCGGTTCAAGCGGATGCTGCCCGGTGCGTCCATCGTGGTGATCGGTCCCAGCGACATGAGCATCAAGGAGGGCGATGTGTGGGTGACGCGGCCCTACCTGGAGGATGTGCGCGATGCGATGAAGGAGGCCGCGCTGAAGCAGGGGGCGGCGTTCTGGGACATGTACACGGCCATGGGCGGTCGCGGCAGCATGGTGAGCTGGGTGGAGGCCGATCCCCCGCTGGCCGCCACGGACTACACGCACTTCACGCCCGCCGGGTCCAAGAAGGTGGGCGAGCTCTTCCACACGGCGCTGATCAACGGATACGCCGAATACCTGCGGCAGAAGGAGGCCACCGCATCGCACTGATCCCATGTTCCGCATCCACCGCCTCCTTCCTGTTCCGTGCACCCTGTGGCTGTGGGCCTGGGGTGCCGGTGTGCCCGCTTTCGCCCAGCCGCACCCGCTGCTCGTGGACGCACCGCCCTTTGTGGACCGCGCAGCGAACGTGATCCTTCAGCCCGGTGACAGCAGCGGCATGAACGCATGGCATGAGAAGCTCGACCACCTGTTCATGCACGGCGAAGGGCAGGTGAACGTGGTGCACATCGGCGGGTCGCACATCCAGGCCGACATCTGGAGCAACCATGTGCGGAACCGGCTGCAACAGACCGCGCCCGGCGTGCGCGCGGCCCGCGGATTCATCTTCCCCTTCACGCTGGCACGTACCAACAACCCGTATTGGTACCAGGTGGAGGCCACCGGGGCCTGGACAGCCGTGCGCAACGTGACACGTGCCGATACCAGCCTGCTGGGCCTGGCCGGCATCTCGGTCACCACGCGCGACACGCTCACCGGCCTGCGGGTGAACTTCCGTGGCGAGGCCTATCCCGGTTACACCTTCCGGCAGGTGCGCGTGATCCACTCGGTGGACAGCAGCTACCGCGTGGAGGCCTGGGATCCCGACACCACCGTACGCATCACCGCCAGCTTCGATCCCGACGAGGGCATCACCACCTTCCACTATGACCGCCACATGGACACGCTGCGCCTGCGTTTCCGCCGTACGGACAGCACGCAGACGCACATCACCCTGCACGGGATCATCCTGGACACGGACGACCCCGGCTTCGTGTACCACGCCATCGGGGTGAACGGCGCCAGCACGCGGAGCTACCTGCGGTGCCAGCTCTTCACCGCACACCTGGCCCAGCTGCGCCCCGACCTGGTGGTGTTCTCCATCGGTGTGAACGATGCGCACGATGCCGACTTCTCGAAGGCCGTCTTCAAACGCAACTATGCCGCGCTGATCGAGCGGGTGCGCCAGGCGGCGCCCGATGCGGCGATCCTGCTCACCACGGTGACCGACAGCTACCACAAGCGGCGCGTGGTGAACCGCAATGGTCCGGCCGTGCGTGAGGTGATGATGGAACTGGGACGCGAGATGGGCGTGGCCGTGTGGGACCTGCACAGCGTGATGGGCGGCCCCGGAAGCATCGCCAAGTGGGAGCAGGCCGGTCTGGCGCAGAAGGACCGCATCCACCTGAACCGTGCGGGCTACACCGTGCTGGCCGATCTGCAGGTGGCCGCGCTCATGGAGGCGTATGGTGCCTACCTGCGCGACCGGTAGTGCGTCACGCTCCCGGAACGGTCCGTCCCTTCAACATCCACCCGTGCATGACGCCTCCGGGTATGGCGTCGCAGGCGGAGGCATCGACGGGATCTTTGGCGGGAACGCATGCTCCTGTCCGCCCTGCATCCCACGGAGACCGCCGGTACCGACTGGCTGGGGTGGCTCGGCTACGATCCGGCATCGCCGCTGATCTTCACGCGCTTCTTCTTCTGGGGCTTCTTCGCCGTGGTGCTGGCCGTGTACAGCGCCGTGTACCGCCAGCGGGCCGCGCGCACCGCCTGGCTGTTCGTGGCCAGCATGTTCTTCTACTGGAAGACCAGCGGCTTCTTCGTGGGCCTGCTGGCCTTCTCCATCACGACCGACTATTTCCTGGGCCTGGCCAGCGCCGCCACCGCCAGCCAGCGCCGCAAGCAGCTGATCCTCGCCACCAGCGTCACCCTGAACCTGCTCGTGCTGGGCTTCTTCAAGTACGCCCACTTCGTGGTGGACAACGTGAACGCCCTGCTGGGCACCTCGTTCGAGGTGGTCAACTACTTCGCCCGGTGGGCCAACGCCGCGTGGGACGCGCACTTCATCGAGAACAAGGTGCTGCTGCCCGTAGGGATCAGCTTCTACACCTTTCAATGCCTGAGCTACGCGGTGGACGTGTACCGCGGCGACGTGAAGCCCGTGCGGAACATCCTTGACTTCGGGTGCTACGTGAGCTTCTTCCCTTCGCTGGTGGCCGGGCCCATCATCCGCGCGGCCGACTTCGTGCCGCAGATGTTCCGGCCATACACGCTCAGCCGCCTGCAGTTCGGCATGGCCGTGTTCTGGATCCTCAACGGCCTGCTCAAGAAGATGCTCGTGGGCGACTACATCGCGCTGAACTTCATCGACCGTGTCTTCGCCGACCCGCTGCGCTTCACGGGTTTCGAGAACCTGATGGCCGCCATCGGCTATTCGCTGCAGGTGTACGCCGACTTCAGTGGCTACACGGACATCGCCATCGGCGTGGCCATGCTGCTGGGCTTCACGCTGCCGCCCAACTTCAACAGCCCGTACAAGGCACGCAGCACCGCCGAGTTCTGGAAGCGCTGGCACATCAGCCTGAGCACCTGGCTCCGCGACTACCTCTACATCCCCATGGGCGGCAACCGCGGCGGTTCGCTGTTCTCCTGGATCATGACCGGCTTCGTGCTGGCCGCCCTGATGCTCCTCACCGGCGATCCGGCGCTGCCCTTCATCTTCCTCTCGATCGGCGCGGCGTTCTGGCTCATCGCCCACTTCTGGCCGCCCTTCCGCAAGATGCTCACCACCAACATCAACCTGATGCTCACCATGCTCATCGGCGGGCTGTGGCACGGGGCCAGCTGGATGTTCGTGATCTGGGGCGGGCTCAACGGCATCGGCCTGCTGATCTACAAGGGGTGGGCCCGCATCAGCCCATGGAACAAAAGCACGCACTGGTTCGCCCGCTTCCAGGCCATCACCATCACCTTCGCCTTCATCACCTTCACCCGCTTCTGGTTCCGCGGCGAAACGCTCCAAGGCGTGAACGACATGCTGTTCCAGATCACGCACCGCTTCGACGCGCACCTCATCGCCCAGGTGGTGAGCGGTTTCCGCAGCGTGTTCGCCCTGATGCTCCTCGGATACGTGGTGCACTGGCTGCCCGAGACCTGGAAGCAATGGTACCGCGTCCGGTTCGCCTCCCTGCCGCTGTGGGCCATGGCCTTGGTGTGCGCGGGCGCCGTGCTGCTGATCTACCAGACGGTGACGGCCGAGGCGGTGCCGTTCATCTATTTCCAGTTCTGACGATGGGAACACCGCGCTCCCGAGGAGGACGAAAGTGTACCCGCGTCATCGAGCGAACGAGGGCCCATGCAACGTGCCGGTGGATCGGGACCCTCAAGCGTGGGGCTGGAGAACTTGGGACCTGAAGCTTGCCCCTGTACTATCCTTGCAGCATCATGGACCTTTCCCTTGTCATTCCATTGCTGAACGAGCGTGAGTCGCTGCCGTTGCTGGTGGACCATATCCGGCAGGTGGCGACGGGCATGGGCGTGACCTGGGAGGTGGTGCTGGTGGACGATGGCAGCACCGATGGCTCCTGGGACGTGATCCGGCAGCTGGGCACCGCGGATGGACGCGTGAAAGGCATCCGCTTCGGGCACAACTACGGGAAAAGCGCCGCGCTGAACGAAGGGTTCCGTGCGGTGCAGGGCGAGGTGGTCATCACCATGGATGCCGACCTGCAGGACGACCCCGACGAGATCCCCGAGCTGTACCGGATGATCCGCGAGGAGGGCTACGACCTGGTGAGCGGCTGGAAGAAGAAGCGCTACGACCCACTGAGCAAGACGCTGCCCACCAAGCTCTTCAACTGGACCACGCGCCGGGTGAGCGGGGTGAAGTTGCACGACTTCAACTGCGGACTGAAGGCCTACCGCAAGGAGGTGGTGAAGAACATCGAGGTGTTCGGTGAGATGCATCGCTACATCCCGTTCATCGCCAGCAAGGAGGGCTTCCGCCGCATCGGGGAGAAGGTGGTGAAGCACCACCCGCGGCAGTTCGGCCGCACCAAGTTCGGGTTGGACCGCTTCATCAATGGCTTCCTTGACCTGCTCACGATCACCTTCGTGTTCCGCTTCGGGCGCAAACCCATGCACTTCTTCGGTGCGGTGGGCACGTTCATGTTCGTGGTGGGCTTCCTGGCCACCTGCTGGGTGGTGGGCGAGAAGCTGTGGCATGTCTACGTCCTCGGTCAGGCCGCTCCCCGCGTGGCCGAACAGGGCCTCTTCTTCGTGGCGCTGGCCGCCATGATCATCGGTGTGCAGCTCTTCACCGTGGGCTTCGTGGCCGAGCTGGTCCGTCGCTACAGCCCGGAGCGCAACGTGTACCGGGTGAAGGAGCGTGCGGGCGTGTAAGCCGCCCATCTTTGGGGCATGCCGCGCCGGCCGGTCGTGCTCCTCACCGCCTTTCTGTGGTTCATGCTGCTGCGGCAGGCATGGGTGGCGATGTACGTGCATCCTTACGCCGACGATATCTCTTATGCGGTGGTGGGCATGCAGCACGAGCTCGGGCCACGTCTTCAGGAGGAGCGCGCTTCATGGAACGGGCGTTGGGCCAGCAACGTGCTGATGCTGCGCGGTCCGCTGGTGCTGGGCATGGAGCACGGTCTGCCGCTGTACCGGATCGTGCCCCTGCTGTTGATCGCGGCCACGGTGGCGGCCTTTGCCGCGCTGCTGCGCCAGATCTGGCCGGGCGGGCGGTCACTGCGGTGGACATGGGCCCTGGCGCTCACCGTGCTGTACCTCCACATCATGCCGCACCTCGGCCAGGGGATCCATTGGTACACGGGCGCCATCACCTACCAGCTCGGCGGCATCCTGCTGATCCTGCATGTGGCGGCGCTGCTGGCCTTGCATCGGCAGGGGATGAGCCCCTGGCGGGTACTCGGGGCCGTCTTCACGTTATTGCTGGCCAGTGGCTTCAACGAGGTGAACGCCGTGATGCTGGTGGTGCTGCACATTGTGCGGTGGGCATGGGGGGGGACGGATGAACGCGGCTGGTGGGGGAAGCCCCTGTTGTTGGCGCTGGCCGTGGCGGCACTCGTCCACCTGGCCACGGCTCCGGGCAATGCGGTGCGCGGGGCCTACTTCCCCGCGCGGCACGATCCGTTCCTCACGCTGGCATGGTCCACCGCACAGACCGGACGCTTCCTGTTGCGCTGGGTCCTGGATCCCGCCGTGGTGCTGGGTGCATTGCTCATGGTGCATGCCCTGCGTCAGCGATCGGACCTCCTGCCCCGGCCGCTGTGGGGGCCCTGGCGCTGGACCGCCGTGCTGGTGGCCGTGGTGTTCATCCCGATCGCCCTGCCGTACTGGAGCACCGGACTGCTCGGCCAGCACCGCACGGTGAACCTGGGCTGCCTGCTCTTCCTGCCGGTATGGGCGGCCACCATCATCGCCTGGGACCGTGCGGTGTTCCGCCCGCGGGGGTGGCTCCCACCGCTTCGGGGGGTGGCCGGTCGGCGTGTGGTGTGGGGGCTGTGGGTGGTGGCGATGCTCTTCACCGGCAATGATGGCCGCATCCACTCCGACCTGCTGCAGGGCCGCCTGCGCGACCATGACCGGCAGATGCTTGCGCGCTACACGCTGGTGCGCGAGGCCGGGCGCGCCGGGGTGGCACGCGTGACGGTCCCGCCCATGCACGATCCACCGCGCAGCATCGCGCCCATCGACCTGTTCCCCGATCCGCAGCACTGGTACAACGTGGCGCTGGCCACCCACCTCGGCGCGCCGCAGCTGGCCATCATCGTGGCCGATCAAGGCAGCAGCACCTCCTCCGGCACGGGCACGGGCGCGCCCACGAAGAGTTCCTGGGCCAGGCGGCCGTCGTGGCCGTACACATCGTCGCGGAAGTTCAGCTCGCCCTCGGCGTCCACCCACGCGGTGAAGTAGCCGATCGTTACCGGACGGCGCTCCGCGTGCGAGAGGTTCACGGTGGTCTCCTTGCCGCCATGCATGGCCTTGCGGATCTTCTCGGGCGTCCAGATGCTGTCGTTGCGCAGCAGGTACTCGGCCAGGTCCACCGGGCGGCTCAGGCGGATGCACCCGTGACTGAAGGCGCGCTTCTCCCGGGCGAAGGCCCCTTTGCTGGGCGTATCGTGGAAGTAGATGCTGTAGTTGTTGGGGAAGAGGAACTTCACCAGGCCGAGGGCGTTCGCCGGGCCGGGCTTCTGGCGGATCGCCGGCAGCGCGGCCGTGCCCCCCACCACCTCCATGCCTTTCTTGCGCAGGTGGTCCGGGTCCTTGGCCAGTGCCGGCAGGATCTCGCCCCGCACGATGCTGACGGGCACGTTCCAGTAAGGGCTGAACACGATCCGCTTCAGGGTGTCGCTGAAGATCACCGTGCGTGTGGCCGCGGCGCCCACCACCACATCCATGCTCCACGCCGGGCGGCCATCCTCGAAGATGTGCATGCGGAACTCGGGGATGTTCACCAGGATCAGGTCGGGCGCAATGGTGGGCGCCACCCAGCGCAGGCGCTCCATGTTCACCAGCAGGGTGCGGATGCGGTCGCGCGGAGGCACGTTGAGCTGCGCCATCACACCCGCTCCGATCACCCCGTCGGGCTGCAGGCCATGACGGCCCTGGAAGCGGCGCACGGCTTCCACCAGTGCGCTGTCGTACCGAATGGAGCGCATCACCAGGGTATCGCTGCCGGCACGCAGGTCGCCCAGCAGCATCAGGCGGTGCCGGATGTCGGCCACCACAGCCACCGTATCGCCGGGCTCGATCTTGCGCCGGCCGCCCAGGTCGAGCTTGGTCCACGGGCCCAACGTGTCGATCTCATGGAAGTGCTTCAGAGCGGCCTTGAGCCGGGCGTATTGCGGGTGCACGGGCTCCATGGGCGAGAGGTCCATGTGGCCGGCCGCGAGCGAGTCGATCAGCTGGGAGTAATCCTTCTTGCTGCGCGGAATGAACCAGTCGAGCTCGCGCAGGTCGCGGTCCACCCGGCCGCCGTAGGTCTTGTCGGCAAAGCGGAAGAACTGGGCGGTGAGCGAGAGCTCCAGGTCCAGCCGACAGCTGTCGCAACCCCATATGTCGTGGCCGTTGGCGCCCAGCAGCAGGTGGTCCAGGCGGTCGCGCAGGGTGGCGATCTCCCGGTAGGTGGTGTCGGCCGAGCGCACCAGCGCGGCAAAGCCGGCGGCGGAATGGGAGAGGGAATCGTTCACGAACCAGGCGTACTGGCCGTGGCGTCGGGCATAGAACGCCCGCACATCGGCGGAGTCGATCGCGTACTCCGGATGACGGGCCAGGAACGCGGCGATGTCCGCGCTGTCGAGCGTGCGGATGGTGTAGGCCTGCGGGGTCTCGAACACCTCGGCGATGCGCTGGGCCTGCTCCTCCAAGGTGGGTGCAGTGGGAGTGGGGCCCTCGCAGGCCACCAGGGCCAGGCACAGTACGGGCAGGACGTGGACCGGTCGGATCATGCGGAGGGAGGGGAGCGTGCCACCGGCACTCAGCGCGGCGCGTACACGTAGAGCAGCCCGCCATCGGCGAGCAGTTGGATCATGCGGTCCATCTGATCACGTGCCACTGCGGGGCATCCCCAGCTGCGACCCAACCTCCCATGTTCGGCGATGAATTCGGGGCTGACATAATCAGCCCCATGCATGATCACTTCACGGGCCAGGGCCTGGCAGTTCACGCCCTTGTCCAGCCCGTGCAGCAGCAGGGCGGGTCCGTGCTTGGGGCTGACGATCTCGGCGCCCACGCGGTACAGCCCCAGGCTCGTCTGGTGCGAGCCCATCCGGTTGCTGAACGTCGTGGCCATCAGCTCACCGCTCTTCTGCCCGTGGGCCACCCAGGTGCGCAGCACCAGTTCCTTCTTCTCCAGGTCGATCAGGTACAGGCGCTTGGCCGTGCTCGGCTGGCTCATGTCGGCGATGGCGAGCATGCGGGCGTTCAGGCCGTGGTGCTCCACCCGGGCGATGCCGGCCGCAAAGGCCTCCTTGCCCAGGGTGCCGGCCAGTCCCACCGCATCATAGAGCAGGTCCACCGCATCAGTGCGCTCGGCGGCCACTTCGGTGCCTTCGTGGGTGGGCGGATCGGCCACAGGCTCCGGTGCGGGCAGCACCCAGCTGAACCAATTCGACAGCCAAATGACGAGCAATGGCAATTTCCACATGCTTCCTTGCGCGGTCCCGTTATCCGTCGTTCTTGTGCGCTTCCAAACCGCCTATGGATCAACGGGCGGTGAATCTAACGATCGGAATGAACGGGTGGTGTTCTACGCGGCACCATCGGGCAGGGTTCTTTCGACGAGCCCGCCGTCCCATGCGATGGATCGATGGGGCCACCGGTTGGCCGGCCGTGGGCCGGCAGTGCTCACCCCTTCAAAATGGCCTTCGCATAATTCGCCCAGCTCATCGTCTTCGTGGCCTCCACCACGTTCGCGCGGGGGATGGGGCGCTCGATGCTCGCATTCATCACCCGCACCATGTCGGCGATGTGCTTCGGCTGGGCCAGGTAGCCGTTGAACCCGTCGGTGATGGTCTCGGGGAAGTGCCCCACGCGCGTGGCCACCGCGGGCAGTCGGAAGTTGTAGCTCAGGCTCTCCACTCCGCTCGGGGTCGCGGTTTCGTAGAACAGCACGATCGTATCGGCGGCCTGGAAGTAGGGCGGCACCTCCTCGTTCGGGATGAAGCGGTCCACCACCAGCGTGCGGTCGCGGATGCCCAGGGTGTCCACCATCGCCAGTGGATCGTAGTTGCGCTCGTCGTCGGCCTTTTTCAGGAACAGCTGCTTCAGCGTGCCGAACACCGCGTTCTTCACCTTCGTGCTGAGCTTGCTCTGGTCCACCGTCTGCCAGAAGCGCTCGCCCACGATCATCAGGCTCACATCATCGCGCTGCTTCGCGAGCTCCGCGAACGCCTCGATGCAGTAGTGCAATCCCTTGTACTTCCGGATGAAGCCGAAGAAGAGGAACACATGCTTCCGCAAGCCGTGCTGTGCCTTCCACGCTTCCTTGTCGAACGAGGGATCGGGCGTGAAGAGGGTGTAGATCGGGTGGTAGAGCTTGAGGATGGCACGGAGCCCGGTGCCCTGCGGCCGGACATCGCGCGCACCATCGAGCGTGAGATGGAATTCCTCGCCGGCGAACAGGGCTTTCAACTCCTCCGCGGTCTTGTATGCGTGCACGATGAAGCTGTGGCCGTGGCGCAGGGCCATGCGCGTGAGCCGGGCATCGAGGCTGCTCTGCTCCTTGGCGGCCACGAAGTGCAGGTCGAAGAGGACCTCGGCCTTCGTGTGTTTGCGCAGGTACCTGGCGATGGTGTTCAGCGGGATGCCCTGCGTGGGGTTGTACCACTGGATGATCACCTTGTCGGGCTTAAGCTCGGCGATGGCCTTCGCGGTCTTCCGCCAGGTGCGGGGATCGTTCCAGTTGGTGAGGTAGTGCACCGGGATGTCATAGCCCTCGAGGAAGCTGGTGCGGCTGGCCTTGTCCACGAACTCGCGGGGGATGATGGCCGGGTATTGCTGGGTCCAGCTCACGATGGTCACCTGCGCGCCTTCATCCTTGAGCGCACGTGCCAACGCCGTGTTGTACTGCGCGATGCCGCCCTTGAACCGGGGGCCAGGGCCGAAGCAGATGATGTGGGGGGAGGTCAAAACGAACAGGGGTTGACCGCGACGATGCGGTGACACGACGGGTACGCGGCGTATCGTCCAGAACGGATCGACATGATCATTGCTGCAAGTTGTTCACCACGCGACGCATTCCGTTCTTAAGAAGGGCGCTGTGGAAATTGATGATCAGACCCAGGCGATCGCCCGTGAGCTTGAGGTATGCCAGCGGCAAGGCTACCTGCCGTTCCACTTTGAAACCCATGCGCAGGCTCATGGGCCAGGCACGCCTCATACGCGCTTTCCAGTAGCCCAGGACCAAAGAACCGGTGCACTTGGAATGCGGCATCCACGATCCCGTCGGCTATCCGATTCTCATGCATTCCCGTTGCAGTCCGTCGCGTCGCTGCGTCGTCGCGGTTCACACTTTCTTCAACGCCGCCTCATACACCCGCCGCATCCCTTCCTCGATGCTGATCCGGGCCTCCCAGCCGAGGTTTTCCTTCACCCAGGTCATGTCGCAATAGCGGCTGTGCACGCCCACGGGTTTGTCGAGCAGCGGTTTGATGGTGGGTTTGTAGCCCGCGAAGCCGGTGAAGACCTCGATCAGCTCCAGGAAGCTGGTGAGCCTGCCCATGCCGATGTTGATCGCCCGGCCGTCGCCGATCTTGTCCATGGCCAGCAGGGTGAGGTCGAGCACGTCGTCGATGTGCACGAAGTCGCGGCCCTGCCTGCCGGTGCCCCACACCTCGAAGGGGTTCTCCTTGCGGGCGGCACGTGCGGCGATGGCCGGCACGGGATAGGAGAGGTCCTGGTCCTCGCCGTAGCCGCTGAAGGGACGGATGCAGGTGACGTGTACGCCGTAGTGGCTCGCCGCGATCTTGGCCAGATACTCGCCGGTGAGCTTGCTCCAGCCGTAGGTCATGTCGGGCTCGCCCATCTTCTTGAAGTCGATGTCGCTCTCCTTCAGCTGCAGCGTGTTGCTTTCGGTCTGCAGGTCGATGGGGTAGGCGGCGCTGCTGCTGGGGTAGAGGAAGCGGCGCGGCTTGTTGCGGCATACGTAGAGGAACATCTCCGCATCGATGCTCAGGTCCTGTGCCACCAGCATGGGGTCGCCATCGATCTTGCTTCGGCCACCCACGATGGCGGCGAAGTGGAAGATGTCGTCGAACTGCACCAGGTCCTGCCCATAGGTCTTGCGGAACCACTGGGGATCCTTGTTCAGCTCGCGCAGCACATCGCGCAGGTCGGCCTGCAGGAAGAGCAGGCGTTCATCCTCGCCATATATGCTGAGGTCCTTGTGCTGGAAACGCAGGCGCTGGCCCAGCCAGGTGTCCGGATGGGTGCCTACGCTGAGGTCGTCGATGAACAGGACCCGCGCCCCCTGTGCATCGAGGCGCTTGACCATGTTGCGGCCCACGAATCCGCAGCCGCCGGTAACGAGGTGTGTAGCCATGGGTCGATGGCGCACCCCGGGCCGTTCCACAGGGATCGTGCGCCGGGCAAAGATGAGGGGATCATGCGTCGCACCGCGACGGGTGCCTCAGGCGTTTTCCCCGATCGACGGTGGGTCGGGCAGGGGCATCCAGTGGGTCACGGCGTCGAAGAACTGGTTGCTGCCGCCTTCACCCTGCCACAGGTGCGGTGATCCCGTGTATCCCGTGCGGCTGGGATGATGGATGAAATGGTCGTGCAGCAGCCGCAGTACCACCACGGGCCGCAGCTCGCGCGCTCCGGTCTTGCCGGGCAGGAACACGGCGTTGCCGGGCACATACGCGAGCACACGATGCCCATGTTCGGGCAGGCGCTCGCTCACGGGGATCCAGCCGTTCATGCTCACAGGGGGTCGAGGGGCAGGTGCGGGGCCGTCACCTGGTCGATGATCTGCTGCACAGCGGCGGCGGCATGGGCCTTTACCTCGGGGCCGGCATCGGCGTAGAGCTTGTCGGCTTCCTTGCGCACCAGGTACGAGATCAGCTCCGGGCGGATCTCCAGACCCGTGGCGGTCACCACGCCTTTGGGGTGATGGGTCCACTGCCAGAGCAGGCGCACGGCCAGGCGCACGGAAGAGCGGTCGTGCAGTCGGCTGCCCTGCACCACACGGCCCTGGCCATTGAGGCGCTGCACCAGTGCGCGGAGCAGGGTGCGCACGCCGCCCAGCAGGCTGTCGGTGGTGATCTCGCCTTCGGGCGGCTGCACCAGCAGGGCGGGGTCCACGGGCTCGGTGCGCTGGTAGTAGAGCTGATGCGCGCGCG
>CAYXKE010000002.1:106905-125901 GCA_964464935.1 uncultured Chryseobacterium sp.
CGGTCGGGGAACACGGCGTCGTCGGGACCCTGGTGCATGGCGAGCAGGTCGGCCGTGTAGCCCTGGGGGTCGAACGACATGCCGGCGGCGTGGTGGGCCAGCTCGAAGAGGATCTCCTCGGCCTGGAGGGCGCCGGTGATGGAATCGATCATGATGGTGGCGCGCACCGTGCCCGTGGGCAGATCGAGGTGTTCCTCCAGCGCGTGGAGCATGTCCGCCCAGAAGCGGGCTTCCAGCTGGGTGCGCACATCGCGCAGGTACACCAGCACGTGCCCCTGCCGCTCCACCAGGTCGGCGGTGCTGCGCAGCATCAGCAGGGCCATGTCGTGGATGCAGGCCGCCACGGGTTCGCCATCCAGCAACAAGCCGGCCTCCAGCGCGGGGATGGGACGCGGTGACACCATCAGGCGGGTGGTGGTGGCGGGGTTGATGCGGATCCGGCCGCCTTCGCTGGGCACGTAGGCCAGGTCGCGCTTGGCGGCCCGTTCGATGTAGCGGTGCGCACGCGCCAGCCACCAGCTCTGCCCGGCGTTCAGGTCCCACAGGTCGGCGATGTAGCTCTTCGCACCGGAGTTCATCCCATCGATGATCTCCGGTCGGCTGCATCCGCCCAGGAGCTCCACACGGCGCTCCATCAGGCGCTCGGGCAGTTCGGCCACCTGCCATTCCTTGTCGCGGATGGCCTTGGTGTCGTCCCGAAGGGTGGGGGTGACGCCGATCAAGGCCTCGCGTTCGGGGTCGCGCCGGGCCACCAGTTCCCGTCTGCGCGCCTCCAGGTCCTGGTGCAGCCGCTGGACCAGGTCCAGCACGGCTTGGTCGAGGGTGCGGGTGGGAGCAGTGATCATACTGGGTAGGCGGTGGCGAAAATACGCGGCCCTTCGTTGGCCCCCGCGCACACTGACCGATCTTTGTCCCATGGTACGTGGTGGATGGGTCGTTCTGGTGGCCGCCTTGCTGTCCGCACCCATCGTGCGGGCGCAGCGCGAGGGCTTCGGTCTGGGCATCATGCTGGGAGAGCCAACGGGCCTTTCCGCCAAGGTGTGGACCCAGGACCGTAACGCGCTGGCCTTCGGCCTGGCATGGGGCGGATGGGGCCATGGCGGTTATGTGCACCTGCACGCCGACCACCTCTTCCACAACTTCAATGTGATCAGCGTGTCGAAGGGCAGCATGCCCCTGTACTACGGCCCGGGGCTGCGCCTGCGCAGCTGGACCGGCCATCGGTACTGGCACCGCGGGCATTATCACGACGGCCAACGCCTGGACCTGGGGGTCCGATTCCCTGTGGGCCTCAACTACCACTTCGCCAACGACCCGCTCGACATCTTCCTGGAAGTGGTGCCCACGCTGGACCTGGTGCCCTCCACCGACTTCGAGCTCGACCTCGCCCTGGGCGCACGCTACTGGTTCCGCTGAGCCGGGGCGCCGGCTTCCCATCCCTGCTTACCGACCGTTCATGTGATCGGGTGGCCGCCATCCTTCGGAGATCGTGCACCTTCACGGTCCGATAACCCATCGCATGGAACTCGTGATCCAACACCTGAGCAAGACCTACGCCAACGGCGTGAAGGCCTTGGACGACGTAAGCCTCACCATCCCGCCGGGCATGTTCGGGCTGCTGGGCCCCAACGGCGCGGGCAAAAGCAGCCTGATGCGCATCCTGGCCACGCTGCAGGAGGCCGACAGCGGCTCCGTGCGACTGGGCGACATCGATGTGCTGAACGACAAGGACGCGGTGCGCCGTGTGCTGGGCTACCTCCCGCAGGAGTTCGGGGTGTACCCGCGCGTATCGGCCCGCCAGATGCTGGACCACATCGCCCTGCTGAAGGGCGTGGTGAACAACGGCGACCGCAAGAGCCTGGTGGACGCGCTCCTGCATAAGGTGAACCTGTGGGAGCACCGCGACCGCCGCATCGCCGGCTTCAGCGGTGGCATGAAGCAGCGCTTCGGCATCGCCCAGGCCCTCATCGGTGAACCTCGCCTGATCATCGTGGACGAACCCACCGCCGGCCTCGACCCCGGCGAGCGCAACCGCTTCTACGACCTGCTGGCCGAGATCGGTGAGCATGTGGTGGTGATCCTCAGCACCCACATCGTGCAGGACGTGCAGGAGCTGTGCCGCCAGATGGCCATCATCAACAAGGGCCGCCTGCTCTTCGCCGGGGCCCCGGCCCACGCGCTCGAGGCCGTGCGCGGGCGCATCTGGGAGAAGCGCATCGATAAGGGGGAAGTGGAGCACTACCAGGCCCGGTACGCCTTGATCAGCCACAAGCTCATCGCCGGTCGGCCATCCATCCATATCCACGCGGAAAGCGATCCGGGCGACGGATTCGTGGCCGTGGAACCCACGCTGGAGGACGTGTTCTTCACCCACATCAACGGGGCCCTTCAACCGGCTACGGCATGACCACGCGGCTCTTCCTCCACGAAGTGCGCCATTGGCTGCGGCAGCCCATGGTGTACATCTTCCTCCTGCTGTTCACGCTGCTGGGCTTCGGCCTGGTGGCCTGGGACAAGCTGGTGGTGGGCGGCACCTTCGCCAATGTGCGGCTCAACGCCCCGTACATGGTGTACCAGTTCTACTCCGCCTTCGCCTTCCTGGGCCTGCTCATGGTCACGGCGTTCGTGAACGCCAGCGCCATCCGCGACTTCGCCTACCGCACGCAGCCGATCCTCTTCAGCACACCGCTGCGCAAGGGGCCCTACCTGCTGGGCCGCTTCATGGGCAGCACCCTGGTGTCGACCCTCCCGCTGATCGGCATCACCATCGGCATGGTGCTGGGCAGCCACATGCCTTGGGTGGACCCCGAGCGGCTCGGCCCGAACGACCTGGTGGCACACGCACAGGCCTACTTCTACCTGAGCATGCCCAACATCGTGTTCAGCGCGGCCGTGGTCTTCGCCGTGGCCGTGCTGATGCGCAGCACGGCGGCCGCATTCATCACCGCGGTGGTGATCATGGTGGGCAATGGAGTGGCCGGCACCCTCATGGGCGAGATGGAGAACCGCACCCTGGCCGCCCTGCTCGACCCCTTCGCCGGCACCACCTTCGAAGACGTGACCCGCTACTGGACGGTGGAGGAGAAGAACGGCAAGCACCTGCCCATGCACGGTGTGCTGCTGTGGAACCGCATCATCTGGCTGGCGGTGTCCGCCCTGGTCTTCCTCTTCGTCTACTTCCGCTTCAGCTTCACAGACCGCGCGGTGCGCAATGCCGCGATGCCCGAGAGCAACGCCGATGCCCGCACCACCGCCCGCATCACCGTGCCGGTCGTGCAACGCCGCTTCGACCGGGGGGCGCACTTCCGCCAATGGCGCCGCGTGGTGTGGAACGACCTCACCGGCATGCTGCAGGGCACGGCCTTCCTCATCGTCACGGGCATCGGGCTGGTCAACCTGGTGCTCAACCTCTCGTTCTCCACCTCGCTGTATGAGAACACCATCCACCCGGTGACCTACCGCGTGAACGACGTGACCGAAGGCGGCTTCTCGCTCTTCCTCATGATCCTCATCGTGTTCTACAGCGGCATGCTGGTGTGGAAGGAACGCGAACCACGGCTGGACGAGGTGCATGACGCCACGCCGGTCCCCACCGGCACCGGACTGCTCGCCAAGTACACCGCGATGATCCTGATGCTGGCCGTGGTGCTGGTGCTGGCCACCCTGGTGGGAATGGTCTTCCAACTGGCCAACGGCTACACGGACCTGGAGCCTGGCGTGTACCTGGGCAACTACATCCTGCCGAACCTGGTGGGCATGGCCATCCTCACGGCCCTGGCCTTCACCGTGCACGTGCTGGTGAACAACAAGTACGTGGGCTATGCCGTGTTCGTGGTGATCTGGGCCGGCTCGGGCATCCTGCTCAACGCGCTGGACGTGCGCACCCACCTGGCCAACTTCAACTCCGCGCCCCGGGCCATGTACTCGGACATGAACGGCTACGGCACGGCCATCGTGGCCTGGGCCTGGTTCAAGGCGTACTGGATGGCCTTCGCGGCGGTGCTGATGGGCGTGGCCTTCCTCTTCTGGGTGCGAGGCCGCGAGACCGGCATGCGCTGGCGCCTGCGGACGGCCCGTGCGCGTTTCGCCCGCCATCGCTGGGCCCTGCTGCCCGCCCTCGGCGCCTGGGTGGTGCTCGGCGCCTGGAACTATTACAATACCAAGGTGCTCAACGAGGTGGCCGGTCGGGACGAACGCATGGAGGACGCCGTGTACTACGAGCTCACCTACAAGCAGTACGCAGGCATTGTGCAGCCGCGCTACACGGACATCGACCTCACCATCGACCTGCACCCGCCCACCCGCCACCTGCACAGCGTGGCCCGCATCACCCTGCGCAACAAGAGCGAAGTGCCCATCGACTCGCTGCACCTGCAGTTGGGCGATGGGGCCATCGAACAGGACGTGGAGATCACCGGTGCCCGGCTGGTGCACAACGATGAGCGCGTGAACTACCGCATCTACCGGCTGGCCCGTCCGCTGATGCCCGGCGAGGAGCTGCGCTTCACCGCCACCGCCACCTACGCGCCCAAGGGGTTCGAGAACAGCGTGCGCGTGATGCAGGTGAACCACAACGGCACGTTCTTCAACAACTTCGATGTGCTGCCCACCATTGGCTACGATCCCCGCCAGGAGCTGAGCGACCGCAACGAACGGCGCAAGCGCGACCTGCCGCCCCGCGAGCGCCTGCCGAAACTCACGGACGATCCCGCCCAGCGCATGGAGCACTACCTCATGCCGAACAGCGACTGGGTCACCGTGCGCAGCGTGATCAGCACCACGCCCGATCAGATCGCCATCGCACCCGGCTCGCTCAAGCGTACCTGGGAGGCCGACGGGCGCCGCTACTTCGCCTACGAGCTGGACCACCCGAGCGTGAACTTCTACTCGTTCATGAGCGCCCGCTACAACGTGCACCGCGAGACCTGGCACGATCCCCAGGACCCGACCCACACGGTCGATGTGGAGATCTACCATCACCCGGGCCACGATGAGAACGTGGAGCGCATGGCCCGCAGCGTACAGCGCTCGCTCACCTACTACAGCGCCAACTTCGGTCCCTACCGCCACAAGCAGGCCCGCATCATCGAGTTCCCCCGCTACCAGAGCTTCGCGCAGGCATTCCCCGGCACCATGCCCTACAGCGAGGGCATCGGCTTCATCGCCGACCTGAGCGACACCAACGATGTGGACATGGTGTTCTATGTGGTGGCGCACGAAATGGCGCACCAGTGGTGGGCCCACCAGGTGATCGGCGCCCGCATGCAGGGCAGCACACTGCTCAGCGAGAGCATGTCGCAATACGGCGCACTGATGGTGATGGAGCAGGAGTATGGTCGCGACCGCATGCGCAAGTTCCTCAAGCTGGAGAGCGATCGCTACCAGCGTTCACGCGGCAGCGAGGACCTGAAGGAGGTGCCGCTGCTGGAAGTGGAGGACCAGGGCTACATCCACTACAACAAGGGCAGCGTGGTGCTCTACGGCCTGCGCTCGTTCGTGGGCGAGGAACGCCTCAACACCGCCTTCCGCGCGCTGGTGGAACGCTTCGGCCATGCCGACCCGCCGTACCCCACCGCACTGGACCTCTACCACGAGCTGGAGCAGGTGGTGCCCGATACGCTGCAGTACCTGCTGGTCGACGGCTTCAAGCGGATCACGCTCTACAACAACCGGGTGGACTCGGCCAGCGCCCGCATGCTGCCCGACAGCACCTGGACGGTGGACTTGCTGGTGTACGGTGAGAAGAACCACGCCGACTCCCTGGGACGCGAGACACCCGTGCCAATGGACGACTGGTTCGACGTGAGCATCATGCGCTATCCGCAGTTCGGTGCGAAGGCCGACAAGTCGAAGAACGACGTGCCGCTGCTGCACCAGCGTGTGCGGTTGAGGACCGGCGTGAACAGACTCACCTTCGTCGTGGACGAAAAGCCGATGCAGGCCGTGATCGACCGTGACCACCTCTTCATTGACCGTGTGATGCAGGACAATGTGAAGAAGGTGGAGGTGCGGTAGCGTAGGGAGGAGGTCGGAGGGGCGCTGGCATCTTCAAGTTGTACGGACCTCGGTCCCATGCGCATGACATGGCCCGATCACCCCGTTCGTGCCCATGGGATCCCTCGACCCAAGCCACATCATTATTGTATTCCCTGGATTCGTCATTTACATTCGTTCCGTTCCCGATCCATCAAAGCCCTTTGAAATGATGCAATTGTCCCCCCCCCTCCTCAGGATCCCGCTGGATAGCCACTGTATTGCTCGCCTGGGCCACCTCCGAGTGTCCCGCCCAGACCTACATCAACACCGAATGGGTGCAAAGCATCGGCTCGCCTGACGCCGTGATCCCCTGGACGGCCAGCACCCTGGACGCCGCCAGCAACCTGATCGTGGTGGGAAATACACAGGTGGCACCGGGCAACACGGACATTCTGGTGACCAAGTACAACAGCACCGGCGACCTGCTCTGGCAGCAGACATACAACGGAACGGCCAACGGCAACGATTACGGCGTTGCGGTCCAGACCACCAGCGGTGGCGACATTTTCATCGCTGCCACTGCGACGAACACGGGCAACGATCAGGATCTTGCCATCCTCAAATACAATGCGGCCGGGGTGCTGCAATGGGCCAGCACGTGGGATGGCCCCTCCGGTCTGGCCGATGTACCTTCTGACATGGCCATCGACGCCTTTGGCAACGTGTTCGTATGCGGCGCCACCTTCACCAGCCCGGCCCTCACGGATTATGCCCTGGTGAAGTTCAGCGCGGCGGGTGCTTTCCAGTGGGCGCAGACTTACGACCACATCGGCTTGATCGATGCCGCCACCAGCGTGAAGCTCGATGCCTTCGGCCATCCCATCATCACCGGTGGCAGCGCCAGCGCCGTGAACTCCTGGGACTATGCCACCCTGCGCTACAACGGCACCACCGGCGCGGGCATGGACACCGTGCGCGTGGCCCTGCCCGGCGTGGGGCTTGACCAGCCCATGGGCATGAGCATGGACGAGGCAGGCAACATCTACGTGACGGGCTACCGCAGCAACAGCGGCCAGAAGGACATCCAGACCCTCAAATTCCTGCATAACCTGGAACTCGCGTGGGTGGTGGACTACGACGGCACTGGGTATGATGATGCCGGGCAGGCCGTGGCCGCCGATGCCAGCGGCAATGTCTATGTGGCCGGGTACATCGGCAACCAGCACGGGGGCAGCGACTTCATCACCATCAAGTACAACGCGGGCGGCGGCCTGGTGTGGCAGAAGCGCCACCGGGTACACAGCACCAGCTGGAAGGCCCAGGCCACCAAGATAGCCGTGTCGGGCACGCGCATCGTGGTCACGGGCAGCGCGGTGAACGGCAGCAGCCTGGACTATGCCACCGTATGTTACAACAGCGCAGGTACCGTGATGTGGAGCAAGACGCACGATGCCGCCGGAGACAACGACCTGGCGCTGGCCCTGGCGGTGGGCAACAATGCCGTGTACTATGTGAGCGGCATCACCGAAGGCCCCAGCGGGCCGGCCTACACCACCGTGAAATACGACGTGTACCACCACGAGCCGGATGCCGTGCTGGACAGTTTGGACAACCCGCTCTACTTCGATGACGAGGTGCTGGTGAAGGTGCGTGGCCACTTGGTGGACACCAATTTCGTGGACCGCGTGGAGATGCAGCACACCACCCTGGACCGCCTGGTGCCCGATAGCGTGGCCGATGTGCTGGCCGGTGCCTTCGGTATGGCCGCCACCCGGGTGAAGGTGATGAAGGTATTCCGCCGCATGACCCGCGCCGACAGCATCTCCATCAGCCGCCTCGGCGATGCGGTGCGTCTGCCGGAGTACTGGAGCGTGTTCAAGATGAGCGCGCCGAGCACGGATCCGTTGGTGGTGGCGGATAGTCTGCTCCAATTGCCGGACCTGGCATGGTATGCCCACCCGAATGCGATCGCTCAACCCCATTCCAACGATCCACTCTACACGGGTGGCTTGCAGGCCAGCCTCGCCCCCACCACCGGGTTCCCTAATGGGGACATCAATATCGAACCCGCTTGGGCCCTGCAAACGGGACGGCCGGACATTCGCGTGGGCGTTATTGACAACCCCATCAACTGGAACCACGAAGACCTGATGCACAATGGGGTTTCGAAGGTGGTTGCCGCATACAACTATTGGGAACTCTATGACGGGTCCATGCAGCCTGACTTGAATCAACCATACACCGAACAATTTGCATATAGCGACTCCTATCACGGAACTGCCTGCGCTGGTATTATCGGGGCATTGCGCAACAACGACATGGGCATGGCCGGTATTGCGGGTGGGGATGTGGATGGCACCGGGAATACCGGGGTCTCGCTGGTGAGCCTGATCATCGGCACGGGCAACACGTACATGGCCCAGGACGGCATGGCGGCCGCGATCGTGGAAGGGTCATCGGATATCGGCACCGGCAATGGGTTCGCATGCCACGTGCTGAGTACCAGTGTCGGGTTCCGCTTCCACTGGCCCGAAGGGGCGCAGGCGGTGCTGGTGGAGGCCGTACGCACGGCCCATCAGAACGGGGCCGTGCTTGCGGCCTCCATGGGGAATATCGCGGAAGGGGACTACCCCTTCACGAACTATCCGACATCGTTCACCGATCCCATCGGTGCATACACCAGCGACTATGCCGTGTTGGGTGTGGGCGGGTCGAACCAGTCCGGTACCCATGGCGTGCTGGGCGACGTATGGTACAATGGCCAATGGGTGTCCATAGAGGCCAACTATGGGCCGGGGATCGACCTGGTGGCGCCGGGCAGCACCAACATTGTTTCCAGCCTGCATGATGTGGCGCCGTTCAACTGCCCCGCCAGCTACCCGGCCGGTTACCATTGTTTCATCGGCACTTCGGCCGCCGCACCCCACGTGGCGGGCGCAGCGGCCCTGATGATGGCCCAGCATAGCGTAGCGAACGGCTCCTACAACGATCTGGTGCCCGATGACGTGGAACACATCCTGGAGAACTACGCCACGGACGTGGAAACGGCCGGTTACGATGAACTCACCGGCCATGGCCGGTTGAACGCGGGCGCCGCCTTGCAAATGGTGTCCGACCCGTATTGCGTGAAGCATCCTCAAGTGCCACACTACATCATCGATCAGGTGCAGATGGCCCCGCAGACCGTGTACATTCCCCCCATCCACCCCTGGGGCATACCCACTGGTGCCTACAATGGGTACCGTACAGAGGTGACACTCCGATACGATGTGCCGGAGCCGGCCGCCGATGCCGAGGTGATCGGCCTGTGGGGCCACGAGGGCCGGATCAAAGGGACCGATGAAGATGCGAGCGGGCATCCATGGGCCTCGTTCAGCTACGTCATCAATGGCCCGGTGATCGAGGTGACGGCCGTGACCAACTGCTGGTACCTGGAGGATGTGATGATCGATGGCACATTGACCAGTGGTTACTTCCCGGCGCCCCCGGCGGGCCTGTCCGCCCTGTTCTCCCTGCACCTGTACAAGGGAAGCTGCTGGACCCCTGTGGCCATCGAAGAACAAGCCGAGGAGAGCGGCATCCTGCTCTACCCCAACCCAACAACCGGAGACCTGCAACTCCAAGCGCACGGCCTTCAAGGCGATGGCTGGCAACTACAGATCGTTGATGCACTGGGGCGCATGGTATATACGACCACGCTGAACGCCAGCCAAATACGTTCGACCATTCCCACACATGGCCTCGCCCAAGGCACCTACGCCCTGCGATTGCACCGCAACGGCGAGTCGCACGTACGTCGCTTCATCAAACAGTGACCGCTATGCGTACGACCTTCATGATCTGCGCCACGCTAATCGGCAGCGTCGCGCATGCCCAAACGCCGCCCCCCATCCAATGGCAGCATGTCTATGGGGGCAGTGGCACGGAAGTAGGGTATTCGATCAGACCTACCAGCGATGGTGGCTATATCACCAGCAGTACCACGCAATCGAACGATGGGGATGTCTCTGGCTTTCACGGTACGCAGGACCTTTGGGTGGCCAAGTTGAATGCGGATGGCGCCATAGAATGGGAACGGTGCTATGGAGGATCCGCCTCCGAAACGAGTACGAACATTATCCTGGAGGCCCCGGAAGGGGGCTATCTCATCACCGCCAACACCAACAGCGATGATGGTGATGTGAGTTGTGTTGGTTCAGGGTCCAAGGGGTGGCTGGTACGGGTCGATCACAATGGCGAATTGCTCTGGGATATTTGCCCGGCAGGCCCAGCCACCAATTCTCTCAGGGCCGCCGTTCCAGCATTTGATGGAGGGTGGTTGGTTTGCGGCAGCACCTGGACAGATCAGGGGGTCGGTTGTGGTATGGGGCAGACCGACTTGTGGTTGGCCCACGTGAGTGATGATGGGCAGGTACTGTGGAGCCGGTGCTATGGCGGCAGTTTGGCGGATGGTGCTAGTTCCATCATAGCCACGAATGATGGTGGTTATATCCTTGTTGGAGCCACAAGGTCCAATGATGGCGACCTGGCCGATATCAACCCATACTGGGAACCACCACTCCCTTCCTCCACTGGGTGGGTATTGAAAGTTGATACGATGGGAGGCATCGTTTGGCAACATTGCTATGGCGGCAGCTCGAACGATGACCTTACGGTGGTCATGGGTGAAGCGAGCGGAGGCTTCTGGATCTTGGGGGGAACACATTCCGATGATGGTGATGTGACCGGTCATCATGGTGAACGGGATGGCTGGGTGCTGTACATGGACGTAGATGGTAATCTTCAAGAACAGCGTTGTATTGGTGGCAGCGCCGAAGACAGGATGTACAGCTTCACCTTGCTACCGAGTGGACATGCTCTGGTAGTGGGTTATACCCATTCGATCGACGGAGATGTAGTAGCTCCACATGGCCTAAGTGATGCTTGGGCAATTGAACTTGACCCTGATCTCAATATCGTCTGGGAACGGTCATATGGAGGCACTTCGTTTGACCGCTGGATGGATGTGCTCCATACAGCGGATGACGGCGTGGTCCTGATCGGCAACACGTGGTCCAACGATGGCGACTTGATCGATCACCCCGGCCATGGGCAGGGGGATACCTGGATCATGAAACTCGCCCCATGGGACCACACCGGTGTGGAAGAACAAGCCGGGGAGAGCGGCATCCTGCTCTACCCCAACCCAACAACCGGAGACCTGCAACTCCAAGCGCACGGCCTTCACGGCGATGGCTGGCAACTACAGATCGTGGATGCGCTGGGGCGCATGGTATATACAGCCACGCTGAACACAAGCCGCTTGCGCACCACGCTGCCCACACAGCCACTCGCCCAGGGCACCTACGCGCTACGGCTTTACCGGGGCAGTGAGTCGCACGTGCGCCGGTTCATCAAACAGTGATGGCCATGCGTACCAGCATCCTTCTGGTGGCTGCCATGGTGGCCATTGCGGCGTATTCGCAAACACCGCCACCCATTGAATGGCAGCACACATACGGTGGCAGCAGTGCCGATGTAGGCTTCTCCATCACTGCGACCAGCGATGGCGGTTACATTGCTTGTAGCAGCACACAGTCCAACGATTGCGACGTGGCAGGTTTACATGGTGGCATGGATCACTGGGTAACCAAGTTGGATGCGCTTGGCAACCTGGAGTGGGCGCGGTGCTACGGCGGCACTAACGGTGAAATGATCGATCGCCAGATCCTGGAATCACCTGTTGGCGGCTATATCCTGGCGGGCAACTCCTTGAGCACGGATGGCGACGTTACCTGCGCGGATACCACCGGGCAAAAGCTCTGGCTGGTGCGGATCGCCGCCGATGGCGAGATCATCTGGGACCGGTGCCCGGCCGGGTTGCCCACCAATTCGTTCCGCGCCATCGCGAACGCGCACAATGGCGGATGGATCGTTGCAGGCAGCACCTGGTCCGATGGTGGAACCAACTGTGGTCTGGGGCAGACCGACGCCTGGCTGGCCCACATCGGTGTGGACGGTCAAACGCTATGGAGCCGGTGCTATGGGGGGACTCTTGCGGATGGGGCGGGGGACATTGCAACCACTGGTGATGGTGGTTACATCGTAGTGGGCTCCACCCGGTCCAACGATGGTGACCTCACAGGCGTCAACCCATATTGGGTGCCACCCCTGCCGTCCTCCACCGGCTGGGTGTTGAAACTGGATGCGGTGGGCGAGATCCAATGGCAGCATTGCTATGGCGGTAGTGCCAACGATGGATTCTCCAGCGTGGTCGAAGCTGCGGACGGCAGTTTTTGGCTGGTGGGACATACCCGTTCCAATGATGGGGACGTGACCGGCAACCATGGCGAGGAAGACGGCTGGGTGATCCGTTTAGATAGCAACGGAGAGTTCCTGGGTCAGCGATGTGTGGGTGGTAGCGCTGAGGAAAGAACGCCTGGCTTGGCTCTTCTTCCGAACGGCCATGCGCTGATCGCAGGTGACACTTATTCTATGGACGGGGATATTACCGAGCCACGTGGTCTTAGTGATGCTTGGATCCTTGAATTGGACTTGGCCCTTGATATCATCTGGCAACGATCATATGGTGGCACTGCTCATGATCGCTGTCTAGATGTTCATGTATCTGGAGCAAGTGCAGCCGTTTTCTTAGTCGGAACAACCCGGTCCAATGATGGCGACCTGACCAATCACCCCGGGAATGGCGAGGGAGATACCTGGATCATGAAAACTCGCCCCATGGATCGGCACCGGTGTGGAAGACCCGGCCGCGGAGCGGGGCATCCTTCTCTTTCCGAACCCGACAACCGGCGATCTGCAACTGGACCTCGGGCCATTGCAAGGCCCCGGCGGGCAATTGGAGCTCGTGGATGCATTGGGGCGCGTGGTGCATGCCACACCGAACGTACACGCCACGCCAGGGGCGCCTCACAGTAGGCACCGATGGCCTTGCCCAGGGCACATATGCCGTGCGGCTGCACCGCAATGGGGAGTCGCACACCCGTCGCTTCGTCGAACAATAGCGCTTTCCGGACCGCCGGTCAGATCCGCTCGGCGGCAGCGGGGGGCATCCAGCCTATGTTCCCATTGGCGAGGCGCACCTCGTACCAGCCGAGGCGCTCCTGCAGCACGGTGACCTTGGTGCCGCGGTGCAGCACAAAGAGGAGGGTGGCCCCCTCACCGGGCTCGCTCCGCACATCGACCTTGGGTGCGAGCACGATCGCCGCACTGTGGTCCTGTAGCTCGGCATGGCGCGCGGCGGCGAAGGCGATGCACACCAGCAGGGCCGCGCCCAGCAGGCCTGCCAGCACTTTCAGCCCCAGCGCGGCGCCGCGTCCGCGCACCACCATGGCCAGGGCCAGCACGAGGAAGAACAGCGGCGACACCACCATGCAGCGCCGCGCCCACTGGTCGGCGTCGCGCCCACCGCGCAGGAGGCCCCACGTGGCACTGAGGGAGAAGGCCGGCAGCTCCGGCACGCGGTCCACCACGTGCTGCCGGGCCAGCTCCAGATTGGCGCGCACGTCGGCCGCACCTGGTGCGAGGCGAAGGGCCCGCTCGTAGTGCAGGATCGCCCGGCCGATGTCGCCCGCACGATAGTGACAGTTGCCGATGTTGTACTGCAGGCCGGCGCTGTTCCAATGCCCCGCCACGGAGTCGAACAGGGTGAGCGCGCCCACCACATCGCCCTCGGCGTAGCGCTGCACGGCCTGCGCCACCAGCGTGTCGGCAGTGGTCCTGTCCATGGCGGCCACCGGCCCCAGGGCCCAGCAGCTGGCCACCAAAAGCCAAAGCGTTCTCAAGTGCGCCATGCTCGTTCGGAACGGGAGATCAATGCGTTGGCCCGGTCCAGCAGGTCTTCGCGGGGCGCGGCGTCCAACGGGGCGAAGCGGGCCATGTCGCAGATGGCGATCAGGTCCGCGAACTCATCGGCCAGGGGAGCGCCTTCCGCCAGGTGGG
Organism: uncultured Chryseobacterium sp.; assembly: GCA_964464935.1. Lineage (GTDB taxonomy): Bacteria > Bacteroidota > Bacteroidia > Flavobacteriales_F > PHOS-HE28 > PHOS-HE28. The sequence goes on from CAYXKE010000002.1 coordinate 120,823, forward strand.
CGCAGCGCTCGCGCACGGTGGCCGGCGTGGTCTCGGCCGGGGCCAGGCCCAGCTTGTCGGCGAAATAGCCGGTGAGCCCTTTGGCCAGGGCGGTGTGAAAGGCCTGACGGTCGCCGGTGCGCAGGGCCTCGGCGGCTTCCTTCAGGCGCCGGCCGGCCACGCGGTCGGCCTGCCTGCGGCGCATGCCCACCACATCGGCCTCGGCCTGCTGGCGGCGGTGGCGCAGCAACAGGAAGAGGGCGAAGGCCAGGGCAGGACCGCCCACACCCGCGAACCAGCCCCACGAGCCAAAGAGCCATCGGTCCTTCGGGCCCAGCCCCAGGTCTCCCGTGCGCAGGTAGCGGATGTCGGTGTCGAGCACCTGCACGTCCATGCGGTTGGCGCGTTGCGGTGGGCCGGCGGCCGCGCCATCACCCGGCTCCACGGTGATCGTGATGGGGCTGGTCTCCACCGTGCGGTAGGTGCCGGCCTTCGGGTCGAAGTAGGTGAAGGGCACCGGGCCGATGGTGTATGACCCCTCATAACGCGGGATCACCAGGTACTGGAACTCGCGTGAACCGCTCATGCCGCCCCCGTTCACCACGATGCGGTCCGACGTCTTCGGGTCGTACACCTCCATGTCGGCCGGGAAGGGGATGGTCGGCGCATCGATCAGCTTCAGGTTGCTGCGACCGGTGATGCGCAGGGTGAGTTCCACGGCCTCGTTGGCCTTGAGGCGTTCGCGGTCGGAGCGCATGGACACCTGCACTTCGCCCACGGCACCATTGAAGGCCGCCGGTGCGGGCTTGGGCAGCTCCAGTGCCATGAACTCCACGCTGTTGCTGGCCAGGTCCAGCTCCTGACCGCGGTTGAAGAACGACCGGCCCACCACGCAGCTGAGCCGCATGGGTTCGATGGTGAGCTTGCCGGTGCGCTGGGGGATGAGCACCTGCTTGCGCAGGATGGCCACCCGGTACTGCAGGCCGTTGATGGTTTCCAGTTTGTCCTCCCATGTGCGCTCGCCCAGGTCGATCTCCTCGGCCCAGAAGCCGTTGGTGCGGGGCATGTCCGTGCGGGTGAGCTCCACGCCGGTGTAGCGCGAGTAGAGTGTGTAGGTGGCAATGATCTGCTCGCCCACGTGGCCCTTGGTGCGGCTCAGGTTGAGCGTGGCGAAGATGTTCGGGTCGCGCTGCTGGGCCCGGGCCGCCTGCGTGTCCTGTGTGCGGGTCTCTCCCGGGCTCACTTCGATGGTGACGGGCTCGGTGCGGACCACGCCGCCGCCCACCTTCACCTCGGCCCGCCCGATGGTATACGATCCGGGCCGTGTGGCCGTGAGCACCCACGTGACGCTGGTGGAGCTGCTGGCGCGCCCGTTGATGATGTTCATGCTGGAGCTGGAGAACGGCCCCTGCACCACCACCAGGCCACCGAAGTCGGGCGCACTGATGTTGGCGCGCACGTTGGTGAGCGTGATGGTCAACCGCACATGCTCACCTGTGGCGATGGCATCGCGGTCCACCGTGGCGTTGAAGGTGATCTCCTGTGCGAGGGCCGGCCGCAGCCACCACAAGCAGCCCAGCACGACCAGAAGGGTATGGCGTAGGGTTCCCATGGCTCACCAGTCCTTGTCGGACACCTTGCGTTGCGCACTCCGTTGCTTGGACCGGACCTTCTCCTGCGTGTCCTTCTCCTGCTGGTCCAGGGCATCGAGGATGCGCTCGGCGTCCTTCTTCGACATGCGCTCGTTCGGGTCGTTCCGCTCTTCCTCTCCCTGGCGGTCCTGCTGGGGCGACCGATCGCTGCGGTCCGCCGGCGACTCCTCGTCCGGGCCGCCGCTCTGCTGCTGCTCCTGCTGGTCCTCGCCCTGCCCCTGGCCATCGTTCGGCTGGGGGGGAGGCGGTTCCTGCTGCTGCTGCTCCTTGATCAACTCACGCGCCAGGGCCAGCAGCCGCGGATCGCCGGGATGGGCACGCAGCGCCTTGTCCAACGTGCGCAGCGCGGTGAGGCGGTCCTGCTTCACGTACTCATGGGCGGCCTTGTCGAAGTACGCCTGTGCGGAAAGGGTGTCCTGGGCCCGCATCAGCAGAGCGCAGCAGGCAAGTACCACCGTTGTCAACACACGTATCATTCGGCTTCAGCGGACCGGGTCACCAGGTCCAATTTATCCATGTACTCCTTCCGCTGTTGAAGGGAGGGGTCCTCGCGCAGGCCCTGTTGCAACAAGGCCAGCGCCTCCTTGAACCGGTAGGCGTCCACCAGGGAATCGGCCTGTTGGATGATCACCTGGGCACGCATGCCCAGAGGCGTGTCCTGCGGATCCTTCTCACCGCCACCATCCCCGCCTTTGTTCGCGCCGGGGCGAAGGGAGGCCAGGTGGCGCACCAGGGTCAGGTCATGGCGTGCATCATCATCCGCAGGCGCCAGGCGCAAGGCCCGCTTGTAGGCTACTTCGCCTTGCACGAGCGCACTGTCGATCAGCAGGTCGAGGCGACGGAGTTCCCGCCGAAGGGAGTCGCGCAGCACGAAGCGGCTCACGTTGAGCGCCACGTCCTCGCCTTCGATCCGGATGCCGCGCAGGGTCTCGGCATGGGCACGCTGCAGGCTGTCGGCGGCGATGGCCTGCCGCAGCCGGGCATGACCGGTGTGGTACCAGGCCATCGCTTGCTGCGCGGTGTCGGGCAGGCGCGGGGCGGCATCGGTGAATGCTTCCACCGCCAGGTCCCACGCGCCCAGCTGCATGTGCGCCAGACCGGCATTATGGGCCACGCGGGCGTCGGCGATCCCCGCCGCATAGGCCTCGACCGCGTCGCTCATGCGCCCGGCCTTGTAATGCCGGTTGCCCGTGAACAAGGCATCCTCAGCGGCCCGCTCCCGCGCATCGCCACAGGCGACCAGCATCAGCAGGGGGATGATGTGCACCGGGGATCTCATGCGTGGAAGGCGATGTACAGCGGCGTACGGCGACGAAGGTCGATGCACAGCGCGGCGCAGACCAACAGCAGGCCGATGGCCAGTGGATACTGGAACTGGTCGTCGTAGGCGGTGAAGTGGTAGCCACCCTCGCTGGTGCCGGCCTCCATCTCCTTGAGCTGGTCCATCAGGGTCAGCAGTCCGTCCCCGGCCGGCGTGGCGCGGGTGTACGTGCCACCGCCCGCCGCAGCGACCTGCTGCAGCATGGCCTCGTTCATGCGGGTCACCACCGTGTTGCCGTCCTTGTCCTTTTTGAAGCCCTGCAGCCGGCCGCCCCGCATGATGGGGATGGGGCCGCCCTGCGTGGTGCCCATGCCGATGGTGTGCACCACGATGCCGGCCTGCGTCACCTCGCGCACAGCCTCCACCGCGTCATCCTCGTGGTCCTCGCCATCGCTCATCACCACAATGGCCTTGCCCGCCGGGCTTTCGGGGTCGAACGAGCGTGCGGCCAACCGGATGGCGGCCCCGATCGATGTACCCTGCTCGGCCACGGAATGGGTGCCCACCGTGGCCAGGAAGAGGCGCGCGGCCGAGCGGTCGGCGGTGATGGGCAGTTGCACGTACGGTGTGCCGGCGAAGATCACCAGGCCCAGGCGGTCGCCCTTCATGCGGTCGATCAGGCGCGAGAGGGAGCGCCGGGCCACCTCCATGCGGTCGGGGCGCAGGTCCTGGCAATCCATGCTGCTGCTCACGTCCAGCGCCACCATGATGTCGACCCCGGTGGATCGCACCTCCTCCACGCGGGTGCCGTACTGGGGGCCGCTCAGCGCGATGAGGAGGAACAGCAGCCCATGGCGCCACAGCAGGAAACGCAGCACGGCCCGCGCGGTGGACACGCCCGGGGCGATGCGCACCCGCGTGGTGGCCGCCGCCAGACGATGCAACGCGCGCTCCTTGCGGGCCAGGTCGATGAGGAAGAGGACCACCACCACCGTGGAGGCGGGGAGGAGCCAGAGCAGCTCGGGCCGCTCGAAGCGCGCGCCGGTCACCTCGGTGCGCAGCAGCCACCACGCGGCCAGCAGCACGGCGCCCATCAACAGTTCGACGGACAGCACCGTCAGTGCCGCCGCGCCCCATCGGTATGTGCCCGTTGCATTCCTCATCATGCCATGGTGCGCAACACGGAGCGGTCAAGCAGGAAGGCGAACACGAGCAGGCCCAGTCCCGAGGCCAGGTAGGGGAGGTACTCCTCGTTCCGTTGGCTGTGCTCGGTCACGTGGATCCGCGTGCGTTCCAGTTCATCGATCTCGCGGTAGATGGCCCGCAGCTTCTCCTCATCGGTGGCGCGGAAGTAGCGGCCGCCGGTCATCGTGGCCATCTCCTGCAGCAGCTCCTCATCGATCTCCACGTCCACGTGATCGTACTTGTACTGCCCGTTGGGGTAGAGCGCCACGGGGCTGAGGGCCTTGCCGCGCGTGCCCACACCGATCGTGTACACCCGCACACCGAGCGCCTGGGCGATCTGGGCGGCGTCCATCGGTTGCACCAGGCCCGCGTTGTTCACGCCGTCGGTGAGCAGGATCACCACCTTGCTCTTCGCCTCGCTGTCGCGCAATCGGTTCAGCGCCGTGGCCAGTCCCATGCCGATGGCCGTGCCCCCGTCGAGCAGGCCGGAGCGCACGCCCATGAAGAGTTCCTTCAGTACGCGGTGGTCCGTGGTGAGCGGGCATTGGGAGAAGGAGTTGCCCTCGTACACCACCAGGCCGATGCGGTCGTCGGGACGGCCGTTGATGAACTCCATGGCCACCCGCTTCGAGGCCTCGAGCCGGTCGGGGCGCAGGTCGCGCGCCAGCATGCTGCCGCTCACGTCCAGCGCGATCATGATGTCAATGCTTTCGCGCTCCACATCGCGCCAATGCTCGCGGCTCTGCGGACGGGCAAGGGCCAGCAGCAGCAGGCCGCAGCCCGCCAGTGACAGGGCGAAGGGGAGATGCCGGAAGCGCGTGAGGATGCCGCGCGGCCCCTTGGCGATCACCGGCGCGGTGGGCAGCACCACCTGCACTTGGCGGCGACGCAGGCGGATGATGTGGATCGCGGCCACCACCGGTATCAGCCACAAGGCCCACAGCAGTTGCGGAGCGGCCGGCACGTGCGTACGGTGCATCCACCAGGCGGCCGCGCACACGA
>CAYXKE010000002.1:126001-129814 GCA_964464935.1 uncultured Chryseobacterium sp.
CGTTCCTCGATGTAGGCCCGGAGCAGATCGGTCACCCGGGCGTGGTACTCCTTGTGTCGACCGCTTTGCCAGAGGTGTTCACCCTCCACGGCGCGCAAGGCGGCCAGCACACGCACATGCGGCGGCTCAGCCACGGCCACCGGAGCCGCTTCCGCCACCGGGCGCCGGCGTCGAAGCCATCGCAGCAGGCCCAGGACCAGGGCCACCCCGGCCGCCAATGCCAAGCCCCACGGACCATATCGCCGCAGCAGGTGGCCCGGCCCCATCGGTGGGTCAATGATGCCGTGCACCGCACGCGGACGGGCCGGTGCATCGAGGGGCATGGCACGCACTTCCACCAGCAGCGGACGCGTCTCCATCGCTTGATCGCCCACGCGGAACTGGAACGGCGGGATGGCCCAGTGGCCGGTGTCGAACGCGGTGATCGCGATGCGTTGGCGCAGGGTGGGGGAGCCCGTGATCATCACCGTGTCCACCGCGCCGGCCTGCACCACTTCGATCTGGCGGGTCAGGGTATCGCCCACCACAGGCCACACCACACCAGAGGGGGCATCAGACCATTCCAGCGTGAGGACCATGCGCTCGCCGATGCGCGCCACGGCGGTGTCCAAATGGGCCACGGGGCCTTGCGCCGCCAGCAGTGCGGGCACCATCCCCATCGTACACGCCACCCGCCTCATCGCCCGCCTTCGCGTTGTTTGAACATGGCCATCAACGGCTTCACATAGCCGTGGGTGGTGGAGATCACGCAATGGTCCACGCCGGCCCGCCGCAGGGTCTCGCGGGCGCGGTCCCGCCGCTTCAGCCCCTCGGCCCGATAGGCATTGCGCACGGTGGCGCTGCGCGTATCGGCCCACACCACCGCGCCGGTCTCGGGATCCACGAAGGGGACCATGCCGATGTTGGGCAGCTCGTCCTCGCGCGGGTCCACCGTACGCAGCACCACCAGGTCGTGGCGTCGGTTGGCGATCCGCAGCACATCGGCATAGCCCTCATCCTGCAGATCGCTCACCAGGAAGGCGATGCTCCGCTTCTTGATCACGCGGTTCAGGTAGCGCAGCGCTTCGGTGAGATCGGTGCCGCGGCCGTCCGGTCGGAACTCGATCAGTTCGCGGATCAGGCGCAGGATGTGGCTGCGCCCCTTCTTGGGCGGGATGAACTTCTCCACGCGATCGGTGAAGAGGATCAGCCCCACCTTGTCGTTGTTGCGTATGGCGCTGAAGGCGAGTGTGGCACAGGCTTCGGTGATCAACTCGCGCTTGAGCTGCTCGGCCGTGCCGAACTCCACCGAGCCGCTCACGTCGGCCACGAGCATCACGGTGAGCTCACGCTCTTCCTCGAACACTTTCACGAACGGGCTGCCGAACCGCGCGGTCACGTTCCAGTCGATCGTGCGCACCTCGTCGCCGGGCATGTACTCCCGCACCTCGCTGAAGGTCATGCCGCGCCCTTTGAAGGCACTGTGGTACTCCCCGCTGAAGATGTGCTCGCTCAGGCCGCGCGTCTTCAGCTCGATGGCGCGCACCTTCTTGAGCAGCTCCTTGGTATGTGTACTCGTCGACATGAGTGACCGGGCACGTGGGCACGTGGCGCAGGGAGGCCGGTGCGGGTGTGCTTGGACACACGCGCACCAGACCACCAGGACCACTACGGTACCTCCACGGTGTTGAGCACGCGTTCGATGATCTCGCCCACGGAGACGTTCTCCGCCTCGGCCTCGTAGGTGAGCCCGATCCGGTGGCGCAGCACATCGGGGCACACGGCACGCACATCCTCGGGGATCACATAGCCGCGGTGTTTGGTGAAGGCGAGGGCCTTCGCGGCAAGCGCCATGTTGATGCTGGCACGCGGGCTGCCGCCAAAGCCGATCAGCGGGGTGAGGTCGGCGAGCTTGTACTGGTCGGGGCGGCGCGTGGCATGCACGATGTCCACGATGTACTGCTCGATCTTCTCGTCCATGTACACCTCACGCACCAAGGCGCGCGCCGCGATGATCTCCTCCGGGCGCACCACGGCACTGGGTTGCACCGCCACGCCGGGCCGCACATTCTGCCGGATGATGAGCTTCTCCTCCTCGTGACGCGGGTAGTCCAGCACCACCTTCATCATGAAGCGGTCCATCTGCGCCTCGGGCAGGGGATAGGTGCCCTCCTGTTCGATGGGGTTCATCGTGGCCATCACCAGGAAGGGCTGGGGCAGGCGATGCGTCTCGGGGCCGATGGTGACCTGCCGTTCCTGCATGGCCTCCAGCAGTGCGCTTTGCACCTTGGCCGGCGCACGGTTGATCTCGTCGGCCAGGATGAAGTTGCTGAAGATGGGCCCCTTGCGCACCACGAACTCCTCGTTGCGCTGGCTGTAGATCAACGTGCCGATCAGGTCGGCCGGCAGCAGGTCGGGCGTGAACTGGATGCGGCTGAAATCGACCGACACCGTGCGGGCCAGCGATTTGATCGCCATCGTTTTCGCCAGGCCGGGCACGCCTTCCAGAAGGATGTGCCCATCGGCCAGCAGGGCCACCACCAGCTTGGACACCATGTCCTTCTGGCCCACGATGGCCTTCTCCATCTCACGGTCGATCAGGTCCACGAACACGCTGGCTTGCTGGATCCGATCGTTCAATGCCCGGATGCCGTCGGAGGTCATCACGGGTGCGGCACTCTGCTCATTGGTCTGCTCCATTCAATGTTCGATACGGTATGCGGTGCGTGGTCAGGATGCGCAAAAATGCCCGTGGCCGTAAGCACACAGCAAGGTGGTGCCGTTAAAGAGTGTTAACCTCCATGGGTGCATGACCAAGCAGGAGAGGAGGGGCCGCTGGGTATCTTCGGCCCATGGCGCAACAAGATGTTCCCCTGACCCTGCGCGAGGCGATCGCGCATGTCCGCACCTTCCATGATGCGTTCGGCATCGGCAACGCGGAAAGCCCCACCGGTGCCATCGGCGATCGCGAGGCGCTGCTGCGCTACGAGCTGTTGCGCGAAGAGAACGAGGAATACCTCGAGGCGGCCATGCGCGGCGACCTCGTGGAAGTGGCCGATGCCCTGGGCGATCTGCTCTATATCCTCTGCGGCACGATGCTGAAGCACGGTCTGGAACACAAGATCGAGGCGGTGTTCCGCGAGATCCAACGCAGCAACATGAGCAAGCTCGGCGCCGACGGCAAACCCATCTATCGGGAGGATGGCAAAGTGCTCAAAGGGCCGGGGTACTTCAAGCCGGACATCGCGGCTATTTTGAAGGCGTGATACCGCACCGCCGCTCCATCCACTGCGCCGTCATCGTGCTCGCCGGATCGAGATCCGCCCACCTGCCACACCGGTAACCCCACGCCCTACCATGCACCTCCCCACGCTCCTTTCCCGCGCCCGCCGCTCGCGCCTGCATCGCTGGTGGCTCAACACGGCGCTGGCGCACACCGTCCCGTTCAACCGCCCGCATGGGTTCCGGGTGGTGCCCCTGGCCGAAGGCGGCATCAGCGTGGTGGTGCCGTACTGGCGCATCAACCGCAACCACATCCGGGGCATCCACGCCTGCGCGCTGGCCACGGCCGCGGAGATGTGCAGCGGGCTGTCCGTGCTGGAGCAGCTCGATCCGAAGGAGTACCGCCTCATCATGCGATCGCTGCAGGTGACCTACCACTACCAGGCGAAGTTGAAGGCGGTGGCCACGTGTGTGCCCGATCCCGAGGTGATGATGCGCGAGGTGATCGGGCCGCTGCGTACGCAGGACACCGTGGACCACGCCAGCACGGTGCAGGTGCATGACGTGAAGGGGAACCACCTGGCCACCGCCACCATCACGTGGCAGGTGAAG
>CAYXKE010000002.1:129914-163770 GCA_964464935.1 uncultured Chryseobacterium sp.
AGGGCGTACACCACGTTCTGGATGCGGGTGAACCGCTCGAACGGCGTGATGCTGGTCTGTGCGCGCACGTCGAACTCCCAGCGCTCGCCCTGCATGCCCATGCCCACCAGGGCACTGAACTGGAACTTGCGCCCGTTCGGCGGCATCTGGTACTTGCCGTCGATCAGCAGCTGGTCGTCCACCCATTGCTTGTAGGTGCCGCCCAGGAAGTATCCCAGTGCCGGCCCGCCCATCAGGAACAGGCCGCCGGGCGCGCGGTCGGTATCGATCTTCAGCAGCAGCGGCATCTCGATGTAGTTGAGGCGGCTCTGCGTGCGCACCTGCTGGGCCGGGTTGCGGAAGCTGAAGCCCTTGGTGATGAAGAGGAACTCCGGCATCAGCTCCAGTTGGGGGTGCATGTCCAGATGGAACGACCAGCCCACGATGGGCCCGGGCATGAGATTGCTGGTGTTCTGGAAGAGACCGCCCACGCTCTGGGTGGAAAGGCCCAGACCGATCCGTGGTCCCATGGTGTCCTGGGCATGGCCGGCGCTGATCAGCAGGAGCGTGGCCAGCAGCAGGGAGGGGATGCGTCGCATGCCCCAAATATCGGACAGGGGGGCGGCCGCACGGCGGAGGTCAGCACCGGGCCTTCAACGCGGCCATGTGGAGCACGGCCTCGGCACAGTCCACGCCCTTGTTGCCCAAGGCACCACCGCTGCGCGCGCGGGCCTGGTCCATGGTATCGTCGGTGAGCACCCCGAAGATCACGGGCACGCCGTACTTCAGGCCCACGGCCATCACGCCCTGGGTCACGCCCTGGCACACGTAGTCGAAGTGGGGGGTCTCACCGCGCACCACGCTGCCCAGACAGATCACCCCGTCCAGGCCGCCACGCGCCAGGAGGAACTGCGCACCGGCGGGCAGTTCGAAGCTGCCGGGCACCCACTCCTGAACGATATCGGCGGGATCCACACCGTGCTGCACCAAAGTATCATAGGCCCCCTGGCGCAGGGCGTCGGTGATCTCGATGTTCCAACGGCTCACGACCAAGGCGAAGCGCCGGCCTTTGCCCGAGGGGACGTCGGCCGGGGTGTGGCCCGCCTCACGATGTGCTGCGGTGGCCATGGCCTAACCGCCTTGAGCCTCGGCAAATCCCGCGAATTTGCGGGCCTGGTCCACATCGGCGCTCTTGGGGAACTCCTTCACGATGCGGGAGAACACCTTGCGGGCGGCCTTCCAGTTGCCCGCCTGGTGGTGCAGGATGCCGGCCTTCATCAGGAACATCGGCGTGGTGAGCTCGTTCGTGGTAAGGCTGGCGGCACGCTCGAAGTGCTTCACGGCCTCGTCGCGGCGGTCCAGTTCCACCAGGGCATCGCCGGTGGCCCCTTCGGCCAGGGCGCGCAGCACCTCGTCCTTCACCTTCGCCTTGCCGTAGTGGGCGATGGCGGCCTCATGGTCGCCGCGCTGCATGGCGATGCTGCCCAGGTAGAAGTGGGCGAGCTTGCCGGCGGGCGTGCCGCCGTAGTTGTCGGCGATCTCCGCAAAGCCCGGCCACTGGTCGTCACCGTTCTCCGCGAGGTCGAGACTGTCCACCTCGAAGTAGTACTCGGCCTTCCACATCAGCTCACTGGCTTCGCGCGCCCGCGGCTCCGCGTAGAGCTTGCGGTAGCCCAGCACGATGCCCACCACGGCCACCAGCCCGATCGCCCCGTAGGTGAGCTGGGTCTTGTACTTGTCGAGGAGGATCTCCGTGCGCGAATAGACTTCGCCGAGGTCGATCTCCGGGGTGCCGTCGGCGGTCTCTGGTTTCTTGCTCATTGTTCAGTGTGGCTGGCCTCGGCCGGGTGAACTGGCCGTTTTCAGCGAGGCGCAAAAGTAAACGTTCCCCGCACTTGGGAACAGGGGGCTTGCCAGGCTCTGCACAGCTGATCGTGAATGACGCTCCGGGCCGGCTCGCCGGGCGCGCTCCAAGAGGTGCCGGTCTCGGTCGGCTGCGATGAGCGATGGTGGCCAAGTGCAGATGTGGACGCCGGGGCGGCGTGACGAAACTCGCTGGCGGACCCGGTTCGGGAGGGCCAGGTCGGTGGAGGCGGAAGGCATTGATCCCCAGCGCGCCATGCCGGCCGAACCAACTTAACATAATGTAAATTATGCGCCGATCGGGGTCCAGTGCAGGAAGGCGGGCTTGATCTCCACACCAGCGCCCACCACACCGTTGACCACCATCCGACCATCTGCGATATCGATACCGTGGAACGGGTCATTGTGCACCAGCCACGGACCGTCCAGATCGGCCAGGTCGGCCAGACCGGCGATCTGCGCCATCACCGCGCTGCCCAGCGAACTCTCGCTCATCGACCCGAGCATCACGCGCAACCCGAGTTCACGTGCCCGTCGCGCCATGGCCGCCGCCACATCGGGTCCGCCGCATTTCATCAGCTTGATGTTGATGCCGTCAAAGCTTCCCGCTGCGCGTTCCAGATCGGCCGGGCCCTGCACGCTCTCATCGGCATACACCGGCACGTTCGTGGCCTTCCGCAGCTCCCGGTGCATCATCCATCGGTCTGCGGCGAACGGCTGCTCGACCCCAACGACACGGTCCGCACCGGCCATGGCGATCGCATCGAGCGCCTGCTGTACATGGGTCCAACCCTGGTTCGCGTCCAGGAACAGCCGCCGGTCGTCCAGGGCCGTTACCTGTGCCAAGGTGGCCGCGTCCGACCCGGAGCCCAGCTTCACCTTCAGGATCCGGCTTTGGGGCAGCTGCGCCAACTTCTCCGGTATCGCCTCCGGGGCCCCGTGGCCCAGGGTCACCATGGCCAAGGCCCGTGCGGCGGGAACTTCAAGAAGCGTCCCGATGGATGTATCCTTCTCCTTGGATATCAGGTCGAAATAAGCCGACATCAAAGCGGCTCTTGAAGCCGGTTCGCCGGCCCATTCGGCTTCGCCATGCCCGGCCCATGCGGCTTGGCATTCGGCCTCCAGGCGCTGGGTGCGGACCGTGCTGAGGGCCCGGATGACGCTGTGCACATTGGAGCGGAGGTACGGGGGCAGGGTCGCCTCCCCATAGCCCACCTGTGCCCCCCGGCGCAGGCGGACGAACACCGCGTCAGTGCCATCGCGCACGCCATGGGCGGTGCCGAACGGATGATGGAACAGCAATCGATACCGGGCCACGTGCAGTTCCATGCCCCGAAGATGGTCCAACGCGCCCGAACCGGCCCCGCTCAGCGCACCTGGTAGTAGATGTGCGTGACCCACTTGGCGGTGTCCGGCTCCTGTACCGGGCTCACGACGTACTCCTCCACCACGTTGCCGTAGTGGGTGAGCTGGTTATCGGCGATGTACTGGTCCAACGCCACGTGGGCCTCACCGCTGGCCGCATGGTCACCGGTGTACACCACGTGCAGCATCTGCGAAGCCGGCACCACCACCACGTCCATGCCGGGCACGCTCACTTCCGGCCGCGCGTCCACCGCGAACCCGGCCAGCATATCGGCCGACCGGTCCTGCTCGTTCCACAGGAAGTACACGCCAGCGGGTACGCCCGGTGTCATGCCTCCTGCCTCCAGGGCCGCAGCGGCAGCCGCAAGGCTTTCCCGGTGGAAGCGGTCCAGATCGGTCCATTTCACCCGTTTGCCGCGCCGCCCCACGTACACCTGGGCCGGGCGCTCCACGATGTGGATCAGGTGGCCGTTGATCGTGCGGGCCGCGATATCGGCACGGGTGGCGGCGTGATCGGCCTCGGCCCGCTCGCGCAGGTTGTTCAGCCCGCGCTCGAACATGGGCCCGATCATCGCGTCCATGTCCATGAACAGGCACATGATGCGCGACAGGAAGCCGTTCTCCGTGGTCATGCGCTGGGTCACGTGCGTGGTGTCGCCGGCGGTCTCCAGGTCGAGGTCCACCTTGCTCTGCGAGGCGAACGGTTCGATGAAGCGGAGATCAAGGCCCACGTGGCGGAACGGCACAAGCTCGGTCACCTCCATGCTGCCGGTGCCCACTGTATCGCCCGCCCAGGTCTGCTTCGACCCGATGGTGCCGTCCGCTCCGTGGAACTCGGTGTGTTGGTCGCGGTCCATTTCGGCCCAGGGGCTCCATTCATGCATGGCGCGCAACGACGCGATGCGCGGGTAGATGACCGAGTCGGGCGCCAGCATGGCCACGGTGCGCTCCACCGTAGAGACGGCGGGGCCCATCAGGAACAGGATCATCAGCAGCGCCAGCACGGACACACCGATGATCAGCAGGATCTTCAATGCTCGCATTGGGAGGGAGTTTGCATGCAAGTTGCGCATCCTTCACGCATCCGGCACCAACGATGGAGAAATTCCATGCGCCGGGGCGTGGCATGGTGTTTTCTTTGTCCGACCAGCCATCCCCCATCCACCCATGAGATCTTTCCTGACCCTTGTGCCCATGGCCGCCCTGGCCCTGTGTGTCGCCACCACCGTTCCGGCCTGCAAGAGCAAGGCGCCCGCCGGCTCCGTGAAGGTGAAACAGCCCTTCACCGGCAACAAGTACGAGAGCAACAATGCCTGGTTCCGGGGCACCGGTCAGGGCACCAGCGTGAAACAGAACATCGCGCGCGGCAAGGCCGACCTCGATGCCAAGAACCAGATCGCGGCGCAGGTGGGGACCAACATGCGGGCCGTGACCGATCAATATCTGGCGCAGACCGACAATGCCAACGCCGCCGATGTGGCCGACAAGTTCCAGTCGCTGGTGCGCGAGGTGATGAACACCGACCTGGCCGACCTGCGCAAGATCGGCGAGGAGACCTACCTCAACGAGACCACGAAGGAGTACACCGTGCACGTGGCATACGAGATCAAGAAGAACGCGATGTTCCGCTTCATGAAGAAGCAGGCCAAGACGAACGAGAAGATCGACCTGGCCACGCGGATGTTGATGGATGACATCCTCGACAAGGAGATCGCCAAGGCCGACGCCGCGGGTGAGTGACCCGCTGTCGTTCTGTCACCCCTGCCCTGCTGGCGCTGTCTTTGCTTGGACCGGTCGAACCTGAACACCGCTTGAACACAACATGGAAGGGAACCCGATGATGGGCGCATATCTGATCGGCATCGTGGTGATGCTGGTGAGCTGGCTGGTGGGCCAGCAACTGCGCAGCCGTTTCGACAAGTATTCCAAGACCCCGCTGGCCAATGGCATGAGCGGTGCGGAGATCGCGCAGCGGATGCTGCAGGACCATGGCATCCACGACGTGAAGGTGGTGAGCGTGCAGGGCCAGCTCACCGACCACTACAACCCGGTGACGAAGACCGTGAACCTGAGCGAGCCGGTGTTCCACGCCCGCAACGCCGCCGCTGCGGCGGTGGCCGCGCACGAGGTGGGCCACGCCGTGCAGCACGCCACCGCTTACCAGTGGCTCACCATGCGCAGCAAGATGGTGCCCTTCGTGAGCTTCGCCTCGCAGTGGATGCAGTGGGTGCTGCTGGGCGGCATCCTGCTGGTGAACAGCTTCGGCACCGGCCTGCTGCTTTTCGGCATCATCCTCTTCGCCCTCACCACGCTCTTCAGCCTGGTGACCCTGCCGGTGGAATATGACGCCAGCAACCGCGCACTGGCTTGGATGAAGCAGCGCGGTATCGTCAACACGGCGGAATATGCCCTGAGCGCCGACGCCCTGAAATGGGCCGCCCGCACCTACCTGGTGGCCGCCATCGGCTCCATCGGCACCCTGCTCTACTACGTCATGATCTACATGAACCGCCGCTGAGCGCACGGACCATCCACGAAAAAGCCCCGGTGTTCGCCGGGGCTTTTTCGTGACCGGATGGGGCGTCACCGCAGTTGTAGCACCACCGGCAGGTGATCGCTGTAGCCGCCCTTGTGATCGGTGCCGGCGTAGGTGCGGTCCGGAGAGCGGCCGTATCGCGGGTGGCGGAAGAGCAGCCGCTCGTCCCAGTAGGCCTTCGCCTGTTCCACCTCGCCCAGCAGGGCCCGGCTCACGATGAATTGGTCCAGGTACGACCACTCGCCCTGGTAGTTGTAGCTGCCCTGCCCCTCGGGCTGATCGATGCACATCAGGGCATAGAGGTGGGCCGCCGCGGAGGGGTCGCATACGGCGCCGAGGCCCTCGGCCACACTGCGGTCGGTGGGGCCATCGTTCATGTCGCCCATGATCAGCACGCGGGCATCGGGATCGCGGTCCAGGATGGCGTTCACCCGCTTGCGCACCACATGCGCCGCGGCCATGCGCTTGGGCATGCTCACCGCCTCGCCATCACGCCGGCTGGGCCAGTGGTTCACCAGCACGTGCAATGCCGCGCCCTGGGCCAGCTCCAGTTCGGCGTAGAGCACGTCGCGTGTGCGGTCGCCGCCGGGCAGGTCCACGCGCAACGCCTCATGGGACCGCACCCGGGCATGCGCGGGGCTCACCAGCAGGGCCGCGTCGATGCCACGCTCATCGGGCGAGTCATGATGCACCACGATATACCGCGCGTCGGCCAGTGGCGGCGTGGCCGCGAGGTCCTCCACCACCCCACGGTTCTCCACCTCCACCAACCCCACGATCGGTGGCGCCCCCTGCCCGCTCCATGCGATGGCCTGGGCCAGACGCTCCAGCTTCAGGGCGTAGCGGTCGGCGGTCCACTGCAGGGGGCCGTCGGGCAGGAAGTCGTTGTCGTTGGTGTTCGGGTCGTCGATCGTGTCGAAGAGATTCTCCACGTTGTAATGCACGATGCGGGCACCGGCCAGGGAACGCAATGCGCCCGGGTCCTCGGCGCTCGACATCACCGTGCCCTCCATCGGAGGCGCACCACAGGCCGCCACGAACAGGGGCCACACGAGCAGGCTGCTGGTCCTCATCAAGAAGGATCAATGCACGAAGCGCAGCACCTGGCGCGCGCTTCCGTTCTCCACCACGGCCACGTACACACCGGCGGGCAGGTGTTCCACACCCACGGACGCCGCATGGGTCGATTCCACCGGCACGGCCCGGCCGGTGATGTCCGCCACATACAGGCGCACGGGACCCGTGGTGGCGTCGCTGGACCAGCTGATGCGGCCGTTGTGGTACCACAGGCGCAAGGCATTGTGGTCCGCGGTCGCCCCCACGCCCACGGGATCGCCCCAGATCGCCTCCACCCATTCGGGCTGATCGATGTACGGGTTGCGGTTGCCCTGCAGGCCGTGGATGCAGTTGTTGCGGTCCACCTCCTTCGGGCTCACGGGGTCATCGGCGTGCCATTGCCGCAGCAGTTGCAGCGCCCAGGGTGCGAGGTCGCCCCCGGCCATCATGGGGCCGCCCCAGTTGTTCAGGTTGGGCAGGTAGCGCGTGGCCATGTAGAGGATGCTGCGGGCCACATCGCCCTTGTAGGCATCGATGGGCTCGAACACGGTTCCGCTGCATCCCGGCCAGGCGCACGGGCCGCGGCGGCTGCCGTTGGTGCTGGTCCAGTTGGGGCTGTTCACCTTGCCATAGGCCAGATTGCCGCGCTGCGCGTTCACCCAGCCATCGGTGGGATAGATATGGAACAGGTCCGTGCTCATGGGCGCACCGTCGCCATACCAGCTCTGCGGGAACGAGTGCTCGCGGTTGAAGCAGTCGCCCTCGCTGTTGTAGCTGCCGCATTGGTCCACCCCGAAGTGGAACACATAGGCGGGCGTGCCGCCGGGCACATCACTGTAGATGTCCCATACGGTGCCGTCGGGCCGGGCGTCGCACGCGGCGAAGGCCGCCCACAGGGAGCTGTTGGGTTGCACGGTGTGGTCGGCAATGATGCCATGGAGGGCCTGGCGCAGGGCGGGCCCTTGGAGGCCTTGGGCGGCGTCATAATACCCGGCCGGTGGCTGGCCGTGGACCGCCAGCACGTGCAGCAGCCCGAGGAACACGATCGATCGCATGCGGCAAAGGTACCGGCGTGGCGGGGCTTCCGGGGCCTCTCCCCCGTTCATTGCGGGCAAAAAGAAAGGGAGCCGTTGGGCTCCCTTTCGGACGAAAGCGGAAGGTCGGATCACTTGGCCTTGTTCACGATGGCCGTGAAGCCGGCGGGATCGTGGTAGGCGATCTCGGCCAGGGCCTTGCGGTCCAGGGCGATGTTGGCCTTCTTCAGACCGGCCATGAGCACACTGTAGCTCACGCCGTTCTGGCGGGCGGCGGCGTTGATCCGTTGGATCCACAGGGCCCGGAAGTCGCGCTTCTTGAGGCGACGGCCCTTGTAGGCGTGCGTGAGGCCTTTCTCAACGCTGTTCTTGGCAACGGTGAATACGTTCTTGCGGGCGCCGAAGCTGCCTTTGGCGAGCTTCAGGACCTTTTTACGGCGCGCCTTGGCGGCGACTTTGTTCTGACTGCGTGGCATGGTGCCTGTTGGTTTTTGAACGTGAGCGCCCGCCCGTTGGCGGATCTTGTGGGCTGCACGTCCTGGTGAACGCTACCTGTTTTCCCCGGTGCGATGGGGCTTCCTTACGGAAGGAGTTCGAGGATGCTCTTCTTGTCACTCGGATGCACGAGGGTCATCTTCGTGAGGTTGCGCTTCCGCTTGGTCTCCTTCTTGGTCAGGATGTGGCTCTTGTAAGCGTGTTTCCGCTTGATCTCGCCGGTGCCGGTCAGCTTGAACCGCTTCTTGGCGCCGGACTTCGTCTTCATCTTGGGCATGGCCGCTGGTGTTGTTGGTCCGCTTTCGTTGCTTTCGTCAGATATCGTTGCCGGGCGCTGTGCCCGTGGGCTTACTTCTTCTTCTTGGGCGTGAGGAACATGATCATCCGCTTGCCTTCCAGCTTCGGCATCTGTTCCACCAAGGCGATGTCCTCCAATTCCTGGGCGAACTTCAGCAGCAGGATCTCGCCGCGCTCCTTGAACACGATGGTACGGCCGCGGAAGAAGACGAACGCCTTCACCTTGTGGCCCTCCTCGATGAACTTCCGGGCGTGCTTGAGCTTGAAGTTCAGATCGTGCTCGTCCGTGTTGGGGCCGAAGCGGATCTCCTTCACCTCCACGGTGGCCTGCTTGGCCTTGATCTCCTTCTGCTTCTTCTTGAGGTCGTAGAGGAACTTCTTGTACTCGATGATGCGGCACACGGGCGGGTTCGCCTGAGCGGTGATCTCCACCAGGTCGAGCCCCATGTCCTCGGCCATGCGCAGTGCATCGCGGAAGGGATAGATACCCTGCTCCACGTTGTCACCCACCAGGCGGACCTCACTGAGGCCCGTGATGCGTTCGTTGATCCGGTGCGGGTCTTCCTTGATGACCCGTCCGCGGAAGGGTCTGCGGCCGCCACTGGGGCGGGGGCCGCTGGGGCGTTTGAATGGTCCTGCCACGTAAGTGGATTTGGTTCCTGTCAATGTTCACAGGCTGCCCAGTTGCTCCGCCACCTTGGCGTTCACCAGATCGGCGAACGCCTGCGGGGTCATGGTGCCCAGGTCGCCCTGTCCATGCTCCCGTACGGCCACGGTGCCACTGCCAGCCTCCTTCTCTCCGATCACGAGCATGAACGGGAATTTCGCCAGTTCCGCATCGCGGATCTTCCGGCCGATCTTCTCGCTCCGCTCGTCAACGGAGGCGCGAATATCGGAATTCTTCAAGATATCGACCATCCGGTGGGCGTCATCGACGTATTTGTCGCTGATCGGCAGCACGATGGCCTGCTCGGGGGCGAGCCACAGGGGGAAGCGCCCACCGGTGTGCTCGATGATCACCGCGATGAACCGTTCCAAGCTGCCGAAGGGCGCCCGGTGGATCATGACGGGGCGGTGCTTCTGGTTGTCGCTGCCCACATACTCCAGCTCGAAGCGCTCGGGCAGGTTGTAGTCCACCTGGATGGTGCCCAACTGCCAGCGGCGGCCCAGGGCGTCCTTCACCATGAAGTCGAGCTTCGGGCCGTAGAAGGCCGCCTCGCCGTACTCCACGATGGTGTGGAGACCGCTCTCGGCCGCGGCCTCGATGATGGCCTGCTCGGCCTTCTCCCAGTTCTCCTCGCTGCCGATGTACTTGCTGCGGTCCTCCTTGTCGCGCAGGCTCACCTGGGCCTCGAAGTTCTTGAAGTCCAAGGCCCTCAGCACCAGCAGCACCAGATCGATCACCTTCTTGAACTCCTCCTTCACCTGGTCGGGACGGCAGAAGAGGTGAGCGTCGTCCTGGGTGAAACCGCGCACACGGGCCAGGCCGTGCAGCTCGCCGCTCTGCTCGTAGCGGTACACCGTGCCGAACTCGGCCAGGCGCAGGGGGAGGTCCTTGTAGCTGCGGGGGCGGCTGGCGAAGATCTCACAGTGGTGCGGGCAGTTCATGGGCTTCAGCATGAACAGCTCGCCCTCCTGCGGGGTGCTGATCGGCTGGAAGCTGTCCTTGCCGTACTTCTCCCAGTGGCCGCTGGTCTCGTACAGGGCCTTGCCCCCGATGTGCGGGGTGACCACGGGCAGGTAGCCGGCCTTCTCTTGGGCGGTCTTCAGAAAGTCGGCCAGACGCTCGCGCAGCGCCGCGCCCTTGGGGAGCCAGAGCGGCAGCCCGGCCCCCACCCGCTCGCTGAAGGTGAACAGGTCCATCTCCCGCCCCAGCTTGCGGTGGTCGCGCTTCCTGGCCTCCTCCAGCATGGCCAGGTACTCGTCCAGTTCCTTCTGCTTGGGGAAGGTGATACCGTAGAGCCGGGTGAGCTGCTTGCGCTTCTCATCGCCGCGCCAGTAGGCACCGGCCACGTTCAGCAGCTTGAAGGCCTTGATGTGCGAAGTGTCCGGGATGTGCGGACCACGGCACAGGTCGGTGAAGTTGCCCTGCTGGTAGAAGGTGATCTCGCCGTCGTTCAGGCCCTCGATCAGCTCCAGCTTGTACTCGTCGCCCTTCTCGGTGAAGTACTTGATGGCGTCGGCCTTGCTCACCTCGGTGCGCGTGAAGGTGAGCTTCTGCGCGGCCAGCTCCTTGAACTTCTTCTCGATGGCGGCGAAGTCGTGCTCGCCCAGGGTGCGGTCGCCCAGGTCGATGTCGTAGTAGAATCCGTTCTCGATGGCGGGACCGATGCCGAACTTGGCGCCGGGGTACAGCGCCTCGATGGCCTCGGCCATCACGTGCGCGCTGCTGTGCCACATGGTGGCCTTGCCCTCGGGGTCGTTCCAGGTGAGCAGGGCCAGGGTGCAGTCACCGGGCAGGGGCCGGTTGGCATCGCGCACCTCGCCGTTCACTTTGGCGCTGAGCACGTTGCGGGCCAGCCCCTCGCTGATGCTGCGGGCCACGTCCATGGCCGTGGTGCCGGGGTCGTACGTCCGCACCGAACCGTCGGGAAGGGTCACGTTGATCTTCATTCCGCATGCCACGGCCCGGCGTACGGCCCGCGAACAGGGCGGCAAATGTACGACCTGCGCCCTTCACCCTTCGCCGCGCGCCACCCGGCTCGGCGGGGCTTGGTACCTTCGCGGCACAAGCTCCCATCCCATGCAGATCAGCTCTTCCACCACCCGCACCCAGCAAGCCATCGCGCTGGAGGACAAGTACGGCGCGCACAACTACCACCCGCTGCCGGTGGTGCTCGACCGCGGCCAGGGGGTGTTCGTGTGGGACGTAGAGGGCAAGCGGTACTACGACTTCCTCAGCGCATACAGCGCCGTGAACCAGGGCCACTGCCACCCGCGCCTGGTGAAGGCCATGCAGGAGCAGGCCGCCGAGATCACCCTCACCTCCCGCGCCTTCTACAACAGCCAGCTGGGCCGCTATGCCGAGTACGTGTGCACCACGTTCGGCTACGACAAGATGCTGCCCATGAACACGGGCGCCGAGGCGGTGGAGACCGCCATGAAGATGGCGCGGCGCTGGGGCTATGTCCGGAAGGGCATCCCCCGCGATCAAGCCAAGATCATCGTCTGTGCCGGCAACTTCCACGGCCGCACCATCACCATCATCAGTGCCAGCACCGACCCGGAAAGCAACACGGACTTCGGCCCCTTCACCCCGGGCTTCGTGGTGATCCCCTACAACGACATTCCCGCGCTGGAGAAGGCCTTGGAGGACCCCACCGTGTGCGCCTTCCTGGTGGAGCCCATCCAGGGCGAGGCCGGCGTGTTCGTGCCCGATGCGGACTACATCGGTCGCGCCATCCGGGCCTGCCGGGCGAAGAACGTGCTGTTCATGGCCGATGAGGTGCAGACCGGCATCGCGCGTACGGGACGCATGCTCTGCACGGCGCACAGCGGCGAGCGCCCCGACGTGGTGATCCTGGGCAAGGCGGTGAGCGGCGGCATGTATCCCGTGAGCCTGGTGCTGGCCGACGACCCCGTGATGGAGGTCTTCACCCCGGGCAGCCACGGCAGCACCTTCGGCGGCAACCCCATGGCCGCCCGCCTGGCCATGGAGGCCCTGGCCATCATCCAGGATGAGGGGCTCACCGCGAATGCCGAGCGCCTGGGCGTGCTGTTCCGCGCCGAGATGCAGAAGCTCGTGGAGGCGTTCCCCTTCGTGAAGCTCGTGCGCGGCATGGGCCTGCTCAACGCCCTGATCATCGAGCCACGCACCGCACCCGATGGCACGCCGCAGACCGCCTGGGAACTGTGCCTGCTGCTGCGCGACAACGGTCTGCTGGCCAAGCCCACGCACGGCGACATCATCCGCTTCGCCCCGCCCCTGGTCATCACGGAGGAGCAGCTCTTGGAGTGCTGCCGCATCATCGCGCTCAGCGTGCAGCAGTTCGCCTGAGGACGCCCCCTCTCCTTTCCCGCACCCCGATAATGAAAGAGGCCCGGCATGCGCCGGGCCTCTTCCGTTGGCGTTCGTACCACGATCAGTGGAGCACCTGGATCCGCAGCTCCTGGGTGCGGTCGTTGCTCTCCATCCGCATCAGGTACAGGCCCGAGCCCAGGCTGCCGAGGTCGATCGCGGTGGTGGTGCCGCCTTGCAGCAGCTCGGTGGGCTGGGCCACCACGCGGCCGCTCAGGTCCATCACCCGCACGCGCACATCCGTCCACGTGGCATCGGAAATGTGCACTTGCAGCAGGCCGTTGGTCGGTACGGGGTAGACGTTCACGGCATCGCGGCCTTCCAGCTCATCGATGCCCACGGAACCGCACATCACGCTCCAGGTCATGGGCAGGCCCACGCCGCCATCGGCGCAGCTGCCGGTGCCGTTGGTGAGGATGCGCATGGTCATGGTGTTGGTGGGGTTGGTGCTCGACATCATCAGACCCGAGAGGTCGCCCCCGAAGTTGCCTTGGTACAGCACCGGGGCGGTCTCATCCGCACCGTCGTACAGCACCACCTGGTCGCCGCTCAACATCTGCCCGCCTTGGAAGGAGATGAACACCGGCTGGCCCGTGGTGGAACGATAGGTGTACCAACGGTCGTCGTTGTTGGGGTAGCAGTACCCGTAGGTGGCGGGGCCGCAACCCAGGATCACACACTCCTCGGCGGTGTAGGTGAGGGTGTCGCTCACATAGAAGCAGGAGGGCTGGTCCAGCGGGCGCACCTCGAAGTGGGCGGCGTCGTTCAAGGGGTACGGGCCGAAGGTGTACTCGCCGACGCTGGTGGCCACCATGGATTCACCCGTGTAGGTGTTGAACAGTTCCACACCGGCGGGGTCCACGGCGCTCAGATCGACCTGCACCGAGAAGCTGCGGTACGGGCAATCG
Organism: uncultured Chryseobacterium sp.; assembly: GCA_964464935.1. Taxonomy (GTDB): domain Bacteria; phylum Bacteroidota; class Bacteroidia; order Flavobacteriales_F; family PHOS-HE28; genus PHOS-HE28. Next base: position 143,466 of record CAYXKE010000002.1, read on the forward strand.
TCCACCACGGTGTAGGTGAGGCCCGGCGGAGCGCAGCCTTCACAGAACACGCTCCACTCGAACGGGTCGTAGTTGGTGGAGGTGGCGCACTGGATGATGGCGTCGCTCTGCAGCACCATGTAGATGCTGCCCGTGGTGGAGGTCACGTCCACGCCGTAGTAGTTGCCCGCCGCGCTGAGGATGGCGCTGCCCGTGGGACCCAGGTTCGAGGTCACCGTGTTGGTGTGGGTGAACAGCACCGCGCCGGTCTCATCAGAGCCATCGTAGATGTGCAGGCGGTCGAAGGAGCTGCTCTCGATGGTGCCGCGTTGGAACACCAGACGCAGCGTGCCGGAGCCGCCCGGGAGGGTGTACGACCAGGCGTGGTTGTCATTGGCCACATAGCAGTAGGTCTCCTCGATCGGCGTGGCGCCGCACACCACCTGGGGGCACAGCGGGTTCACCAGCGTGCCCGAGCTCAGGACGCACAGCACATCGGGGTACGACAGGGTGATGGTCACCGGCACACCCGAGGTGAACGGCCCCACCTGGTAGGTGCCCACGGCCGTCACGTCCACCATCGGCGCACCGCCCGTGTTCGTGATCTGCCAGGCCGCTTCCGAGCCCAGGTCGCTCACGGTCACATCCACGAAGTATTGGTAGTTGTCGCAGTCCTGCACGATGGCGAACGCGGTGGTCGGCGCAGTGCAGTCGAGGCACACCACCTGCCACTGCCACTGGGTCTGCACCCCGGAGTTGCAGCTGACGGAGCCGTCGCTGGTCATCACCATATAGATGCTGCCCGTGGTGGAGGTCACCTCCAGGCCGGCCAGGTTGAACTGGCTGGTCTGCGTGTGGTTGAAGAGGATGGGGCCGGTGGCGTCGAGGCCGTCATAGATGGTGAGGTGGTCCCAGCTGGCCGACTCGATGGTCCCTGCCAGGAAGGTGAGCATAAGCATGCCGGGGCCGCTGCCCTGGTACAGCCACGACTGGTTGTCGTTGTTGGTGTAGCAGTAGGTCTGCTGCAGGGGCGCCGCACCGCAGGTCACGATCACGGGGCATTCGCCCGAGTCGATGAACGAGCCCAGGTCCACGTTGCAGATCGGGTTGCTCGCGTGCTCCAGACCCAATTGCACGGTGGAGCCCGTGGGGAAGGGACCGAGCACGATGGCACCGGTGCCCACGCCGGCTTCCACCTCGGCGGGGCCGCCGTTCACGCTGTACACGATGTCCACCGTCGAGGCGTCACCGGTGCTGGACACGTCCACCGTCAGGGTGTAGGTGCTGGTGGTGCAGTCCTCATCGAGGCTCACCGTGGCCACGGGCACGTTGCAATCCAGGCACTCCACCTCCCACTGCCACTGGCTCTGGCCACCGCCGGCGCAGCTGCTGGAGACATCGCTCGTCACCACCATGAACAGGCTGCCCGTGGTGGAATACACCTGCAGGCCGGCCAGGTTGAACTGGCTGGTCTGGGTGTGGTTGAAGAGCACGGGTCCGCTGGCATCCAGTCCGTCGTAGATCGTGAGGTGATCGAAGCTGGCGGACTCGATGGTGCCGGCCAGGAAGGTCAGGCGCATCGAACCGGAGCCGTCCACCAGATAGGCCCAGCTGGTGTTGTCGAAGTTGGTGTAGCAGTACGTCTCCTGCAGGGCGGGCGCACCGCAAACCACGATGGCCGGGCAGTTGCCCGAGTCGCTGATCGAGCCCAGGTCCACGTCGCAGGCGTCACTGCTCTCGTGCTCCACGCGCACGTTCACCGTGGAGCCGTTCAAGAAGGGGCCGAGCACGTGGGGACCGGTGCCCACACCGGCCACCACTTGCTGGGTGCCGCCGTTCACCGTGTATGCGAGGTCCACCGTGGAGCCGTCGCCCGTGCTGGTCACGTCCACCGTGATGGTGAACTCGCCCGCATCGCAATCCTCATCAACGGAGACCTGTGCCGTGGGCAGGGAGCAGTCCAGGCACACCACCTCCCACTGCCACTGGGTCTGTGACCCGGAGGTGCAGCTGACGGAGCCGTCGCTGCTCATGGCCATGTAGAGGAAGCCCGAAGCGGAGGTCAGTTGCAGGCCGGCCAGGTTGAACTGGCTGGTCTGGGTGTGGTTGAAGAGCACCGGGCCGCTGGCGTCCGGACCGTCGTAGATCGTCAGGTGGTCCCAGTTGGCCGATTCGATCGTGCCGGCCAGGAACGTGATGCGCAGCGCACCGGAACCGATGGACTCATACGCCCAGTGGCTGTTGTCGTTGTTGTCGTAGCAGTAGCTCTGCTGCAGGGCCGCCTCGCCGCACACCACGGGCAGCGGGCAGTTGGTCACGAACTGCAGCGTGCCCAGGTCCACGTTGCACAGGGGGTCGGTGGCGTGTTGCACCACCACCGCGGGCGTGCTGCCCAAGGGGAAGGGGCCGAGCACCAAAGGCCCGACGCCGAGGCCGCTTTCCACGGTCGTCTCACCGCCGATGGTCACGGCCACGTCCACCGTGCCGCCATCGCCCACGGAGTTGATCTGCAGCACCACATCGAAAGTGCCGGCGTCGCAGTCCTCCACGAAGGAATAGTTCACCAGCGGCGGAGTGCAGTCGAGCAGCATCTGCACGGAGGTGGTCACGCAGCTGCTGGCCTCGTCGCAGTTCTCGTTGACGGTCCAGTGCGGATAGAGGTTGGCGCCGCTGGCGCCGATCACCTGCACCGGTGCATAGCCCTGGGTCACCACCGGGCCGTTGTAGGCGCCTTCGCGCACGGTGATGTAGGCCGGCACGCTCACGGTGAACTGATAGTTCCCCCCGGGGACGATGCCCGTAATGGCGGAGTGCTCACCGAGGAAGTTGCACGTGGAGATGTTCGTCACGGCGCCCGTGGTGGGCACGGTGACGGCACCGGTGGGCCATTGGAAAGTGGTGAGGCAATCGCCCTGGGCCATGGCCGGGCCGGACAACGCCAGCATCGCGGCCAGCGTCAAGTGGGTTGATAAGGGTAGGGATCTTGGCATGGGTTTTTGATTTGTGGGGTCCGGTAAAACTAAGCCGATCGTCCGGAATTCCTATGCCCCTACGGCAACGCCAGTCCCACCGTGGTTTTATGGCCGTTGGCCGGCCGGTGGATCACTCCACCACCACCTCCCGCACCACTTCCCGGCCCAGCTTCTCGTTGATCCGCAGGCGCAGGTCCTCGCGCATGTAGGTCATCTCCTGCCGCAGGGGGGCGCTGTCCACCTTCACGTGCAGGCGGCCGCTCAGCAGGCGCAGGCCGGTGGTGTGGCGCGCGATCATGCCACCGACGATGGTCTCCCAATCGGCGCGGATGGCGCTTTCATCCAGCTTGGCGCGCAGGCCCAGGTCCTGCACCAGGTCCTTCAGGGCCTCACTGAGCGATCGTTCGTTCGGGCGCGGCATGGTCGGCGGGCTTGTGGTCCATGGGGAAGGTGCGCACATCGAGCCCCAGGCCGTCGAGGGCGGCCAGCAGGCGCGGTGCATCGGTGTCGGTGATGAACACCTGGCCGAATCGGTCGTCGCCCAACATGCGGAGCAGTCCCCGCATCCGCTGGGGGTCGATCTTGTCGAAGATGTCGTCCAGCAGCAGGATGGGCCGCATGCCGGTGTGCGCGTGGGTGAGGCTGAACTGGGCCAGCTTCAGGGCGATGAGGTAGGTCTTCTGCTGGCCCTGCGAGCCGAAGCGCTTCAACGGCCGCCCGTTGATGGTGAACTCCAGGTCGTCCTTGTGCACGCCCACGGTGGTGTACTGGGCGGAGCGGTCGCGGTCCCAGGCGGCGGCGAGCAGCTCTCGCAGGGGCGTGTCGGTGAGGTCGGACCGGTACTCCAGCGCCACCTGCTCGGGCCCCGACCCAATGGCCGCATAATGGGTGTTGAGCAGCGGCACCAGCCGGTCCATCAGTTCGGTGCGGGCGGCATGCACCGCCGTGCCCAGCTCGTCCAGCTGCATGTCCCACGGCTCCAGCGCGCTCAGGGCGCCGCCCCCCTGCTCGGCGAAGCGCTTCAACAGGGTGTTGCGCTGGACCAGCACGCGGTTGTACCGGATCAGCCGGTCCAGGTAGGCCTTGTCGAACTGCGCGATCAGCCCGTCGAGGAAGCGGCGGCGCACCTCGCTCCCACCGCTCACCAGCACGGCGTCGTAGGGCGTGATCATCACCACGGGGTAGCGCCCCACGTGGTCGGCCAGGCGCGCGTACTCCTTGCGGTTGCGGCTCATCAGCTTGCGCTGGCCGCGCCGCACGCTGCACATCAGTTCATCGTCGCCGGCCTCGGTCCGGAACGTGCCCTGCACCATGAACATGTCCTGGCCATGCAGGATGTGGTGCTGGTCGGTGGGCTCGAAGTAGCTCTTGCCCAGGGCCAGGTAGTGCACCGCGTCCAGCAGGTTGGTCTTGCCCACGCCGTTGGGGCCGGTGATGCAGTTCACCTGCGGCCCGGGCTCCCAGGCCAGTTCGGCATGGTTGCGGAAGTGGAGCAGACGCAGCCGCGTGAGGGCGAATGGCATGGCGCACAAAGGTAGCCGGCCCATGCGGGGCTTGGCGACTCGTACCCGCATGCCCGAACTTTAGCGCTACGGCGCGCGTAGAACCCCGCTCTCCTCATGGCCATTGCCCGCCCTCACACGGACCGGCGCATCAGCCTCCACTTGTTGGACCGCCTGGTGGCCGTTTGCGAAGAGCTCTCCCATGCCCGCGACATGGACATGGTGATGGCCGTGGTGCGCCGGGCCGCGCGGGAGCTCACCGGTGCCGACGGCGCCACCTTCGTCCTGCTGGACCACGGCCCTGAAGGCCTCCTCTGCCATTATGCCGATGAGGACGCCATCTCCCCCCTGTGGAAAGGCAGCCGCTTCCCGGTGCATTCGTGCATCAGCGGGTGGAGCATGCTCCACAAGGCCACCGTGGTGATCCCCGACATCTACGCCGACGCCCGCATCCCGGTGGACCTCTACGAGCCCACCTTCGTGCGCAGCCTGGTGATGGCGCCCATCCGCAAGAACGACCCCCTGGGGGCGGTGGGCACCTATTGGCGTGAGTCACGTACGCCCACCGAGCAGGAGGTGCGCATCCTGGAAGCCCTCACCGACATCACCGCGACCACCATCGAGCTGGTCCGGGTGCACCAGGAGCTGGAACGCCGCGTGGCCGAACGGACCGCCGCGTTGGAGAGCAACCTCCGCGAGCAACACGCCAACATCGCCTGGGCCCGCCGGGTGCAGCAGGCCATGCTGCCCGGGCAGACCAAGATGCAGGAACTCCTGCCCGATCACTTCTGCATCTACCGGCCGCGCGACTTCGTGAGCGGCGACTTCTACTGGCTGGCCCGGCGGGCGGACAAGGTGATGTTCGCCGTGGCCGACTGCACCGGGCATGGCGTGACCGGCGCCCTGCTGGCCGCCATGTGCAGCAACCAGCTTGACCGCGTGGTGAACGAGTTCGGCTTCACCGAGCCGGGCATGATCCTGGACATGACCCGCGAGCTGGTGCAGGAGCGCCTGGCCAGCTCTGCGCACATGACCGAGGGGATGGACATCTCCCTCTGCACCATCGACCCCGCGGGCACCGTGGCGTGGAGCGGCGCCAACTCCGACCTCTTCATCGTGGCCGGCGGCACCGTGAACGAACTCCGGGCCCACCGCCAGCCCATCGGCCGCAGCGAGTGCGCCTCGCGCTTCCCCACCCACTGCCTCAACCTCCGGCCGGGCGACACCATCTACCTGATGACCGACGGCCTGGTGGACCAGTTCGGCGGTGAAAAGGGCAAGAAGTTCCTCTCGCGCCGATTGCGGGAGCTGCTGCTCGATGTGGACCATCTGCCCATGGCCCAGCGCCGCGCCCGCATCGAGGAGGCCTTCGATGCCTGGAAGGGGCAGCTCCCCCAGGTGGACGACATGACGATCGTGGGGATCCAGATGCCGGAGTCGAGCTACCGCACGCCGTACGCCTTCACGGCCATGGCCGCAGGAAGGCCCTAGGCCCGCACGATCCGGCGCGCGTCGGGCCCGCAGTTGCACACCAGATCGATCACGCTGAGCCGCTCCACAAAGCCGTGGCGGTCGGCGAACACCTGCGTGTAGGGCGGGCATACGGGCACCTCGGCCGGCAGCGGGCGCTTGGGGTGGAGGCTCCGGCGCAGGTCCAGCAGGTCCGTCCCCTCGCCCACCGGCTCCACGTATTGCTCGCGCACCTCGATCCGCGTGTCGAGCCCCAGCCATTTCACACCCAGCTGCAGGGTGGCCAGGTCCAGGTCCACCAGGCGGTCGTACCGGCGCAGCAGCACCCCCGCAATGTCGTCGATGAAGTGCAGGGCCCAAGGCGCCTTGCCATAGGCACTGCGGATGGCGTGCAGGTGCTGGTGGGGCCAGGTCTCGGCATAGCTCAGCCCCAGGGTGCGCATGGGGATCTTCTCACCCGAGCGCCGCGCCACCTGCACGCATAGGTCCTGCACCCCGTTCGGCCCCACGATGCGCGTGCGGGTGCGGTGGCTCTGACGCTCGTAATGCTCGCCCACATCGATGATCACGTGCGGATGGCGGGCCAGCAGCCGGTAGTGCTCCACGCTGCCGAAGTAGAAGGCCGATAGCACCGGGATCATCACGCGGTGGGGCGTTCGGTGGGGTGGGTGCGCAGCCGCTGCCACGCGGCGGGAAGGGCTTCCACCAGGTCCATGGCCGTCATGCCGTCCATGCCCAGGTCGCCGGCGGCCACATCGCCCGCCAGCCCATGCAGCCACACGCCCAGGCGCGCGGCCGCCACCGGATGCATGCCCTGCGCGAGCAGGCCCGTGAGCAGCCCGGTGAGGGCATCGCCGCTGCCGCCCCGGGCCATGCCGGGATTGCCCGTGGCGTTGAACGTCACCCCGCCCTGCGGGTCGCACACCGCGGTGAACGCGCCTTTCAGCACCACCACCGCATTGTGGCGCACGGCCATTTCGCGGGCCCGCTCCAGGCGCTCGGCACTCGTGGCCGCCGGAGCACCGTACAGCCGGTCGAACTCCTTCGGATGCGGCGTGAGGATGGTGAGCGGTGGCAGGAAGGCCAGCCACGTCCGGTTCTCGGCGAGGATGTTGAGGCCGTCGGCATCGATCACCAGCGGCCCCGGAGCGTCCTGCAGCAGGCGCTTGATCACCTGTGCGCTGTCGCCATGGGTGCCCAGCCCGGGCCCGATGCCCACCGCCGACCAGGGGCCGGCCGGCAGATCGCTCACTACAGCGGCGTGGCGCGTGAACGTGCACATGGCCTCGGGGCAGCGGGTCTGCAGCACGGGGACCGCCACTTCGGGCACATGCGCGGTGACCAGTCCCGCACCGCTGCGCAGGGCCGCGCGCGTGGCCAACACCATCGCCCCGGCCCGCCCCGGCGATCCACCCACGACCAGGGCATGGCCGAAGGTGCCCTTGTGACCGGCGCGCGGACGACCGGGCAGCAGCCGCACCGCATCGTCCGCCTGGAACACGTGGTGCCGGGTGGGCAGTGCGGTGATGAACGCCTGCTCCAGGCCGATCGAGATCACCTCCCAATGCCCCGTGAACGCGGCATGGTCCGGCATCAGCAGGGCGAGCTTGGGCACTTCGAAAGTGATGGTCCACGTGGCCGGTACCACATCGTGCGGGTCCACCGGGCCGTCGGGGTCCGATGGCAGCCCGCTGGGCATGTCCACCGCGATCACGGGACGATGCGCCTGCCGCACCGCCTGCGCCACGGCCCGCAGCAGCGTACTGCTTCCCCGCGCGCCGATGCCGAGGATGGCATCGATGATCACTTCACCGGATGCAAAGGCCAGCGGCTCTTCTCCGGTGTGGTCGGTGGTGGGGATGGCAAGCCCTTGCAGGCGCGCCCAGTTGGCGGCTTGATCGGCAGAGGGCTCGGCGCGGTGGCGCACCCGCACCACGCGTACCGGCACGCCCGCGCCGTGCAGCAGCCGGGCGATCACCAGGCCATCGCCGCCGTTGTTGCCCATGCCGGCCAGCACCACATAGGCGAGCGCATCGGGCGGCCCCAGGTCGCCGGCCCGGTGGCGCATCAGGATGCGTTCGGCACAGCGCGTGGCCGCCCGCTCCATCAACTCCAGGGAGCTGATGCCCTGCGCGGCGATGGTGGCGGCATCGGCCTCCCGCACCTGTGCGGCGGTGAGCACGGGGATCATGCCGCAAAGAAAGGCCGGGCGCGGGCTGCACGGTGATGATGCCCATCGCGGCCGCCGCACCTGCCCTCCCGCTCAACCGCCCTGATGCATGTTGTCGCGACGGCGTCCCTTGGCCTCGGCACTGCGGGCACTTCCCCGGTTCGGGTTGTTGCTGCCGGGGTATTGGTGCCGCTTGCGTTCGGGCTGGGAACCCGGCCGGCCGCGCGTGGCACCGGCACGACGGGTGGATCCCGGATGGTGCTCGTTGGGCGAGCCCTGCACCGTGTGCAACGCCGCACGCGGATCGAGGTGCTGGGCCGGCAGCGTCTGCGGCTGGTCGTGCGCGGCCTCCAAAGCGTTGGGCCAGTTGGCGGTGCTGTCCTGCACCGGACGCTCCACTTGCACCTCCTTCGCGGTGGGTACGGACCGTCGCGTGCTGCGCTTGGTCGCCGTCTTCTTCACCGGTGAGGCGGCCCGCTTGCTGGCGGTCTGCTTCGCGGCGGAAGTGGTGCGCTTGGTCGCCGTCTTCTTCACCGGTGAGGCGGCCCGCTTGCTGGCGGTCTTCTTGGCCGACGCGGCCTTTTTCGCCGCTGCCTGCTTCGGCGCCCCTTTCCCCGCTTTCCGGGGAGCGGCCTTCTTCGCCGTCGTGCGCCGGCCCGCCGTCTTCTTCGCCGGGGAAGTGGTGCGCTTGCTCGCGGCCTTCTTGGTGGTCTTGCGGTTCGTTCGTTCAGCCATGGTCGATGGGTGTTGGTGCCCTCCGCACGACCGATCGCATGCCGCCGACCCCGCATCACGGTCCATCCACCGCCCTGCCGCATGGATCACGCGGATGCGCCGCCTTTTCCTCCGGACCACGCCCCACGCACCATAGGTCGGGTCACCCCAGCACGGGCAAGCACTTCCCCGATCGCCTATTGATCTGCCGCGGGCCGATCACGCAGGAATTGCAGCACCAGCTCCATGGTGATCGCCGGTGCCTCCTTGTGCGGGGTATGCCGGGCACCCGGCACCATGTACTTCACGGCACCCTCGCCCACGGCCTGCACAATGGCCTCCACCTGCGCCTCGGTGCCATAGGGATCGTCCACGCCCTGCAACACCAGCACCGGGCAGCGGATCGCGGTGATCTCCGCGGTGATGTCCCAGTCGCGGAAGAAGGGTGCCTGCCAGGTATTCGTCCAGGCGGCGAAGAGCGCGTCGGTGCGATCGCCGTGGTGCTTCACCAGTCGCGCGCGCAGGTCGGTGGTGGCGAACTGCTTCCCGGCGGCGCGGATGCCGGCCAGGGTCACCTCCTCCACGAACACGTGCGCCCCCTCGGTGATCACGGCCGCGATGCGCCGTGGGTGCCGGGCCGCCGCCAGCAGGGCGATGGTGCCGCCGTCGCTGTGGCCGAAGAGGATGGCGCGTTCGATGTGCTCCCGGGCCAGCAGGGCCTCCAGCACATCGGCCTCGCGGTGCATGTAGTCGGCGGCGCGCGGCGTGGGGCCGAACGCATCGGAGCGGCCATAGCCCTGGCGGTCGTACACCAGCACATCGGCACCGAGGGCCCTGCCGACCTCCACGGGAAGGTCGCGCCACGTGGTGATCGCCCCGAGCGAATCGTGCAAAAAGACCAGCGTGGGCGCATCAGCACGGTCGGCGCACCGATGGCGCTGCACGGCCAGTCGCACGCCGTTCACCTCCACCCGCTCAAAGGATCCGTTCATGACAGGGGCGAAGATCGGCATGCCTGCCTGCATGGCGCCGTGGGTGGAACGCTGGGGCTCCTGAGGGTTGCCCGGTGGGGCGCCATTGACCACTTCGCCGCCCCCACTTCCCCAACGCGTCGACCATCCACCGTGGCCGATCCGCCGATGGCGCCCAAGGCCACCCCGTTCAGGCGCAACGGCCCGGCCGCCCGGTGATACCTTCGGCGCATGCGCACCCTGCTGGTCCCGTGGCTGTTCGCCGGTCTGACCGCGGCCGCCCAGCAGTGGACCCCGCTGCCCGCCTTCCCCGGCACGGCCCGCGACGACGCCGCCGCATTCACCATCGGCACCGCCATATACGTGGGCACGGGGCGCGAGGTGGGCTGGGGCCTCACCAACAACTGGTGGCGCTACGATGTGATCGACCAAAGCTGGGCGCCGGTGGCCTCCCTGCCCGCCGCGCCGCGCCAATATGCCGTGGGCTTCAGCCTGAACGGACACGGCTACCTCTTCGGGGGGCTCGACGATGCCCTGGAGCTGAACGAACTGTGGATGTACGACCCGGCCACGGACACATGGACCGAACGCACCCCGCTGCCCGGCCCGGGCCGCCGCTCGGCCGTGGCCTTCACCCATGCCGGCCAGGCGTACATCGTCGCCGGTCAGCTGGGCGATGATGAACCCACCGCCGAGTGCTGGCGCTACGATCCTGCGAGCGACACATGGATGCCCCGCGCGCCCCTGCCCGGTGCGGCCCGCCAGCGCGCCGCCGCCTTCGGTCTTCCGTTGCCCGTGGTGGTGGGCGGCTCCAACGTGGACCACGATCCGCTGACCGACGCCTTCCGCTACCACCCCGACCTCGACACCTGGACCGCCATCGCCCCGCTGCCCGTGGCGCGCTTCTGGCACCGCGCCGCCGCCGGCGTCGTGGTGGGCGGCTCCTCCTCCACCAGCCAGGAGCATGCCGACACCTGGGCGTACGATCCGCTCACCGACAGCTGGTCGCCGGCCCCCTACCCCGACTTCGCGGGAGGCCCACGACGCGGGGCCGTGCTGGAGCATGTGGACCAACCCGGGATCAGCGCCCTGTTCATGGGCCTGGGCCTGGGCGGCGGGGAACGCCACAACGACTGGTGGCAGTTGAGCATCGACGTGGGTGTCGCCTCCACCGAGGACTCCCGCCTCACCGTGTACCCCAACCCCGCCATGGACCACATCACCGTGCAATGGCCGGGCGAACGACCGATGTCCATGGATGTGCGCGATGCCCTGGGCCGCCTCGTGGCCACCGCTCCGCCCGCAGCCTCGGGCCGGATGGCCGTCGGCCACCTCCCCCCCGGCCGGTACCTCCTGTGCGTCCGCTCGTCGTCCGGCACTGTCCTCCACGTCCCCTTCAACAAGCTTCCATAGGAGGTGCGCCTGCTACCTTGCCCCCATGATCGATCTGCGCAGCGACACCGTGACGCAGCCCACGCCCGCCATGCGCGCGGCCATGCACCAAGCCCCGGTGGGCGACGATGTCTTCGGCGAGGACCCCACCACAAAGGCCTTGGAGGAGCGCCTGGCCGCGCTCTTCGGCCATGAAGCCGGCCTGTTCTGCCCCAGCGGCACCATGACCAACCAGATCGCCGTGCGCGTGCACACCCGTCCGGGCGACGAGGTGATCGGCGATGCCGGCATGCACATCTACCGCTACGAGGGCGGCGGCATCATGGCCACCAGCGGCTGCAGCGTGGCCCTGCTCACCGGCGACCGCGGCCGCTTCACCGCCGAGCAGGTGGAGGCCGCCATCAACGACCCCGCCGACCCGCACCGCCCCCGCACCCGCCTGGTGAACGTGGAGAACACCGCCAACCGCGGCGGCGGCAGTGTGTGGGACATCGCCCAGGTGCGCCGCATCCGCGCGGTGTGCGACCGCCACCACCTGGCCCTGCACATGGACGGCGCACGCATCTTCAACGCCATGGCCGTGGACGGCACCACGCCCGCCGACTGGGGCGCCGTGTGCCACTCCATCTCCATCTGCCTGAGCAAGGGGCTGGGCGCACCCGTGGGCAGCGTGCTCGTGGGGTCCCGCCCCTTCATCGACGAGGCGCGCCGCGTGCGCAAACGCCTGGGCGGTGGCATGCGCCAGGCCGGCATCATCGCCGCCGCCGGGCTGCACGCGCTGGACCACCATGTGGACCGCTTGACCGAGGACCATGCCCGCGCCCGCCGCCTGGGCGAGGCCCTCGCCACCAGCCCCTGCGTGGCCGAGGTACTTCCCGTGGAGACCAACATCGTGGTGGCCACGCTCCGCCCTTCCATCACCGTGGAACGCTTCCTCACCGGGCTGCGCGACCAGGGTGTGCTGGCCGTGGCCTTTGGGCCGGGCATGGTGCGCATGGTGACCCACCTCCACGTGGACGACACGGCACTGGAGCGCGCCATCGCCGCCATCGGTACCTTGCGACCATGAAGCGCACCATCCCGCTCCTGGCCTTTGCCGCCCTGATGGCCTGTGCCCCGGCACCCTGGGCCTACAAGGGCATGCACGATGGCGTGGACATCAGCTACCGATGGCGCCACGCCACCGGCAAGCCCTCCGAACTGCACCTGCGCCTGGAGAACACCACCAGCGAGGACCGCAGCGTGTCGCTGGAGATCGGCCTGTACTACCAGGGCCGCACGGTGGAGACCTTCACGGCCGACACCTGCATCCGCGCCGGCCGCACGCTCAACGGCCGCCTCAACGGCTTCTACTTCATCTCCACCCGCCTCAGCAACGAGCAGGTGCGCAGCGGTGACACCCAGATCGAGCTCACCCGCTCCGATGTGCGACCGGAGGTGTGTCCATGAACAAAGGCGACCGTAAGGACCAGCGCTTGCTCGCGGCCCTCACCGGGCTGATGGTGCTCATCGGCGCCTACATCGGGCTTTCCCTCCACCGCGAGGAGCAGCGCCGGCAGATGCAGGCCGCCGCCCTCATGGTGCGGGCCCAGCAGGTGATGAAGGTGCGCGCCGACGCCTTCTTCACCAGTGCCGAGGAGCGTCTGATGCAGGAGGCCTTCACCATCTCAGCCCAGCCCCGGATCGACACCACCCGGCTGATGGACCGCTGGCGATCCTTGATGGCGAGCAATTGGCCCATCGTGGGCGTGACCTTGGCCGATGGACAGGGCAACACCTTCGGCCTGACGCGCAGCGGTGATGCGCTGCTGGTGAGCACCCGCCGCGTGCAGGGCGGGCGCATCGTTTCCACCGAACAGCGGGTGCCCGAAACGCCCGGCGCCCGCACCCAGACATCCCGGGTGGTGATCCCGCCACTGCCCGACCCCCGCACCGAGGGCTGGATGAGCAAGGCCCTGGAAAACAACCGCGACGTGCCGATATGGGCCAGCGCACCCGTCCTGCGCGATGGCCTGCAGGCCATGTGGGCCTCGTACCGCATCCGCACCCCGGCATCGGGCGGGCCCGACCAGGTGCTGATGTTCCATGTGGCGCCTCAGCGTTCCGAATGGCTCGCTGACAACACCATGCACCAGCACGCCATGGTCCACTTCCTCATCACGGACGACGGCCGCCTGCTGAACCGCATCCCCGCCGACCATTGGAGCGCCAAGGCCATACCCGCCGCCCTGGCCCAATGGGAGCGCGGCCGGGGGCAGAGCCCTTCCCACATCGCGCTCCCCGAGGGCGATCACCTGCTGCAGGTGACCCCGTACGACCTGAACGGTCGCTCCCTCCGCCTCTGCACCCTCGTCCCCGCCGACCAGGCCCCGTTGGGCCAGCGGCCTGAGCGCCGCACCCTCTACGCGCTGCTGGTCATGGACGCCATGGGGCTGATCCTGTGCATCTGCCTTTGGATCCGCCGCGGCCAGGCCATGGACCGCATCCGTCGGCAGGAGCGCCGCAACCGCAAGCAGGAATTGCGGCTGGTGAAGGCCCTGGGCGAGCGCGAGGTGCTGAACCGCGAGGTGCACCACCGCGTGAAGAACAACCTCCAGATCGTGAGCAGCCTGCTCAACCTTCAAGTCTCCCGCCTGGGCGACGGCCCCAGCCGCGACGAGTTCCTGCGCGGCAAGCTGCGCATCGACACCATGGCCTTGGTGCACCACAAGCTGTACGGGCTGAAGGACCTGCGCGAGGTGGACCTCGACCTCTTCTTCCGCGGGCTGATGGGCGCCCTCACCGATCTGTACGCCCCGCAGAGCCGGACGGTGAGCCACGAGGTGCATACCAACGGCATCAAGGCCGACCAGGACGCGGCCATCACCCTGGGCATGATCCTGTGCGAGCTGGCCGGCAACGCCTTCCGCCACGCCTTCCCCTACGCCACCGGCGGCCACATCGATGTGATGGTGCAGGTGGTTGAGGGCGACCTCCACCGCCTGCTGGTGAAGGACAACGGCAACGGCATCGCCAGCATGGGCAACCGCAAGCCCGAGCAGCTGGGGCTGGAGATCGTCGAGGCCCTGGCAGAGCAGCTCGACGGTACCTTCCATATCAGTACCGGGCCCGGCACCACCGCCGAGGTGCTCTTCCGCATGCGCCCAGTGGCACCTACCGGGACCCCGGAGATCAAGGCACACGCTTGACCACCTGGTGCTCAGGGCGTTTACCAGACTTGCTTTATCGCTTTCCGAAGTCGCGGATCGATCGTCCCACGGGATGGGTCAATGGGATAACCGAATGAGTCAATGGACCTACGGGATGGGGCAATGGCCGCACGGCCTGCGCAATGGGGTTGGCGGCCTCGGCTGATCGGTGCGGGGAAGGCCCGCGGTGGATCCGCTCCTGGGGAAGGGGGACAACGGGTCCACCCAGGCGCGGCGCCGGCTACCGCAGCCACTCCACCTCCACGCGGCGTTCGCGCGGGTCGGGGCCGGAGCTGCGGCTGTCGCCATAGAAGTTCACCAGCAGGCGTTCGGCGGCGATGCCGCGCATGAGCAGGTAATTGCGCACGGCCTTGGCGCGGCGCTCGCTCAGGCGCAGGTTCACGGCGGGGTCGCCGCTGCGGTCGCTGTGGCCGGTGATCAGCACGCGGTCCTGGGGCGAGCGCGCCATCTGCTCAAAGATCTCGTTCAGCAGCACCCGGGCGGCCGCGTCCAGCTCCACCCCGTTGCGGTCGAAGTGCACCGTGACGTTCCGGCCGGTGAGGTCGCTCAGGTTGGCGATGGGGTTGTCCGCCCGTTCCTCCTGGGCCGCCTTGATGGTGCGCAGCTCCATGTCGATGTTGGTGAGCCGGTCCTCCAGGTCGTCCATCCGATCGCGCAGGGCCCAGAGCTCCTTGCGTTGGTCCACCGCGCCGATGCGGTCGTGGATGGCGTCGAGCTCGGCCTTCAGCCAGCGGTCGCGCTTGCGCACCTTCACTGGGGTGGGCGCGGCCGCTACGGCGGGCGGCGTGGTGGGTGCGGCGGCCCGTTTGTCGATCCACTGGAACAGGGCCGGATCGGGCTGTGGGTCCACGCCCCCGGGGCCGGCATCGGCCAGGCGCAGGTCGAGGGCGCAGAGGAAGTTCTCCTCATCGAACACGGTGCCGCAGGTGGAGTTGATCTGCACCTGCGGTCGTGGTGCACCGGCCGAAGGCACCTCGCCCGTCACCGGCACACCGGCCAGCGGCAGCAGGTCGGCGCGGACACTGCGCTCCAGCTCATCGCGCTGGGCGCGCACGTAGCGGTACACGGCCAGGTACTTGTCGGCATCGCCGGTGCCGTCCACCGGACGCGTCATCCGGCTCCAGTCCAGGCGCAGCAGGCGGCCCAGCTGGGCGATGGTGGCATCGCTGAAGCCGGGGAACAGGGTGCCGGCGCCGTGGGTCTCGCAGGCGGCGGTGACCATGGCGTCGAGTTCGAACACCACTTGTTCCGGGGGCAGGTCGCAGCGCACCCCATCGCGACCGAAGCGCACGCGGGTGTCCAGGTAGGCGGCCAGTCCGGCTTCCACCAGCCGGTCCAGCATCAGCGCATCACCGGCCGCGGGTGGCGCGCCGTGGTGCACGGAGAAGGTCGGTGCCGCGCCGTCCACCCCGCTCCACACGGCCTCCAGGAACAGGGTGGTATCGGTGCCGTCCATGCGGGTGCCGCGCACGACGATGTCGGTGCCGCGGTCCATGCCCAGCAGGTGGACGGCCACCTGCGCGGGGAGGGAGGCCACGCACAGCAGGGCCACCGGCAGGAAGGCATATCGACAGTGGCGGACCATGGTCATGATCGCGAAGGCTGCGCCAGGGGATCTTCCGGCCGGGGCGGCTGGGCGGTGTGCTCGCGGGCCCAGCGTTCGGCCTCGCCCAGGTTGGTGAACACACGCACGGTGAAGGCGGGACGGTGCACCATCTTGAACACCTGCACTTGCAGGCGCAGGTCCAGGTCGGGTGTGGCGATGGCCACCGGACGACCGCTGCTGCGGCAGGCCCGCACCACCAGCGTGCGCACCTCGTCCTTCACCTGCACCTGGGCCGGGCAGTGGAGCACCACGGGCGCCCGCGCCTGCGGATCGAGCACGCCCATGAGCCGCAGCATCTCCTTCATGGCGGGCATGTCCAGTTCCTGCTCGGCGCGGAAGGCCACGCGCAGCATGTCGGCGTCACGCTCCAGCTCGTAGGGGCCAATGATGGGAGTGGTCCTCATCCGCAATGGCCGCAAAGTAGCCGGGCCTTCCCTTGGGGCGGGGGCCGTTCACGCAGGGAACATCAACCTGCTGTTGTCAACAACGCTAATGCGCGATCACCTCGGGCACCGCATTGCCGATGGCGGCATCGGGCATGGTCATGCCCAGGATGGCGCTCACCGTGGGGGCCACATCGGTGATGGCGGTGCGGCGCAGCACTTCGCCCTTGCGCACGCCCCGGCCCATGAACAGCACGGGCACGTGGGTGTCGTAGTTCCAGGGCGAGCCATGGTCCATGCCCCTTAGCGGATAGCCCGGGGCGGTCTGCCCGAAGCCGGGGCGCAGCACGTAGTACACGTCGCCGCTGCGCTGGGGCATGAAGGCGCGCTGCACCATGGCGGCGCGGTGCTCGGGCAGGGCGGGGCCGGCCAGCTCGGCGGCGGTGTAGGCCGCGGCCACGCCGGGGAAGGCCCGCAGCGCATCGGCGGCCACGCGCTGCATCGCCACGCGGTCCATCTGGCGGGCGGTGATCAGCGAGTCGTTGAAGTAGAGTTGTTCTTTCATGCGCCTGCGCACCCAGGGGCCGGGGCCGAAGCGGTCGCTCAGCGCCTGCTCCACGTGGGCCACCACCTCGGTCACGTCCACGTATCCGGCGCTGGCCTTGCGGTCCTTCAGGTACTCGGGCACATCGCCCCCGGCGTGGTCGGCCGTGAGGAACAGGGTGTAGTTGCCGCGGCCCATGTGTTCGTCGAGGGCTTTGAGCAGGCGCTCCAGCTCGCGGTCCAGCCGCAGGTACATGTCCAGGGTCTCCAGTGCGCGCGGCCCCATGGCGTGGCCGATCTCGTCAGTGGCGCCGTAGCTCACGGCCAGCAGGTCGGGATAGGCGTCGCGGCCCAGGTCCTCCCCTTTCAGTGCGGCGATGGCCACATCGGTGGTGAGGGCCAGTGCGGCGGGGAGGCCTTTGAAGAGGTAGGGGGCGTGTTCGCTGGCGGTGTAGGCGGCGGGGATGTCGAGCGGCAGCGCGGCGTTGGGCGCGCCGGGCAGCGGTTCCTCGTACGGGTTGTCGTCGGGCAGCGACAGCAGGTAGCGGTCGCGGGGCAGCAGCGGCTCCCAGGTGCCCTGCATGTAGCGGGCGTAGCGGCCCTCGGCGTTGAAGGCCACCAACCAGGCGGGCAGGCTGTCCATGTACCAGCTGCTGGTGGCGATGCGGCCCTCGGGGTCGTCCACCAGCCAGAACGCGGCATCACCGGTGCGCCCGATGGGCAGGATGGCGCCGCGGTCCTTCACGGCCACGCCGATGGTCTTGCTGCGGCCCTCCCAGCGGCGCTCCATCTCATCGGCGATGGTGCCGGCCAGCAGGTTGCGGGGCGAGCGGCGGCTGCGCGGGCCTTCCGCGCCCACGGGCCGCACATCATCGTCCTGCACGCAGTTCACCACGCGGCCGGTGCTGCGCATGAACATGTCGTTGAGGATGATGCCGTGGTCGCGCGGGGTGGTGCCGGTGTACACGCTGGCGTGGCCGGGGCCGGTGTGCGTGGCGGCGTAGTCGTAGTGGGCCGAGCGCTGGAACGAGCCCTCGTTCACCAGGCGCTTGAAGCCTCCCTCACCGAACTGGTCCCATAGGCGGTAGATGTAGTCCGTGCGCATCTGGTCCACCACCACGCCCACCACCAGGCGCGGGGGCTCCTGCCAGCTGGGGCGTGCGGTCTGTGCGGCGGTGCGCAGGGGAAGGACGAGGGCGCAGGTGGTACCGATGGCGGCCAGCGACCGGGCCACGGGAAGCAGGGAGGTGTTCATGGGGCACACGCGTTCCGGGCGAAGGAAAGGAAGATGAGGATGCCGCCGGCCACCGTGGTGACGATGTTGAGGACGGCCAGGCCCACGTGGCCGTCGCGCAGCAGCAGGTGGTTCTCCATGCTGAAGGTGCTCATGGTGCTGAAGCCGCCGCAGAAGCCCACCACCAGCAGGGCGTGCCACAGCTCGCGGCCGGGCTGCCCCACCCCCACACGCCACACCAGCCAGGCGAGCAGCCCGGTGGCCAGCAGGTTGGTGATCCACGTGGCCCAGGGGAACGCGCCCGCCGGACCGAAGGCGATCACGGTACGGGAGATGGCGTAGCGCAGCAGGCTGCCGGCGCCACCACCTGGGAAGATGGCCAGGGCGGTCTTCATCATGGCGCGGATGGGGCGAAGCGGGCGATGACCCTTCGGTGCACCCGGGCGAAGAGGGCGCCCACGATGGCGCCGTACAGTCCGCCCACCAGCACATCGCCGGGGAAGTGCACACCGAGGTGGATGCGGCTGTAGGCGATCACCGCGGCCCAGAGGAGCAGGGCGGGCGCGGCCCAGCGCGGCACGCCCCGCAGCACCCGCGCCATGAACACCGCGATGCCGAAGTGGTTGCTGGCGTGCGACGACACGAAGCCGTACGCGCCGCCGCAATGGCCGTTCACGATGTGCACCAGGCCCTGCAGCTCGGGCGTGTGGCAGGGGCGCAGCCGGCGCACGGTCTCCTTGAAGAGCATCACCGAACCGGAGTCGGTGCACCACACCATCAGGGCCACCACCGGCAGGGTCACCAGCAGGCCGCGCGTGCCGAAGCGGCGCCACAGCACATACAGGAAGAGGAGGTAGAGCGGCACCCAGGTGAGCATCGCGCTCAGGGTGGCCATCAGCGCATCGGCCCAGGGCGCGTGGTGGCCGTTGAGGGCGAGGAACACCGTGCGGTCCAGCTGGTCGAGGAGCTCCATCACCGGCATCAGGCGTGCAGTTTGCGCCACAGGGCGTCCTTCAGTTCGTCCAGGCCCCGGCCGGTCACGCTGCTGATCATCACATGGTCCACGTCCGTGGGCAGCTCCTTGCGCAGCTGGGCCATCATCTCGTCATCGAGCATGTCGCACTTGCTCACGGCCAGCAGGCGGTCCTTGTCCAGCAGCTCGGGGCTGTACTGGCGCAGTTCGTTCAGCAGTACGGTGTACTCGGCGGCGATGTCGTTGCTGTCGGCGGGCACCATGAAGAGCAGCACGCTGTTGCGCTCGATGTGGCGCAGGAAGCGCAGGCCCAGGCCGCGGCCCTCCGAGGCGCCCTCGATGATGCCGGGGATGTCGGCCATGACGAAGCTCTTGTGGCCGCGGTAGGGCACGATGCCCAGGTTGGGGGTGAGGGTGGTGAAGGGGTAGTCGGCGATCTTGGGCTTGGCCGCGGTGATGGCGCTCAGCAGGGTGCTCTTGCCCGCGTTGGGGAAGCCCACCAGGCCCACATCGGCCAGCACCTTCAGCTCCATCACCACCCACTTCTCGATGCCGGGCTCGCCGGGCTGCGCGTAGCGCGGGGTCTGGTTGGTGCTGCTCTTGAAATGCTGGTTGCCCAGGCCGCCGCGGCCGCCCGGGAAGAGCACGTGCTCCTCGCCGTCCTGGGTCACCTCGCAGAGCACCTCGCCGGTCTCGGCGTCCTTCACCACGGTGCCCAGGGGCAGCTCGATGATCTGGTCCGCACCGGCGGCCCCGCTGCGTTGGTTGCCGCTGCCGGCCTCACCGTCGCCGGCGATCACATGCTTGGTGTAGCGCAGGTGGAAGAGGGTCCAGAGCTGGGCATTGCCGCGCACGATCACGTGGCCGCCGCGTCCGCCATCGCCCCCATCGGGCCCGCCCTTGGGCATGTATTTCTCGCGCCGCAGGTGGGTGCTGCCCTTGCCGCCTTTGCCGCTGCGGCACTCGATGCGGATGTGATCGATGAAGTTCATGGACGCGCAAAGGTGCGGAACCCGCCGCGAAGGGGGGCCACCCGCCCCACCCGGTGCGGCAGGCATGCGATGGATGTGGCCGACGTGCGCGCGCCGCGTGCCGGAGCGGTGAGCGCTCAGGCCCCGATGGCCTGCACCAAGCGGTCGGTGATCTCCTCCATGGAGCCCACCCCATCGATGCCGCGGTACTTGCCC
>CAYXKE010000003.1:0-53718 GCA_964464935.1 uncultured Chryseobacterium sp.
GGCGGGGCCAGTGTGAAGGATGCGGACGGTGTGCGCAACCTGGCCACGGTGCTGCGGCGTTTCCCCGATGACGACCTGGTGATCGTGGTGAGCGCCATGGGTAAAACGACCAATGCCCTGGAGGAGGTGGTGAGCCTCAGCGCGCAGGGCCGTGATGCATCGCCCTTGGTGGATCAGCTGGAGCGCACCCACTTCGATGTGCTGGCGGCCGTGGCCCCCGGACATTCCACCGCGCAGGCCGACCTGGCTGAACGCTTTGCCGCGTTGCGCGCCATCCTGGCCCGTCCTGCAGATACCGATGTGGACCGGCACTACGACCGCATCGTGGCGTTCGGCGAGCTGTGGAGCACCCGCATCGTGAGCGCCCATCTGGATCATGCGGGCATCGCCAACCAATGGCTCGACGCGCGCCTGGTGGTGGCCACGGACGACCGCCATCGTGCCGCCAACGTGCTGTGGGACCGCGTGGTGGACCGGTGCGCCGCACACATGCCGCCGGTGTCCGCAGGCCCGCGCCGCACCGTTACGCAGGGCTTCATCGGCCGTGCCGAAAATGGCGAGACCACCACATTGGGTCGGGAGGGCTCCGACTTCAGCGCCGCCATCTTCGCCTATGCCCTCGACGCCGAGAGCGTGACGATCTGGAAGGACGTGCCCGGCATGTTCAACGCCGACCCCAACCGATTCCCCGGCACGCGGCTGCTGGCGCACATCAGCTACAAGGAGGCCATCGAACTCAGCTACTTCGGCGCCAGTGTCATCCACCCGCGCACCCTGCAGCCGTTGCAGCGCAGGAACATCCCGCTTTACGTGCGCTCGTTCATCGACCTCGATGCGCCGGGCAGCACCATCAGCCAGGCCACTGAGCACGACACGCTGATCCCCTCCTACATCCTCAAACCCGGGCAGCTGCTCATCAGCATCACCCCGCGCGATCTGAGCTTCATCGTGGAGGAGAACCTGGGCGACATCTTCCAGCGGTTCGCGCGCCACCGCGTGCGCATCGAGCTGATGCTGAACAGCGCGGTGGCCTTCACCGTGGCGGTGGATGACACGCCGCGGGCGCGGGCGCTCATCGAGGAGCTTCGCGGGCCGTACGAGGTGCGCTACAATGCGGGGTGCGAGTTGCTCACGGTGCGCCACTTCGACGAGGCCACGCTGACGCGGCTCACCGCCGGCCGTGAAGTGCTGGTGGAGCAGCGCAGCCGCGTCACCGCGCGCTACGTGCTGCAATAGACCTCACTCGCCCTCCTCGATGATCTTCAGCACCCGGTCCGGGTGGTCGCTGATGATGCCGTCCACGCCCACTTGGAGGATGCGGCGGATATCCTCCTTCTCGTTAACGGTCCAGACCACCAGGTCCATGCCCCGGCCGTGCACCTCCCTGGCGAGCTCGGGGGTCACCAGGCTGAAGTGCGGGCAGTAGATGTCGGGCTGAAAGCCCAGGCGCTGCAGGTCCTGGTCCAGTCCTTCGCTCGTCTCCACCAGCAGGGCCAGCGGCAGATCGTCGCGCTCGGCGCGGATGGCGCGCAGCACGGCGGGGTCGAACGATTGCACGATGCAGCGGTTGGCCATGTCCAGGGCATCGATCTCGCGCACCACGCGTTCGGCCAGCAGGTCGGGGCCAGGTTGGTACACGCCGTACCAATCGGGGTGGCTCTTGATCTCCACGTTGAAGGCCGGGTTCATGTGGCCGTTCAGGAGCGCGTGTTCGTCCACGGCCTCCACCACCTCGCGCAGCGTGGGCTTGGACACCGGCATGGTGCGCTGCTTGGGGAACCCCGGATGTCGCACGGAACCGCAGTCGTACTGCTGCAGTTCCAGCGTGGTCATCCGGAAGATGTTCAGTGCCTTTTCCTCGTCCGGGGCGATGGCCGCATCATCGGGCGTGAGGCAGATGAGGCTGTTCATCCAGGGCTCGTGCGAGACGATCACCTCGTCGTCGGCGCTGAGCACCACGTCCAGCTCCAGGTAGTCGCAGCCCATGTCCACGGCCTTGATGAAACCGGGCACGGAGTTTTCCGGCATCACGCCGCGGCAGCCGCGGTGGCCGTGCACGTCGGGGGTGGAGGCGGGCATGTGGGTGCAGGCGGTGAACAGGGTGGCCAGGGCCAGCGTGGGCGAAATTCGGTCAAGGGCGGACATGGGGAAATGCACGGAGGATCTTGTCGGCCAGCACTTGCGCCATTTTCACCCGGCCCTCGTGCGTCACCCCGGCGATGTGCGGGGTGATGATCACACGGTCGTGGGCCAGCAGGCGTTGCAGGGTGGCGGGGTCGCTGGAGGGGTCCAGGCGGGACAGGTCGGGGGTCTCGAACTCCAGCACGTCGAGCCCCGCGCCGATCACGCGGCCGTCATCGAGCGCGTCGAGCAGCGCGGTGGTGCGCACCAGTGGTCCACGCGCGGTGTTGAGGAACCAAACGGGACGGCCCAGGCGGCCGAAGAAGGCCGCGTCGGCGATGTGGCGCGTGGTGTCGTTCAGCGGCAGGTGCAGGCTGATCACATCGCTGTGGGCCAGCAGATGATCGAGCGTGCATTCGGTCACGTGCCCCCCTCCGAAGCCGGTGATGTACTTGTCGTGGGCCAGCACCTGCACATCGAACCCCGCGAGCTTGGTGGCGAAGGCGCTGCCCATGTGGCCGTAGCCGATGATGCCCACGGTCTTGCCGGCCAGGTCGCGGCCGCGGTTGGCCTCGCGCGGCCATTGTCCTTGGCGCACGGCGGCGCTGGCGCGGGGCAGATGCTTCAGCAGGGCCAGCACCAGCATCACGCAGGTCTCGCCCACACCGTCGCGGTTGCCCTCGGGGGCGTTGAGCACCTGCACGTGGTGCGCGGTGCACCAATCCAGCGCGATGTTCTCCAGTCCGGATCCCACGCGGCCCACCACGCGCAGGCCCGGCGCATGGGCCAGCAGGTCGGCGGGCAGCAGGCGGTTGCGCACCACGATGCCATCGACATCGCTCAGACGGGGAGCCAGCTCGGCGTCCGTCAGCCCGTGCAGGGCGCTGCATCGGTGGCCGGCCTGCGTGAGCCGTTCGGCCAGCAGGGGGTCCACGATATCGACGATGGCGATGTGCATGGTTGTTCCACCGCGTGGGCCTCAGTGGAAGAAGTCATACATGAAGTGGCCCACCGTGAAGTAGGTGATCAGCCCGGAGATGTCGTTCAGCGTGGTGACGAACGGTCCGGTGGCCATGGCGGGGTCCACCTTGAGGCGTTGGAGCAGCAGGGGGATGGATGTGCCGAAGAGCGCGGCGGTGATCATCACCGTGAAAAGGGCGCAGCTCACGGTCCAGGTGAGCGCCTGGCTTTGTTGCAGGGCCAGGTTCACGATGAAGATGAGCGTGGCGCAGACCAGGGCGGTGACCAGGGCCACACGCAGTTCCTTCCACAGGCGGGCGATCAGGCGGATGCCATCGAGTGTGCCTGAGGCCAGGCCCTGCACCACGATGGCGCTGGACTGCACCCCCACATTGCCGGCGGTGGCGGCGATCAGCGGCATGAAGAAGGCCATCTTCGGATCGATGCGGAGTTCGGCCTCGTACTGGGCGATGATCTGCGAGGAGAGGATGCCCCCCGCCAGACCGATCAGCAGCCAGGGCAGGCGCGCGCGGATCTGCACGGCGGGGCTGTCCGTGGCGTCCACGTCCTCACTGATACCGCTGGCCAGCTGGTAGTCCTCGGTGGCCTCTTCGGTCATCACGTCCAGCACATCGTCCACCGTGATGCGCCCCACCAGGCGGCGCTCGTCGTCCACCACGGGAAGCACCACCACGTCGTACTTCTTCATCAGGTTCACCACCTCCTCGGCGGCGGTGTCCACGCGCACGCTCACCACGTCGGTGTCCGCCAGGTGCTTGATCAGCGTGCGGGTGCTCTCGGCGGAGAACATCAGGCTCTTCAGCGGTAGCACACCCTCCAGGCGGTCCTCCTTGTCCACCACGTAGATGGCGTAGACGTCCTCCACATCGTTGGCCTGCCGCCGCATCTCCACGATGGCGCGCGCCACGCTCCAGTCGCTGCGCACCTTCACGAGCTCCTTGGCCATCAGGGCGCCGGCGGTGCCTTCGGCGTAGCCCAGCAGCTCCTGGATGTCCTCGCGGTGCTCGTGGTCATCGATCAGGGCGATCACCTCGCGCTGCTTCTCCTCGGGCAGCTCGGCCATCACGTCGGCCGCGTCGTCCGAGTCGATGTGCTCCAGCACGTCCTCCGCGATCTCGCGGCTGGTCAGCGCGCCCAGCAGGCCTTCCCGGGTGCCCTCGTCCAGCTCCAGCAGCACTTCGGCCGCGGTCTCGGGATCGAGCAGGCGGTACACATACACGGCCTCATCGCCGCCCAGGCGGTCGATGATGGCACCGATATCGGCGGGGTGCAGTTCGCTCAGCAGGGCAAGGACCGCCGTGTCGCGGCCTTCGGCCACGTCCTCCTGGATCCGGTCCAGCAACGGCTTTGTGAGCTCGAAGGACATCTACTGTCGGTCCCCATGGCGTTCGTTCCTGCTGCTTATCGGCGCACTTGGCCCGATGCGGCCGCGAAGGTATGAACCGGGGTGGGTGCGGGGCCACTGCGCACGATCTTTCCTTCTGCCGCCCAAGTGGATGCCGCGCGATGGAGCAGGTCATGGCGCGCAGGCTGCAGCGGAATGCTGGACAACGCCTATACTTCCGGCCGCCGATGAAGGCCCCTGCCCATACCGCCCCCGGTGCCGCGATGTGTCGCTGCATGGTGATGTGTTGCATGCACATCCGGGGTGGCGCATGGACGTAGGGATCGATATCGGCCCGAGCAACAACGATCAAAGCGCCGCCCCGTCCCGGGAGCGGCGCTTTCCTTTTTCCGATCGCGCCGCCCGGGGAGGGGAGGCGGTGAACAAGGACAGCAATGACCACCCCGAAGCCCCTCTGACAGTTCGTGACCGAAACCGGTCGGGCCATTAGCGGCACCGACCTCCAGAGCGACATTGATCGTCGTACCCGGGCCCCGGGCCCGGACATCCCCAGATGGAACCCATGAATCGAACGCGCCATCGATCATCACTACCGGATCGGTCGGGTGGACCTCGAAGCACTGCGGGCCAGTGCGGCCTTCCAGGACCCGCGTGCGTTCGTGGCCCTGATCCCCGGCGGGCGATAGGCATGGTGAGGGGAGGAACGCGGGTGGTGCGTGGCGGGTCCCTGGCCCGCCCGCATCGCCCCGTTCGACCCACCGCCCGTTCGACTGACCCGGGGGAGCGCGCCGGACCGCTCGCGCTTGCCGGATCTTTGCCCCCATGTTCCCGGCATTGTTCACCCCCTTCAAGCTCCGATCGCTGGAGCTGAAGAACCGCTTCGTGATGGCGCCCATGACGCGATCATTCTCGCGCGATGGCGTGCCCGGGCCCGATGTGGCCGCCTACTACCGCCGTCGCGCCGAGAACGAAGTGGGCCTGATCATTTCCGAGGGCACGGTGATCGACCGGCCCTCCTCCAGCAACGACCCCGATGTGCCGCACTTCCACGGTGAAGCTGCGCTGGCCGGTTGGAAGCGCGTGATCGACGAAGTGCACGCCGCCGGTGGGAAGATGGGCCCGCAGCTGTGGCACATGGGTGTGATGCCGCCAATGAAGATGCGCGACGACTGGACTCCGCCCGTGCCCTTCGAGGGCCCCAGCGACCGCGTGAACGCCGGGAAGACCAACGGGCGCGCGATGTCCGAGAGCGACATCGCCGACACCATCGCGGCCTTCGGTCGGGCGGCCAAGGCGGCCCAGGATCTCGGCTTCGACATGATCGAACTACATGGCGCGCATCGCTATCTGATCGACCAGTTCTTCTGGGAGGTGACCAATACACGCGCGGACCAGTACGGCGGCGCGACCATCGGGGAGCGCACCCGCTTCGCCGCCGAGGTGATCCGCGAAGTGCGCCGCCAGATCGGGGCGGAGTTAGTGCTGCAGATCCGCCTTTCGCAATGGAAGCCCACGGCCTATGACAACAAGCTGGCCCGTACGCCGCAGGAGTTGGAGGCCTGGCTCACGCCGTTGATCGAGGCCGGCGTGGATATGCTGCACTGCTCGCAGCGCC
Source organism: uncultured Chryseobacterium sp. (assembly GCA_964464935.1). GTDB lineage: Bacteria > Bacteroidota > Bacteroidia > Flavobacteriales_F > PHOS-HE28 > PHOS-HE28. The sequence goes on from CAYXKE010000003.1 coordinate 6,063, forward strand.
GCTTCTGGGAGCCCGAGTTCGAAGGCAGCGACCTGAACTTCGCCGGCTGGGCGAAGAAGATCACGGGTGTGCCCACCATCACCGTGGGGTCCGTGGGCCTGAGCGGCGAGTTCACGGCCGCCTTCCGCGGGGATGGTTCCACCCCAACGCCACTCGATGAGCTGGTGCGTCGTTTCGATCGCGGCGACTTCGACCTGGTGGCCGTGGGCCGTGCGCTGCTGATGGACCCCGAATGGGTGGCGAAGGTGCGCGACGACCGTACCGATGACATGCTGGGCTTCAGCAAAGACGCACTGACGGTATTGCGATGAGCGCCGCCAGCGGCGATGCCGACACCGGGGGGCGGCGTGGCCGAGGCGATGAACGATGATCCGAACCCAACGATGATACCCTTCTCCATATTGGATCTCGCGCCGGTGGCGGCGGGTTCCACGCCCACCGAGGCGTTCCGCAATTCCGTGGCGTTGGCGCAGGAGGCCGAGCGGCTCGGATACCACCGCATCTGGCTGGCCGAGCACCACGGCATGCGCGGTATCGCCAGTGCGGCCACCGCGGTGGTGATCGCGCACATCGCGGGGCACACGAAGACCATCCGCGTAGGCAGCGGTGGTGTGATGCTGCCCAACCACGCACCCTACGTCATCGCCGAGCAGTTCGGCACGCTCAACGCCATGTTCCCCGGTCGCATCGATCTGGGGTTGGGCCGCGCGCCCGGCACCGATCAAGCCACGGCCCAGGCCCTGCGCCGTGATCTCCAAGCCAGCGCCGAACGCTTCCCCAGCGATGTGCAGGAGCTGCAGTTCTGGTTCCGCGCGCCCGAGCCGGGTCAACGCATCGTTGCCTTCCCCGGCGCCGGTGAGCGCGTGCCGATCTGGTTGCTGGGCAGCAGCCTCTTCAGCGCGCAGCTGGCCGCACACCTCGGTCTGCCCTTCGCCTTCGCTTCGCACTTCGCGCCCGAGCACATGGCCCAGGCCCTCGCGCAGTACCGCACGCGCTTCCAGCCGAGCGAGCAGCTCGACAAGCCCTACGCCATGCTCGCGGTGAACGTGTTCGCCGCCGACACCGATGCCGAGGCACAGCGCCTCTTCACCAGCATGCAGGTGCAGTTCGTGAACCTGATCCGCGGCGTGCCCGGTGAAGTGCAACCGCCCGTGGACGACATCGAGGCCTACTGGACGCCGCAGGAGAAGGCCTGGGTGGAGAAGTCGCTCGAGCGGTCGTTCGTGGGCAGCGCCGACACGGTGGAGAAGGGGTTGCGTGCCTTCCTCGACCAGTTCCGGCCGGACGAGCTGATCATCAGTGGCCACTTCCACGATCCCGCGGCCCGGCTGCGCTCCGTAAGGATCACGGCGGAGGTACGGGAACGGTTGGGCTGAACTAACCGTGCACCGCTTCGCACATGGCGAAGATCAGGTCAGGGTCGTGCTCGAAGGCCGTGCCCACCACGAGCACATCGGCACCGGCGGTGCAGAGCGCCCGTGCCTGTTGCGCATCGCGGATGCCACCACCCACGATGATCGGCAATTGCACCTGGGCACGCACGGCCGCGACCATCTCCGGCGAAACCGGGCGATCCGCGCCGCTGCCGGTGTCCATGTAAATGGTGCGCAGGCCCAGCAGCTCGCCGGCCAATGCGGTGGCCGCAGCGATGCCCGGCTTGTCATGCGGGAGGGGCACTGTCTGGCTCACGTAGCTCACCGTGGTGGCCTTGCCCCCGTCCACCAGCATGTAGCCCGTGGGGATCGCCTCGATGCCCAGGGCTTTCACCGTGGGCGCGGCAGTGACGTGGTGGCCGATGAGCAGCTCGGGGTTGCGGCCGCTGATCAGGGAGAGGAAGAGCACCGCATCGGCGTGGCGGCTCAGCTGGGCCGGGCTGCCGGGGAAGAGCACCACGGGGCGGTCGCTCCAGCGGCGCACCAGCTCCACGCACCGGTCGAAGGAGGTGGTGGTGAGCAGGCTGCCGCCCACGAGGATCAGGTCGGCCTTGGCCATGCACGCCTGCTGCACGGTGTGCTCCAAGCGGGCCTCGTCGGCCCCGAAGTCGGGGTCGATCAACACGGCCAGGAGCTTGCGGCCTTGGGCGCGGGCGGCTTCGAGCAGGGGGAGCACGGGCATGGCTGCGAACTTACTCCGTATGCGCCAGCCCGCACCGAAGCGGTGTTGCGCAGGCCTTTGTCCTTCGGGCCCAGCGCCGTACCTTTGCGCCCCCAAGTAAGAAACGTCATGGCGCAGACCAAGGAAAAGCTCCGCTACAAGGTGAAGGACATGAGCCTGGCCGAGTGGGGCCGCAAGGAGATCGAACTGGCCGAGGCCGAGATGCCGGGCCTGATGAGCCTCCGCAAGGAATACGGTGCGCAGAAACCGTTGAAAGGTGCCCGCATCGCCGGCTGCCTGCACATGACCATCCAGACCGCCGTGCTGATCGAGACCTTGGTGGAGCTCGGCGCCGAGGTGAGCTGGAGCAGCTGCAACATCTTCAGCACCCAAGACCACGCCGCTGCCGCCATCGCCGCCGCCGGCATTCCCGTGTTCGCATGGAAGGGCATGAACGCCGAGGAGTTCGACTGGTGCATCGAGCAGACGCTCTTCGCCTTCGAGGACGACCAGCCGCTGAACATGATCCTCGACGATGGGGGTGACCTGACGAACATGGTGTTCGACAAGTACCCCGAACTGGTGAAGGGCATCCGCGGCCTGAGCGAGGAGACCACTACTGGCGTGCTGCGCCTGAAGGAGCGCGAGCGCAACGGCACCCTGCCGATCCCCGCGATCAACGTGAACGACAGCGTGACCAAGAGCAAGTTCGACAACAAGTACGGCTGCAAGGAGAGCGCTGTGGACGCCATCCGTCGCGCCACCGACATCATGCTGGCCGGCAAGGTGGCCGTGGTGTGCGGCTACGGTGATGTGGGCAAGGGCACGGCCGCTTCGCTGCGCGGTGCCGGCGCCCGCGTGATCGTCACCGAGATCGATCCCATCTGCGCGCTGCAGGCGGCCATGGACGGCTACGAGGTGAAGAAGCTGCTGAACTGCGTGCACCGCGCCGACATCGTGATCACCGCCACGGGCAACTACAACATTGTCACCGAGGCCGCCTTCCGCCAGATGAAGGACAAGACCATCGTGTGCAACATCGGCCACTTCGACAACGAGATCGACATGGCCTGGCTGAACAAGGCATACGGCAACACCAAGGTGGAGATCAAGCCGCAGGTGGACAAGTACACGATCGATGGCAAGGACGTGATCATCCTGGCCGAAGGCCGCCTGGTGAACCTGGGCTGCGCCACGGGGCACCCCAGCTTCGTGATGAGCAACAGCTTCACCAACCAGACGCTGGCCCAGATCGAGCTGTGGAAGCACCACGACAAGTATGCGAACAAGGTGTACGTGCTGCCCAAGCACCTCGATGAGAAGGTGGCCAGCCTGCACCTGGAGAAGATCGGCGTGGAGCTGGAGGAGCTCACCCCCGAACAGGCCAAGTACATCGGCGTGCCGGTGAAGGGGCCGTTCAAGAGCGACGAGTACCGGTACTGATCCGGATCGACGACAAAAGCGAAGGGCCGCCCGAATGGACGGCCCTTCTTCGTTCCCGGTCACGTGGTCCGTTGGCGGCTCATCGGCCAAGCGGCCATGCGTGCCCTAATTGTAGATCCGCAGGATCGTGCCGTTGAAGGACGTGTTGTACTGGCGCAGGTTGATCGCCGCCGGTCCTTCCACCACGCTGCCGTCCATGATCAGAAAGCGCGAGCCGCAGCACAGGGTGTCCATGGCCAGCACCTCGCTCTCGTCCACGAACACGCGGCACATCTCATTGGGCTGGTACGTGCAATGCCGGTCCAACGCCACGAACTCGGTGGGCGACTTGCGGTACACAATGAGGCCCATGGAGCCACCGGTCAGGTAGAGCCACCCGCCGGTTACGGCCAGGTCCTGGTAGGCCGGCAGGTCCACGTTGATCTCGAAGTACACCGATACCGGAGGCACCCCGCCCACTTCGTCGCGCTTGCAAGCACACAGGCCAAGCGCGATGGCCAGGGCCAGAAGGAGGGACTTGCCGAGGGATGCCATGAAGTGTAAAGGTAGCATGGGCGGGAGGCCACGCCCGATGGCGTATCCTTGTGCCATGCGTTCACTGTTGCGCACATCGCTCGTGCTGGCCTTGCTGCTGGCGGCACCCATGATGGCCAGTGCCCAGGAGGGCATCAGTCGCAAGAAGCAGGAGAAGGTATTGGCCAGGAAGGAGAAGGCCGACGCCAAGGCCAAGGTGCGCAAGGAGAAGGAGGACCGCAAGCGGCACCTCTCGATCCAGGACAAGGAGACGCGCAAGCGCATCAAGCGCCACACGCGTCGGGCCGACCGGCACGGCACGGGCGTCCACCGCGATGTCTTCCCCCGGAGCCTGTTCCAACGTCGGCGTTGATCGACCGCATCCTGGGGCACGAGGACCTTTCCTCTCTGTGCGCGGTGGTCCAAAAGGATGTGAACGATATCTTGCCGCCGTGTTGTGGGTGCTCCTGTAACACACCCCCCTCGTAGCGTTGCCATGTGGCTTGAAACCCTTGCTGGACGGGCTTTTCCCGCGATCGTGAAAAAATCCCAACGATCGGGGAAACTCCTATATTTACGCCCCCTCGTAGCGCACAACGCTGAACGTTAAATCCCCTCGTTGATGGTGAGAAGGCTATTCTCCACGATCGCCCTGTTTTCTTTGGTGGTGGCTGTGAACGCCCAGACGGGCTCCGGCCAGCTCCGGGGCAAGATCACTGATAGCAAGACCGGTGAACCTCTGCCGTTCGTGAACGTGGTGGTCGAGCGGTCCGGCCAACAGGTCACCGGTAATGCCTCGGACTTCGACGGGGTGTACGACATCAAGCCGATCGAACCGGGTACATATGACGTGGTGGTGACCTTCGTGGGTTACCAACCGCACAAGCGTACCGGTGTGGTGGTGAACGCCAACCGCATCACCTTCCTCGATCTTCAGCTCAATCAAGGTATCGAGCTGAAGGAGTTCGAGGTGGTGCAGTACGCTGTGCCCCTGATCGATCGTGACGGTGGCGCTTCCGGGGGTACCATCACGCGTGAGGACATCGCCAAGATGCCCGGTCGTAGCGCGGCATCCATCGCCACCACTGTGGCCGGTACCACCGATGCCGGTACGGGTGGCGGCATCAGTATCCGCGGTGCGCGTGCGGAGAACACCTATTACTATATCGACGGGGTGAAAGTGCCGGCCGGTGCCGGTACGGGGCTGCCCAAGAGCGCCATTGAGGAAGTGCAGGTGATCACCGGTGGTGTGCCCGCCAACTACGGTGACGTGACCGGTGGTCTGATCAACATCACCACTCGTGGTCCCAGCCGGTCATTCTTCGGTGGGGTGGAATACCTTACATCTGGATTCAAGGTCGGCGACGACATTACTGACGTGGTGGGTCTGGATAAATACGGCTTCAACCAGCTCGAGGCGAGCCTCAGCGGTCCGCTGCTGTTCAAAAAGGACAGCGTGGGCAACAAGACCCGTCCGCTGATCGGCTTCTTCCTCTCCGGTCAGTACACCAACATCCTCGACCCCCGGCCGCTGCACGGTGGCGACATCCGTGTGCTGCCCAGCGTGCGCGAGCAGCTGCTGAGCAACCCGGCCATGCTGTTCCCCATCGGTCCGAACGACTGGACCCTGCAGTACAACAGCCAGCTGCTCCGCGCTTCCGATCTGGAGCGCATCCCCACCCGCCAGAACGCCGGTGAGGTGTCCTACCTGGCCTCCGGCAAGATCGACATCACCACCACGCCCACCATCAACCTGAGCGTGGGTGGTTCGTTCGACCACAACAACCGCCAGAGCTACAACCGCGCCAACTCCTTGCTGAACGCGGAGAACAACGTGCGGATCAAGGAGACCACCTGGCGTGGCTTCCTTCGCTTCACCCAGCGTTTCCAGAACAGCCCCGAGGAGCAGAAGACGGCCACCCTCAAGAACGCCTTCTACTCTCTGCAGTTGGACTACTCGCGCTACACGAGCAACGTGCAGGACTTCGAACACGGTGATCGGCTGTTCGACTATGGCTACGTGGGCAAGTTCGTGACCCACCGTGCGCCCCAGTTCGAACTGCGCAATGGTCGGTGGGAGCAGGTGGGTATGCAGGACACCCTGATCACCTTCACCCCGGGCTCCCAGAACCCCGACCTGGCCTCGGTGACCAACTTCTACTTCAACTCCTTCCCCTACGAGCAGTTCCCGCTGGCCAACCTCTTCGGTGGTGTCGATCCGAGCTACGTGGGCTATTACCAGAACTTCCAGGAGACCTCCTCGCGCGGTGCGCTCTGGAACGGTGCCACGCCGCCCAGCCTGTACAGCCTGTGGAACAACGTCGGCCACCTCGACATCCCCAACGAGGCCGAGTACCGCAAGCGTCAGAACGACCAGCTCCGCTTCTCGGCCATGGGTAGCGCCGACATCGGCAACCACGCCGTGCAAGTGGGTGTGGAATACGAGCAGCTTGTGCAGCGCCGCTACGACCTGGCCCCCATCGGCCTGTGGACCCGTGCCCGCCAGCTGGCCAACTTCCACATCCAGGAATGGCAGGACACCCTCGTGACCGACATCCTGCAGCTGCCCGGCAGCCCGCTGGACTTCTACATGTACTCGCGCAACAACGGTGGTGACCAACGCTACTTCGACCGCAAGCTGCGCGAGGCCCTGGGCCTGGACCCCAACGGTCTGGACTTCGTCGATGTGGACGCTCTGGACCCCAGCGTGTTCTCGCTCGACATGTTCAGCCCCGACGAACTGGTGAACGACGGTAACTCGCTGGTGAACTTCGTGGGTTATGACCACCTCGGCAACCGCATCAGCGGCCGCCCCAGCTTCAACGACTTCTTCGACGCCCGCAACAGCGACGGCCAGTTCACCCGTGTCCAAGCCCCCTTCTCGCCGATCTACATGGCGGGTTACGTGATGGACAAGTTCGCCTTCGATGACATCATCTTCAACGTGGGTGTGCGTGTGGACCGCTACGACGCGAACCAGAACGTGCTGAAGGACAAGTACCTCTGGCAGGATGCCTTCAAGGCCGGCGACGCCGTGCCCGACCCCGTGATCGCCAGCCAGCTCGCGAACCGGCCGAGCAACATCGGCAGCGACTTCGTGGTGTACGTGAACAACCTGGAAGACCCGACCAGCATCAAGGGTTACCGCGATGGCGATACCTGGTACAGCGCTTCCGGTGTGGAGCTGGCCGACGGCTCGCCCCTGCAGGAAGGGGGTACCGTGCAGCCCTACCTGGTGGAGCGCGGCAACGCTTCCAGCCTCTCGGGCTCCTTCCTGAGCAAGAGCGCCTTCACCGACTACACTCCCGCGGTGAACGTGATGCCCCGTATCGCCTTCTCGTTCCCGATCAGTGACGAGGCGGTGTTCTTCGCCCACTACGACGTGCTGACCCAGCGCCCCAACGCGGTGCAATCGCGCCTGGACCTGATGGGCTACGCCTACATCCACAACACGGGCGACATTCTGACCAACCCCGCGCTGAAGCCCACCAAGACGATCGACTACGAACTGGGCTTCCAGCAGGTGCTGTCGAAGACCTCCTCGCTGAAGATCTCGGCCTTCTACCGCGAACTGCGTGACCAGATCCAGATCCGCAACGTGTTCGATGCCTGGCCGCGCAGCTACCGTACGTACGACAACTTCGACTTCGGTACGGTGAAGGGCTTCACCACCACCTACGACCTGCGCCGCACGGGCAACATCTGGCTGCGTCTGGGCTACACCCTGCAGTTCGCCGATGGTACCGGTTCGGGTCCCACCTCGGGCATCAGCCTGGTGAACTCCGGCATGCCCAACCTGCGCACGATCGCTCCGCTGAACTTCGACCAGCGTCACCGCTTCCAGCTGACGATGGACTTCCGCTACGGCGGTGGCAAGGACTACAACGGTCCGGTGCTGTTCGACAAGCCGATCTTCCAGCGCATGGGTCTGAACGTGACCTCGATCCTGGGCAGCGGCACGCCGTACAGCCGTTCGCTGACCGTGTACAACGAAGGTGCCGAGACCGGCAACTACCGCTTGGATGGTACGCTCAACGGTTCACGCCTGCCCTGGCAGTTCACCACGGACCTGCAGCTTGACCGCGACATCCCGCTCAGCTTCGGCGGTGGTGAGGGCGAGAAGGCGAAGAGCGCCAACCTGAACATCTTCCTGCTGGTGACCAACGTGTTCAACACGGCCAACATCATCGACGTGTACCGCTACACGGGCTCGCCGGTGAACGACGGTTACCTGGCCCAACTGCTGGACTTCTCGCAGCTGGACCCCACCTCCTACCGTGAGCTGTACACGGCTCGCGTGGACAACCCCTTGAATTTTGGCATGCCGCGGCAGATCCGTCTCGGTGTCCGGTTCGACTTCTGATGAAAAATTACACGCAAACCATGAAAGGCTTTCAAAGCGCACTTCTGACCAGGACCTTCGCTCTGGGCCTCTTCTCGCTCTTGGTGGCGCATGCGTCGGGCCGTTCCCTGCCGACCCCGTCCAACAACGCGAACCCCGGTGCGGGTGCCGCGGGCATGGCGAAGGCGGCAGGCTGCGCGCCGGCCACGCAGATCCGCTTCCTGGAGTACAACAACGTGCGGGCCATCATCGAGAACGGTGGGAACAAATGGCAACGCCGGATCTCCCCGACCAACTCCGGTTATGAGGTGCCCAAGACGGATGATAACTCCGGCCCCAAGGCCATCTTCGCCGGCGGTCTCTGGATGGGTGGCATGTCCCCGGACAACCAGCTGAAGATCGCCGCGGTGATGTTCCGGCAGGGGGGGCAGAACGACTTCTGGCCGGGCCCGCTCACCACCGGTGGCGATGCATCGGTCACTCCGGACGTGTGTGCCGCCTACGACAAGTTCTGGTATACCGAGCGCGTGATGGCCGAGACCCACGTGAAGTGGAAGAACTGTCAGGAGGACCCCGACTGCAACATGGAGGAGGAGTTCCCCAACGGCTACTCCATCCCGCAGGTGTTCTACGACTGGCCGGCCATGGGCAACACCAACGCGGGTCAGGCCCTGCATCTGGCACCTTTCGTGGACTGGGACGGTGACCTGGAGTACGATCCCTCGCAAGGTGACTACCCCGACTACGGTTTCAACACCAGCGTGGAGGAGTGCAAATCGAAGAACCGGGAGACCCCTGTGTCGCTTTTCGGTGACGCCAACTTTTTCTGGATCTTCAACGACAAGGGCAACAACCACACGGAGACCAATGGCCAGCCCATCGGTCTGGAGGTGCACGCCCAGGCCTTCGCCTTCAGCTCGAACAACGAGATCAACAACATGACCTTCTACAACTACGTGGTCATCAACCGGGGCACGCAGACCCTGTTGAACACGTACTTCGGTCACTATGTGGATCCCGACCTGGGCTGTGCGGATGATGACTTCGCGGGCTGCGACGTGCAGCGCGGTCTCGGCTTTGTGTACAACTGGGACGATGTGGACGCCAACTGCGGCAGCCAGATCGGTTACGGTGGTCCCAACCCGCCGCCGCCCGCCATCGGCATCGACTTCTTCGAAGGTCCTTACCAGGACTACGACGGGCTCGACAACCCCGGCCCGTCCGCCGGTCTGAGCTGCCAGGAGTACGTGGCGCAGAAGGGTATTCCCTATGATGGCCTCGGTATCGGCTATGGTGATGGGGTGGTGGACAACGAGCGCTTCGGTATGCGCGCGTACATCTACTTCAACCGGGAGAGCTCCAACAACAACATGACCGACCCCGCGTCGGCCACCCACTTCTACAACTATCTGCGCAGTATCTGGAAGGACAACCGCCCGCAGACCTACAGTGGTAGCGGCTACAGCACGGACCCCAACGCGGTGCGTGCCTACTACATGTTCCCCTGGGATACGGACCCCCTGGGTTGGGGTACCGGCTGCGTGCCGCAGCCCGACTGGCGCGAACTGGAGCAGACCCCGACCCAGCCTGACCGCCGCTTCTGCCAGAGCGCAGGCCCCTTCACCCTGGAACCCGGCGCCTACAACAACGTGACCGTGGGTGTGGTGTACGGCCGCGCCACCCAAGGCGGTGCCACCGCCAGCGTGGAGGTGATGCGTGTGGCCGACAACAAGGCCCAGGCCCTGTTCGACAACTGCTTCAAGATCCTCGATGGCCCGGATGCACCTGATCTGACCATCAAGGAACTGGACCGCGAACTGATCGTGTTCATCACCAACCCCGCGGGCAGCAACAACGAAGGTGAGCGCTATGAGGAGCTCGATCCGGTGATCCCGCCCGTGAACTCCAGCGGGGAGGAGAACGATCGCTACTACCGCTTCCAAGGCTACAAGCTGTACCAGCTTCGTGATGCCAACGTGAGCGTGAACGATCTGGACGACATCAACGCGGCCCGCCTGATCTATCAGGGGGACATCAAGGACAACGTCGCGCAGATCATCAACTATCCGATGAGCGATGCCATGGGCATCCCCGTCCCCACGGAAATGGTGAACGGTGCGAACGAAGGGATCACCCACGCGATCCGCATCACCGAGGACGCGTTCGCCCAAGGCGACAAGCGGCTGGTGAACTTCAAGACGTACCACTACATGTGCATCGCGTACGCCTACAACAACTACGAGGACTACAACATGAGCACGGGCACCGGCCAGGCGTTCCCCTACCTCGTGGGTCGTAAGGCGGCGTTCGGGTCCATCCGCTCCTACAGCGGCATTCCGCACAAGCCGGCCCCCAGCCAGGGAGGCACGGTGCTGAACAGCCAGTTCGGTGACAAGCTGCAGGTGACCCGCTACGAAGGCCAAGGCAACGGCGCCAATGTGCTGATGCTGGCCAAGGAGAGCGAGGACGCCATCATGAGCGGCCCGCCCTGGCGCAGCGACAAGCTGGTGTACGAGCGCGGTGCCGGCCCGGTGGACGTGCGGATCATCGACCCGCTGAACGTTCGTGCCGGTGACTTCGAGATCTGGATGCTCGACTCCGTCACCCCCGCCACGCTGAACGACGCCTACTGGAAGCTCGTGCACCTGCAGACCGGTGATGAGATCTACAGCGATCGCACCATCGACATGGAGTACGAGCAGTTGTTCCCGAAATGGGGCTTCTCGGTGCGGCTCGGCCAGCACTACTATGCTGCCGGCGTGGGCCCGCTGCAGACCACCTCGCCGATCGGTACGGGCATCATGCGCTTCGATGATCCTACCAAGGCCTGGCTCACCGGTATCCCTGACGGCGAAGGGGTGAACCCGCTGAACTGGATCCGTTCGGGCACCCAGACCTTTACGGACGACGATGACGTGTACTCCGACAAGGTGGGTTACGACGATGACCAGGAGTACGAAGGGCTCCTCGGCGGTACGTGGGCGCCTTGGACCCTGGCCGGTGCGGCACCCTTCCAGCCGGTGAACTCGATCCAAGCGTTCAGCAACTCGCAGGGCTCCTCCAACATCCTGGCCTCGGCCCTCAACCTCACGCCCAGCATCCAGCTGGTGATCACCAAGGACAAGTCCAAGTGGTCGCGCAGTGTGGTGTTCGAGAACGAGCATGTGGCCTCGCTGAACGAGGGCAACTCCTACAAACTGGGTCTGCGCGACGCACCCAGCGTGGACAAGGAAGGCCGCATGTCCGGCACGCCGGGATGCAACGAGGAGGAAGCCACCCTGGGCGGCACCCAGCCGCGCGGTGCGGGCTGGTTCCCCGGTTACGCGATCGATCTGGAGACGGGTGAGCGTCTGAACATCGCTTTCAGCGAGAACAGCTTCTGGGGCGGTGGCATTGGCCGCGACATGCTCTGGAACCCGAGCTCCGAGCTCTTTAACCAAGGGTCCGGCCAGCCGGTGTTCGGTGGTGCCCACTGGATCTATGTGTTCCGCAACGACCGTCGGGTGCGCGGCGCGCTGACCCCCCCGCAGAACCCGGACCAGTGCGTGCCCGCCTACGACGAGTGCCGGTATATCTACAACAACATTTCGCCCACGGCGCCCACCGGTGGCACGAGCCAGATCTCGACCGCACGTCTGTTCCGTGGTGTGGCCTGGGTGGGTAGCGCCATGCTGGTGCCCGGCCGTGAGTTGCTGGAGACCGATGTGCGCATCGTCCTGAACGTGGCCAAGCCCTACGAGCGCTACGTGGACTACCCGGGTTCGCTGAGCCCGATCCAGCCCGAGCGTAACGAGGGTCGCCCCCTGTACGCCTTCAGCACGTCCGGTCTCACCGAGAACAACGTGCACGAGGTGGCCGTGGAGGCACTGGACATGATCAACGTCGTGCCCAACCCGTACTACGCCTTCAGCGGCTACGAGACCTCGCGTCTGGACAACCGGGTGAAGTTCATCAACCTGCCCAAGACGTGCACGATCTCGATCTACAACACCAGTGGTACGCTGGTCCGGAAATTCCGCAAGGACAACGACCTCACGTACCTGGATTGGGACCTGAAGAACCTGCATAACATCCCCATCGCCGGCGGTGTGTACATCTGCCACATCGACGTGCCCGGCGTGGGCGAGAAAGTGCTCAAGTGGTTCGGTGCCCTGCGTCCGGTTGACATGCAGAACCTGTGATCACGGCGAACTGACCCATAGAACATTCGGCTGATGCGATCGATGAAACGAGCTGTTGTGGTGGCCGCCCTGGTCGGGCTGGCCGGAGCGCCCTGCTGGGCGGGAAACCCCGAACGGGCGGGCGCGGCCGGTGCCACCCAATTGCTGATCAACCCTTGGGCACGGTCCTCGGGTTGGGGTCTGGCGAACTCCGCGAGCGTTCGCGGTGCCGAGGCCATGTTCGGCAACGTGGCCGGCCTGGCCCATGTGCCCCGCACCGAGGTGCTCTTCAGCAATACCCAGTGGCTGTCCGGTGCGGGCGTGCAGATCAATAGTGTGGGCCTGGGCCAGAAGCTCGGCGCCTCCGGTGTGCTGGGCTTGTCCGCCACGGTGATGGGCTTCGGTGACTTGGAGGTGACCACCTACGACAACCCCGAAGGGGGCCGTGGGACCTTCTCGCCCTCGCTGGCCAACATCGGGCTGGCCTACTCGAAGAGCTTCTCCAACAGCATCCACGGGGGCATCCTCGTGCGGGTGATCAGCGAGTCGATCGCCAACGTGCGCACCAGCGGCATCTGCTTCGACGCGGGTATCCAGTACGTCACCGGTCCGCTGGACAACGTCCACTTCGGCATCGCGCTGAAGAACGTGGGCCCCGCCATGCAGTTCGCCGGCGATGGTCTCTCGGTGCAGGGCTTCCTGATCCAAGGCAGCGACCAGCTCACCCTGGAGCAGCGCTCTGACCGCTTCGAGATCCCCTCGCTGCTGAACATCGGCTTCGCCTACGACTGGCACCTGGCCGAGATGCACCGCCTCACTTTGGCCGGTACGTTCATCTCCAACTCCTTCACCAAGGACCAAGGGGTGTTCGGCGTGGAGTACGCCTTCCGCAAGATGTTCCACCTGCGTGGTGGCTACATGTACGAGGCCGGCATCACCGACGACGCCGAGCGTACCACGGTCTTCACCGGCCCATCCGCCGGTCTGAGCGTGGACTTCCCCTTCGGAAAGGAGAAGCAATCCGCACTGGCCATCGACTATGGCTACCGCAGCACCAACCCGTTCTCGGGCGTGCACAGCCTCGGCTTGCGGATCACGCTCTGATCACATATCTTCAACGCACGGAAGAGGGTCCCTCGCGGGATCCTCTTCCGTGCTGTTGCCCTACCCCGAACCGACCAATAAAACCCATTCGACGCCCTGTTCCGAGCGTCGTCGACAATGAATAGACCATGAGCACACCGGCCTACTTCACCGAGGAAGGACTGCGCAAACTGCAGGAAGAGCTGCACCGTCTGCGCACGGTCGAACGCCCCCATCTCAGCCAGCAGATCGCGGACGCCCGGGACAAGGGCGACCTGAGCGAGAACGCCGAGTACCATGCCGCCAAGGAGGAGCAGGGCCTGCTCGAGGCCCGCATTGCCAAGCTGGAGGAGACGCTGGCCAGCGCCCGCGTGGTGGATTCGTCCCAATTCGATGACAGCCGGGTCTACATCCACTCCCGTGTGGTGGTGCGCAACCCCGACAATGGCATGCAGCGCGAGTTCACGCTGGTGGCCGAGAGCGAGGCTGACATCAAGTCGGGCAAGATCAGTGTCACATCCCCCATCGGTAAGGGACTGCTGGGCAAGTCCCGTGGCGAGCTGGCCGAGATCATGACCCCGGCCGGAACGACCCGGTTCGAGGTGGTGGACATCAGCCGCTGATCCATGGCGAGCATCTTCACTCGGATCGTGCGTGGGGAGATCCCCTGCCACAGGGTGGCCGAGGATGATCGGTTCCTGGCCTTCCTGGACATCCAACCGCTGCGGCAGGGCCACACCCTGGTGATCCCCAAATTGGAGGTGGACCGCTTCTTCGACCTGCCCGACGAACTCTTGAGCGGGATCATGCCCTTCGCCCGCGATGTGGCGAAGCGCATCCAGGCCGTGGTGCCCTGCGACCGTGTGGGCGTGGCCGTGGTGGGGCTGGAGGTGCCCCATGCGCATGTGCATCTGATCCCCCTCGATCGGGTGAGCGACATGGACTTCGCCCGGCCGAAGCTGCAGATGACGCCGGAGGAAATGGCGGCCCTGGCGGAACAGATCCGTCAGGCCTGACACCAAGGGAGATCAGACGAGCCGGTCCGGATTGTTCCGGATGAAGGCCTCCCAGCCGTTGCCGCCCCCGCCACTGCTGCGGCGCGGGGCCGGACGGGGCCGCTGGTGCCCGCTGAAGTGATGGCACACGGCCACGGCCACCGCGTCCGTGGCATCGGTGCTGTCCGGCAGGCCGGGCAGTCCGAGGATGCTCAGCAGCATCGCGGCCACCTGTTCCTTGCTGGCCTTCCCGTGCCCGGTGATGCTCTGCTTGATGCGCGATGGGGCATACTCGGTCACGCTCATGTCGAACTGCAGGGCGGCCGCGATGGCCACGCCTTGGGCCCGGCCCAGCTTCAGCATGCTCTGCACGTTCTTGCCGAAGAACTGCGCCTCGATCGCCAGCTCGTCCGGATGGTGCCGTTCAATGATGGCCGTGGTCTCGCGGAAGATGGCCCGCAGTTTCCGGGTGTGGTCCTCACCGATGGCGAACCGGACGGCCCCGGCCTCCAGCAGGCGTACGCCCCCCTGCGCCACGTACAGCACGCCGAACCCCATCACCGTGGTGCCCGGGTCGATGCCCAGGATGATGCGTTCCCCGGGAGGGCGGCTACTTTTGAGCGTGCCCACCCCCCGATCAGTATCGGTGTTCTCCGGTCCCATCTGGCTGCGGCTCCTTCGCTGGGGCGTGCTGGTGGCGGCTGCACTGTTCCTGTACACGCACCTCGATGCGGAGCAAGGTACGGCAGCCATGACCGCTCTTGGGAGCCTTGGAGGGGATGCCAGGGCCTGGGTGGTCCTGGCCCTTGTGCCCGTGAATTGGGGCCTGGAGTCGGCCAAATGGCGACTGCTGATGGAGCCGGTGCAGCCCTTGGGGCGCTGGCGGTCTTTCGTCGCCACGCTCGCCGGCACCGGCATCGCCCTGGTCACCCCGAACCGTACCGGTGAGTTCCTGGGCCGTGTGCTCTACCTGGACCCGGAGCACCGGGTGGCGGGCGGCTTCGCCACGGCATTGGGAAGTATCGCGCAATGCGTGGTGACGCTGGTGGCCGGTGCGGTGGGCTTGGTGGTGCTCGCCGCACGCAGTGCGCCCTTGCCGTGGTCGTCCGGCGGTGCGACCCATGTGTTGGCCGCGCTGGCCCTGGGGGTGGCGGGTTCGGGCCTGGTGTGCTATTTCCACCCGGGGTGGGTGCGGAGGGCCTTGCTGAGGGTGCCCATACTGCGTCGAACGGGATCGGCCACGGAGGTGCTCGAACGGTTCCGCGGGGACCAGCTTGCCTTGGTGTTGGGCATCAGTGCCCTGCGATACGTGGTCTTCACGGGACAGTTCGTGCTGCTGTGCCTGGTGTTGAACACGGGGCTGGGGGCGGTGGATGCTGCGCTGGCGGTGGCCGTGGTGTATCTCATCACCACGCTCGTACCCACCATGTTCATTTCCGAGCTGGGCGTGCGGGGCAGTGTGGCTTTGGGGGTGCTGGTGCCGCTGGGCAGCGCCCCGGCCGCAGCGGTGGCGGCTTCGGGCCTCCTGTGGTCGTGCAATGTGGTCCTGCCGGCGGTGGTGGGGAGCGTCCTGCTGCTCACCGTGCGCATCCGTACCCGGTCATGAGCGTGGTGGTCGTGCTGCTCATGTTGCTCGCCGTTCGGCATGGCACCATCCTGTTGCATTGGTGCCGCCTGATCCGCGCATACCGCCCACCCGCCGCCGGCTCTGCGGCGCCCCTGTCGGTGGTCGTGCCGGTGCGCGATGGGGCGGGGACCCTACCCGATCTGCTCGGTGATCTGCGGGCGCAACGGGGCGCGGACTTCGAGGTGGTGGTGGTGGACGACCACAGTGCCGATGGCACGGCCCAACTGGTGCGGGAACATGCGCGCGAATGGCCGGCCCTGCGGTTGGTCTCCGCCACCGCCGACGGGCACGGCAAGAAATCGGCCATCATGCGCGGAGTGGCCGTGGCGGCTAACGACCACCTGCTGTTGCTTGACGCGGACGTGCGCTGCGGACCGGACCATGTGCGGCGGGTGGGCGCGTGCCTGAGGGCCACCCACGCTGATCTGCTGATCCTGCCGGTACAGGTGGCGGGCGGACATGGGATGGTGGGCTGGTTGCAGCGACGGGAAGGCGCGGCGCTCCAGGGCGCCGCATGGGGCAGTGCGCTCAGCGGTACGCCCGTGCTGGCGAACGGGGCGGACCTGGCCTTCCGAAAGGGGGCCTTCGTGGAGGTGGGCGGCTACTCGGGCGATACGGTCTCCAGTGGCGATGATGTGTTCCTGCTGCAACGCATGAGGCAGCGCGGCATGCGGATCTCGGTGATGCCCGAGGCGGCCGTGACCGTACGGACGGCCCCAGAAGGGAACTGGCTTGCCGCAGCAACGCAACGTCTTCGCTGGGCCGGCAAGATGTGGCGGTCCGGTGGCCAGGTCGTCGGGGTGGGGGCGATGGCCGTACTGCTGCCGTGGGCGCTGGCAGTGGTCACCGTATGGGTGGCCCTGCAGCATGATGGGGCAGCGCTTCCCGCCGTGGGACTGGCCTTGGCCTGGATGGCCTGGGCAGTGCCCGTGCTGCAGCTCACGGCCGCCGTCGATCGGGTGTTCGGCAGCTCCGGCCGCATGCGCCTCACGGACCTGCTGGCATTGGCGCTTTTCATGCTCTATGCCCCGGTGATCGTCATCCTCTCGATATTCGTGCGGCCGCGCTGGAAAGGCCGCCGTGTGCGCATATGAACGAGGCATCGGACCAAAGCCTGGCCCGGCTGGCGTGGGAGCGCCTCCGACGCGACCGGACCGCCGTGGCGGGAATGATCGTGATCGCCCTGGCCGTGTGCGTGGCCCTTTTCGGGCGGTGGGTTCGCCCGGACAGTTCGCCGTGGGCCAATGAACAGGTGCCGGGCATCCGCGATCGGGCGCCCGGGGCCGAGGCCCGCCTGCTGCACCTGCCCACTGCGGCCGGTGGGGGCGTCCTGCCGGTGCATGCGTTGCAGGTGGAGGGGAACGAGCTCGTGGTGGTGGAGGACAATGGCCACAATGACCTGGTCCCCGGCCGGACGCACCGCATCGCTCTGCACCTGTTCCCGGACCATGCCCAAGGGGCATCGGAGCCATGGGCGTCGCATCTGGAGCGCCGCCGTTTCGTGCTGGGCACGGACAACCTGGGGCGCGATGTATTGAGCCGGCTCATGGCCGGCACGGCCATCTCGCTCGGCGTGGGCCTCGTGGCGGTGCTCATCTCGCTGGTCATCGGCATTCCGTTGGGGGCTTTGGCGGGCTATTTCCGGGCCGAGGCGCCCGGTTCCCGCCTGCTGGGCCGTCGCTTCCGCTGGCCGGTGGATGATGCCGTGATGTGGCTCGTGAACGTGATCTGGAGCATCCCCACGCTGCTGTTGGTGATCGCCATCACGTTGGCGCTCGGCAAGGGGTTCGTGCAGGTGTTCGTGGCCGTGGGCCTCACCATGTGGGTGGAGGTGGCGCGCCTGGTGCGTGGCGAGGTGGTGCGCGTGCGGGCGCTCGAGTACGTGGAAGCGGCGCGCGCGCTGGGCTACGGTCATGCGCGGATCATCTGGCGCCACGTGCTGCCCAATGTCATGGGCCCGGTGATCGTGGTGAGCGCGGCCAACTTCGCCTCGGCCATCCTCATGGAGGCGGGCCTGAGCTTCCTGGGCATCGGTGCCCAGCCGCCCATGGTGAGCTGGGGGGGCATGATCCGCAGCTACTATCCCTACATCACCACGGACCTGTGGCACCTGGCACTGCTGCCGGGCGTGTGCATCATGGTGCTCACGCTGGCCTTCATGCTGGTGGGCAACGGCCTGCGCGATGCGCTCGATACCCGGAGCATCACCGTGCGTTGACGGCGTTCAGTCATGCGGGCGCAGATCGCGCCACAATTCGCCCACGAAGAGGCGCAGCCCGAAGGTGTAGATCGGGGCGGTGAGATCCTCGCCCAAGGGCGTGTTCATCTGCCATACGAGCCGGAAACCCCAGCCCGCCCCCACGCCCAGATAGCGCATCAGCCGGTACTGCACGGTCATCGCGGGCTCGTATACCAGCAGCATGGTGCGGCGGTACACCTGCTTGCGCCCCAGCACGTCGGCATACACCTGCGAGCCCGCCCCGAGGCCCAGTTGCACGGGAATGCGCACCTCCCACGGCCCGCGTTGGTAGAACGCATAGTCCACGTAGGGGGCCACGTAGCCCAGGCGCAAGCGGAGCTCAAGCGGGGGGCCATCCTCATGGGTATGCGAACGGCGCACAGGGGAGAGCAGGAAGCTGTAGCCCACGCCGTACTGCAGGCGCCCGGCATGCTCCACGCCCACCTTGGCGCCGGCGATGCGCGCCTGGTGGTTGCTGATGAAGCTCCCGCGCAGGTCGAGCTTGGCCACGAAACGGGCGGGCTGGGCGGCGAAGTGGGCGATGCTGTCGAAGAGCTGGCCATGCACGGCGCCGGCCAGGAGCAGGCACAGGGAAAAAGCGAGCGGCCGCATCCCCACAAAGGTGGGGCCTGCGGCCGCTGCGACGATGAAGGATGCTATCCGCCGGGATGGCCGTGCGGGAAGCAGCTTGTTCAATGCTCCTCTTCGCCGGCTTCGACGGGAACGGTCTGGGGCACGAAATCCTCCTCCTTGCCCGGCTTGCTGTAGTCGTAGGGCCAGCGATGCACCACCGGCAGGGGGCCCGGCCAGTTGCCGTGGATGTGCTCCACCGGGGTGGTCCACTCCAGGCTGTTGCCGCGCCAGGGGTTCTGCACCGCCTTGGGACCACGGAACACGCTGTAGAAGAAGTTGTAGGTGAACACCACCTGAGCCATCGCGCCGATGATGGCGAACACCGTCACCAACACGTTCAGGTCGAGCACGCCCTCGAACATGGGGAACTCGGTGTAGCTGTAGTAACGGCGCGGGGCACCGGCCAGGCCGATGAAGTGCATCGGGAAGAACACCCCGAAGGCGCAGATCAGCGTGGTCCAGAAGTGCACGTAGCCCAGTTTGGTGTTGAGCATCCTGCCGTACAGCTTCGGGAACCAGTGGTAGATGCCGGCGAACATCCCGAAGATGGCGCTCATGCCCATCACGATGTGGAAGTGCGCCACCACGAAGTAGGTGTCGTGCACGTTGATGTCCAGCGCGCTGTCGGCGAGGATGATACCGGTGAGACCACCGGCGATGAAGGTGGCGACCAGACCGATGCTGAACAGCATGGCGGGGGTCATCACCAGGTTGCCGCGCCACAGCGTGGTGAGATAGTTGAACACCTTCACGGCCGAGGGGATGGCGATCAACAGCGTGGTGAACACGAACACGCTGCCCAGGAAGGGGTTCATGCCCGTGACGAACATGTGGTGGCCCCACACGATGAAGCTCAGGAAGGCGATGGCCAGCATGGAGCCGATCATGGCGCGGTAGCCGAAGATGGGCTTGCGGGCGTTGGTGGAGATGATCTCCGAGGTGATGCCCAGGGCGGGCAGCAGCACGATGTACACCTCGGGGTGGCCCAGGAACCAGAACAGGTGCTGGAACAGGATCGGGGATCCGCCCATGTTGTCCAGCGCCTCACCGGCGATGTGGATCTCGCTCAGGTAGAAGCTGGTGCCCATGGAGCGGTCCATCAGCAGCAGCAGGGCGGCGCTGAGCAGCACGGGGAAGCTGAGGAGACCCACCACGGCCGTGAGGAACAGCGCCCACACGGTGAGGGGCAGGCGGGTCATCTTCATGCCTTTGGTGCGCAGGTTGAGCACGGTCACGATGTAGTTCAGACCGCCCATCACTGAGCTGGCGATGAAAAGCACCATGCTCACCAGCCACAGGGTCATGCCGGCACCGGACCCGGGAATGGCCTGGGGCAGTGCGCTCAGCGGTGGGTACACGGTCCAACCGCTGGAGGCCGGGCCACCTTCCACGAACAGCGAGGCCAGCATCACCACGCTGCTGAGGAAAAAGAACCAGTAGCTGAGCATGTTCAGGAAGCCGCTGGCCATGTCGCGGGCGCCCACCTGCAAGGGGATGAGCAGGTTCGCGAAGGTGCCCGACAGACCGCCGGTGAGCACGAAGAACACCATGATGGTGCCGTGGATGGTCACCAGCGCGAGGTACATGTTGGGGTCCAGCACACCGCCCGGCGCCCACTTGTCACCGAGGAAGAAGTTGCTGAACGCGAAGCCTTCACCCGGCCAGGCGAGCTGGAGACGGAAAAGGATGGACATGATGACCGCCACCCAGGCCATGAAGATGGCGGTGACCAGGAATTGCTTCCCGATCATCTTGTGGTCCTGCGAGAAGATCCACTTCGAGATGAAGCTCTCCTCGTGGTGGTGGTGGGCGTGGTGGCCCGCTTGGGCGGTGGTGGCCATGGATCTTATGCGGTCTTCGGTTCGGTCTACTGTTCGGTCAGGGCGGCGGTGGCGGCTTCCTGGGCACCTGCGGCTTCAGCCTCTTCGGCGGTGGCGGGGGCCTCGAACGGTTTCTTCTGGGCCTCGGCGTACCAGGCCTGGTATTCCTCGGGCGTGGTCACGATCAGCGGCATCTGCATGTTGTAGTGGCTGGCGCCGCAGATCTTGTTGCACAGCAGCACGTAGTTGAACTCCTCGTCCTTGAGGATATGCGTGCGCATGCTGTCCGTGGTGATCGTGGGGGTGAACTTGAAGCGGGTGGTCATGCCGGGCACGGCGTTCATCTGGGCGCGCATGTGGGGGATGTACATGCTGTGCAACACATCGCGCGAGCGGATCAGCAGGTTGGCTTCCAGGCCCTTCGGCAGGTAGAAGTCCTTGGTCACGATGTCGTCGGCACCGGCCAGGTACACGCTGGCGGGGCCTTTCTCGGCGATGTCCTGTTCCATCACCTCGCGCAGGTTCACCAGCCGCAGCATGTGCCGACGCAGGCGGGCCGCCTGATCGGTGAGCTCCTCGCGGCGGTTGTCGGCCAGGATCGAGTGGGCCAGTAGGCTGTCGATCTCGGCGATCTCCGCATTCATCTCGTCCATGCGGGTGGTGAGACTGGTCGGGGTCACCACACCCAGGGGGTTGGTGCCGCTGATCAGTCGGAAGTCGGAGGCGCCCAGGATCCCATCCTTGCCCGGGTAGCGGGCGGTCCAGTCGAACTGCTTGCCGTAGATCTCCACTTCCACGGCACCGGGGCCGGCGGGGGAGGTGATACGGTTCCAAGTGGTGAGACCGTAGATGATGATCACGGCCAGTACCGCGGCGGGGATCACCGTCCACACCAGCTCCAAGCGGTTGTTGTGCGGATACCAGTGGGCGCGGCGGTCCTTGTTGTAGATGTATTTGTAGCTGAACCAGAACAGCAGCACGTTGGTGAGGACGAACGCCGTGATCAGCACCAGCCAGTTGAAGTTCAGCAGGGCGTCGGTTTCGACACCATGTGCACTGGCGGCCACCGGCAGCATGCGGTCCTTGTACCGCAGCACCAGCCAGAGGAAGAAGGCGAAATAGGCCACCATGAACACCAGCATCATGCGGCCATTGAAGCGGTTGTCCGCATCGGAGATCTCCTCCTCCCGTTTACCACGCAGCCGGGAAGTGAGTTCGTAGACCCGCGCCAACTGGGCGATCGCCAGGATGCCCAGAATGATGACGAGCAGGATCAGGAGCTTGGTCATTGGTCGTTCACTGTATCGAAGCCCACCCGGGGCTGTGGTTCATGCTTGCCGGTTCAGATGCTGTGGTGCACACTTTCCTCCAGATAGGGGTGCTGCACGGGGGTGAGCGGCGCCTGGGTGAGCTGCGCGAACACCCGGTTGATGAACAGACCGAGGAAGGCCAGGAACAGGCCCACCTCCAAGAGGCCCACGCCGTGGAGATCGTGCCCCAGCGTGCCGGGCATCACGATCATGATCACATCCAGCCAGTGGCCGATGAAGATCACCGCACCCACGCCGATCAGGAAGCGGGGGTTGCGCTTGGCGTCACGGCTCATCAGCAGCACCATCGGCACCGCGAAGTTGATGAAGAAGGTGCCCCACATCAGGACGGGGTGATGGTCGATCCGCTGCACGAAGTAGATGCTCTCCTCGGGGATGTTCGCGTACCAGATCAGCATGAACTGGCTGAAGTAGAGATAGCTCCAAAGGAAGCTCACCGCGAACACCCACTTGCCCATGTCGTGGATGTGGCTGTTGTTCACCTGGGGCAGGTAGCCCTTGCGCTTCAGGTACAGCACCACCACTACCCCGGTCACCATGGCGCTCACCCACATGCCCGCGAAGACGTACCAGCCGAACAGGGTGCTGAACCAGTGCGTGTCGATGCTCATGAGCCAGTCCCAGGCCAGGGTGGTGCTGAACACGGCGAAGAACACCAGGAACAATGCGCTGCGGCGGTACACCAGCAGGTGGCGCTTCACCAGGGACTCACCGGAGAGTTCGTCCAGGGCCAGGCTCTGCTGGCGGAACCAGCGGGCGAAGAAGAGGAACACACCGAGGTAGGCGATGGTCCGGATCCAGAAGAAGGGCAGGTTCAGGTAGGCCTTCTTGCCGGCGATGATGGGGTCGTAGTTCGGGTTGGCCACGGCGCCGGGATCGGAGGCTGCCGCCGGGCGGGCCACATCCCCGTCCATGATCACATGCTCGTGGTAGAGCGAGCCGTCCATCCAGTGGTAGAGATGGTTCCAGTGGAAGGATGCGGCCAGCAGCACCACCACCAGGGCGATGGTGCCGATGGGCAGGGCGCCGAAGATGGCTTCGTACACGCGGCGCACCAGCACGGACCAAGCGGTCTCCGTGGCGTTCTGCAACGCATAGAAGAACAGGGCACCAGCGCTGATGCCGAAGAAGAAGAAGGCGTTCACGAGCAGGGCGGACCAGGACCGCTGATGGTGGTCCGTATGGTCGCCCAGGATGCCGATGATGGCGCCCACCACGCCCAGGACGATCAACGCCAGGCTGATGGTGCGGGCCTTTTGGGTGAAAGTGAAGTTCATCACTGCGATCGCGTTATCGTCCGGTCAGTTCCCCGTGGATGCGGTGGCTTCGGCCGTGGCGCCCCCGGGCATGGTGCCGCCAGCCTGCAGGTATTTCACGTAGTGCACCACCAGCCAGCGCTCACGCTTGTCCAGTTGGGAGGCGTGGCTACCCATCATGCCCTTGCCGTAGGTCACGGTGTGGTACATCTTGCCCTCGGGCAGGTCCTTCAGCGGTCCGCTGTAGGAGTTGGGCGGCGGATATTTGCCATTGCTGCGCTCCACCACGGTGCCGTCGCCTTCGCCCTTGGGCCCGTGGCAGTGGATGCAGAACTTTTCGTAGATGGCCTTGCCCTGCTCCACGGTGGCGGGGGTCATGGCAAAGGGGCTGCGCAGCTCACGGCCGGCCTGCTCGTACCCCTCCGGGGTGTTGGGGTAGGGGTAGGGGTGGGCGAAGAACGCGGCGTCCGGATCGTCCACGAAAGGGATCGTGCCCGGAGCGGGCTTTCGGGCGCTGGGGCGCTCGCGCTGCTCAAGGGCCAGGTCGTTGCTGTAGTGGTACGGGTCCTGGCCGTAGTCCACGTAGGCCTCGATGGCCGGACCGCGGTACATGTCGGGCATGTACTCCCGGCCGGGGCTGTTGGGGTCGCCGCTGCAGGAGGCCATCAGCAGCACCGTGGTGAGCGCGGTGCCCAGGGCGTGGCTGTGTTGGATGCGCGTGCTCATGGTTCAGTACTGGCGTTCATTGATCTCGAACACCGGGGTCTGGCGCAGCAGGCCGGTGATCTCCTCGGCACTGTGACCGTGGTTGTCGCCGGTGCGCACTTCAATGATGAACTTGTCGTCCGTGCTGCGCGGGTCCGGGTTGCGGGCCGGCATGCCGGGCAGGGTCTTGTTGCGGATCAGGTAGGTGATCGCCATGCCATGGGCGGCGCAGAGCACGGTGAACTCGAACATCACCGGCACGAAGGCGGGCAGGTTCTTGTATAGCGCCTGGCTGGGCTTGCCGCCGATGTTCATCGGCCAGTCGTGGATGTTCATGTACCAGATCCCCAGCAGGGCCAAGCAGGTGCCCGTGATGCCGAACATGAAGCTGACGATGCCCAGGCGGGTGCGCTTGATGCCGATGATCGGGTCCAGGCCGTGCACCGGGAACGGCGAGAACACGTCCTTCACCTTCACCCCGTTGGACACGAGCTTGCGGGCCCCGTCCTTCAGCTGCTCGGGATCCTCGTATACGGCGTAGATGACCTTGTTCGCCATGTCGCTCAATGATGTTGTTTGGCGGCCTGTTGCTTGTAGCTCTCACCGCTCACCTTCAGGATCGATTTCACCTCGTTGAGGGCCAGCACCGGGAAGTAGCGGGCGAAGAGCAGGTACAGGGTGAAGAAGATGCCGATGGTGCCGATGAACAGGCCCACGTCCATCCAGGTCGGGTGGAACATCGTCCAGCTGCTGGGCAGGTAGTCGCGGTGCAGGCTGGTGACGATGATCACGAAGCGCTCGAACCACATGCCGATGTTCACGATGATGCTCATGAAGAACGTGAAGCCCAGGTGGCGGCGCAGCTTTTTGAACCAGAACAGCTGCGGGCTGATCACGTTGCAGGTCATCATGCACCAGTACGACCACCAGTAGGGGCCGGTGGCGCGGTTGATGAAGGCGTAGCTCTCATACTCCACGCCGCTGTACCAGCTGATGAACAGCTCGGTGATGTAGGCCACGCCCACGATGGAGCCCGTGACGATGATCACGATGTTCATGTACTCCACGTGCTTCACCGTGATGTAGTTCTCCAAGTGCATCACCTTGCGCATCACCAGCAGCAGGGTCTGCACCATGGCGAAGCCGCTGAACACGGCGCCGCTCACGAAGTAGGGCGGGAAGATGGTGGTGTGCCAGCCGGGGACCACCGAGGTGGCGAAGTCGAAGCTCACCACCGAGTGCACCGAGAACACCAGCGGGGTGGCGATGCCGGCGAGCACCAAGCTCACCTCCTCGAAACGGGTCCAGGCCTTGGCGTTGCCCGTCCAGCCGAAGCTGAGGATGCCATAGAAGCGCTTCAGCCCGGGGCGCACCACCTTGTCACGGATGGTGGCGAAGTCGGGGATCAGGCCGATGTACCAGAACACCAGCGACACACTGAAGTAGGTCGAGATGGCGAACACGTCCCAGAGCAGGGGCGAGTTGAAGTTCACCCACAGGGAGCCGAACTGGTTGGGCAGGGGGAACACCCAGTAGCCCAGCCACAGCCGGCCCATGTGCAGCAGGGGGAACATCGCCGCCATGATCACGGCGAAGATGGTCATGGCCTCGGCCGAGCGGTTCACGGCCATCCGCCACTTCTGGCGGAACAGCAGCAGCACCGCGCTGATGAGGGTGCCGGCGTGGCCGATGCCCACCCACCACACGAAGTTGGTGATGTCCCAGGCCCAGTTCACCGTCTTGTTCAGACCCCACACGCCGATACCCTTGCTCAGCAGGTACATCACGCAGCCCACGCCATAGAGGGCGATGAGACCGGCGATGGTGGTGAGCACGTACCAGCCCCGGGGGGCCTTGTTCTCGATCGGACCGACGATATCCTGGGTGATATCGTGGTAGGTCTTGTGACCCAGGATGAGCGGTTCGCGGATCGCTGCTTCTGAATGCATGGTCCTAAGGGTCCTTGGTCGTTTAGGCGGTGGCTTCCTCCTCGTTGCGCACCTTCACCAGGTAGTTCACGTTGGGCTTCACGCCGATCTCCTCCAGCATGTGGTAACTGCGGTCGCTGGTGGCCAGGGCGCGTACACGGCTCTTCTTGTCATTGAGGTCGCCGAACACGATCGCACCGGTGCCGCAGGCGGCGCTGCAGGCGGTCTCGATGGCGCCGTCCTCCACGGGTTTGCCGGCTTTCTTCGCGGCCAGTTTGCCCTCCTGGATGCGCTGCACGCACATGCTGCACTTCTCGATCACGCCGCGGCTGCGCACCACCACATCGGGGTTCAGCACCATGCGGCCCAGGTCGTCCCATGCCGGGTTCACCTCGCCGAACTTCTCGGTCACGTAGTTGAACCAGTTGAATCGACGCACCTTGTAGGGGCAGTTGTTGGCGCAGTAGCGGGTGCCGATGCAACGGTTGTAGGTCATCTGGTTCAGGCCCTCGTTGCTGTGCGTGGTGGCGGCCACCGGGCACACCGTTTCGCACGGCGCGTGGTTGCAGTGCTGGCACATCACCGGCATGAACACCACCCGGGGGTTCTCGCTGGGCACCTCCATCCGGAGGTACATGGGGATCTTGCTCAGCCCTTCCTCCTTCGCTCGCTCCTTGGTCATGTCGGAGCTGAAGTAGCGGTCCAGGCGCAGCCAGTGCATCTCACGGCTTCGGCGCACCTCGTCCTTGCCCACCACGGGGATGTTGTTCTCCACGTTGCAGGCCGTCACGCAGGCACCGCAGCCCACGCAGCTGTTCAGGTCGATGCTCAGCCCCCAGCGGTGGCCCACGCCTTCCACCGGGTGCTCCTCCCACAGGTCGAACTCCGCCACGGGCTTCTTGTCCTGGGCGTTGATCACACCGTCACCGTTCACGTCCTCGTGCACGGCCAGGCCGTGGGCCGGGTTGTAGGCGGTCTTGTCGCCGGCCTTGTACACGCTCCACGTGGTCTCACGCACCACGCTATGGCGGTCCATGTGGGTGAGGTGGGTCTGGGTGATGGCCACCGGGTAGGTGTCACCCGTCCGGGTCACCTGCACGTTCAGCTGGTCGTAGCTGATGTGCTCACCCACGAAGGCGGTGAGCGGGTAGGCGTTGCGTCCCACGGGGCTCAGCTTGCCGGTGTGGTCGGTCACACAGGCGGCGCGCCCCACTTGTTCGCCGTTCTCTCCGCGCCCATAGCCCAGTGCGATGGCCAGGGTGCCGCTCTTCTGACCGGGGCTGGGCACCACCGGCAGGGTGATCTCGCGGCCGTTCACGGACACGGTCACCAGGCTGGCGGGGGCTTTCTCGCCCAGGTACATGTTCAGGCCCAGACGCTCCACATCGACCGGGGCCATGCACACGTAGTTGTCCCACGTGATCTTGGTCAACGGGTCGGGCATCTCCTGCAGCCAGGGGTTGTTGGCATGCTGGCCGTTGCCGATGGCCTCGGTGGTGTACAGTTGGAGCTCCCACTCACCGGCACCTTGAGCGGCGTTGCGGGCCGACGCGGCGGCGGCGTTGATGTCACCGGCGAAGGTGACCGCCTCTGCGCTCGCGGTGGGCACCTCCACCACACCGTTCTGCACGGCGGTGTTCCAGGTGTCGGTGAAGGCCGCGGCGAGACCCATGCCCGGGGCGATGCGATCGGCCCAGTGCTGCTTCAGGAAGTCGTACCAAGTGCTGTCCACACCACTCCAGCGCAACAGGCTTTCCTGCCACTGACGGGTGCTGAACAGCGGAGAGATGGCCGGCTGCGACAGCGCGTAGTGGCCCACTTGCGGCTGGTGGTCGTTCCAGCTTTCCAGGTAGTGGTTGTCCGGCGCGATCCAGTCGCACAGGCTGCCGGTCTCGTCGGCGTAGCCGCTGAAGCTCACGCTGAAGGTCTTGCCCAGGCCGGCCTTGAAGTCGGCGGCGTTGGGCAGGGAATAGGCGGGGTTCACCCCGTGGATGAGCAGGGCGCCCACCGTGCCGGCGTTGAGGTCTTTCACCAGTTGCGCCACAGCGGCGTCGTCACCCTGTTTCAGGAAGGTGTGGTTGGTGATGTCGATGGTGCTGCCGTAGTTGCCCAGCATGCTGTTGATGCTGTTCACCAGCACCTGCACGCCTTCATCGTTGCTGCCGGCCATCACCACGCTGCGGCCACGGGCGGCCAGCAGGGCTTCGGCGGCGGCACGCGTGGCGGCGTCGATCGTTTCGTTGCTGCCGCCCACGGTGGGGGCACCCAGCTTGCGAGCGACCTGGTCATGCAGGCTGATCACGGCCAGGGGCAGTTCGCTCACCTTCAGGGGCACACGCACATCGGCGTTGGCCCCGGTGATGGTCATGCGCGCCTCGAACTGGAAGTGGCGGTTCATCTGGCCGTCGGGGTTCCGGCGGCTGGCGTACTGCCAGGTGTTCGCGGTGGCGTTGCCCCAGCTGCTGAGGAAGTCGGCGTCCACACCCACCACCACATCCGCCTTGGTGAGGTCGTAGCTGGGCAGCACGCGCTTGCCGAAGCTCTTCAGGTTGGCGTTGGTCACGCCGCAGTAGCTCACCGTGTCGTGTTGGATGTGCTCCACGGTGGCGTATCGCTCCTTCATGCGGGCGATGGCCGCCTTGGTGCTGGGGCTGATGATGGTGCCGGTGAGCAGCACGATGCGCTTGCCCGCCGCGGCCACCTCGTCCAGCTTGGCGGTAATGGCGGCATCGGCCTCCTCCCAGGTGCTGGTGGCGGGGCCGTTGGCGCCCCGCTTCATGGGGCCTTTCAGGCGCACGCTGTCATAGAGCTCCAGCACGCTGCTGGTGATGCGGGCGTTCACCGTACCCACGCGCAGCGCCGGGTTGCGGTTCAGACCGAAGCGCGGGTTGCCCTTCACGAAGATGGGGCGGCCTTCACGGGTCTTCACCAGGATGCTCGCGAAATCCTCCCCGTCGTAGAAGGTGCTGGCATACCAGTTGGCCACGCCCGGGGTGATGTCCTCGGGCTTGTTCACGTAGGGGATGCTCTTCACCACCGGGGTCTCGCAGGCGGCCAGCGTGGCAGCCCCGATACCGAAGCCCAGGAATTTCAGGAAGTCGCGCCGGCCGGTCTGCGCGCCGGTGAGTTGGTCGTCGCCCAGCACCTGATCGATGGCGAGCCCCTGCGGGAACTCATGCTCACGTCCGGTGATGGCCTCGGGCGCCTGGTGCAGCTCACCGAGGTCTTTCCAGTATCGCTTCGTGCTCGACATTGCGGCGTGCGTTCGTTCTTCTCTGTCTTAGTAGTGGCACTTGGCGCATTCCAGACCACCGAGCTCACGCACGGTGATCTTGCCGTCCTGCAGGTACTTCTTCAGCTCGCTGTGGCCCTTGTCGGTCTCCATCAGGCGGGCCATCACCTCGTCGTAGTAGCCATTGCCGGCCATCTTCACCTCACGCTCGTTGTGGCAATCGATGCACCAACCCATGGTGAGGGGCGCCCACTGCTCGGCCACCGTCATCTCGGTGTCGATGGGACCGTGGCAGTCCTGGCATTCGAGCCCGGCCACCGCCACGTGTTGGGCGTGGTTGAAGTAGGCGTGGTCCGGCAGGTTGTGCACTTTCACCCAGCGGATGGGCTCCTCCTTGCCGGTGTAGCTCTGTGTGGTGGGATCCCAGCCCACGGCGGCGTAGATCTTGGCGATCTCCTTCGTGCCGGTCTTGGTGCCGCTGTCCACCGCCTTGTGGCAGTTCATGCACACGTTGGCGCTGGGGATGCCGGCGTGGCGGCTCTTCGAGGCACCGCTGTGGCAGTACTGGCAATCGATGGCCAGGTTGTCCTTGCCGGCGTGCAGACTGTGGTCAAAGGCGATGGGCTGCTCGGGGCGGTAGTGCTCCACTTCGGGCCCACCGTACACGCCGATCACCCACAGGGCGCCCCAAGCTTCCACCACGAGCCACACCACCAGGATGAGGCCGAGGAAGCTGGCGAACATCTTGTTGTTCCAGGCCCAGGCACGCACGCCGCCCCAGAAGGTGTACTTCGGCGGGGCGGGCTTGCCCTCGGCTTCGGCCACGGCCGAAGCGAGGCCCTGGCGCACACTGTTCAACGAGAGGATCACCACCAGCAGCAGCAAGGCCACCACCAGCAGCCAGAGCCAGTCGTTCCCGCTGCGGTTGTTCTCGGTCGCCGGGGCGGAGGCACCCTTGTCGTCACCGGGTGCGGCCGCCGGCGCGTAGTTGTCCACGTAGTACAGGATGGCGTCGATCTCCTCGTCCGTCACGGCGGCCGGGGTCATCACGCTCTTGTTCCACTTCTCGAAGATGGCGGTGGCATAGGCGTTGCCGGTCTTCAGGTAGCGCTGGCTGTCCTTGATCCAGGCATAGATGTCACCTTGGCCATCCCAACGCTCGCGGGAGCCCTTCAGGGCGGGGCCGGTCATGTCCTTGTCCGGCTTGTGGCAGCTGGCGCAGTTCCCCCGGAAAAGCTTCTCGCCTTGGGCGTACAAAGCATCGTCGGCACGGGCCGAGGAGCTGAGGAAGAGCGCCAGGACAAGCGCGAGGGCGCCGGAGAGGATATGGGCGGTTAATGCTGAAAGCCTTGATAGACGGGACATTCCGAACGTTTTAGGAAGGACAGCCCACCGCTGGTCCGGCGGCAAAAATAGGTTCCCTACGGAACCCGGAGGGAGGAAGGGCGCTTCGTGCCATGGTGTTGTCACTATATAGAACTGTTCTAAATAGCAGGAAGTGGCAAGGTGCTTGCAATTCAGGTCGTTCCCCCTTCCGGGCCATTCTACCTTTGGCAGCGTTCATGCGCCCACATTTTCCGATGGCTTGGCAACCCCGTTGCGTACTGACCGCCGCCCTGCTCCTGTGCGGCACGTACCTGTCCTGGGCACAGGACCCGGCGGCACCACGCACCTTCCAGCCATACACGCCCGTGGACACGCCCCAGCGCACCATGCCGCGCGCGGGCCAGGTGGACGTGAACGAGGATCCCGCGGTGATGCGCCTCATGCAGCAGTACCGGGAGAAGCCCATGACGCGCCCCGGCTACCGGGTGCAGATCTTCCTGGGCGAGCGCAGCTTGGCGGAGGAGCAGAAGCGCATCTTCCTGCAGCGCCATCCCGAGGTGCCCGCCTACCTGAGCTGGCTGGCGCCCAACTTCCGGCTGCGGGTGGGCGATCTGCGCACCCGCCTGGAGGCCGAGCGGCTGCTGAACGAGCTGCGTGAACAGTTCCCCGGCAGCTATGTCGTGCCCGACGAGATCGAGATGCCGCGGCCGGGGATCTGATCACTTCATGCCTGGTGCGCGTGCTCCAGCGACCGCGCACGGCCACGCACAGGGTGAAATGAAAAAGCCGGGGGGGCCGGCCTTTTCATTGGGTGTCAGCTGGCCGATCACTCGCCCAGCGTACGTTTCACTGCCTCGATGGTGAACGCCTCGATGGTATCGCCCACCTTGATGTCGTTGAAGTTCTTGATGGAGAGGCCGCACTCGTAGCCGTGGCTCACCTCCTTCACGTCGTCCTTGAAGCGCTTCAGTTCGTTCAGCTCGCCGGTGTACACCACGATGCCGTCACGGATCACGCGCACCTTGTTCTTGCGCTCGATCTTGCCGTCCAGCACGTAGCAGCCGGCCACGGTGCCCACCTTGCTGATGCGGAAGGTCTCGCGCACCTCGGCGGTACCGGTCACCTTTTCCACCTCCTTCGGCGCGAGCATGCCTTCCATGGCCTGCTTCACCTCCTCGATGGCGTCGTAGATGATCGAGTAGAGGCGGATGTCGATCTCCTCGGCCTCGGCCAACTTGCGTGCGCCCGGCGTGGGACGCACTTGGAAGCCGATGATGATGGCGTTCGAGGCGGTGGCCAGCAGCACATCGCTCTCGGCGATCGGGCCCACCGCACGGTGGATCACGTTCACCTTGATGCGCTCGGTGGTGAGCTTCAGCAGCGAGTCGGTGAGGGCCTCCACGGAACCGTCCACGTCGCCCTTGACGATGAGGTTGAGCTCCTTGAAATCACCGATCGCCAGACGACGCCCGATCTCGTCGAGCGTGATGTGCTTGTGCGTACGGATGCCCTGCTCGCGCTGCAGCTGCTGGCGGCGGGTGGCGATGGCGCGGGCATCACGCTCGTCCTCGAACACCTGGAAGGTGTCGCCCGCGTTGGGCGCGCCGTCCAGACCCAGGATGGACACCGGGGTGGAGGGCGGGGCTTCGCTCACGCTCTGGCCGCGTTCGTTGAACATGTTCCGCACCCGGCCGCTGTACTGACCGGCCAGGATGATGTCGCCCTTGCGGAGGGTGCCGGAGTCCACCAGCAGGGTGCTCACATAGCCGCGGCCCTGCTCCAGGGAGCTTTCGATCACCACACCGTGGGCGCGTTTGCCGGGGTCGGCCTTGAGGTCGAGCATTTCGGCCTCCAGCAGCACCTTGTCCAGCAGCTGGTCCACACCGGAGCCCTTCTTGGCACTGATCTCCTGTGTCTGGAACTTGCCGCCCCACTCCTCCACGAGGATGTTCATCTGCGAGAGCTCCTCGCGGATCTTGTCGGGGTTGGCCTGGGGCTTGTCGATCTTGTTGAAGGCGAACACCATGGGCACGCCGGCGGCCTGCGCGTGGTTGATGGCCTCGCGCGTCTGCGGCATCACACTGTCGTCAGCGGCGATCACAATGATCGCGATGTCGGTGACCTGCGCGCCACGTGCACGCATGGCGGTGAAGGCCTCGTGACCCGGGGTGTCCAGGAAGGTGATCTTCTTGCCGCTCTCCAGCTTCACGCTGTAGGCGCCGATGTGCTGGGTGATGCCCCCGGCCTCACCGGCGATCACGTTGGCTTTCCGGATATAGTCGAGCAATGAGGTCTTGCCGTGGTCCACGTGACCCATCACGGTGACGATGGGCGGGCGCGGCACCACGCGGGCGGGGTCGTCCTCCTCCTGCTGGATGTTCTCCTGCACCTCGGCCCCCACGAACTCCACCTTGAAGCCGTACTCATCGGCGATCACGGACAGGGTCTCGGCGTCCAGGCGCTGGTTGATGCTCACCATCATGCCCAGGCTGAAGCAGGCCTTGATGATGTCGGTCACGGGCAGGCCCATCATGGAGGCGAGCTCGCTGGCGGTCACGAACTCGGTGACCTTGATGGTCTTGCCGGCCAGTTCGCGTGCGGCTTGTTCCTCCTCGAAGCGCTGATAGCGGGCATCGCGCTTCTCCCGGCGCAGGCGGGCGCCCTTGCTCTTGCCGGATCCGGTGAGGCGAGCGAGGGTCTCGCTCACCTTGCGTTTCACGGCGTTCTCGTCCAGTTCGCCCGGACGGCCACCGGTCGAGGAGCTCTGTTCCTGCTGCACGGCCCGGTCGATGTTCACCGGACCCGGTTTCACGATGCGTTTGCGGCGACCGCGATTGGTCTGGCCGCCACGCGGCTCGGCGGGTTTGCGCTCGCGCGGGGCGGGCAGTTCGATCTTGCCCAAGGTCTTGGGCCCGGCGAGCTTCTCCA
Organism: uncultured Chryseobacterium sp.; assembly: GCA_964464935.1. GTDB lineage: Bacteria > Bacteroidota > Bacteroidia > Flavobacteriales_F > PHOS-HE28 > PHOS-HE28. The sequence goes on from CAYXKE010000003.1 coordinate 39,718, forward strand.
CCTGCACCCGGATGGTTTCCGGCTCATTGGGCTTGGCGGGCGGCTGCGGCGGTTCGGGGGCCTTGGCCTCCACCACGGGCGTGGCCGCTGCCGGTGGCGGTTCGGGGGCCTTCTCCTCCACGGGTTTGGCGGGCGGCGCGGGCTCGGGGGGCTGCGGCTTGCGCTCCAGGTCGATGCGGCTCACCACCTTCACCTGGGCGGGGGCGGCGGGGCGAGCGCGGATCACCTCGGGCTCGGCGGGCTTGGCCGGCGCGGGGGGCTCTGGGGCCTCGGCGGGGGGCGCATCATCGGTCAGGGAGATCGTTTCCCGCTCCTGGCGCTGCTGCACCACCTTGCGGCTCTTCTGCTTGATCTCCTTGTCCGTGCCGAATTCCTCCTGGAGGAGATCGTACATCTCCCCAGTGATCTTGGTGTTGGGGTTCGCCACCACGTCGTGCCCCTTGGAGTTCAGGAACTCCGCCAGCGTGGCCACGGCCAGGTTGAATTCCCTGGCCACCTTGTTCAATCGTATGCCCTTATCCGTCGCTTCGCTCATGCAATGTGCTTTGTCCGCCTACCCGCTTCAGGCCTCCAGCTCTTCGCGCAGGATGCGGATCACTTCGTTGATGGTCTCTTCCTCCAGATCGGTGCGGCGCACCAGTTCGTCGGCGGGGATCTCCAGTACGCTGCGCGCCGTATCGCAGCCGATGTCCTTCAGGATGTTGATGATCCACGCATCGATCTCGTCGGCGAAATCGTCCAGCGCCACGTCGTCGGTCACCTCGTCGGTCTCGCGGTACACGTCGATCTCAAAGCCCGTGAGCTTGCCGGCGAGCTTGATGTTGTGGCCGCCTTTGCCGATGGCCAGAGCCACTTGGTCGGGCTTCATGTACACCTCGGCCCGGCGGTTCTCGTGGTCCAGCTTGATGTCGCCCACCTTGGCCGGGCTCAGCGCACGCTGGATCAGCAGTTGGTCGTTGCTGGTGAAGTTGATCACGTCGATGTTCTCGTTGCGCAGCTCGCGCACGATGCCGTGGATGCGGCTGCCCTTCATGCCCACGCAGGCGCCCACCGGGTCGATGCGGTCGTCGTAGCTCTCCACGGCCACTTTGGCACGTTCACCGGGCTCGCGCACGATGCGCTTGATGGTGATCAGGCCATCAGCCACCTCGGGCACCTCATGCTCGAACAATTTGGCGAGGAACTCGGGGGCGGTGCGGCTCAGGATCACCACGGGGGTGTTGTTCCGCATCTCCACCTTCCACACCACGGCGCGCACGGTGTCGCCCTTCTTGAAGAAATCGCTCTTGATCTGCTGGTCCTTGGGCAGGATCAGCTCGTTGCCCTCGTCGTCCAGCACCAGCGTCTCACGCTTCCACACCTGGTACACCTCGCCAGCGATGATGTCGCCCACGCGCTCCTTGTACTTGTTGTAGAGGTGGTCCTTCTCCAGTTCCATGATGCGGCTCTGGAGGTTCTGCTTCAGCGCCAGGATGTTGCGGCGGCCAAAGTCCTCGATCTTCACCTCCTGGCTCACCTCTTCGCCCACCTCGAAATCGGGGTCGATCTTCCGGGCCTCGCTCAGCTCGATATCCAGATTGTCGTCCTCGCTCATGCCGTCCTCCACGATCACGCGGTTCAGCCAGATCTCCAGGTCACCCTTGTCCGGGTTGATGATGATGTCCACGTTGGCCTCTTCGCCAAAGCGCTTCTTCACCACGCTGCGGAAGACATCCTCCAGGATGCCCATCAAGGTCACACGGTCGATGTTCTTGAAGTCCTTGAACTCGCTGAAGGACTCGATGAGGTTTACGGTGCTCATGGCACGTTTCAATTGAACTTGATGGTTGCTTTGGTATGTTGGACCTGGTCCAGGGGGATGAACGTGACCTCGGGGTCCAGCTTGGCGGGCCGGCCCTTCACCTTCGCGGGGTGCTCGATGCGCATGCCCAGCGTGCCATCGCCGTAGCTGGTCAGCTCGCCCCGCAGCGTGCGCCCGTCCAGGAGCTGCACGTCCACCAGGCGGCCCAGATGCTTTCGGTACTGCTGCTCCACCTTGAAGGGGCGGCCCGCACCGGGGCTGCTGAACTCCACCTCGAGGTCATCGGCGGCGGTGCCCAGGTCCTCGCGCACGGCCCGGTTCAAGGATGCCAGGTCGTTGATCGTGATGGCCTTGGCGTCGTCCACCTCCACCACCAATTTGCCCGGGCGCACCGCCACATCCACCAGGAAGTGGGAGGTGCCCTCCAGGTGCTTCAGCACCTTTTCACGGACCAATTGTTCGGTGATCATCTTACTGCTCGCTGACAGCGGGTAACAAAAAAGAGGGGGGGCCCCTCTTCCTCGTCAACCACCAACTGTCGGGCACAAATGTACGACTTCCTGAGCGAAGCCCGACACGCACCCGTTCAGGTCCATCCGCGCACGTACACGCGTTTCACGCGCGGGGCGATGCTGGTGAGCACCTCGTAGGGGATGGTGCCCAGCTGTTGGGCGAGCACCTGCACCGGCTGTTCCGGACCAATGATCCAGGCCGGGTCGCCCACGGCGCAGGGGATGCCGGTGACGTCGACCATCACCATGTCCATGCACACATGGCCCACGATGGGGGCGCGGCGGCCCTGCACCCAGGCGGCGCCCACGCCGTTCCCGAGCCGGCGCGAGAGGCCGTCGGCATACCCGATGGGGAGCGTGGCGATGGTGCGTGGGGTGGGGGCGGCGTCGCGGGCGCCGTAGCCCACGCCGTCGCCGGCGGGCACCTGCCGCAGCTGGGCGATGGGCGTGCGCAATGAGGCGGCCGGGCGCAGCAGGGCGGTCTCGGCCGCATCGTGCCCCAGCCCGTGCAGCCCGATCCCCAGCCGCACCATGTCGAAATGGGCCTCGGGGAAGCGGCTCACCGCGGCCGTGTTGGCGATGTGCCGCAGGGGGCGGTGGTCCAGCACGGCGTCGATGGCGTCGGCCATTTGGGTGAAAAGGGCGATCTGCCGATGGGTGAAGGCGTCCATGGCCGGGTCTTCACTGGCCACCAAATGCGAGAAGATCGTGGCCACCCGCAACCGCGGTGCCTGGCGCAGGGCGGACAGTAGGGCGGGCAGGTCGTCCGCACCGAAGCCCAGGCGGTGCATACCGGTGTCCAGCTTGATGTGGACGGTGAGCGCACCGGGGTGGAGGCGGGCGAACTCCACCACCTCGGCCAGCGTGCGGGCGTCGTACACCTCGGGCTCCAGATCGAACCGTTGCAGGGTGCCCAGCTCCACGGGCTCGGGGTTCATCACCATGATCGGCAGGTCGATGCCCGCCTGCCGCAATTCCACCCCTTCATCGGCATAGGCCACGCCCAGGCAGTCCACACGCTCGTGGGCCATGAGGCGGGCCAGCTCCAGGGCGCCGGCCCCGTAGCCGAAGGCCTTCGCCATGGCCATCACCCGCACACCCGGGGCCAGCTTCGCGCGGAAGTGGTTGAGGTTGTGGCGGATGGCTTCCAGGTCCACCTCCAGCAGGGTGCCGTGCACCTGCCGCTGCCACCGGGCCACCACCTTTTCCAAGGCGAACTGGCGCGCGCCCTTCACCAGGATGGCGTGGCCGGCCAGGTCGTGCAGTTCCACACCGGTGAGCAGTGCGGCGGTGTCGGGGAAGAAGCGTGCGGTGGGCGGCATGTGCACGGTGGCTGCGGCAAGCTCGGGGCCCACGCAGAGCACCTGTGCCACGCCGCCGCGGGCCAGCAGCTCGCCCACCTGCCGGTAACGTTGGTCGGGTGGGTCGGGGCTGTCATGCAGGTCGGTAAGCACCACCGCCTTGGGTCGGCCGGCGGCCACCTGGTCCAAGTGGTCCAGCGCGATGGCCAGCGAGGTGGGGTCGTTGCTGTACGCGTCGTTGATCAGGGTGGTGCCGTGCCGCCCGTCCACCGTTTCCAGGCGCATGGCCACGGGGGGCAGGTGCGGGGTGCGCGCGGCGATCCACGCAGGCTTGTGCCCCAGGTGGAGCAGCAGCGTCACGCAGTGCAGCACGTTCTCCACCGATGCGGGGTCGGTGAAGGGCACTTCGAAGGTGAACCCATGCCGGTCGGTGAGCACGGTGATGCGGGTGCCGTGGCCGTGGCGCTGCTCATGCGTCACGTGCAGCCAGGCGGGCGTGTTCCGCCCCCAGGTCACCTCGGTGAGTCGCTGGCCCAGCCCGGTTCGGCGCACGGCATCGGCCACCACGGTGTGGTCCGCGCAATGCACCAGCACCTCGGCACCGGCGAACAGGCGCAGTTTCTCCTCCACCTTGTGGGCGTCGTCGCGGAAGCCGCTGCCGTGGGCGGGGCCGATGTTGGTGAGGATGCCGATGGTGGGGTGGATCATGGCGCGCAGGCGGTCCATTTCGCCCGGCCGGCTGATGCCCGCCTCGAAAAGCCCCAGGGTGTGTTCGGGGCGCATCTGCCACACGCTCAGGGGCACGCCCACCTGCGAGTTCCAGCTGCCCGGGCTGCGCACAATGTGGTGCTCGTCGCGCAGCAGGTGGAAGAGCCACTCCTTCACCACCGTCTTGCCGTTGCTGCCGGTGATACCCACCACGGGGAAGTGGTGCTGGGCGCGGTGCCATGCGGCCATGCGTTGCAGGGCGTCGAGCGGGTCGGCCACCACGATGAAGTTGAGGCCCTCCAGCGCGGTGCCGGTGGGCAGGACGAAGTCGCGCGCCACCACGAAGTCGCGCACGCCGCGTTCGATCAGTGCGGGGATGTAGCGGTGGCCATCGTGTCGCTCCCCGCGCAGGGCGATGAACAGCGACCCATCGGCGGGCAGGGGTTTGCGCGAGTCGATGCACAGGTGGTGCACCGGTCGGTCAGGTGCGGTGCCGTGGAGCTGGCCGTTCACCGCGGCGGCCAGATCGCCGATGCGATGCGGGCGACGCATCATTGCGCAGTGGCTTGGCGGGCGGCGTGGAAGCAGCTGCGGCAAAGGGGCTGGTAGCTGTCGGTCTCGCCCAGCACCACCAGGTCCTTGCTGGCGGTGAGCCGATTGCTGAAGGAAGCCAGCCCGCCGCAGTTCACGCAGATGGCGTGCACCTTGGTCACGTACTCGGCCATGGCCATCAGGCGGGGAATGGGTCCGAACGGCCGACCTTGGAAATCCATGTCGAGCCCGGCGGCGATCACGCGCACGCCGGAGGCCGCCAGTTGCATGCACACCTCGGGCAGGCCATCATCGAAGAACTGCGCCTCGTCGATGCCCACCACCTGGATGCCGTCGGCCAGCAGGAGCAGGTTGCCGCTGCCGTTCACCGGGGTGCTGCGGATGGAGTTGGCGTCATGGCTCACCACCTCCTCCACGGAGTAGCGCGTGTCCACCGCGGGTTTGAAGATCTCCACCCGCTGGCGGGCGATCTCGGCGCGGCGCAGGCGGCGGATGAGCTCCTCGGTCTTGCCCGAGAACATGCAGCCACAGATCACCTCGATCCATCCCTTGCGCGGGACGTGGTGACCGGTCTGCTCCAGGAACATGCTTGGGTGGGGCGATCGGCGTGTGGGCCCGATCTTGGAGGGTGCGGCGAAAATAGGGATCTTCGCACTGGCCGACCGGCCAACGGCATGATGGGAGAGGAGAACGTCTACCACCGCACCGCCGACCTGATCGAGGCCCTTGTGGCCGCCCAACGTGACCTGGAGCAGGGTCGCCTGGACTTGCATGGGTTGGATCATGCCTGCGATACGGCCCGCGAACTCTACGAGCGCTTGGTGGTGGTGCGCCACAAGGTGCGCGAACAGCGAACACCCGGCCGCGCCGCGCCGGCCGCCTCGCAGGAGCCCATCCGGCTGGACACCCGGCCCATGGGGCTGCCGGGACAGACCTCGTTGATCGATGCCATCGCGGCCACCGAGCAGGAGCAGTCCGCCACTGCGACCCCGCCCGTGAAGGACCTGGCCAAGGCCATCTCGCTCAACCACAAGTTCTGGTTCACTGCCGAGCTGTTCAACGGCGACCGCCAGGCGTACGAACAGGCCATCGCCCGGCTCAATGCCGTGCCGGACAAGGCCTCCGCGCTGGACATGCTGCGCGAGGAGGTCATGGCCCGCCTGGACAAGGAACCCGATGCGGAGGCCCTGGCGGCCTTCACCGAATTGTTGGAACGTCGATTTGCATGAGGAGAGGGATCTGTGCCGCAGGTGCGGTGTTGCTTGCGTTGGCCGGTGGGGCCCAGACTGGAACGGATGTGCGGGACCAGGGACGCCGCATCCTGGAGGTGCTTACCGCCCCGGACATGCACGGGCGCGGCTATGTGCAGGACGGTGATTCGCTGGCCGCAGAATGGATCGCGGCCCAATTCCGCGCCATCGGCCTCAAACCGGTGAAGGACACCTACTTCCAGCCCTTCCACTTCGCGGTGAACACCTTCCCCGACAGCATCGGTGTGGCCGTGGATGGGCAGCTGCTGCGCCCCGGCACGGACTATCTGGTGCATCCCGCCTCGGGCTCGGCGGTGGGGCGCTATCCTTTGGTGCATGTGGGCATGGCCGATGTGATGCTGCCCGAGCGCCGCTCCATGACCATGGGGCTGATCACCGGCTCGGCCGTGCTGCTGCGCCCGCCCACCAGCACCAATAGCGACTCACTGGCCATGTTCCGCGCCATCCAAAAGGAGCTCATGAACCATGGGCCGGTGGTGGTGCCCGTGAAGGACAAGCTCACGTGGAGCGTGGCGCAGGAGGCACGGCCATTCCCGCTCATTCAGGTGCGCGAGGAGCTGCTCACGGACTCCACCCTGCAGGTGGACCTGCACGTGCGCCACACCATGCGCCCGCGCCACGCGGCGCGCAACGTGCTCGGCATGGTCAAGGGCCGCGGCAAGCAGTGGATCGTGGTGGGTGCGCATTATGACCACCTGGGCCGCATGGGCCCCGAAGCCCTCTTCCCCGGCGCCAACGACAACGCCAGCGGGGTCGCCATGCTGCTGGAGCTGGCGCGAAGCATCGCCCGCCGGCCACTCAAGTACAACGTGCTGTTCGTGGCCTTCGCCGGCGAGGAGGTCGGTCTGCTGGGCAGCGAATGGTTCATCAAGGACCGCCCCATCGACCTGGCGGCCATCCGCCTGATGCTCAACCTCGACATCCTGGGCACCGGCGACGACGGCATCACCGTGGTGAACGCCACCGCGCAGCCCGCGCTCTTCGACAAGCTGGTGGCCATCAACGCCCGTCAACAAGGCCTGGCCGATGTGAAGGCCAGGGGCCCCGCCTGCAACAGCGACCACTGCCCCTTCGCCAACCGCGGCATCCCCGCCCTCTTCATCTACACCATGGGCGGGGCATCGCACTACCACGATACGTTGGACCAGGGCGCCACGCTGCCGCTGACCAAGTTCAACGAACTCCACGCGCTGCTGATGGAGTTCCTGGGCACGGTGAAGTGAGCGCCCGTTCCCGCATCGCTGCATTTACCTTGTGCCCATGGCCGCATCGCACGCGCAGTTGGTCGTCGTTCCCACGCCCATCGGCAACCTCGCCGACCTGACGCCACGCGCCGCCGAGGTGTTGGCCGAAGTGGACCTGGTGGTGGCCGAGGATACGCGGGTGACCGGTCGCTTGCTGCAGCACCTGGGCATCAACAAGCCGCTGGCCAGCTTCCATGCTTTCAACGAGCACCGCACCGTGGATGGCTTGGTGCGCCGCATGCAGAACGGGGAGCGCCTGGCCCTGGTGAGCGATGCGGGAACGCCCGCCATCAGTGATCCCGGCTTCCTGTTGGTGCGGGCGGCGGTGCAGGGCGGCCTGACCGTGGAGTGCCTGCCGGGCCCCACCGCCTTCGTGCCAGCCCTGGTGGTGAGCGGCCTGCCGTGCGACCGCTTCGGGTTCGAAGGCTTCCTGCCGCCGAAGAAAGGCCGCCGCACGCGCTTGGAGGAGCTGGCCCGTGAGCGGCGCACCACCGTGATCTATGAGAGCCCCCATCGCCTGGAACGCACCTTGCGCGAACTCGCCGCGGTGTGCGGCCCGGACCGTCCCGCCAGCGTGTCGCGCGAGCTGAGCAAGCTGCATGAGGAGACCCGCCGCGGCACCCTGCAGCTGCTCGCCGATCACTTCTCGCAGCATCCGCCGAAGGGCGAATGCGTGGTGGTGCTTGGCGGAGCGGAATGATGCGCCATCCACCATGGCCGGTGGATGATCGGATCCCGTGCAGGAATGGCTGCGGCATTTTCGCAGCTACCTTCGGAGGACCAGCGCCGCCCATTGATGCCGCTTCGCTTCATCTGCCTGTCGTTCGCCGTGGCCATCACCGCTTCGCTCGTGGGCCAGGAGGCCGTGGTCCATGTCACGGCCGCGGACCATCGTGCGGGCCGGGGCGACAGCGTGGGAACCTACACCGACATCCGGCGCAAAGGCGGTGAGTACGTGCTGCGCTTCTCCGGGAAGGTGGGTGTGCGGGAAGTGGCCTGTGCGGACATCTGGGGCTTCACGGTGAACGATGTGCTGTACCGCATCCACCCCGTGGAACGGGTGCCGGTTCGGCTCATGGCCCAGGGTGCCGTGTGCTACTACGAGAACGGCTTCGCCCACCTGCGCATGCAGCGCACGGGCAGTGAACTGGAGCCCTCGGGACCCGGTCATCGGTCGTACGTGGGGCGTACGTTGGAAGGGGACATCGTCCCGGCCGTGTTCGCTGCGGGCGATGGGGGTGCGGCCGGCCGGTTCCGCGCGCAACACCCCGAGCTGGAGCTCCTCTGCGCATGCATCGGTGCTGATGACGACCTGCACCGCACCCGGCAATGTGTGGTGGATTTCGAGGCCATGCTCGAGGGCGATGACCACCTGCGGCAAGTGATGCGTGTGGACCGATAGATCGAGGGCATGGGGGAGGATACCTTTGCCCCGTGCCGCAAGCGACCACCTCGTTGAACGTGCTGCCGTTCCATGCCTGGGGGCTGGGACAGGGGCGCCCGTTGCACATCGCCGGGCCCTGCAGCGCGGAGAGCCCGGAGCAGCTGCTGGCCGCAGCCCGTCCGCTGGCGGCCCAAGGCCATGTGCATGTGTTCCGTGCGGGCATTTGGAAGCCCCGCACCCGTCCCGGCGGTTTCGAAGGGGCCGGTGTGGTGGCACTGGAATGGCTGCGCCATGTGCGCGAGGAGACCGGCCTGCCCGTGATGACCGAGGTGGCCACCGCCCGCCACGTGGAGGCCTGCCTGGAGGCCGACATCGACATGCTGTGGATCGGTGCGCGTACGACGCCGAACCCGTTCAGCGTGCAGGAGATCGCCGATGCCCTGCGCGGGGTGGACATCCCGGTGTTCGTGAAGAACCCGGTGAACCCCGACCTGCACCTGTGGACCGGCGCACTGGAACGTCTTTCCGCGGCGGGCATCCGGCGATTGGCGGCCGTGCATCGCGGCTTCAACTGGTTCGAGCACACCCACCTGCGCAACGCGCCCATGTGGGAATTCCCCATCCGCCTGATGGCGGCCCATCCCGAGCTGGAGGTGGTGTGCGACCCCAGCCACATCGCCGGCGACCCCGTGCACCTGCGCGCCGTGGCCCAGCGCGCCATGGAGCTGGGCATGGGGGGGCTGATGGTGGAGGTGCATGCCGATCCGGCCAATGCCTGGAGCGACGCCCGCCAGCAGATCACGCCGGAGGAGCACGAGGCGCTGGTGCGCGATCTCACCTGCCGCACCGCCCATCCGCCGCCGGAGCTCGATGCCCACCTGGCCGAGCTGCGGGCCGAGATCGACCGGATCGATGAACGCATCGCGCGTGAGCTGGGCGAGCGCATGGCCGTGGCTGCCCGCATCGGTGCCCACAAACGCGCCCACCGGGTGGCCATCGTGCAGCCCGAGCGCTGGGAGGCCATCCTGGAGCGGCTGCTGGACATGGCGCCCGAGTTGGGCCTGGGCGAACGGTTCGTGCGCGAGTTCATGGACTGCGTGCACCGCGAGAGCATCCGCAAGCAGACCTCCGGCCCCGATACGGCCGAAGGATCCCCATCGAGCGGTTCGAACGGGCATCGACAGCCCGGGCGAATACCCTAATTTTCGACCTCCCCGGCCAAACCTGCATCGCCGTGGGCCAGTAATTCGCGCCACCATGCATCGAACCTCTACACTGGTCGGGCTTGTCCCGGCGGTCCTCCTTGCGGCTTCGGCCCAGGCCCAGTTCTCCTTCATCAACGCCACCGACATCAAGTCCAGCACCACCCACAGTGGCGGGTGCATCGGCGTGGTGGACATGAACGGCGACGGACTGGACGACATGGTCTTCCTGGACCAGTCCCGGATCCTGCGCATCGACTATCAGAACCCCGACGGCTCCTACGCCTTGGTGACCTATGGCGCCGTGCACAACAGCGAGGAGCAATGGGGCATGTCCGTGGGTGACATGGACAATGACGGGCACCGCGACCTGCTGAGCGGCGGCTTCTATGATGGGGTGCACCATGTGCGCATCACCGCCTTGGGCGAAAGCACCATGGGCACGCTGCCGAACAGCTCGATGTACATGCAGTGCAACAACGTGGCCGACATCAACAACGACGGCCACAACGACTTCTTCGCCTGCCACGACCACGCCGCGCCCAAGCAGTGGCTCAACGATGGCAACGGCAACCTCCTGTACGACGAGGACATCCTGGACCACAGCTCCGACCCGCCCAGCGATGGCAGCGGCAACTACGGCAGCGTGTGGACCGACTTCGACAACGATGGTGACCTGGACCTCTACGTGGCCAAGTGCCGCCAGGGCGTGAACAACCCCGAGGACCCGCGCCGCTGGAACCGCCTGTACGTGAACAACGGCGATGGCACGTACACCGAGCGCGCCGCCGATTTCGGCATCCAGGTGAAGAACCAGTCGTGGACGGCCGACTTCGGCGACATCGATAACGATGGCGACATGGACCTGGTGATCACCAACCACGATGCCACCATCCAGCTCTTTGAGAACGACGGCGCCGGCCATTTCACCGAGATCACCGCGGGCAGCGGCCTGCAGCAGACGGGCTTCTACCTGCAGAGCAAGTTCGTGGACCTGGACAACGACGGCTTTATCGACCTGATCGTGTCCGGTGGCACCCACCGCGTGTACCGCAACAACGGGAACCGGACCTTCAGCATCGTGAACAACGTGTTCCCCGCACCGAAGACCATGCACAGCTTCGCCACCGGTGATCTGAACAACGACGGCTTCATCGATGTGCTGGCCAGCTACGGCGACACTTACGTAAGTCCGAACATGAACAACCCCGACCGCGTGTGGCTCAACGCGGGCAACGACAACAACTGGTTCAGCGTGCGCCTGGTGGGTACGGTGAGCAACCGCGACGCCATCGGTGCGCGCGTGACCATCACCGGGCCGTGGGGCACCCAGATCCGCGAGGTGCGCTCGGGCGAGAGCTATGGCATGGTGACCAGCTTCGCCTGTCACTTCGGTCTGGGCACGCATGACGTGGTGCCCTCGGTCACCGTGCGCTGGCCCAGCGGCCTGGTGGAGACCTTCACCGACCTGACCCCCAACCAGACCATCACCGTGGTGGAAGGCGTGTGCGTGAGCCCGGTGGCCGCCATCAGCAGCAGCACCCCGCTGATCGTGTGCGGCGATGGGCATGAGATCACCCTCACCGCCAACGATGGCTATGCCTACAGCTGGAGCACCGGTGAGACCACCCAGAGCATCACCGTGTCCGAGCCCGGCAACTACGCCGTGACCATCGACGACGGCGAGGGCTGCAGCGCCACCACCAGCGTGTTCGTGGCCCTGGCACCCGATGAGACCCCGACGGTGACGGTGGAAGGCCCCACCACTTTCTGCGAAGGCGGTGCCCTGGTGCTCACCTCCTCGTCCGCTTCCGGCTACACCTGGAGCAATGGCACCACCGGTCCCACCACCACGGTGACCGAGGCCGGCAGTTACACCGTGACCATCGATGGCGCTTGCGGACAGTTCCAAAGCGCCCCCGTGCTGGTGAACGTGCTCGACGCACCCCCGGCGCCCCAAGCCAATGGGGTGACCCTGCCCGAGCCCGGCAGCGCCACGCTGACGGCCACCGGCGACCAGGTGAGCTGGTACGATGTGCCCGAAGGCGGTTCGCCCCTGGCCACCGGCAATGTGTTCGAAACGCCCGTGCTCACCGAGTCCACCACGTACTGGGTGGCCGATGAACTGGTGCATAGCACCGGTGAGCAGAGCGGGGCCAAGGAGGCGCGCAGCCTCACCGGCCAGTTCCACACCAACGCCGACAACTACCAGCTCTTCACCGCTTTCGAGCCGTTCCACATCCGCAGCGTGCGCGTGTACGCCAACAGCACGGGGAACCGCACCTTCGGCCTGATCGACCGCGCGAACGGCTCCACGGTGGTGACCGCCACCATCATGGTGCCCAATGGGGAGAGCGAGGTGGAGCTCAACTTCTTCGTGCCCTCGGCCGGCGACTACGCCCTGCGCATCATGAGCGGCAACCCGCAGCTGTGGCGCGATGGCCTGGGCAGCGCGCAGAACTATCCGTACCCGCTGGGCACCGTGGGTGAAATGACCAGCAGCAGCGCCACGGGCGCCAACGCCACGGCCTACTACTACTTCTTCTACGACTGGAAAGTGGAAGGCCTGAGCACCACCTGCTCCAGCGTGCGGACCCCGGTGGATGTGTTCGTGGGTGGTGAGGTGGGCATTGACGAGATGAGCGCCGATGGGGTGCGCATCTGGCCCAACCCCGCCATGGACGTGGTGAACGTGGTTCTGAGCGGTCGCACCAGCGGTCGAGTGATCGCCGAGCTGTTCGACATCACCGGTCGTCGGGTGGCGCAGGTGCAGGCGGTGGGTGGTCGCATCCAGGTGCCGGTGGCCGGCTTGGCCACGGGCGACTATGTGTTGCGCCTGCACCATGCCGATGGCACCAGCTCGCACCGGGTGATGGTGCATTGATCGATCCCGATCGGCGGTGGCCCCCGTTCCGTCATGCGGAGCGGGGGCCGCGCGCTTACATTGGGTGCCATGTCCGCTCCCGTTCCATCGCCCGATGGCCGCGTGCGCTGCGGCTGGTGCATGAAGGACCAGCTCTACATGGACTATCACGACCAGGTGTGGGGCCGGCCCGAGCACGATGACCGCGCCCTCTTCGCCAAGCTGATCCTCGATGGTGCGCAGGCCGGTCTGAGCTGGTACACCATCCTGGTGCGCACCGAGAGCTACCGCCGCGCATTCAGCGATTGGAACATCGCACACATCGCGGCGTACGGTCCGAAGGACGTGGAGCGGCTGATGAACGACCCCGGCATCATCCGCAACCGCGCCAAGATCGAGAGCACCATCCGCAATGCGCAGGCCTGTTTGCGGATCATGGAGCACGGCCCCGGCGCGTTCGATCACTTTCTGTGGAAGCACGTGGGCCACAAGCCCCTCGTGAACCACTGGGCAGAGCTGCGCCAGATCCCCACCCGCACACCGGTGAGCGATGCATTGAGCAGGGACCTGAAGCAGGCCGGCTTCAGCTTCGTGGGCACCACCATCGTGTACGCGTTCATGCAGGCCGTGGGCATGGTTGACGACCACTTGGTGAGCTGCTGGCGACGCACCGGGTGAAGGCACCCGCCTATCTTCGTCCCCATGGCCCGGACCGCAACCCTTCCGTCCATTCCGCGACCGCACACCACGCCCACCATCGACCAGGTGGGCATCGAGGAGCGCGTGGCGCGGATCCGCGCGCGGAGCATCAAGAACGAGGCAAAAGTGCAGGGGCTGCACATGGCCCTGAGCATGATCGACCTCACCACCCTCGAGGGCGCTGACACGCCCCAGAAGGTGCGGCAGATGTGCTACAAGGCCCTGCACCTGCACGACTCACTGCCCGGCCTGCCCACCGTGGCGGCCGTATGCGTGTACCCCTCGCTGGTGAAGGTGGCCAGGCAGGCCCTGGCCGGCAGTGGTGTGAAGGTGGCCAGCGTGAGCACCGCCTTCCCCAGCGGGCAGGCGCCGCGCGCAGTGAAGATCGCCGACACCAAGTTCGCCGTGAGCGAAGGTGCCGACGAGATCGACATGGTGATCAGCCGCGGCCGCTTCCACAACGG
>CAYXKE010000003.1:53818-96670 GCA_964464935.1 uncultured Chryseobacterium sp.
GCGAAGGTGCCGACGAGATCGACATGGTGATCAGCCGCGGCCGCTTCCACAACGGTGACCTGGCCTTCGTGTTCGATGAGATCGCCGCGGTCAAGGAGGCCTGCGGTGATGCCCGCTTGAAGGTGATCCTGGAGACCGGCGAGCTGGGCACCTACGACAAGGTGCGGCTGGCCAGCGACATCGCCATCGCCGCCGGTGCCGACTTCATCAAGACCAGCACGGGCAAGATCGCTCCAGCGGCCACCATGGAGGTGACCTTGGTGATGCTGCACGCCCTGCGCGACCACTACCTCAACACCGGCCGGATGGTGGGCATGAAACCCGCCGGCGGCATCCGCACCAGCAAGCAGGCCCTCCATTATCTCATGATGGTGAAGGAGGAGCTGGGACCGGAATGGCTCGATCCCCACTGGTTCCGCTTCGGTGCCAGCAGCCTGGCCAACGACATCCTGATGCAGCTGCAGCGGATGGCCGACGGCCGCTACCAGAGCGCGGACTACTTCAGCATCGACTGAGCCGCTCAGCCCCGGGCCTTGCGCGCTCCCGCGCGCAGCAGGAACACCAGCGCGCCCAGGCAGATCACCAGGCCCAGGAACTCGCGCACCAGTTCCACGTGCGGGCTCTCCGCCTTCATGCTCCCCGTGATGGTGGGCATGCCCATGCGCAGCCAGGCGATGAAGTCGGGCACGAACGTGAGCGCCCAGATGCCCAGCACGATGGTCAGCGCCCATGTGAACGGACGGTAGTACCGCCCCATTGCCGCGGCCACGAAGAGCAGCGTCATCAGGCCATAGGCCACGCACCACTTCAGCGGATCGGGATCATTGAACTGCAGTACGGTGCAGAGCAGGAAGAGCAGGGCCAGGATGATGTGGATGATGCGCATGGGCTCAGAATTCGACGCGGTAGCTGATGTTGGGGATCAGGCCAAGCTGGTACTTGGTCACCGTGCGGTTTTGGCGCCGGTCGAAGTAGGTGAACGCTTCGTTCCGCGCGTTCGTGGCGTTCTGCAGGTCGAGCGCCCAATGGCTGGTACGACCGTCGCGGTCGGTCTTCAGGTACACCCGCAGGTCCAGGCGGTACATCATGTGCTGCTGCGCCCCGTACGGTACCATCGCCACTGCGGTGGGCGCCTCGGGAATGGCGGTGTGGCGCAGGCCGCCCATGCAGAAGAGCCTTCCGCTCACCCCCCAGGTGCGTACGCGGTCCTCCCTCACCTTGCGGAACTCGCGGCCCACCATCAGGTTCGCGGTCCACTGGGCGTCCCAGCGTGACGCACGCCATGCACCGGCAAGATCGCGGTAGCGCGACCGGAACACGCTGCCGTTGGTCTGGTAGTAGAGGCCGTCCACGAAGTGTCGCTCCACGGCCACCTCCACGCCGCTCACCGTGGCCGCGCCACCATCCACCAGGTATGGTGACAGCGGCGCGTCCCACGCGTTGAAGGCGTTGTCCGTGCTGTCGTGCCGCATCAGCGGCATCCCGGTGATCTGCTGATGGTAGCCCTCCAGATGCAGGTGGAGCTTTTCGGAGAAGGCATGATGGTAGCCCAAGGTGAGGTCCTGCGCGCGCATCAGGCCCAGCCGGCTGTTGTCCACTGCAGGCTGGTCGTGCGGCATGATGGGCCGGATGGCCATGATCGGATGGTAGGGCAGCTGGCTGCGCACGCCGTACGCGGTCGATAGGGTATTCCCCTTCGGCAGCTCCCATCGCAGTCCGGCACGCGGTTCCAGGGCATCGTTGCCGTTGTAGGTGAAATGCGCGTAGGCCAGGCCGGCGTGGGCCTGCAGCCGCCCGGTGAGCTGGTGGCGGACCTGGGCGAAGGGGCGTACCAGCCAGCCTTCGGTCACCTCATTGAACAGGTTGTTCACATGGCGCTGCATGGCGCTGCCGCCCACTGCATACCGCAGGCGTTCACCGATGCGTCCGTCGACCTGCGCGATGGCCGACAGCTTCCGTTCGTCGAGCGAATGGTCCATGCGCGCCCACGCGGCTGACGTGTCATGCTCGATCGCCTCCCGTGTCTGGTAGGTGCTGCTCCAGGCCACAGTGCTGCGCAGCTGTGCAAGCGGGCCCAGCGGCAGGCTCAACGTGGTGCCCACGGCGCCGGTGCCGGCCTTGTAGGTGATGTCCTGCGAGTCCTTGTCGTAGGTCCATTCGGCGGTGTCGGCCAGGGCCGTGAAGACGTTCCGGCTGGTGCCACCCAGGGCGAAGAAGCGCAGTTCGCCACGCACACCGATGCGCGTGCCCACGTGCAGGGAAATGTCGTGGAAGGTGATGGCCTCATCGCCGAGGTCCACGCCCATCGCACTGAGCAGACCCACGGTGCTGTACCGGTAGTTCACCAGATGAAAGGCGCGCTCGCTCCGGCCGATGGGCCCTTCGGTGGAGATGTCCAATCCGGTGAGGCCGGCCTGCAAGGTCCATTCGCGGATGCGGTCGTTGCCCCGGCGGAGCCCCATGTCCATGGTCCCGCCGAGCGCGTTGCCGTACATCACGGGCGAGACCCCCGTGCGGAGCCGTGAAGGCCCGAGCATCTGGGCGCTCAGCACGTTCACCCCGCCGCCGCTGAGGGTGGGCAGGTCGGTGGGTGTGCCGGCATTGCCCAGGTGGTTGGGGTTGACGATCTCGGCCCCTTCCAGCAGCCACACGTTGGCGTTGGGTGAGAGGCCGCGCACGATCAAGTGGTTGGCCTGGTCGTTGGGTGCGCCCACGCCGGGCGTGCCGGTGACCAGCCGGGCGGGGTCCTGGAACATGGCCGGGTAGCGCAGGCCCTGCTCCACGGTGAAGGTGCGCACGCCGAGCGCGTCCGGCTCCTCACGACCCATGGCCGTGATGCTCAGGGCGCTGAGGCGATGAGTGGCGGGTTCCAATGCGATGGCGAGCACGGTCTCCTTGCCCGCACGCACCCATACCTCGGGCACGCTCAGGGTGACATGCCCCACGCTGCGGGCGGTGATCTCCAGCAGCCCCACGGGCAGGTCGGGAAGCACGAAGCGGCCCAGGCTGTCCGTGGTGGCACCCCGCATGGCGCCATCGATCGTCGTGAACACGCTCACCAGCGGCAGGGCCTGACCGGTTTGGGCGTCGCGTACGGTGCCGCGTACACGGCCCGTGGGCTCCTGGGCACTGAGCGGAAGCACCAGCACGGCGGCGAACAGGAGCAGTACCGGACGCATTGCGCCCGTCAAAGTACGGCGGGAAAGGTCCGTGCGATGAGCTGCACGATGTCCTCGCGCTCCAGGTCGAGGTGCACGGCATTGAGCCCGGCGCGGCGGGCCCCCTCCACGTGCTGGGGGCTGTCGTCGATGAACAGCGTGGTGGCCGGTTCGGCACCATGGTGCTGCAGCACGGCATGGAACGCCTCCGCGTGCGGCTTGCGCAGGCCCAGTTCGCAACTGTAGTAGGCCCCGTGGAAGAGGTCCTTGAAATGGACGATGCCGTGCTCCCGCGCGACGGACGCCTCGAACGCGGGTACGTGGATGGCGTTGGTGTTGCTCAGCATCAGCAGCTGGAAATGCGCGCGCAGCCGCTCCAGCAGGGTGATGCGTTCGGGCGGCACCCGGCCCAGCATGGCGTTCCAGCACTGGTCGATCACCGCATCGGTCAGGGGCACGCCGGTAATGGTGCGGAGCTCGTCGCGGAAGCCCGCCGGGTCCAGCGCACCGGTCTCGAATCGATCGAAGATGTCGGTCTGGCGCGCTTTGGAATAAAGTGCGTCGAAATCGGCCACGCCCGCGTCGCGGAAGGCCCGCGCGGTGGCGTGGTAGTCCACATCGATGATCACGCCGCCCAGATCGAGCAGCAGGGTGCGGTACGGAGTGCCCATGACGGCGGGCAAAACTATGCGCAACGGTCGGCCGCCTATTTTCGCCGCTCCGCCATCGGTCCCATCGGCCCGGTGGCGGCCCGGGCCCATAGCTCAGTGGTCAGAGCAGAGGACTCATAATCCTTTGGTCGCAGGTTCAAGTCCTGCTGGGCCCACATGCGGAAGGTGATCGTCACCGGAGGGGCGGGCTTCATTGGCTCGCACACCTGCGTGGAGCTGGTCCAGGCCGGCTGGGAACCCGTGATCGTGGACGACCTGCGCAACAGCAGGGAGCGTGCGCTGGAAGGCATCGCGGCGATCATCGGTCGCATGCCGGCGGTGCACCGAGTGGACTGCACCGATCCCGCCGCGCTCGACGCGGTGTTCCGGACCGAGGGCGCCATTGCCGGGGTGATCCACTTCGCGGCCGACAAGGCCGTGGGGGAGAGCGTGCAGCAGCCTCTGCGCTACTACCGCAACAACATCGGTTCGCTCATGGCCCTCTTGGAGGTGATGCAGCGCCACGGGGTGCAGCGCATCGTGTTCTCCAGCAGCTGCACGGTGTACGGCCAGCCCGAGCGATTGCCGGTGACGGAGGACGCGCCCGACCGCAACGCCAACTCGCCCTATGGCTTCACCAAGGTGGCGTGCGAACAATTGCTTCGCGACCATGCCGCCGCCACCGCCGACCTGCGCGCGGTGTTGCTGCGCTACTTCAACCCCATCGGCGCGCACCCCACGGCCCACATCGGTGAGCTGCCGATCGGGGTGCCCAACAACCTGATCCCCTTCGTGACGCAGACGGCCGCCGGGATCCGCGAGCGCATCACCGTGTTCGGCAACGATTACGACACGCCCGATGGAAGCTGTGTGCGCGACTACATCCACGTGGTGGACCTGGCGCAGGCCCACGTGCGTGCGTTGGGGTGGATGGACGAAAGCCCCGACGCGGCGTGCGCCGTCTTCAACATCGGCACCGGTCGCGGCCACAGTGTGCTGGAGGTGCTGCGGGCCTTCGAGGAGGCGAACCAGGTGAAGCTGCCGGTGGCCATTGGTCCGCGTCGCCCCGGCGATGTGGCCTCGGTGTATGCGGACACCACGCGCAGCCACACGGTGTTGGGTTGGGTGCCGCACCTCACATTGGACGATGCCCTGCGCGATGCCTGGCGCTGGCAGCGCTCACTGGCCGGCCCCGGTGCCTGAGGCCTTCTTCGGGAAGTAGCGCAGGTTCCACGTGGCCTGCACCATGAAGTAGCGACCCAGCACGTTGGTGCGGCTGTCCTCGATCCACGTCTCGGTGACGTTCCGCGCGATGCTGTTGTTCTCGTTGAGGATGTCGAACAGGTTCAGCGCGATCTCCAAGGAGCGGTCCTTGAAGAAGCGTGCCCCGATGGCCGCGTTCCACAGCAGATAGTCCGTGTTGAGGCCGGCGGCCAGGCCATCATACCGCGTGTAGGCCATCTGCGTGCGGGCCACCCACACCTTGGGCGCCGTCCACTGCACGCGCAGGGTGCCGCTGGTGCTGAAGTAGTCGTTGTCGGCGCCGGCCTGCAATGTGTTGTGCACGAAGCTGCGGCCCAGGTCGTAGCCCAGCGCGAAATCGATGCGCTCACTGATGTTGCTGCTCAGCACCAGCCCCTGCGTCACGGTGTGGTTCAGCGCCATGTTCGTCTCGCCGTTCACCAGCGCGGGCAAGCGGTTGAAGTTGTAACCGCCGGTGATGTTGAGGTTGCTCCGCAGCACTTTCACCGGCATGCCGTAGGTGAGGAAGGCGCGGGCGTTCCATGCGCCATCGAGGTTCACCGGCCGGCTCAGCTGTCCGCCCGCGGGCACCGTGATGCCGTCCACATCCAGCGGGGAGCCGGTGGCCAGCAAGGTGCCGGTGGCGATGTGGTCCTGCGTGAGGCTGGCGTTGGCCATGGCGAAGAACGAGGTGCCCTTGTCGGCATCGGTGCGGTTGAAGCGGAGGGTGAGGTTGTGGGTGTAGCTCTGCGCCAGGCGCGGGTTGCCGGTGCGCAGGAACAGCGGGTTGGTGATGTCCACCACGTCCTGCAGTTGATCGATGCCCGGCTCGCGCGTGCTGGTGCGGTACATCAGCCGGATGTTGCGCCCCTTCTCGGGCTTGTAGCCCACGGAGGCGTTGGGCAGCAGGTTCATGAACGTGCGGTCCACCCCAAAGGCGATGGGGAACTCGCGATCGCCGGTGAGCGTGGCATGCTGCCCGTCGAGGCCCACGCTCCAATTCCACTTCCCTTCGTCGGATCGGTAACTGGCCCCACCGCGGTGCACCAGATAGGTGCTGGCGAAGCGGTTGCTCAAACTGGTGTCGAGCGTGGCGAAAATGTCGGTGATGGGGTCCAGCTCATGGGCCAGCCGCTCGGTGATGCCGGTGCGGTACGACGGCGCGTAGTTGAGCTGCACGCGCCCCTTGTCGCCCACCGGCGCGGTGTAGTTGGCGCGCAGCCCCACGCGCTGGCCCTGCGTGAGTTCATCGGTGCGCCGGTCCAGCATGGTGGTGTCGGTGAGCAGCTCGAAGAGGTTGCGCGAGCGTACCACCTGTTCACCGGTGCGGTCGTTCGACTCCACATCGAGCTGCACGCTGAGGTTCTGCTTCCGGGCCATTTTCCGTCGCCACAGCAGGCCGGTGTTCAGCGAGTAGCCACTGCGGTCGCTGGCGCTGGTGTTCTCCGTGCGGCTGTCCTGCAGTCCCCAGGTGAAGGCGTTGGTGCCGAAGGTGCCGCTGCGGCCCGTGTTCTGCTGCAGGTTGATGCGGGGCGTGAGCACGAACGAGTTCAGCGAGTCGAGCTTGTGCTCGATCCGCAGGTTGACGCGGTGGTTGATGTTGCGTGTGTCGCTGCGTTCGTCCTCGGTGTATACCAGGCCGCTGTCGCCCGGCAGCACCAGCTGGCGCACCAGCCCGGTGAGCTTCTCCCGTTCGCTCACGTTCA
Organism: uncultured Chryseobacterium sp.; assembly: GCA_964464935.1. Lineage (GTDB taxonomy): Bacteria > Bacteroidota > Bacteroidia > Flavobacteriales_F > PHOS-HE28 > PHOS-HE28. The sequence continues at coordinate 60,575 of CAYXKE010000003.1, forward strand.
GGAAGTACGATCCGGTCACCTCCGTGCGTTTGCCCCATTGATCGGCGTAGTTCAGGCCGATGGAATGCGTGGTGGCCACACCGCCCTGGGGCCCCACCAGGAAGTTCCCGGCCTGCCCCCCGCGGCCACCACCACCGCCACCCCGGCCCGCGCGGCCGCCGCGACCACCCCCCCCGCTTCTGCTCGCCACGCCCAGCAGGTCCTGGTCGCTGAAGTTCTGCTGGTTGATGTTGTTGCTCATGCCGATGATCGAAATGCGGCGCGCATCGTCCATCAGGTTGACGCTTCCACCGGCGGTGTACCGCTCGTCCCCATCGTGCCCGGCGTACACGCGGCCGAACACGCCCTGCCGCATGTCCTCCTTGGTGACAATGTTGATCGTCATGCCGCCGCCCCCGTCATCGAAGCCGCTGAACTGGGCCTGGTCGCTCTGCTTCTCGAAGACCTGGATCTTGTCGATGATCTCGGCGGGCAGGTTCTTCAACGCCACATTGGGGTCGTCGCCGAAGAACTCGCGGCCGTCCACCAGCACCTTGTTCACCTTCTCGCCCTGCACCTTCAGACCCTCCCCATCGACCACCACGCCGGGCAGTTTGCGGATCAGGTCCTCGGCACTGGCGTCGGGCGCGGTGGCGTAAGCACCGGCATGGTATTGCGTGGTGTCGCCCAACTGCTCCACGCGGGTGCGGACCGCTTCCACCGCCACCTCGCGCAGCTCCAAGGCCGTGTGCGGCATCACCAGGGTGCCCAGGTCCAGGTCGGCATTGCCCAAGCGCACGGTGCGGTGCAGCGGCGCATGGCCCACGGCGCTGCCCTTGATCACCAGGTCGCCCGGGGTGATCGGTCCGATGCGGAACCGCCCATCGATGTCGGTGGTGCCGCCCACCCAGCGGGTGCTGTCATCGGCCCGGGCCACGATGATGTGCACGAAGGGCAGCGGGTCGCGGCCCAGGCTGTCGGCCGCCACCAGCCCGGTGATCGTCGGCCCTTGGGCTTGCATGGCGGCCCACGCCAGAAGACCGGCCATGAGCGCGAGCGGACGAAGAGCAGCGAACGGACTGGACATGCGGCGGCGAATTTCGGGAAGCGAACCGGGAAGGATCCGGGAGCCCCTGCACGTGGCGTGCCGCAATGGGGTCAGCGGCGAACCACCCGCACCACACGGGTATTTCCGTTCACGGTGAGCTGCACCAGGTACGTGCCGGCCCGCGCGGGCAGCTCGATGACCACGCCTTGGGCCATGTGCTGCACTTCCACGGGCATGCGGCGGCCGGTGGCGTCGTACACGGCATCCACCGTCAGGGGAAGGGGGACCAGCGGGCTGATGCGCACCCGGCCATCGGTGGTGGGGTTGGGGAAGACCCGCAGGCCGCCTGTGGGCATTTCGGCCACGCCCACACCGCCGATCTCCAGGCTGTCGATCGCCACACGCACCGGAGTGCCATCACTGGTGCTCAGCATGTCGCGGAACGCATCGATCTCCGGCGTGGAGTGGGCGAGCATCGGGGCGAGCCAGGCGGGTGGCAGCGGCTGGTAGTACACGGCGGCATGCACGCGCAGACCGCCTTGGTGACCATGCGTCGGCACGTGGTAGCGCACCACATCGGCGCCGCTGCCCTCGGTGCCATCGGCGTGCAGATTGAAGTCCATGTCCGTGGGCGGTACGCCGGCGATGCGCGTGGTGTCGTAGCTGATGTGCCCGCTTGTGAAGCCCACGGGTGGCAGGCGGTTGTCCTTCAACGGTGCGGCGGCCCGCTCCAGCACGGTGGTCACGCTGCCTGCCACATCACCCATGACCATCTCATAGATCTGCACCTGGTCGGCGGAAGTGATCAGGTCGTGGTGCGGCGCGTAGGGCGGGGCATAGCCTTCCACCTCCAGGTCGCTGCGCAGCACACCGCTCTTGAACAGGGTGTCGCCCTGCTGATCGAGCACCACGAAGGTGACGAAGGCACGTCGCGCGGGATACCCGCTGGGGAAGCGGTGGCCGGTGAGGTTCTGCAGGCGCAGGGCGAAGCGGGCCGTGTCCGCGTCGCGGTCCAGCAGCATCACCTCGGCATGCACGGAATGCTGCTCCAGCAGGCGCCGGGTGCGTGCGATGGTGCTGTCGAACTGGGTGGCCGTGGCCGGGATCCCCAGTGTGCCCCGGTGCTCCTTCATCAGCTCCAACATGTGCACGTTGCCGCCCACCAGGTGGTGCTTTCCGAAGGGCGTCTGCGGGTTGAGGAAGAGGTAGTCGGCGGCCAGGATGATCGGGTCGTCCGTGCGCGGCATGTGGCAGGTGTTGCACTGCACACCATTGGCCGGGTAGCTGCTGTTGAGCCACTCGTGGTAGGTGGCCTGTTCCACGAACTCACCACCGGTGGGCTGGCCGCCCAGGTCGAGGGTGGGGGTGATCAACGTGTGGCAGCCCGCGCAATTGCGGCTGTCCACCATGTGCGCGCCGAAGCCGGGCGTGAACCCCACAAAATCGGCCATGATCTCCGGATGGATCTGGTCTTCGTGGTACGGCCCATACACGCGGGCGCTGTCGAACTCCAAGTGGCCGGTGAAGACGCTGCCGGCGATGTCCGGGGCCTGCATGTGGCAGCTCAGGCAGCTCACGCCATCGCGCCCCAGGTGACTGGTGTCGAGCATCGCCATGGTGAATGGCGGGTGGCCGAGCAGCCGCTCCTCATGGAAGCCCAGCGGCGCGTGGCAACGCAGGCAGGTGCTCTCGATGGCCTCCTGGTGCGCGGGGTTCGTGATGATCTCGTGGCTCACCTTGGCGCGCCAGAACGGGTCGCGGGCACTGTTGGCCATCATGGTGCTGCGCCAGTCGTCCACCAGGTTGATGTCATTGCCTTCGGCGTCAATGCTGGCGATGCCGGCGGGGTCATGCCCATGGCATCCGGCACAACGGCCCGCCGTGGTGAACCAGGCGCCCTGCACCCAGATCAGGCTGTCGCCGCCACGCAACAGCGCCAGCTCCAATCGACCGTGCGGCCCTTTGATGGGGCGCGTGGCCTCGTTCCAGGCGGTGAAAAGCAGCACCAGCCCGATCAGGCCGGCGGTGCACATCATGCGCGTCGTCCTCAACCGTGCGCGAGCCATGGCGCCAAGGTACGGGAGCGGGCGACCCTCAACCGAAGATGGCCAGCAGCAACAGCCCCACTCCGGCGGTCATGATCGGCAGCATCATCCGCACGTCCAACTGCTCCAGCGCCCTCTGCCTCATCCCTCTTATGACGTACGAACGAGCCCTGGGTTACACCTCCGGCACCCACCCTGCATACGGCGCACCATGTGCATGGCGTTGTTGATGCGTCGTCGAACACTGGTCGGTGCGTCCCTCGGGCCGCCGCTACTTTCGCGTCCATGCATCGCCTCGCACATCGCGCCACCGCCATCGCCGCCCTGTCCATCAGCCTTGGTGCTTCCGCCCAGAACGTGGAGTATTTCACCGATCACTGGGACGCGGGCCAGAAGGTGAAGCGCAGTGAAGGCCTCATGGTGAACGGGCGCGAATGGGGCGAGTGGAAGTTCATGGACCCCGAGGGTCGCTTGGTGGAGCAGGTGTGGTTCCAGGCCGGCGAACGCCATGGCCGCACCGTGCGCTACTACCCCGACGGATCGGTGCAGCACGATGGCTGGTTCAAGCGCGGCGTGGAGGACAGCCTGCGCACCAGCTACTACCGCGATGGCCGTCCCATGGAGCAGGGCCACTACGTCATGGGCCGCAAGGCCGGCGAATGGCGTTACTGGTACCCGGACAGCACGCTCATGCTCGTGGAGCGCTGGGAGGATACACTCGTGTTCGTGATCGATGCGTGGGACCGCGATCGTACGCACACCCTGGTGAAGGGCGATGGCGTGTTGCGCACCTACTACGCCAGCGGCTCCATGCAGGAGGAACACACCTATGCCAACGGCGTGCGCAACGGCCCGGCGCGCGAATGGTGGCCCGCCGGCAACCCCAAGTCCGTGGGCGAGTACCGGGGCGGGGTGAAGCATGGCCGATGGGAATACTGGACCACCGGTGGCCGCCTCGAGAAGCGTGAACACTATGACAAGGGGGTGCTCCACGGCACCTTCGTGCGTTTTGGGAATGATTCGCTCGACGTCACCGGGCGTTACGAGCAGGCCCGCAAGGACAGCCTTTGGACCTGGTACTACCCCGACGGCCGCAAGGAGATCGAGGGCCACTTCCGCGATGACCTCCGTGAGGGCGCCTGGCGATACTGGCACCCCAATGGCCAACTGAGCAGCACCGGCACCTTCGTGGCCGACAAGGAGCACGGTGAGTGGGTGTACTACTACCCCGACGGGCAGCTCTGGCGGAAGGGTGCGTACGATCACGGCGAGAAGACCGGGGTGTGGACCACCCGCTTCGAGAACGGCCGGAAGCTGCAGGAAGGGCCCTATGTGAACGGCCGGGAGGAAGGCGAGTGGCGCAGTTGGTTCGAGAACGGTCAGGAACAGGCCGTGGGCCGCTTCAAGGCGGGACGCATGGACGGTCTGTGGCGCGGCTGGTTCGCCAATGGTGATCCCGACTACGAGGGCGGATACAAGGATGATCTGAAGCATGGCCCGTGGAAGCTCTACCACGCCAGCCCGGAGGGAAAGCAGCTCGGCGGGCGGGTGCGCGAGGAGGGTACATACACCGCAGGGAAGAAGACCGGACGCTGGACCACCTACAGCGTGCATGGCACCCCCATCGCCGAGGGCAGTTATGCCGATGGCCGGGCCACGGGCATGTGGACCTACTACGATGATGCCGGCGTGAAAATGCGGGAACAGGGCATGCTCAACGGCGATCCGCACGGCGTGTGCCGGGTGTACGATCGGCGCGGCCGCGTGGTGCAGGAGATGAACTACCGCAACGGGCGGCTGCACGGCCCCATGACCATCTACGACCGCAGCGGCAAGGTGACCCGGACCGTGGAGTACGAGGACGGACGTGTCCGTTCCGCGCTGCCGCCCGCGGTGAACGATCGTCGCACCGCACCGGCCCAGGTGCCCGGCGGAGGGCGGCGTTGAGCCCGGGGCGGCCCTTCAGCATTCCAATCGCCCGCGGATATCCGGTCGGACCACCGCCGGCAGGGGACATGAGGCCCATGCCGATCATCCTACTTTAGGCCACCCGAGACCTGATCGAACCATGGCCCTTTCCCTCCGGACCTTTTCCCTCGCGTTCCTCCTTTCGCTCTTTTCCGTCGCCTCCGCGCAGATCTCCCAGCCGGGAGACATTCCCGGCGACATCCTGGTGATGCTCACCCCGAACGGCCGCCCCGAGGCCATCGCCACCGATCTGCGCATGGTCGAGGGGGTGGAGAGCGGCATGTACGTGGACCACGAGGTGAGCGCGCCCATGCGCATCTGGCTGCTGCGGTTCGATGCCGATGCCGTGCCCCAGGACCGCATGCTGCGCGCCGTGCAGCAGCATCCCATGGTGATCATGGCCCAGAACGACCACCCCGTGACCTTCCGCGCCACACCGAACGACCCGGGCTACGCCCAGCAATGGCACCACAACAAGATCCAGTCACCGCTGGCGTGGGATGTGACCACCGGAGGCGTCACGGCCGCCGGCGACACCATCGTGGTGTGCGTGGTGGAAGGCGCCAACCTGCAGCATACCGACCTGATCGGCAACCGCTGGCTGAACCATGGTGAGATCCCCAACAACGGCATCGATGACGATGGCAATGGGTACGTCGACGACCATCGCGGCTGGAACCCGGTCAACAACAACGACAACGTGTACAGCGGGTCGCACGGCACTCAGGTGGCCGGCATGATCGGCGCGAAGGGCAACAACGGCCTGGCCGTGGCCGGCGCCAACTGGAACGTGAAGATCATGGTGGTGACCGTGGGCAGCCTCACCCAGGCCAACGTGATCGCCAGCTACACCTATCCCCTGGTGATGCGTCGCCGGTACAACGCGAGCAATGGCCAGGAGGGCGCATTCGTGGTGGCCACCAACGCCAGCTGGGGCATCGACGCCGCCAACCCGAACAACTACCCGCTGTGGTGCGCCGTGTACGACACGCTGGGCACCGCGGGCATCCTCAACTGCGGAGCCACCACCAACAGCCCGCTCAACGTGGACGTGCAGGGCGACATGCCCACGGCCTGCCCCAGCCCCTTCATGGTGAGCGTCACCGCCACCAACAGCAACGACATGCGCACGTTCAGCGGCTATGGGGCCACCACCATCGATGTGGGCGCGCCCGGCGACAACGTGGTCACCACCTCTGGCAGCAGTGGCTACGGCGGCACCAGCGGCACCAGCTTCGCCAGTCCGCTGACGGCCGGGGTCATCGGCCTGTTGTACAGTGCACCATGTCCCACCCTGGCACAGATGGCCCACAGCGATCCCATGGCGGCCGCGCTCCATGTGCGTGAGCAGCTCTTCGCCGGCGTGGACCAGGTGGGCAACCTGCCCGGCCAGACGGTGACCGGTGGGCGCATCAACGCCCACAACAGCATGCAGTTGATCATGAACGCATGCGCCACCTGCCCCGCGCCGCTCAACTTCAGTGTGAGCGAAGGGCCGGGCCATGCGGCCGTCCTCTCCTGGAACTCCGCCAGCGGGGGACCTTTCACCGTGCGGCACCGTCCCGTGGGCACCGCCGAGTGGACGATGGTGACCGGTGTGGACGGCAACACGCATACCATTGCCGGTCTCGATCCCTGCGTGGACCACGAGTTCCAAGTGCGCAATGAATGCGGGGACGAGGATAGCGGTTTCACCGCTAGTGGGGTGCTCCCGGCGATCGAGGAGGACGCACCACAGATCACGGTGAACGGTGCTCTCGCCATCTGCCAGGGGGAGGTCGTGGACCTGGTCTCTTCCATCGGCAACAACATTGAGTGGAGCACCGGTGCCACCACGGCCACCATCACGGTGGATGCCACGGGCACCTTCAGCGTCACCTACAACGGCCTCTGTGGGACGCACACCGCCGATCCCGTATCGATCCTGGTGGCGGGGGATGAGCCGCCCACGGTGGAAGATGTGGTGATGGAGGCGGCCGGCACGGCGCTTCTGACCGCCAGTGGCGACAGTGTGCTGTGGTATTCATCGCCCACCAGCAGTGCACCCGTGGGTTGGGGAAGCCCATGGGAAACGCCGGAGGTGTCCGGCCCCACCAGCTATTGGGTCAGCAACATCGTCTCCGTTGAGCCGGAGGAGGTGTACGGTGGTCCCGAGGGCCGGCTCATGCCGGGCGCGTACCACACCAACGCCACATACTACAACGTCTTCCAGGCCAATGGCCCCTTCGTCATCCGCTCGGTGAAGGTGTTCGCCAATGGCGCGGGGAACCGCAGCATCGGTCTGGTGCAGCATCCCAGCGGCACCGTGGTGGCGCAGGGCACCTTCCTGATCCCGAACGGTGAAAGCCGGGTCGATCTGAACTTCGCCGTGCCGGGGCCGGGGCAGTATGGCCTGCGGGTGATGAACGGCAATCCCCAGCTGTGGCGGGATGGCGTGGGCAGCGCGCCCACCTATCCGTACCCGCTCGGTACCTATGGCGCCATCACGGGCACCACCGCGACCGGTGGTAATGAATTGGACCTGTACTACTTCTTCTACGACTGGGAAGTGCAAGGCCCGGCCATCACCTGTGAAACGGAGCGGGTGGAAGTGCTCATCTCATTCGTCACCGGTGTGGATGAAATGAGCGCCATGACCGGCGTGCATGTGTATCCCAACCCCGCCGACGATGTGCTGCGCGTGCAGGTGAACGCGCCGCTCACGGGCGAGGCCCGGGTGCTTGTGCTCGATGCGGCCGGCCGGGAAGTGGCCCACGGCACCACCGTTCTGGGGCGCACCACCATCTCCACCGCCGCGTTGGCCGATGGAATGTACCTCCTCCGCATTTCCGACAGTGCAGGGGAGAGGGCCCGTGGCCGATTCGTGGTGGCGCACCCGTGATCGTCCTGCGACGGACCGCGCGCCCTCGGTGCGGTAACTTTGAGCGGATGGTACGCGTGGTCCTTCTGCTCTGGTTTTTGGTGGTCGGCGGTGGCGTGGCGGTACGAGCACAGGCACAAGCCCCCGATGCCGTCCCCGGCATCCTTATGGCCATGCTGGTGCCCAATGGTGAACCCCGTGCCATCGCCGCGGACATCACCAGGGACGCGCAGGTACCCGTGCAGGTGGACCGGTGCGTGAGCATGCCCATGCGCACATGGACCTTTCGCTTCGACCCGGATGTGGCCGATGCGCACGGGCTGCTGCGCATCCTGCGCGCTCATCCGGCCGTGCAGCTCGCCCAGTTCGATCACTACATCCACGAGCGTAGCGTGCCGGACGACCCCTTGTACGGCAGCCAATGGCACCATGCCCGTATCCAGAGCGAGGCCGCTTGGGATGTGACCCGTGGCGGGCTCACCTTCACCGGCGACACCATCGTGGTCTGCATCATCGAACGCGTGGACCTCACGCACCCCGACCTGGCGCCCAACGCATGGGTGAACCACGCCGAGATCCCCGGCAACGGCATTGATGATGATGGCAACGGCTACGTGGACGACCACCGCGGATGGCACGTCACCGCAGGCAACGATGACATCTTCGCTGGGCCCCATGGCACGCGGGTCGCCGGGCTGGTCGGCGCGAAGGGGAACAATGCGCTGGGCGTTGTGGGCGCCAACTGGGACGTGAAGATGATGGTGGTGCACTACGGCACCTTGAACGAGAGCAACGTGGTGGCCGCCTACACCTATCCCTGGGAAATGCGGCGTCGCTACAACCAGAGCGGTGGCGCAGAGGGCGCCTTCGTGGTGGCCACCAATGCCAGCTGGGGCATCAACAACGGCCAGCCGGACAACTACCCGATCTGGTGCGCCGTGTACGATTCGCTGGGGGCGCAAGGGGTGCTGAGCTGCGGCTCCACCACCAACAGCAATGTGAACGTGGATGTGGTGGGCGACATGCCCACGGCGTGCACCAGCGAGTACCTCGTGAGCGTCACCGCCACGAACAGCGATGACATGCGTTCGGGTGGCTACGGGGCCGTATCCATCGACGTGGCCGCGCCGGGCTCGGGTGTGTACACCACCAACGTGGATGGCACGTACGGTTCGGCCTCGGGCACCAGCTTCGCCGCCCCGCTCACCGCCGGTGTGATCGGCCTGCTGTACAGCGCGCCATGCCCCAGCTTGATGGACCTGGTGCACAGCGATCCTGCGGCCGCCGCGCGCCACGTGCGCGACGTCCTGTTCGCCGGGGTGGAGCAGGTGGGCAACCTGCCGGGCACCATCGCCACCGGCGGGCGCATCAATGCCCATCATAGCATGCAGGCGCTGCTGGCCGAATGCACCGGATGCCCGCCACCCTTCATGCTGCAGGCCACCAACGGGGCCATCGGTGAGGCCACGCTCACGTGGGGCGCAGTGTCGGGCGATCTGTTCACGGTGCGCTACCGGGAGTTGGGTGGGGATGCCTGGACCACCCTCACGCTGTCCGCACCCCCCGTCACCATCACCGGCCTGCTGCCCTGCACGGCGTACGAGTTCCAAGTGGCGGCCCAGTGCGCCGGGGAGGACAGCGGCTTCGGCCTGCCGGTGATCTGGACGAGCGAAGGATGCTGCCATGCACCACTGACCATGGCGGAAACCTCCATCACCGATGGTGCGATCGACATGGCCTGGGGCACGGTGCTGGCCGCAGCACACTATGATCTGCGCTGGCGGGAGCTGGACGCGGCCGGGTGGAACGAAGTGCCGGCGATCACCGTGACGGAACACGCCCTCACGGACCTGGCACCCTGCGCCGGGTACGTGTGGCAGGTGCGTGCGGTTTGTGCGGAGGTGGCCTCCCCATGGACCGTCGAGCGGGCAACGGCCACCACCGGTTGTGGCGCCTGCGTGGAACTGGACTACTGCCCGTCAACGGCGCTGGCCTCCCAGAACGAGTGGATCCAACGCTTTGTGATCGGTGGGGTGGAACGTGTGACGGGCAACGATGGCGGATATGGTGATCATACCGGCGTACCGGCCGTGCTGCACATCGGGGCGAGCGAACCCTTCGTGATGGAGCCGGGCTTCCAGTTCGCACCGTTCACCGAGTGGACGCGCATCTGGGTCGATCTGGACCGCGACGGCACGTTCAATGATGATGATGAGCTGCTCTTCGACCCGCCCAATGGATCGAACACCACGCTGAACGGAAGCATCACCATTCCGGCGGATGCCCTGCCCGGCATCACCCGCCTCCGTGTGTCGATGCGTTACGGGGCGCACGTGGAGAGCGGATGCACGCCCAGCTACAACTATGGCGAAACGGAGGACCATTGCGTGGACCTCCGCCGCGAAGTGGGCCTGGGCGACGAACGGGAACGCGGTCCGGAGTGGCGCGTGTATCCCCAACCGGCCGCGGACCAGGCCGTGTTCCACCGTGCGGACGGTGCTGAACGGTGGCGCGTCCTCGTGTTCGACGCCGCCGGGCGAGTGGTGGACCAGCTGCGGTACGATGGCGTGCGCCACACCTATGCGGTGGGCCACCTGGCGCCGGGCATGTACACATGCGTGGCGTTCGTGGGGGAGCGGGCTGTGGCACGCGTGCCCTTGGTGGTGGCCCGATGACCGCTGCAGAGGCCTCCTATCTTTGATGCGCATGCTGCCGATCGCCGCGGTCATCATTACGCGCAACGAAGCGGCGGTCATCGCCAGATGCATCCGCAGCGCCACGGCCGTGGCCGATGAGGTGATCGTGGTGGATTCCGGCAGCACCGATGCCACCTGTGCCATCGCCCGGGAACTGGGGGCGCGCGTGGTGCACCGCGACTGGACCAACTATTCCGACCAGAAGAACTTCGCCAACGGCCTGGCCACCACGCCGTACATCCTATCGCTGGACGCGGACGAGGAGTTGTCGCCCGAGCTGACGGCCTCCATCCAGGAGGCGCGCCGCAATGGCCTCAACGGCGTGTACCGCTTCAACCGGCTCACCAACTACTGCGGCACCTGGGTGCGGCATGGCGGATGGTACCCCGATACCAAGGTGCGCCTCTTCCCTGCTGGGCGCGCGCGCTGGGAGGGCGCGTACGTGCACGAGGTGCTCGTGTGGGACAACGACCTCCCCGTGCATCATCTTCCCGGTGATCTGTGGCATTACTCCTACCGCACCACCGCAGCGCACCGCGAGCGCATCGAACGATACAGTACGCTCCATGCACAGGCCATGCATGCCGCCGGCCGACGCGCGGGCTTCATCAAACTGTGGTTGTCGCCGCTGGCCAAGTTCGTGCAGGGCTACCTGCTGCAGGGCGGATTCCTCGATGGCCGTGCCGGGTTGAACATCGCCTGGTACTCGGCGCGCGCCGTGCGCATGAAGTACACCAAACTGCAACGCATGCACCAGGGGGGATGACCGCGCCACGCCACATCATCCTCAGCCGCACCGACAGCATCGGGGATGTGATGCTCACCCTCCCGATGGCCGGTGTGTTGCGGCAGCGCTTTCCGGGCGTCCGCATCACCTTCCTGGGGCGCGCCTACACCGCACCGGTGCTGGCTTGTTGCGCGCATGTGGACCAGGTGATCACGCTGGAGGAGCTGCAGGCGCAGGCCGATCCCGTGCAGGTGCTGCGTGCGCTGCAGGCCGATGTGCTCATCCATGTCTTCCCGCGTCAGGAAGTGGCGAAGTGGGCCAGGCAGGCGCGCATCCCCATGCGCATCGGCACCTCGCACCGCTGGTGGCACTGGACCACATGCGACCGTCGCGTGTCGTTCTCGCGTCGCCGCAGCGATCTGCACGAGGCCCAGCTGAATATCAAGCTCCTGCGGCCTCTGGGTGTGGAGGAGGTCTTCTCCACTGCTGAACTGGCCCCGCTCACCGGATTCACGCCGCCCCGCCCCGACGCCACCGTGGAGCCCCTGCTCAGGACCGATCGACGGCGCGTGGTCATCCATCCGTTCTCCAAGGGCAGCGCGGTGGAGTGGGGGCTGGACCATTACACGCAACTCATCCAGTGTCTCCCGGCGGACCGATATCAAGTGCTGGTCACTGGTACGGCGGCGGAGGCGGAACGCTACCGGGATGGATTGCCGTTGCACCTGCCGCACGTGACGGATACGGGTGGTCGCTTGTCGCTGACCCAGTTGATCGCCATGATCGGCGCGTCGGACGCGCTGGTGGCGGCGAGCACAGGACCGCTGCACATCGCGGCCGCGTGTGGGCGCAGGGCCATCGGGCTCTATGCGGACGTGCGGCCCATCCACCCCGGTCGCTGGGCGCCCATCGGGCCGGATGTCCATGCCCTGACCGCTGCCGATGTGCCGCAGAATGCCGATGCGCCCGCCCGTGTCCGGGCCATCCGCGCGGATCAGGTGGTGGCCGCCTTGGACGCTGATGGCCGCGCCGGCGCGAACACCAAGAGCGCGTAGTACAGCGCGAAGAACGTGGCCCCGGCCTGCGTCTCCACGGTGTCGTCCGACAGGCACGACACCCCGAAGGTGATGGCCCACGCGATGAACAGCGGCTCGTGCCATGCCCCCATGCGCCATGCCGGCCACACGATGCTGAATACCAGCCACGCCGCACCGAACACCCCGAAGCTGATGGCCCAGGTGAGGAACAGGTTGTGCGCACGCAGCCGCCAGCGGGCATCCAGCGGGCTGTCGCTCCGGTCATATTCCGCATCGAACGCGCGCTGCGTATCACCCGTGCCCACGCCCAAGACCCAATGCGCTTTCGCGATGGCGAGCCCCGTGCGCAGGTACTCCAACCGCAGTGCCAAGGTCCTCCCATCGGCACGGCCGGTCACGCGGTACTCGGCCATCTCCTGCATCAGGTCCACCAGGCGGTCGTACAGGCCATCCGGCCCCATGCGGTGGGCGTTGGTGTGACCGGCCAGGATGGCTTCCACGTCCGCCTCGCTCAACGCCGTTACGCCCACACTGTCCTTGCGCAGGCCCAGGGAAGTCATGTACCGGGCCAGGGTGCCCAGCAGCACTTCACCGCGCGCATCGAGGCTGTCCAGGGGCCGGCCTGTGCGCCGGATCCACACGCGTTCGGCCTCATGCCGGGCCAGATAGGTCCACACGTGCATGCCGTTCTCCTGCTGCGGGCGTGTGAGGTCGAACTCGTAGGGCTCCCCTCCCGGCGTGTATTCACCCGCGCCGGCCTCACCAGGCAGGGGCAGTCGGGTGCTTTGCTCCCACATGCGCGTGAGCCACACCAGCCCCACCATGGGAGTCGCGATCAGTGCGGCCTTGATGGCCCATCCGGCGCGTGACCATCGCGCGGCTTGCCGCCAAAGCATCACCCCGGTGATCAGTGCCAGGATCACGGCTGCCTGCACGCTCTCCAGCCGGTCGAGCGCGTACACCGCGGCCAGCACGCCCGCGCCATGCAGCGCGCGCAAGGGCCAGCGCCGGGGCATGTGGTACAGGAGCACCACGATGGCCATGCACAGCAGCAGCGACAGGCGGATGTGGCTGATGAATCGGGACAGGGCGCGGTGGTCGCCCAGGGTGGGGTCGGCCAGGGCGATCGAGAGCAGGGCGCTGGCCACGGCGCTCCATGCACCCAGCAGCAGGATGACGTGCAGCTCGGGGGCTTCAAGCTTCGGTCCGCCGCCCAGGATCACGCCGAACACCAGCACGGGCAGCAGGATCCGGACGAGGTCCAGGCCCCAGCCCAGATCGGTGGTCCATGCCAGGCCGGCCACGTACAGGCCCAGGAACGATAGGAACACCACCACGGGCGGGTGGGTGAAGGCCGTGCGCATACGCGATCGCAGCGCACCGGAGGCGGCGCCCCATGCCAGCCAGTTGGCGGCCAGCAGCACCTGCGCCATGCTGAGGAACGCGGTGCTCCACGGCAGCATGGTGGCGCATAGCGCCAGCGCCGCCACGTGCGTTCGGCGATAGGGGAGCCGGCCGATCATCGCACCCGCCCAGCGTCTTAGCGCCCCGTGCCGTTGCCGGCCAGGATGCTGGCGTGGAGCGGGCCGTTCAGCACCTCCAAGGCCTTGGCCACGCAGGGGTCGGTGGCCAGGGCGGCCTCGGCACGGCCCGTCTGGTAGTGGTAGCGGGACACCAGTTCGTTCAGCAGCGCCTCGTCGATGTCATCGCGGAAGCGCACCAGGTCCTCGTCGCGGTGCGGGGTCAATTCCTTGCGCAGCGCTTCGAGGGCGGGCTGGGCGTGCTCATAGTAGCGCTCCTTGCGGGCCTTTTCCACCAAAGCCTCCAACGCGTCCATGCTCTCGGTGTCGTACTTGAACTCACGCCCGTTGATGAACCGGATGAAGTCCTGGTGGATCTCGTCGGTCACGCGGAAGTTGCGCGCCGGGCCGATCTCCGGATGCTTCAGGCGGAAGTGCGTGGCGTAGTCGAAGAAGAGGTCCTCGCTGTATAGGCCGATGACCACCTTGGCCGGCTCGTGCTCCTCCACGGCCAGATCGGGCAGGATGCCGCGGCCATCGTACACCGGGCGACCGTTGCGGGTGCGGAAGATGGCGTTGGTGTCCACCTTCACTTCCACCACGCGGCCGGCGCTGTCACGTGCGGCGTAATCGAGCTTCTGGATGCAGCGACCGCTGGGGATGTAATACTTGGCCACGGTCACCTTCAGCTTGCTGTTGTAATACAGGTCGCGCGTCTGCTGCACCAGCCCTTTGCCGAAGGTGCGCTGGCCGATCACCACCGCGCGGTCCAGGTCCTGCAGGGCGCCGCATACGATCTCGCTGGCGCTGGCGCTCTGGCCGTCCACCAGCACCACCAAGGGGATGGATGCGTCCAACGGCTCGCTCAACGTCTTGTAGGTCTTGTCCCATTCGGAGATGCGGCCGCGGGTCTCCACCACCAGCTCGTTCTTGGGTACAAAGAGGTTCACGATGCTCACGGCCTCGCGCAGCAGCCCACCGCCATTGCCCCGCAGGTCGAGGATCAACTTCGTGGCGCCATCGGCCTTGAGCTGCTTTACCGCCTCGCGCACATCGCGGCTGGCGGTCTGCGTGAAGCTGTTGAGCTTGATATACCCCACGCCGTTGGTGGGGTCGATCATGCCCTTGTAGGGCACGTCGGGGATCTTGATCTCCTCACGTACCAGCACGTGTTCCACAGGGCTCTGATCGGCGCGGCGCACCTTCACGCGCACACTGGTGCCGGCCTGGCCCTTGAGCATCTTGCTCACATCCTCGGTGTTGAGGCCCTGCACGGGGCGGCCGTCCACCTCCAGGATCTCATCACCGGCCCAGATGCCGGCCTTCATGGCGGGGAAGCCCTCGTACGGTTCGCTCACGTACATGCGGTCCTCCCGGCGTTTGATCAGTGCGCCGATGCCGCCGTACTGGCCTGTGGTCATGAACCGGTAGTCCTCGATGTCGCTCTCCGGGATATACTGCGTGTACGGGTCCAGCGAGGCCAGCATGGCATCGATCCCGGTCTTCATCAGCTTTCCGGGCCGCGTGTCGTCCACGTAATAGATGTTGAGCTCCTTGAAGAGCTCATTGAAGATCTCCAGGTTCTTGCCGATCTCGAAGTAGTTGTCGGCGGCGGAGATGCCGAAGAGGCCGGTGCCCACGATGGCACCGCCCACGATCCAATGGCGCCAGGCCACGGTGCGGCGAACGAGCTTATCCATGTCGATCGGGTGCTTCCGGGACAGGGTCATGTCCATGACCGCCCCAAGGGTGGCAAGATAGGATGCGTTTGAGGGTGAGCCACCCGCCGCGCAGGGCGCCGTGGCGTTGCAGCGCCTCCACCCCGTACTGGGAGCAGGTGGGGGTGTACCGGCAGGAACCCGGCAACAGGGGCGAGAGGAAGATCTGGTAGCCTTTCACCAGCCAGATCAGCGGGTATGCCAGCCACCTATCCATGCTCGTTCAACCAACGCTCCATGGCCCGGGATATTTTCAGGGCGGCGGCCGTGAGGGTCAGGCGGGCATCACCGCGGTACACGATGAGCACGGCGCATTGGCGCTCCTTCTCCCGCAGCCGGCCATACCACTGTTCCTTGTTGAGGCGCCAGGCCTCGCGCATCAGGCGTTTCACGCGGTTGCGGTCCACGGCATGGCGCAGTACGCGGCGGGGCACGGCGAAGGCCACCTGGGCGGGGTACGGGGTGGGCAGCTCCATGTACATCGCCGTGAGGCGGAAGGGGGCCACGTTCACTGAGCGCCCGCCGGCCATGAGGGCGCGGATGCGGGTGGTGCCCCGAAGGACTTCCTGTTTGCGAAAGGTATGCCTGGGCATGGGCCGCTGAGCCGGGGCGCCATGCACCGTTGGGCGGGTGACGAACGGCGCCTTATTTCTTCTTCGCCTGCCGCTTGATGAAAAGCTCGATCGCCCCGGTCATCGAGGGGGCTTCGGGCAGCGGGGCCTGCAGGTCGAGGCGGTAGCCGTTCTCCTCCACCGCTTTCGCCGTGGTGGGGCCGAATGCCGCGATGGCCACTTCGCCCTGTTTGAACTTCGGGAAGTTCTTCTTCAGGCTTTCGAGGCCGCCCGGGCTGAAGAACACCAGCATGTCGAACTTCGACAGGTCCTTGATGTCGCTCATGTCGCAGGCCACCGTGCGGAAGAACACGGCCACCGTGTGCTTCACCCCTGCGCGGGTCAGTTTGTCCGACACGTCGTTCGTCTGGATGTCCGAGCTCGGCACCAGGTACACCTCGTCCTTGTGCTTTTTGATCACGTCCAGCAGATCATCGAAGGTCTGCTTGCCGATGAACACCTTCCGCTTGCGGTACACGATGTACTTCTGCACGTAGAAAGCCACGCTTTCCGAGGTGCAGAAATACTTCATGGTCTCCGGCACGGTGATCCGCAGCTCCTTGCACATGCGGAAGAAATGGTCCACCGCATTGCGGCTGCTGAAGATCACCGCGGTGTGATCAAGGATGTTGATGCGGGTCTGCCGGAACGTCTGGCCGTCCACGCCCTGCACTTGGATGAAGGGCCGGAAGACAAGCTCGAGCCCATACTTGGACGCAAGCTCGAAGTAGGGCGACCGTTCGTCCGTAGGCTCCGGCTGGGATACGAGAATGCGCTTGATCTTCAAGGGCCGCAGGCTTAAGGATGAGGACTCACCGTCAACGGGCCCAGCAGGCCGGCCCACAGGAAGGCCAGTGGTACCGCTTCGGCGGCGCAAAGGTATAGAATAATGTAGGGAAGCGGCACCCGCTCCCCTACACCGACCCAGATGCCGCGCACCCATCGGTACAGCAGCAGCAGCACCATCACCACGGTGCCCGTCACCAGCAGTTCGGGCCGCCACTCACCCCGGTATGCCGCCAGCAAGGTGATGGGGATCAGGGTGATGCCCGTAAGGATGAACAGCAGCAGCCCGGTGGCCAGGTGCTCCCGAAGGCCGCCATCTCCCTGGAAGAGCGCACCGGTGATCTGCACGCCCACGATGTGAGCGAGCAACGCCAGCACGATGATGCCGGCCAACGCACCATAGGCCATCAGCCCCTCGGGGGCGCCGGCGGCCTGCCATACGAACAGGGCCACCACCGCCACGGCCACCAGCACCAGGCCCAGGAAGGTGCGGTCGCGCAGCACGGCCTCCTCGCGCAGCACCTGCTTGCCCAATCGCATGCGGAAGGTGGCCTGGGCCAGCAGCCGCCATTTGCGCGGCGAATTGATGTTCGTCCAGGCCAGGGCCGCCAGCACCAGCACGAAAAGCGCGGTGACCCACTCGGCTTTGTAGGGGTCAATGGTGCGCAGCACTTCCTCGGCCATGGGTCAAAAGTAGCCGGGCCCGCCGCTTGGCTAATTTCGCGCCCCGGGCGCCGACGCCCCATTCATCCCCCAGACGCATGTCCTCCGCCACCAAGAAGGCTTCCACCGACCTGTACCAGCACCACGACCACTACCTGGTGGACGAGTTGCTCACCGAAGAACAGAAGCTCATCCGTGCAACCGCCCGTGCCCATGTGAGCCGGCATCTGAAGCCCATCATCGAGGAGCGCTTCGAGAAGGCTGAGTTCAGCAAGGACATCATCCCCGGCCTGGCGGAGATCGGTGCATTCGGTCCCTTCGTGCCCGAGCAGTACGGCGGCCCCGGTCTGGACCAGATCAGCTATGGCCTGATCATGCAGGAGATCGAGCGCTGCGACAGCGGCCTGCGCAGCCTGTGCAGCGTGCAGGGCTCGCTGGCCATGTACCCCATCTGGAAGTACGGCAGCGAGGAGCAGAAGAAGAAGTGGCTGCCCGACATGGTGCAGGGCAAAAAGATCGGCTGCTTCGGCCTCACCGAGCCCGACCACGGCAGCAACCCCGGCGGCATGGTCACCACGTTCAAGGACATGGGCGACCACTACCTGCTGAACGGGGCCAAGATGTGGATCAGCAACGCGCCATTCGCCGACCTGGCCATCGTGTGGGCCAAGGCCGAGAACACCGAGGGCCGCATCCACGGCCTCATCGTGGAGCGCGGCATGGAGGGCTTCAGCACGCCCACCACGCATGGGAAACTCAGCCTGCGGGCCAGCCCCACCGGTGAGCTGGTGTTCGACAACGTGAAGGTGCCCAAGGAGAACCTGCTGCCCGGCAAGAGCGGCCTGGGGGCCCCCCTCGGCTGCCTCGACAGCGCCCGCTACGGCATCGCCTGGGGTACGCTCGGTGTGGCCTTGGAGTGCTACGACACCGCGCTGCGTTATGCCAAGGAGCGCATCCAGTTCGGCAAGCCCATCGCGGCCTTCCAGCTCACGCAGAAGAAGCTGGCCGAGATGATCACCGAGATCACCAAGGCCCAGCTGCTCACCTGGCGGCTCGGTGTGCTGCGCAATGAAGGTCGCGCCACCACCCAGCAGATCAGCATGGCCAAGCGCAACAATGTGCATCTGGCCCTCACCGTGGCCCGCGAGGCCCGGCAGGTCCTGGGCGGCATGGGCATCACCAACGAGTACCCCATCATGCGCCACATGATGAACCTCGAAAGCGTGGTGACCTACGAGGGCACGCACGACATCCACCTGCTGATCACGGGTGCGGAAGTGACGGGCATCCCGGCGTTCAAGTAGGGGCTACCTTCGCGGGCATTCATGCCTGCCGCCCCACAGACGACCCGCCAGCGCAAGGAGGCCATCCTCCGGCAGCATGGGGTGTGCGCATGGCTCGTGGGCCTCAGCGGAAGCGGAAAGAGCACCCTGGCCCATGGGCTGGAGGCCGAACTGGAACAGCGGGGCCTGCATTGCGTGCTGCTCGATGGCGATGTGCTGCGCACGGGCCTTAATCAAGGCCTCGGATTCAGTGAGGCCGACCGCACCGAGAACATCCGGCGCGCCGCCGAGGTGGCCCGACTGCTGGTCCACCATGGCACGGTGGTGATCGCTGCGTTCATCACGCCCACCCAGGCCATGCGCGATCAGGTGCGCACCATCGTGGGCGGCGACCACCTCATTGAAGTGTTCGTGGACGCGCCGCTGCAGGTGTGCGAGGAACGCGATGTGAAGGGCTTGTACCGCAGGGCGCGCAGCGGTGCGGTGCAGGCGTTCACCGGTGTGAGCGCACCGTTCGAACCGCCCACACGGCCCGACCTGCATCTGCGCACCGCGGACAACGACATCCACGCGTGCGTACAGCAGCTGCTCGCCGCCATCCTGCCGCGCGTGCAACGCAATTGAACCATGTCCAGCTATCGGCTCGATCACCTGCAGGAACTGGAGAGCGAGAGCATCCACATCCTGCGTGAGGTGGCCGCCCAGTTCGAGCGGCCCGCGCTGCTTTTCAGCGGTGGCAAGGACAGCCTGGTGTGCTTCCATCTGGCCCGCAAGGCCTTCATGCCGGGTCGCATGCCTTTCCCGCTGCTCCACATCGACACCGGCCACAACTTCCCCGAGACCATCGCCTTCCGCGATGAACTCGTCAGGACATACGATGTGGAGTTGATCGTGGGACATGTGCAGGACAGCATCGATCGGGGGCGGGTGCGCGATGAGAAAGGCATCGGTGCCAGCCGCAATCGCCTGCAGTCCGTGACCCTGCTGGAAGCCATCGCCGATCACCGGATCGATTGTGCCATCGGGGGCGGCCGGCGCGATGAGGAACGGGCGCGGGCAAAGGAGCGCGTCTTCAGTCACCGCGATGAGTTCGGCCAGTGGGACCCGCGCAACCAGCGGCCCGAGTTGTGGGACATCTACAACGGGCGCATGCACCCCGGCGAGCATTTCCGTGTATTCCCCCTGAGCAACTGGACGGAGCTCGATGTGTGGAACTACATCCGCGCCGAGGGCATCGCCGTGCCGTCGCTGTATTTCGCCCATGAGCGTCAGGTGTTCGAACGCGATGGCGCCCTTTATGCCCACGCCGATTTCATCGAGCGGCGGCACGACGAAGCGCTGTTCACCGCCCAGGTGCGCTTCCGCACCATCGGTGACATGACCTGCACCGGTGCCGTGCCCAGCACCGCCTCCACCGTTGACGAGGTGATCCATGAAGTGCGGCATGCCCGCACCACCGAGCGCGGCACGCGCCAGGACGACAAGCGGAGCGAGGCCGCCATGGAGGACCGCAAACGCGAAGGCTATTTCTGATCGCTCATCCCCGCACACCGACATTCGCATGGGTCTGCTCCGTTTCACCACCGCCGGCAATGTGGACGACGGCAAGAGCACTTTGATCGGGCGGCTGCTCTATGACAGCCGGGCCATCCTGGACGACCAGCTCGAGGCCGTGCGGCAGGCCAGCACGCGTCGCGGCGATGGTGGCATGGACCTGGCCCTGATCACCGATGGGTTGCGCGCCGAGCGCGAACAGGGCATCACCATCGATGTGGCCTACCGCTACTTCGCCACCGCCAGGCGCAAGTTCATCATCGCCGATACGCCCGGCCACGTGCAGTACACGCGCAACATGGTCACCGGTGCGAGCACGGCCAACCTCGCGCTGATCCTGGTGGACGTGCGCAAGGGGGCGCAGGAGCAGACGCGCCGCCATGCGTACATCGCCGGCCTGCTGGGCATCCGCCACATCGTGTTCTGCGTGAACAAGATGGACCTGGTGGACTACGCGGAGGAGCGGTTCGCGGAGGTGCAGCAGGAGTTGGAGGACCTCAGCAGCCGGCTCGAAGTGCCCGACATCCGCTATGTGCCGATCAGCGCCAAGCACGGCGACATGATCGTGGAGCGCGGCGACCGAATGCCCTGGTACCAAGGCCCCACCTTGCTCCACCTCCTGGAGAACGTGCACACCACGGGTGATGCCGACCGCATCCGCCGGCGCCTCCCCGTGCAATCGGTGCTGCACCATATGGGCCCCGATGGGCCTGAACGCTTCGTGCTGGGTCGTGTGGCCGGCGGTGTGTTCCGCGTGGGCGATCCGGTGGTGGTGCTTCCCGGCGGGCAGCCCAGCACCATCCGCAGCATCTGCATCGGGGAGCGCATGGCGGAGGAGTGTTTCGCACCGCAGAGCGTGGCGATCACGCTGGATGATGAGATCGATATCGGCCGGGGCGACATGATCGTGGGGCCCAACCAGGCCCCGGACCTGCGCCAGGACCTGGACGTGATGCTGTGCTGGTTCGATGGGCGTCCCGTTCGTGTGGGCGACCGCTTCGTGCTGCGCCAGGGCCCGGCCACCACACGCTGTTCGGTGAAGGAGCTGGTGTACCGCATGGACATCGCCACTTTGCGGAAGACCGATGCGGGTGCCGAGGTCCCGCAGAACGGCATCGCACGCGTGCGGCTGCGCACGGCCATCCCCCTGGCGGTGGACAGCTACGCACGCAACCGCGCCACCGGCAGCCTCATCCTCATCGATGAGGCCACCAACGTCACGGTGGGTGCTGGCATGGTGGTGTGAATAACCCGCATGCCGCACGGGTGGGAAGGCCCCCGGTGGGCCGCCCAATTTTGCAGGCCATGTGGATGCGCCGCCTGCTGTTCCTCTTCAGTCTGATCCCCTTGGGCGCAGGGGCCCAGGTGGTCAACATCGAAGGGCGTCGGTTCCTCAATGACACCGTGCCCTGGACCGGTTATGTGGACTTCCGTCTGAACGTGACGGAGAACACGCAGCGCAGCAATACGTTCGGCTTTGGCGGCGCCGTGCAGCATGTGCGCGGCAAGCACCGCTTCTTCTTCATCAATGATCTAGCCCTGAGCCGCGTGGAGCACAACGATTTCCTCAACACCGGCTTCCAGCACCTGCGGTACAACTACGCCCGCGACAAGCGCTGGACCGGCGAGGCCTTCGCGCAGACCCAGTACAACAAGCCGCTGCTGCTCGACCTGCGGGCCACCTTGGGCGCGGGGCCTCGCCTGCGTGTGGTGAACGAGGAGAAATACCGCATGTACGTGGGCACGTCCGTCATGGCGGAGTACGAGAACACCTCGCTCGACGAAGCGTTCTTCCACGCCCGCAACAGCTCCTACCTCTCCATGTACCTGAAGCTCGATGGGGTCGCGTCGGTCTCCACCGTGCTGTACTACCAGCCGCGGCTTTTCGATGCATCGGACCACCGCGTGGCGTTGGAGGGCAGTCTGCTCCTCACCATCGGCGGTCGCTACACCTTCGAGAGCCGGATGAACCTGCTGAAGGACACCGGCCAGCCCGAGGGCGTGCCCTATCTGAGCTACAGCTGGAACAACCGGTTCGGTTATCGGTTCTGAGCTTCGGCCTGTCGCGCCAATTCTACCTTTGGCATGTCCGCCATGTCCACCTTCGACCCCCGCCAGGAGCAGCGCGCCGCGTCCGACAAGGAGATGGAGCAGGTGCTGCGGCCGCGCCGGTTCACGGAGTTCGCGGGGCAGAAGGCCGTCACGGACAACCTGAAGATCTTCGTGATGGCCGCCCGGCAGCGCGGCGAGCCCCTGGACCATGTGCTGCTCCACGGCCCGCCGGGTCTGGGCAAGACCACCTTGGCCAACATCATCGCGGCCGAGATGGGCGTGGGCATCCGCATCACCAGCGGCCCCGTGCTCGACAAGCCGGCCGACCTTGCGGGCCTGCTCACCAATCTGGAGCCGCACGATGTGCTCTTCATCGATGAGATCCACCGCCTCACACCGGTGATCGAGGAGTACCTCTACAGTGCGATGGAGGACTACCGCATCGACCTGGTGATCGATGCCGGCCCGAACGCGCGCACCGTGCAGATCGCGCTCAACCCGTTCACCCTGGTGGGGGCCACCACCCGCAGCGGCCTGCTCACCGCGCCACTGCGTGCGCGCTTCGGCATCAACAGCCGGCTGGACTACTATGACATGGATACGCTGCAGGGCATTGTGGCCCGTAGCGCCGGCCTGCTTGGTGTGCCCATTGAGGATGCGGCCAGCGCGGAGATCGCACGTCGCAGCCGGGGCACCCCGCGTATCGCCAACGCCTTGCTGCGGCGGGTGCGCGACTTCGCCCAGATCCAAGGCGATGGCACCATCCGCCTGCCCATCGCGCAGCACGCGCTCAAGGCGCTCAACGTGGACGCACATGGGCTGGACGAGATGGACAACCGGATCCTCGGTGCGATCATCGACAAGTTCGCGGGCGGTCCGGTGGGTCTCAACACGGTGGCCACTGCGGTGGGCGAAGAGGCGGGCACCATCGAAGAGGTGTATGAGCCCTTCCTCATCATGGAAGGCTATCTACAGCGCACCCCGCGCGGCCGTGTGGCCACCGAGCGCGCCTACCGCCACCTGGGCCGGGCGCCGCAGGTGAGGCCCGGCAGTCTGTTCGAATAGGCCCCTTTCGTGGAGGCAGGGATGCCGCTCACCTCGGCGGCCCGCACCTTCGTCGAACTTTCGTCGGGGGGCGCTACGGCTGTCCCTACTATTGCCGCGTTCTTCAAGCCTTCCCCCGGGAGCGTTCCGTTGATCTATGTTAATCACTGTTCGGCCAAATGGTATGCGTGCATACCTTTGGCCCCAGGAACGGGAAGAGGAGGTAGAGTTTGTGAGGAGGTTGTTCTTGATCATCATGGAAGTGTGCGGGGAGGGCAGGATTCGGAACACGCAAAACCTGCTTGGGATCCAATGTCTATTAGGTAGGTAGGGCATGCCCTTCCCCCACTTCCACCATCTTGGACACCCGTGTCCTACACGCCGCGCCGTAATTGGCGCGGCGTGTTCGTTTCCCCCCATGGGATCCTGAGGGGGTGCGGGCGGGGCCCTTATCGCCGATCCGCCCCCAGGTCCGATGCATTCGCCCGGGAGGTCGTGCCGATCTTCCACAGCCCCGGAACCGTCAGCCCCTCTATATTTGATCCTCCTCGTCGGGATGGACATCGCAACGGCCCATACGCTTTACGAGGTGTTGAAGGGCCGTGACCTCACCTTCCTGTATAGTGACGTGTTCGCCGATGATCACACGGCGGCGATCATGGGCGTGGGCCAGGAGGCGCTGGATGTAGGCACCGAACGCACATTGCGCAGCCGCTTGTCGTTCGTGCTGGTGGAGGCGTACCAGAACATCATCCGGCACCGCGCGGACAACGGTGGGCGCAGCGTGCTGATGTTGCAGCGTGCCGGTGGGGGCTGTGTGGTATCGTCGTTCAACCCGGTGACCCCGGCCGAGGGCGAAGCCCTGCAGCAGCGTTTGGAGGGCATCCGTGGCCTGGACCTCGCGCAGCTCAAGGCGTTGTTCCTCCAACGGCTCCAGAGCAATTCCACATCCGAACGGGGTGGGGCGGGCCTGGGCCTGATCGAGATGGCGCGGCGGTCCGGCCGCACCCCGCAGTATCAGTTGTGGCCCGGCCGGAACGACCATTTGCTTTTCGCTCTGCACGTGCGGCTGGGTGAGGAGGCCCCGGAGGTGGACAATGCCTCGGCCCAGGACCTCTACCACATCGTGGACCGGTGCAACATCCGGATCTTGGTGCAGGGGGAAGGCGGCGCCGGTCTGGACCAGGCCCTGCTGGATCTATCGGCAAGTGTGGCCGCCACCGGGCGCGTGGAGCGGGCGCAACGGATCCACCTGGCCGTGCTCGAGCTCATGCGCGCCCACCAGGCCGAGGATCCGCTGATCGTGTGGTCCTCCGGTTCGGAAGGGCACGTGCTTTCCCTGGGGATGTGCCATTCCACGGACAGAAGCGCTGTGCTGGCCGGTCAGGTGACCCAGCTCCAAGGCATGAACGATGCCGGACTGAAGCGCCTCTATCGCGATCGTCTGCTGGGCCGCGGTGATGCGGAGGCGATCGATCTGGGCCTGCTGGACCTGGTGCGCCATGCCAGCTCCACCGTGGTGCTGGAACAGGTGCCCATGAACGACCGCGTGGTGAGCCTTCTGCAGGTGCCGCTTTGAGCGGCCTCAGAGCTTCACGCACACGTTCTTCGCCTCGGTGAAGAAGCGCAGGGCCTCCACGCCGCCCTCGCGTCCCACGCCGCTCTGCTTCACACCACCGAAGGGGGTGCGCAGGTCGCGTACCATCCAGCAGTTGATCCACACGATGCCCGCCTCCAGCGCTCGAGCCATGCGCTGGCTGCGCTGGAGGTCACGCGTCCACACCACGGCGGCAAGCCCGTAGGGCGTGGCGTTCGCCAGGGCGATCGCCTCCTCCTCGGTGTCGAAAGGCTGCAGGGTCACCACGGGACCGAAGATCTCCTCCTGATTGGTGCGGCAGGCGGGGCCCAGCCCTTCGATCACCGTGGGGGCGATGTACCACCCGCCCTTCAGCAGACCATCGAGCCACACGCGCTCACCGCCGCAAAGCACTGTTCCGCCTTCCTCGCGGGCGATGCGGATATGGTCGAGCACCTTGTTCATGTGCGCTTCGGACACCACGGCGCCCAGGTCGGTGGCGGGGGCCGCGGGATCGCCCACCCGCAAGGCCCGCACGCGCTCCACGTACGCGTCGCGGAACTTCGTGTAGATGCCGCGCTGCACCAGGATCCGCGAGCCACACAGGCAGATCTGGCCCTGGTTCGTGAAACCCGACCGCAACGTGGTCTCGAGCATGGTGTCGAAGTCGCAGTCGTCGAACACCACCACGGGGTTCTTGCCGCCCAGTTCCAGGCTCAACTTCTTGAACATCGGTGCGGCCACGCGGGCGATCTCCGCACCGGTGCGGGTGCCGCCGGTGAAGGAAATGGCCTTGATGGCCGGGTGCGCGGTGATGGCGGCACCCACTTTGGGGCCCAGCCCATGCACCACATTGAGCACGCCCGGGGGCATGCCGGCCTTGGCGCACAGCACGGCGAGGCGGTGTGCGGTGAGCGGCGTCACCTCGCTGGGCTTGGCCACCACGCAGTTCCCGGCGGCAAGTGCCGGGGCGATCTTCCACGTGAAGAGATACAGGGGCAGGTTCCAGGGGCTGATGGCACCCACCACACCGATCGGTCGCCGGTCGGTCCAGTTGATGGCCACATCGTCCATGGGGTGCGCCTCACTGGCGAAGTGCAGGATCGCCGAGGCGAAGAACCGCAGGTTGGCCACCGCGCGGGGGATGTCCACCCGGCGGGCCAGGGCCACCGGCTTGCCATTGTCGAGCGATTCATCGCGGGCCAGGTTCTCCAGGTCCGCCTCCAACAGGTCGGCCAGGCGGGCCAGTATGCGGCCGCGCCCCTCACGACCCATGGCCGCCCACGCAGGGAATGCCTTGGCGGCCGCCTCCGTCGCCAGCTGCACATCGCGTTCGTCGCTGTCGGCCAGTTGGGCATACACCGCACCGGTGGCGGGGGCGTGCACGGGCAGCCAGCCGCCGCCGATGGCCGGGCGCAGTTCGCCGTCGATCAGGTTGAGCAGTTGTTCCATGGGGTGCAGGCGAAGGTAGCGGCCCGTGCGCGCAGTGCCGACGCTACTTTTGGCGCCATGATCGAGCACCGGGGCACTCTCATCAGCGAGGACCTGTTCGAGGAGCGCTTCGTGTGCGACCTGCAGGCGTGCAAGGGTGCGTGCTGCGTGGAAGGCGACAGCGGCGCCCCGTTGGAACCGGAGGAGGCGAAGCTGATGCAGGAGTTATGGCCCACCATCCGGCCCTACATCCCGGAGAAGGGGCAGCGCGCCATCGACCAGCATGGCGTGAGCGAAGTGGACATCGACGGTGAGTTGGTGACCACGCTCGTGGAGGGCCGTGGCGAATGCGCTTTCACCGTGTTCGAGAACGGCATCGCCCTGTGCGGCATCGAGAAGGCCTGGCGCGACGGCAAGATCCCCTTCCGCAAGCCCATCAGCTGCCACCTCTATCCGATCCGGGTGACGAAGCTGCGCTACCACGTCGGCCTCAACTACCACCGATGGCCCATCTGCAAGCCGGCCTGTTCATGTGGTGCCCGGCTCAATGTGCCCGTGTTCCGCTTCCTGAAGGACCCGCTGGTGCGCCAGTTCGGCGCGGAGTGGTACGCCGAACTGGAGGAGATCTACGCGGCGTGGCTGGCGGAGCGTGCGGGGAAGTGATCACTCCTCCAAGCGGATCCGCTGCTCGAAGATCTTCTTCCCGTCACGCGATAACGTCACCAGGTAGCGACCCGGAGGCGCGCCCGTGATATCCATGGGCAGCTCCAGCATGCGCACGGGTTCCCGGGTGCGGAACTCACGGACCACCTCGCCGGCCTCGTTCGTCACCTGCACATGGAGCAGGCCTGCTTCGTTCGCGAGGAAGTCCAGTCGCGTACGGCCCTGGGTGCGTCGGGGGAAGAGGCTGATGACGGGCGCGGTGTGGGGCGGCAGGGTGGGGGTGCCGCCCACGCGGAAGGTGTACACCAGGCCGTTGCCGTGGTCGCTCTCGAACGGAAGCAGCAGGCGGCCCTCGCCGTCGAGCAGGCGCAGATGGCCGTGGCCACCGGCGGAGTTGTACCAGAACGACAAGCCATCGCCGGCCGTGTCCACCAGCTGCAACCGATAGGTGCCGGGCGGCAGGTGCAGCGCATGGGTGTATAGCGTGTCGGCCTTGAGCGTACCCAGGGGATGCATGATCCACGCGCGGCCGTCGGGGGCCGTGAGGTGCAGCGCGTTGTGATGCGGCTCGGCGTTGGTGCGGAGGTGCACCGTCAGGTCGGCCGGCAGCACCGGCGGAGCGGTGAAGCGGATGATCGCCGCGTTGTCGGCGGCCCATTCATCCGCCTGCCCGTTGGGGTGTCGGACCTCCACGACGAACTGGTGATGCGGCTCCGTGCACAGGATGGGGCCGGGCAGGTCCACGGTGTCCACCACGCCGAAGGGCAGCACGCCGGTCCACCGGTACGTGTGCAGCTGGCCGCCCACGATGCCGTAACGGAAGGTGAGCGTGCGCAGCGGTGCGCTGCCGGCATTGGCGATCACCACGCGGGGGCCGTCGTGCTCCTCGTTCATGCGGGCGTGGCGCGGTTCATCGCTCGGCACCAGCACCTCGGTGATCATTGCATCGTGCGTGGCGGTGGCCGGCCCCAGTTGGATCGTGTAGGCGCTCAGGTTGATGAAGGCCTGCGCGCTGTCGGGGCGGTACGGCTCCATGTGGAAGCCCACGGTGCGCGGACGCGAAGGTCCCTCGAGGGGCACGATGATGCGGTCGGGTGGTTGCAGCTCCCCCGGGCACCAGTCCGCCCGATCGAAGATCCATGTGCCCGCCTGCGGGTACAGCGGATTGCTCGCGCACTCGCGCCACAGCCTGCGCCACTGCACGGTGTCCCCGTCCAGGGTCACGTACCGCCATTTCGCGCAGAATTCACCGCAGCCATCGGCGGGGTCCATGCCGTGGCCGGTCTGCTGCGACCGTACCACCATGTAGGCAGCGCCTTCCACCGGGTGCACCGTACGCGGCGGGATCGTCGTTCCGAGCGGTCGGAGCGTGTCGCCATACACGAACTGGCCGCGGTGCAGCTGTGCGATCGCCAGCACGGGTGCCATGGGCGGACCGCTGATGTACCGCAGGTCCATCGTCACGGCCCAGCCCCGGTCGTGGGCAGGCTCGTAGCCGGTGTGCACATGGATCACCTCCACACTGTCGCGCAGCACAGGGGCGAAGTCCGTCACATCGGCCACCCAGGTGAACGCCCATCCGCGGTTGAACTGGCCACCGTAAGGGGTGAGCATGCGGGCCACCTCGAAGGTGTCGCGACCGGCCACCGGGCGTACCAGCACATGGTCCAGGTAGTCCCAATCCGCACATCGCATGGTGTCCGGGCAGGCATATGTGAGCGCCAACAGGATGCGCCGGGGAGGCGTGCCACCGGGCAGCTGGACAATGCGCCCCGTATGCCTTGTGCCCAATGCCGGATCGGTCACCACGAGGTGGCGGTCCAGCACGCGAATGGTGGTGGTATCGCCTGTTCCCTGCGCTTGGGAGGCCAGGTGCAGCACGGTCAGCAGGAGCAGCAACGACAGGCGGCCCATGCGGTTCAGGCCTCGGTCAGGTGGAGCGTATCACCGTGCCAGGTGGCCTGCCGCACGGGGGCCGCAGCGGTCAGCCCGATCCGCTCCATCATCCGGGCGAAGGTGGCCGGATCACCGCTGGTGTGGCAGAACAGGCCCGCTGGGGTGGCGGGCGCCTCGATCCCGTGGGAGACCAGCACGTGGGCCACCCGGCGCGCCACGGCCTCGGAGGGTTCGATCACGCGCACGCCCGGCCCGGCGATCTCCTGGATCACATCCCGGATGATGGGGTAGTGGGTGCAGCCCAGTACCAATGCATCGATGCCGCGTGCGCGCATGGGACCGATCCAGCCCTCGAGCATGGCGCGGGTGGTCGGGCTGTCGAGTTCACCTGACTCGATCTGGCCCACCAGGCCCGGGCACGGCTGCACGATCACCTCCACGCCTTGGGCGAAGCGTTCCACCACGGTGTTCAGCACATCACCCTGGGCGGTGTACACGGTGGCCAGCACGCCCACCACGCCGGTGCGGGTCTGTTCCACGGCGGGCTTCACCGCCGGCTCCATGCCCACGAAGGGCACCTGCGGGAACTCCTGGCGCAGGGCCGCCAGTGCCGCGCCACTGGCCGTGTTGCACGCGATCACGATCATCTTGCAACCGGCCGCCAGCAGGGCGCGTGTCACGGCCCGGCTCAGCATGCGGATCTCCTCGGCCGGCTTGCTGCCGTATGGCACGTGCAGATTGTCCCCGAAATAGAGCAGGCGCTCCGTGGGGAGCGCCTGCATGATCACCCGGGTAACGGTGAGCCCGCCGATACCGGAATCGAAGATGCCGATGGGGCGTTCGTCGTGCGGCACGGCTCAGATACCCAGCTTGGTCTTCACCTTGGGAAGGATGTCGTCGCCCTTGTCCCAATACAGGACGAAGCCGGCGCTGGTGTCGAAGATGTAGGTGTAGCCACCTGCATCGGCCACTTCGCGGATGGCCTTGTTGGTGCGTTCCACCATGGGCCGCAGCAGTTCCTCCTCCTGCTTGGCGAGGTCCTCCTGGGCTTTCTGTTGGGCCGCCTGGATGCGCTGCTCCAGCTCTTGGATCTCACGCAGGCTCATGTCCCGTTCGGTGTTGGTCATGCTGGCCTGCTTGTTCTGGAAGGTGGTCACCGCCTGCTCGTATTCGGTGCCCATGGCACGGAGGCGCTTGTCCAGCTCCTCGGCGAAGGCCCGCATCTTGGTTTCAGCCTCCTGCCGCTCGGGAAGCATCAGCATCAGCTGCTGCCGGTCGATATGGCCGAGCTTCTGGGCCATTGCGGCCGGTGCAGTGGCTGCCAGCAGGCCAAGGGTGAGAACGATGGTCTTCATCATGTGTTTTCGTGCGATGTATGGGATCAACGTGGCCGGGCGGGTTGTCCCCCGGTGTTCTGGCCGCCACCCCGCACCCCGCTACCGGGGGCCGTGCCACGGCCGCTGTCGCGAGTGCGGTCCTTGCCTCCGCCGTTGTCCTCGGGGGGCATGCCGAACTCCTCGTCGCTCGGACGACTGTCCTCGCTGGCGTTGCGCTCGCCGGGGCGGATGCCCAGCTTGCGCAGCACCTGGTCACTGCGGTCGTATTTCTCGCTGGCGAAGAGCAGGCTGCCCCCTTGGGCCGCCAGGTCGAACACGCCGATGTAGCTGGTGCCGGCCACCTCCTTGATGGCCTCATAGACACGGTCCTGGATGGGCTGGATCAGCTCCTGCCGCTTCTTGAACAGGTCGCCCTGTGGGCCAAAGCGCTTCTTCTGAAGGTCGCGGGCCTCGCGCTCGCGCGATTCGATGTCCGCCATGCGCAGGCGCTTCATCTCCTCGGTGAGCAGGATCTGCTCGGCGTTGTAAGCCTCGCGCATGCGCTTGATCTGGGCATAGCGGTCATCGATCTCGTCCTGCCAGCGGCGCGAGGTGCGGTCGAGCTCCTTCTGGGCCTCGACATACTCGGGCATCTGGTCCAGGATGTAGCGCGTGTTCACGAACGCGATGCGTTGTGCCGCCAGCGGGGCCGAGAACGCCAGCGTGGCGAGCAGCGCGAAAAGGAGGGTGCGGACACGTTGCATGCGTTCGGAGGATGGCGAAAATAGCACGTTCGTTATCAGAGTTCGCCAAAGTCTATGCCGATCGTGAAATGGAACTGGCTGCGGCCCATGTTGGGCAGGTCCGGCACGTCGTCCAGACGCCATCCGTAGTCCAGTCCCATCGGCCCGAACATGGGCAGGAACAGGCGCAGGCCGAAGCCCGCCGACCGGTATACTTTGAAGGGGTCGAACTTGTCGAAGTTGTTCCACGTGTTGCCGGCCTCCACGAAGGCCAGGGTGTAGATGGTGGCCGAGGGGTTCAGCGAGAGCGGGAAGCGCAGTTCGGTGGTGTATTTGCCCACGATGAAGTTGCCCGTGGTGGGCGCCAGCGCGAAGTCGTCATAGCCGCGGAGACTGATGATCTCGCGCCCGTCGAGCTGGAAGCCGGTCAGCGGCACCCCGCCCAGGTAGAAGCGCTCGAAGGGCGAGTTGCCCAGCGCGTCGTTGTAGCGGCCCAGGAAGCCGAATCCCGCGCGGGCCATCAGCACCAGGTTGTGGCCGGTCTTGCTGTTGGTGAGTTTGTTGAACCACTGGGTGGTGAACTTCCACTTGTGGAACTCCACCCACTCGTAGCGTTCGGCCGGCGAGAGGGCGGCCCAGTCGCGCGCGGGGCGCATCAGGGAGAAGGGGGGCGTGGCCTTCACGCTGAAGGTGATGTCGGACCCGGTGCGGGCGAAGAAGGGCTGGTCCACCGAGTTGCGGGAGATCTGGCCCTGCAGGCTCAGCACGTTGCTGGTGCCATCACTGAAGGCGAACACCACCTGGCCGCTGGAGAAGTTCCGCAGGTCGTAAAGCTGGTAGCCCAGGGTGCCGCGCAGAATGAAGTAATCGTCCGGCCAGGTGAGGCGCTTGCCCAGGCCCAGGGTGGCGCCGGAGATCACCAGCGACTGGCGGTCGGGGTTGGCGATGCGTCCTTCATCGCTCTTCAGCCACTTGTTCTCGCCGTTGGTCTGCACGGTGTGGTACAGGGAGAAGCTCAGGGCGTTGGGCTTGCGGCCGCCCAGCCAGGGCTCCATGAACGAGAGGCTGTAGCTCTGGAAGTAGCGGCCGTTCGTCTGGGCGCGCAGGTTCAGCGTCTGTCCATCGCCGCTCGGCAGGGGCGTCCATGCCGAGGGGTTGAAGATGTTGCGCATGCTGAAGTTCGTGAAGGACAGGCCCAGGCTCATGATGAGCCGGCCCACGCCCCAGCCACCGCTCAGTTCCAGGCGGTCGCTCGGTTTCTCCTCCACGGTGTACTCCAGGTCCACGGTGCCGGTGCGCGGGTCCTGGATCGGGTTCACGCCCAGGCTCTCGGGGTTGAAGTAGCCCAGGTTCGCCAGTTCGCGCTGCGTGCGGATCACATCGCTGCGGTTGAAGAGCTGGCCGGGCTTGGTGCGGATCTCGCGGCGCACCACGTGCTCGTTGGTCTTGGTGTTGCCCTTGATGATGACGTTGCGGATGCGGTACTGGCGCCCTTCGCGGATGCGGATCTCCAGGTCGATGCTGTCGCCGGGCACCACGATCTCCACAGGGTCGGGGGTGAAGGCGAGGTAGCCATCGTCCATGTACAGCGAGCTGATGTCGCGCCCCGAGGGGTTCATGTAGAGGCGGCTTTCCAGCAGCTTCTTGTTGTAGGGGTCGCCGCGGCGGATGCCCAGGATGTCGTGCAGGGTGGCGTCGTCGTGCTTGGTGTTGCCGGTGAAGGTGATGTGGCGGAAGAAGAACTTGCTGCCCTCCTCCAGGTCGATCTCCACGTTCACGCGCCGCGGGTTGATGAAGTACATCGTGTCGCGCACGATGGCCGCGTTGCGGAAGCCTTTCTCGTTGTACAGGTCGATCACCCGGCCGCGGTCGTTGCGGAACTCGGCGGGCAGGAACTTGCTGCTGCCGAACACGTTCCACCAACGCTTCTGGCGGGTCTTCCGCATGGCCCGGCGCAGGCGCTTGTCGGGCACCTCGTCGTTACCGTTGAAGATCACGTTGGCGATCTTCACCCGGGGTCCCTTGTCCACATCGATCAGCAGCTTCACACTGTTCGCCATCAGGCTGTCGCTGGGCGTTTCGTGGATGTGCACGTGGGCGCTGAGGTAGCCCTTGTCGCGGTAGTAGCGGCGGATGGCCTGGCGGGTGTTCTCCAGGGCGGCCTCGGTGACCTGCTGGCCGCGGATCAGGCCGATCTCCTCGCGCAGTTTGTCGGCGGTGCCACGGGTCACGCCGTTGAAGGAGAATCCGCTCAGCCGGGGCTTCTCCAGCACCACGATGTGCAGGAAGATGGTGCGCCCGCGGATCTCGGCGGCCTCGATGCGGATGTCGCTGAACAGCTTCTGGGCCCAGAGGTTGCGGATGGCGCGCGAAATGGCCTCGCCGGGCACCTGGATCTTGTCGCCCACCTGCAGGCCGGTGAAGAGCTTCACGGCGTTGGGGTCGGTGGTGAGGGTGCCGGTCACGGTGATGCCGCCGATCTCGTACTCCTGGGGGAAGCGATGGTCCATCACGCGCTCCCGGCCACCGGTTTGCACGGAGTCGCGCGGGCTGTCGTCCTGGGCGGCCAGGGCGGTCGCGCAGAGGGCGAGCAGGGAGAGCAGCAGCGCGCGGAGCATCATTTGTGGGGAGCCACCTGTTCCGTGGTGAGACCGAAACGTCGCTCGCGTTCCTGGAAGTCGATCACGGCCTGGAAGAAGTGCGTTTTCCGGAAATCCGGCCAAAGAACGGGCGTGAACCACAGTTCCGTATAGGCGATCTGCCAAAGGAGGAAGTTACTGATGCGTTGTTCGCCGCTGGTTCGGATCAGCAGCTCGGGGTCGGGGATGCCCGCTGTGGTCATGTGGGCGGCCACCGCCCGCTCGTCGATCTGGTCGGGGTCGAGTTGGCCATCGCGGGCGGCCCGGGCCAAAGCGCGTGCCATGGTGGTGATCTCCCAGCGGGCGCTGTAGCTCAGGGCCAGGATCAGGTCGATGCGGTCGTTGCCGGCGGTGCGGTCCATGCCCAGCTGCAGGGTCTTGCGGCAGTTGGGGGGCAGCTGGTCCAGATCGCCGATGGCACGCAGGCGCACCCCGTTGCGGTCCAGCTCGTCCACCTCACCCATCACGGTGCGCACCAGCAGGTCCATCAGGGCGTCCACCTCGGACTTCGGCCGGTTCCAGTTCTCGGTGCTGAAGGCATAAAGGGTGAGGTGCCGCACCCCGATCTCGATCGCGGCCGTGAGGGTCTCGCGCACGGCGCGCACACCGTTGGCGTGGCCGGCAATGCGCTCCTCTCCCTGGCGGCGTGCCCAGCGGCCGTTGCCGTCCATGATCACGGCCACATGGGCCGGCACGGCGTCGGGTCGGATATGCGCCCGGAGGGTCTCGGCGGTATGTGCTTGATCGTCCAAGGGGGGGGCAAAGATCGCCGTTCCCCCCGGATTACCGCTTCCGCCGCATCCAATTGTACTGTTCGTCACAATCGGAGAACCGGCTGATGATGTAGGTGAGCGTGAGGCCGGTGTACTGGTACCAGTCCCGGGTGTTGCTGTTGCCGCGGGCCCGGCCGGTATTGCTGTAGCCCAGTGCCGGGTCGTTCAGGCCGCTGCGGTCCGCCAGGGCGGCGGTGAGGGGGCCGGCCTCGGCCAGCAGGATGTCATGGTCGGCGTAGGTGCCGCTCACATCGTCGATGTGGTCGGTGTAGGTGCGGCGCAGGCCCCATTCCACCTGAAGGTCAAGCCGTTCGCTCAGGCTGAACTTCATCCCGGCCCCGAAGGGGATGCCGATCTGGTCCACCTTGTAGCTCCCGCTGGAGTTGGCCGAGGTGCCCTGGCCTTCGGTGCCCAGCGGCTGCAGGCTGTACCAGGTGTCGTCCAACTTCGTCTGTGGGTTGGCGCGGAAGTAGCAGAGGCCGCCGAAGATGAAGGGGGTCCACCGTTTGGCCTCCTTGGCGCGGCCGCGGTAGGTGAAAAAATTGATCTCGAACAAGGCGGCGGCTTCGATGAGGCGACTGCGGAAGTGCAGGTTGCGCATCTGCTGCAGCGGGTCGTCGCTCTTGCTGTCAAAGGCCTCCAAGGTGCCGTACAGGCCTTGGAAGCGCAGTGCCAGGCGGTTGTTCAAGTTGTGGCGGAAGACCAGGCCGCCGCCCAGCTTCATGTCCTCCGGGTAGTGCTTGTTGGGGTTGAGGTCGCCGATGTAGTACATCAGGCCACCGGTGAGGCCCACTTCGTTCACCTGGGCGTGGGCGGAGGAGGCCAGCAGGGCGGCCAGCAGCAGGGAGGCGAGGCTCAGGACGAACGACCGTGGCATGTGCAGTGGAACGCGCCGCCCCGGGCCGGGGTATGCGCCGGGGTGCGGCGCGAAGTTAACCCCCTCGGTTGTTCGGGGTTGGGGGGCTTGGGTAAGCAGAGGCTACATACTGACGGCTCAAGCCTACTCTATCATCGACAACGTGAAAGCGGTGCTACACGATAAGGTCCAAAGGCAGGTCGGAAATGTCGCGCAGGCGTTTGCCTTGGATCATCGTGTTGATCGAATCCTCGGCATCGTTCATACCCAACTCTTTCACCGTATCCAGGAGCTCGTACAACGCGAAATGGTAGACTTGATCTATGTCGCCCGTACCCAACGCAATGGACGCAATTCGATTTGGGGTGGGTTCTCCCGTAATGACCACAATATGCGGTAAGCGGCCTTTTCTATTCCTGACAAGGTTCAAACCTTCGGAACGGGCGTTCTGAGCGCGGTCACTACGCAAGGTCCATTTGCAACTGATGCTCGCATGAAGGATGGGCATCGAATTGTTCTTCAATCTCAAACCCGTGTAGCGGGCTTCCTTGTCACTATTAGCACAGATTGGCACGCGGAAAGCCCGGACCACTGGTTAGTTTTTCACACCCC
>CAYXKE010000004.1:0-84061 GCA_964464935.1 uncultured Chryseobacterium sp.
GGTGATCGGCATCGCGGTGGAGCCCAAGACCCAGGCCGACCTGGACAAGATGGGCAACGCCCTGGCCAAGCTGGCCGAGGAGGATCCCACCTTCAAGGTGAACACCGACGAGGAGACCGGCCAGACCGTGATCAGCGGTATGGGCGAACTGCACCTGGAGGTCCTCGTGGACCGCATGAAGCGCGAGTTCAAGGTGGAACTCAACCAAGGTGCGCCTCAGGTGAAGTACAAGGAGGCCATCACCGCCAGCACCGAGCACCGTGAGGTGTACAAGAAGCAGACGGGTGGCCGCGGTAAGTTCGCCGACATCCACGTGCGTATCGAGCCGCAGACCGATCCCGAGAAGACCGGCCTGGAGTTCATCGACGAGATCAAGGGCGGTGTCATTCCGAAGGAATTCATCGGTCCCGTCCAGAAGGGCTTCGAAGCCAGCCTCAAGAACGGTGTGCTGGCCGGCTATCCGATGGAAAGCCTGAAGGTGACCCTGTACGATGGTTCGTTCCACAACGTGGACTCCGACGCCCTGAGCTTCGAGATCTGCGCCAAGGCCGCCTTCCGCGCCGCGCTGCCCAAGTGCAAGCCCGTGCTGCTGGAGCCGATCATGAAGATCGAGGTGATCACGCCCGAGGAGTACATGGGCGACATCGTGGGCGACCTCAACCGCCGCCGGGGCAACATCCTGGGCATGGAGGACCGCGCAGGCAACAAAGCCATCCGGGGCGAGGTGCCTCTGAGCGAGATGTTCGGCTACGTGACCAGCCTGCGTACGCTCAGCTCGGGTCGTGCCAGCAGCACCATGGAGTTCAGTCACTATGTACCCGCACCCAACAACGTGACCGAAGCCGTACTGGCCAAGGTGCGCGGTAAAGTCCAAGCATAACACACGCCAACCGATGACCCAGAAGATCCGCATCAAGCTGCGGTCCTACGATCACAACCTCGTCGACAAGAGCGCCGAGAAGATCGTGAAGACGGTGAAGTCCACCGGTGCTGTGGTGAGCGGCCCTGTGCCCCTTCCCACCCACAAGCGCATCTTCACCGTGCTGCGCTCGCCCCACGTGAACAAGAAGGCGCGTGAGCAGTTCCAGCTCTGCAGCTACAAGCGCATGATGGACATCTACAGCTCCTCGTCGAAGACCATCGACGCACTGATGAAGCTCGAGCTTCCCAGCGGCGTGGACGTGGAGATCAAAGTGTGACCGCTTAACAAGAGAACGCAATGAGCGGATTGATCGGAAAGAAGATCGGCATGACGAGCCTGTACGACGCGGAGGGCAACCTCGTGGCGTGCACGGTGATCGAGGCCACCCCCAACGTGGTGACCCAGGTGAAGACCCGGGAGAAGGACGGCTACGAGGCGGTCCAACTCGGGGCCATCGAGCGCGGTGAGAAGAACGTTCCCGCGGCGCTGAAGGGCCACTTCAAGAAGGCCGGCACCGCGCCCAAGCGCATGCTGCATGAGTTCAAGGAATTCGAGCGCGAACTGAAGGTGGGCGATTCCATCGGCGTGGACCTCTTCGAAGAGGGGGGCTACGTGACGGTGACCGGCACCAGCAAGGGCAAGGGCTTCCAGGGTGTGGTCAAGCGCCACGGCTTCAGCGGTGTGGGTGAGGCCACCCACGGTCAGCACGACCGCAGCCGCGCCCCCGGTTCGCTGGGTGGCAGTTCCTCCCCCAGCCGCGTGTTCAAGGGCATGCGCATGGCCGGCCGTACCGGCGGTGAGCGCGTGACCACCGAGAACCTGCGCGTGCTGAAGGTGGACGTGGAGAAGAACCTGCTCATGCTGCAGGGCGCCGTTCCGGGCCACAAAGGCAGCACGGTGATCATCTGGAAATAGGACCCGCCAGGGTGGGATCGGATCCCGCCCCCAAAACAGAACCCATGGAACTCGAGATCTACAGCGCGGACGGCAAGTCCACCGGCAAGAAGGCCAAGCTGAACGATGCGGTGTTCGCCATCGAGCCGAACGACCATGCCATCTGGCTGGACGTGAAGCAATATCTGGCCAACCAGCGCCAGGGCACGGCCAAGACGCTTGAGAAGAGCGAGGTGAGCGGCAGCACCAAGAAGCTGCACCGCCAGAAGGGTACGGGCGGCAGCCGTAAAGGCAGCGTCAAGAACCCCCTGTTCAAGGGTGGCGCCCGGATCTTCGGCCCCAAGCCGCGTGACTACGCCTTCAAGCTGAACAAGAAGGTGAAGGACCTGGCCCGTCGCAGCGCCCTCACCCACAAGGTGCAGGATGGCAGCCTGAAGGTGATCGAGGGCGTGAACATCGCCGCTCCGCGCACCAAGGACTACGCCGCCCTGCTCAAGGCCTTCGAGCTCGGCACCCGCAAAAGCCTGCTGGTGCTGCCCGAGAAGAACGAGAGCGTGCTGCTGAGCGCGCGCAACATCCCGGGCACCCGGGTGGTGCTGGCCAGCGAGCTGAACACCTATGACATCATGAACGCCAATGGCGTGCTGATCGTGAAGGACGCGATCGCCCCGCTGGAGGCCACCCTTACCAAGTAAGCCATGAGCCAGATCATCATCCGCCCCATCGTCACCGAGAAGATGACCGCCCAA
The DNA here is from genome assembly GCA_964464935.1 of uncultured Chryseobacterium sp. Taxonomy (GTDB): domain Bacteria; phylum Bacteroidota; class Bacteroidia; order Flavobacteriales_F; family PHOS-HE28; genus PHOS-HE28. The sequence continues at coordinate 2,566 of CAYXKE010000004.1, forward strand.
GGCGAGAAGGAGAACCGCTACGGCTTCGAGGTGGCCCGCAAGAGCAACAAATTGCAGATCAAGCAGGCCGTTGAGAAGGAGTACGGCGTGGAGGTCACCGGTGTACGCACCATGATCTGCCGGGGCAAGACCCGCACCCGCTACACCGGCTCGAACATCCTGCGTGGCCGCACCAGCAGCTACAAGAAGGCCGTCGTCACCGTGAAGAACGGCCAGACCATCGACCTGTACAGCAGCATTTGACCCCCCCAGGAAGAACCACCATGGGCATCAGAAAACTCAATCCTGTCACTCCGGGTACCCGTCACCGGGTGATCACCGACTTCGAAGGGGTCACCACCCATGTGCCCGAGAAGTCCCTCACCGTCGGGGCGCGAAAGTCCGGCGGCCGTAACCACTCGGGCAAGATGACCATGCGCTACATCGGCGGTGGTCACAAGCAGCGCTACCGCGTGATCGACCTGAAGCGCGACAAGTTCGGCATCCCGGCCACGGTGAAGACGATCGAGTATGATCCGAACCGCAGCGCCCGTATCGCCCTGCTGTACTACGCCGATGGCGAGAAGCGCTACATGCTGGCGCCGAACGGCCTGAAAGTGGGCCAGGAGGTGCTGAGCGGCCGCAGCGGCGTGGCGCCCGAGGTGGGCAACGCCCTTCCGCTGAGCGAGATCCCCCTGGGCACGGTGGTGCACAACATCGAACTGCATCCCGGCAAGGGCGGTTCCATCGCCCGCAGCGCCGGCACCTTCGCCCAGCTGAGCGCCCGCGAAGGCAAGTACGCCACCCTGAAGCTGCCCAGCGGCGAGGTGCGCATGGTACTGGCCAGCTGCATGGCGACCGTGGGCAGTGTGGGCAACGCCGAGCACATGCTGCAGAAGAGCGGCAAGGCCGGTCGCAACCGCTGGCTGGGGCGTCGTCCCCGCACCCGTGCGGTGGCCATGAACCCGGTGGATCACCCGATGGGTGGTGGTGAAGGCCGCGCCAGCGGTGGCCACCCGCGGAGCCGCAAGGGCCTGCTGGCCAAGGGTAAGAAGACCCGCGCTCCGAAGAACCCCACGAGCAAGTTCATCATTGAACGCATCAACGCGCGCAAAGGCGCCTAATCGAGTCCATGAGCCGTTCACTCAAGAAACCCCCGTTCGTCCACTACAAGCTTGCCAAGCGCGTGGACGAGGCCCAGGCATCGGGCCGGAAGAACGTGATCAAGACCTGGTCGCGCGCCAGCACCATCACCCCGGAATTCGTGGGGTTGACCATCGCGGTGCACAACGGTAACAAGTTCATCCCCGTGTACGTGACCGAGAACATGGTGGGGCACAAGCTGGGCGAGTTCGCCCCCACCCGCATCTTCCGCGGCCACGCCGGCAACAAGAAGTGACAATGGGAGCCCGTAAGAGACTAGCCGCAGAGGCCCGCAAAGAAGCCCGCAAGAGCGTGGCCGGCGCAGAACTGCGCAACGTGCCCACCAGCCCCCGCCGCATGCGTCAGGTGGCCGACCTGATCCGCGGGCAGCGGATCGACAAGGCGCTGGGCATCCTGCGTTTCAGCACCCGGCACAGCAGCCGCGAGCTGGAGAAGCTCCTGATGAGCGCCATCAGCAACTGGGAGGCCAAGCACCAAGGCCAGCGGGCCGATGAGGCCGACCTGGTGGTGAAGAGCATCCAGGTGAACGAAGGCCGCAGCCTCAAGCGCATGCTGCCCGCTCCCCAGGGCCGTGCCTACCGCATCCGGAAACGCAGCAACCACGTGAGCCTGGTGGTGGATACCGCCAACTAACCCGGGCCAGAACAACTACCATGGGACAGAAAGTACATCCGATCGGCTTCCGCCTGGGTTACATCAAGGGCTGGGACAGCAACTGGTACGGCGGTAAGAACTACGGGGAGAAACTGGTGGAGGACGAAAAGCTCCGTCAGTATCTGTTGGCCCGCCTGAAGAAGGCCAGCGTTGCGAAGGTCGTGATCGAGCGCACCCTGAAGCTGGTGACCGTGACGATCAACACCGCCCGCCCGGGCGTGATCATCGGCAAGGGTGGCGCTGAGGTGGACAAGCTGCGCGAAGAGCTCAAGAAGCTCACCGGCAAGGACGTGCAGATCAACATCTTCGAGATCAAGCGCCCCGAACTGGACGCCCGCCTGGTGGCCGACAGTATCGCCCGCCAGCTCGAAGGCCGCATCAGCTTCCGTCGCGCCATGAAGATGGCCGTGGCCAGCACCATGCGCATGGGAGCTGAAGGCATCAAGATCACGGTGAGCGGCCGTTTGAACGGGGCCGAGATCGCCCGCACAGAAAGCTACCGCGAGGGCCGCGTGCCCCTGCACACCCTGCGTGCCGACATCGATTACGCCATCACCGAGGCGCACACCAAAATGGGCCGCATCGGGGTGAAGTGCTGGATCTGCCGTGGTGAGGTGTACGGTCGTCGTGACCTGAGCCCCAACCAGGGTGGTCAGGCGCGCCCCACCGGCGCCCAGCGGGGAGGCCTGCGCCCCGGCGGTGAACGTCGCGAACGTCGTGCAGGAGGGAACAACCGCGGAGGTGACCGCAACAAGAACTGATCGCCATGCTGCAACCGAAACGCGCCCGCCGGCGCAACATGCATAAGGGCAAGATGAAGGGCGTGGCCCAACGCGGCCACCGTGTGACGCTGGGCACCTACGGCCTGAAGGCCATGGAGAACGTCCTGCTCACCAGCCGCCAGATCGAATCCGCCCGTGTCGCTCTGACCCGCTACATGAAACGTGAGGGCCAGGTGTGGATCAAGGTGTTCCCCGACAAGCCCATCACGAAAAAGCCCGCCGAGGTGCGTATGGGTAAGGGCAAAGGTGCGCTGGACCACTGGGTGGCCGTTGTGCACGCAGGACGCATCGTGTTCGAAGTGGACGGTGTGCCGCAGACCGTGGCGCGTGAGGCCCTGCGCCTGGCCGCCCAGAAGCTGCCCATCCCCACCAAGTTCGTCACCCGCGAGGACGCCGACGTGAACTAAGAAGACCAGGGAGCCATGAAGAAGACCCGCAAAGGCACCGACCTCACGGAGCTCACCGTGCCCGAGCTGCAGGACAAACTGCAGGAGACGCGCGCTGCGCTGAACAAGCTGCGCTTCAGCCACACCGTGAGCCCCATCGAAAGCCCCGTGCTGCTGCGCACCCGCCGCAAGGACGTGGCCCGCATCCTCACCGAACTGCGCAAGCGCGAGCTCGCCAACAACAGCAAATAAGACCCGCCATGGAACGCAATCTCAGGAAGGAGCGGATCGGCATCGTCACCAGCGAGAAGATGGACAAGAGCATCACGGTGGTGGTGGAGCGCCGCGTGAAGCACCCCAAATACGGGAAGTTCGTGAAGACCTCCAGCAAGTTCATGGCGCATGATGAGAACGGCGAGGCCCATGAGGGCGACACCGTGCGCATCATGGAGACGCGCCCGATGAGCAAGACGAAGCGTTGGCGCCTGGTGGAAGTGATCGAACGCGCCAAATAAACCGACCCCAGCGATGATCCAACAGGAATCCCGGCTCAACGTGGCCGACAACAGCGGCGCCAAGGAGGTGCTTTGCATCCGGGTGCTGGGTGGCACCGGCCGCCGCTACGCGCGCATCGGTGACACCATCGTGGTGACCGTGAAGGACGCTCTGCCCACGGCCCAAGCCAAGAAGGGCACCGTGCACAAGGCCGTGGTGGTGCGCACCAAGAAGGAGACGCGCCGCAAGGACGGCAGCTACATCCGCTTCGACGACAACGCCGTGGTGATCCTCGACGCCGCCGGTGAGATGCGGGGCACCCGCATCTTCGGCCCCGTGGCCCGCGAGCTGCGCGAGAAGAAGTTCATGAAGATCATTTCCCTGGCCCCTGAAGTACTCTGAGCCATGCTGAAGAAGACGCACATCAAGAAAGGCGACATGGTGAAGGTGCTCGCCGGCGAGGACCGGGGCCGTGAAGGCCGCGTCCTGGAGGTGGACCGCGTGCGTGGCACGGCCATCGTCGAAGGACTCAACATCAACAAGAAGCACAGCAAGCCCACCACCGCCAACCCCCAGGGGGGCATCGTGGAGAAGGAGGGGCCCATCCACATCAGCAATCTGATGCTGATCGACCCCAAGAGCGGTGAACCCACCCGCGTGGGTCGGAAGTTGGTCGATGGCAAGCTGGCCCGTTACAGCAAACGCACCGGTGAGGTGATCAAGTGATGAAGTACATCCCGAGGCTTCGCGCCAAATACCAGCAAGAGGTGACCCCCAAGCTCCAACAGGAGTTCGGGTACAAGAGCCCCATGGAGGTCCCCCGCATCACCAAGGTGAGCCTGAACCAGGGCCTGGGCAGCGCCGTGGGCGACAAGAAGCTCATCGAGACGGCCATCAATGAGATGACCCTGATCGCGGGTCAGAAGGCCGTGGCCACCACCTCGCGCAAGGACATCAGCAACTTCAAGCTGCGCAAAGGCATGCCCATCGGCGTGCGAGTGACCCTGCGCGGTGACCGCATGTACGAGTTCCTGGACCGGCTGATCGCGGTGAGCCTGCCCCGTACGCGCGACTTCCGCGGTGTGAAGGCCACCGGCTTCGACGGCCGCGGCAACTTCACCATGGGTGTGAAGGAGCAGATCATCTTCCCCGAGATCGACATCGACAAGGTGTCGAAGATCCAAGGGATGGACATCACCGTGGTGACCACGGCGAAGACCGATGCCGAAGCCAAGGCGCTGCTGCGCGAGCTGGGCATCCCCTTCGCGGACAAGGACAAGAAACAGTAAGGGACCGATCGCCCAACAACGAGAAGAGAATGGCCAAGGAATCCATGAAAGCCCGTGAGCGCAAGCGCGCCCGGATGGTGGAGAAGCAAGCTGCCAAGCGTGCCGCGCTGAAGGCCGCCGGCGAGTGGGAGAAGCTGCAGAAGCTCCCCGTTAACGGCAGCCGCGTGCGCCTGCACAACCGGTGCCAGATCACCGGCCGACCCAAGGGCTACATCCGTGTATTCGGGATCTCCCGCTACCAGTTCCGCATGATGGCGCTCGAGGGCAAGATCCCCGGTGTGACCAAGAGCAGCTGGTAAGCCGGCCGCATCGTGTCCCAACGATAACGAACAAGACAATGACCAACGATCCCATCGCCGACTACCTGACCCGCTTGCGGAACGCCATCCAGGCGCGCAAGAAGGTCGTTGAGGTGCCCGCGAGCAACCTGAAGAAGGATATCACGCGGATCCTTTACGACAAGGGGTACATCCTCTCTTGGAAGACCGTGGAGGACGGCAAGCAGGGCCTGATCAAGATCGCCCTGAAGTACGATCCGCGTACCCGTGAGAGCGCCATCCGCGAGCTCAAGCGTGTGAGCACCCCCGGTCTGCGCAAGTACGCCTCCACCGGTGAGCTGCCCCGCGTGCTCAACGGCCTGGGCGTGGCCATCATCAGCACCAGCCGCGGCGTGGTCACCGACAAGGAGGCCCGTGCCCTGAACGTGGGCGGCGAGGTGCTCTGTTATGTGAGCTAACACCCCCCGAGCAGAACTAGCCATGTCACGCATTGGAAAAGCACCGATCGGCCTGCCCAAAGGGGTGGAGATCACCATCAGCGACAAGAACCTGGTGACCGTGAAGGGCCCCAAGGGTACGCTGTCCCAGGCGGTCGACCCCGCCATCCGCATCAAGCAGGAGGGCGGTGAGGTCATCCTTGAGCGCCCCACCGACGCCAAACCACACCGCGCCATGCACGGCCTGTACCGCGCCCTCCTCGCCAACATGGTGAAGGGTGTGAGCGAAGGCTTCGTGGTGGAGCAGGAGCTGGTGGGCGTGGGTTACCGCGCCACGGCCAAGGGCCAACAACTGCAGCTGGCGCTGGGTTTCTCGCACGGCATCACCCTGGTGCTGCCTTCGGAGATCAAGGTCTCGGCCGAGCAGCAAAAGGGTAAGAACCCCATCATCCGCATGGAGAGCGCCGACAAGCAGCTGCTGGGCCAAGTGGCCGCCAAACTGCGCTCGCTGCGCAAACCCGAGCCGTACAAGGGCAAGGGTGTCCGTTTCGTGAACGAACAGATCCGCCGCAAGGCTGGCAAGGCCGCCGGTAAATAAGCATCGCCATGGCATTCGATAGGACCGCACGCCGACTGAAGATCAAGACCCGCGTACGCAAGCGGGTGCAGGGCACCCCTGAGCGTCCCCGCCTCACGGTCTTCCGCAGCAACACGGGCATGTACGCCCAGATCATCGACGACGAGGCCGGCCGTACGCTGGTAAGCGCCTCCTCCCTGAAGGACAAGCAGGCCAACGGTCTGCCCAAAGTGGAGCAGGCCAAGCGCGTGGGCCTGGCCATCGCCGAAAAGGCCAAGGCCGCCGGCATCGAGCAGGTCGTCTTCGACCGCAATGGTTACCTCTACCATGGCCGGGTGAAAGCCCTGGCCGACGCCGCCCGCGAAGGAGGCCTCAACTTCTGACCCCATACCGTCATGACCGGATCGAACATCAAGAAGGTAAAGAGCAGTGAGATCGAGCTTAAGGACAAGCTCGTGGCCCTGAACCGCGTGACCAAGGTGACCAAGGGTGGCCGTACCTTCACTTTCGCCGCCATCGTGGTGGTGGGCAATGAGAACGGTGTGGTGGGCCACGGCCTGGGCAAGGCCAAGGAGGTGCAGGAGGCCATCGCCAAGGGCATCGACGACGCCAAGAAGAACCTGGTGCGCGTGCCCGTGCTGAAGGGCACCATCCCCCACAGCCAGGAAGGTAAATTCGCCGGGGCCAAGGTGCTGCTGAAGCCCGCCGCGCACGGTACCGGTGTGATCGCCGGTGGCGCCATGCGCGCCGTGCTCGAGAGCGTTGGCGTGACCGACGTGCTGGCCAAGAGCAAGGGCAGCAGCAACCCCCACAACCTGGTGAAAGCCACCATCAAGGCCCTCACCAGCATGCGCGATGCCCAGGCGGTGGCCGCGCAGCGTGGGGTGGACCTGGACCGCGTGTTCAACGGATAAGACCAGCCCCCCGGGCGCAGCCAAGACGCACGACTACGATGAGCAAACTGATCATTGTCCAGACCAAGAGCTGGATCAAATGCCCCAAGCGGCAGAAGGATACCTTGAAGGCCCTGGGGCTGGGCCGCATCGGCAAGCGCGCCGAGCTTGACGCCACCCCCCAGGTGCGCGGCATGGTGGAGAAAGTGCATCACCTGGTGACCGTGCAGGAGCAGGCTTAATGAATCGCAAGCGGCGGCGGTGACGCCCCGCATAGAAAAAGCATCGCAGATGGACCTGAGCAGACTGAAACCGGCCGAAGGGGCCACCAAGAAGGAGAAGCGTATCGGACGTGGCCAAGGCAGCGGCCGTGGCGGCACCTCCACCCGTGGCCACAAGGGGGCCAAGAGCCGCAGCGGCTACAGCAGCAAGCGCGGCTTCGAGGGTGGCCAGATGCCCCTGGTCCGCCGTGTGCCCAAGTTCGGCTTCAACAACCCCACTCGCGTGGAGTACAAGGGCATCAACCTGGATACCCTCCAGTCCCTGGCCGAGAAGACCAAGGCCACGGCGATCGACCCCACCGTGCTCTACGCCAATGGCCTGATCGGCAAGAACGACAAGCTCAAGGTCCTCGGTCGTGGCACGCTGAGCGCCGCGCTGAACGTCGCCGCACATGCGTTCAGCAATACCGCCAAGGCCGCCATCGAGGCCCAGGGGGGCACCGCCACGGTGATCGCAACCGTAGCTGAGAAGGCATGAAGAACCTGATCGAAACGATCAAGAACATCTGGCGCATCGAGGAGCTGCGTAAGCGGATCCTTATTACGCTGGGGCTGCTGCTGGTGTACCGCATCGGCAGCTTCATCGTGCTGCCCGGGGTGGACTCCGTGCGCATGGCCGCCAGCGCCGCCAGCGGAGGGGGGGGTATCTCCGACATCCTCGCCCTGTTCACCGGTGGTGCCTTCTCGCGTGCGGCCATCTTCGCGCTGGGCATCATGCCCTACATCTCGGCCTCCATCATCATGCAGCTGATGGCCATCGCCGTACCGGCGGTGCAGAAGATGCAGAAGGAGGAGAGCGGGCGGCGCAAGATGAACCAGTACACGCGCTACCTCACCATCCTGATCTGCGTGTTCCAGGCGCCGGGCTACATCTACACCTCGATCGAACCCGAGGCCCGTCCGGACAGCCAGTTCTGGATGTTCACCAGCATCGTCATCCTCACCGCCAGCACGCTGTTCGTGATGTGGCTGGGTGAGCGCATCACCGAACGCGGTCTGGGCAACGGGATCTCGCTGATCATCATGATCGGCATCGTGGCCCAGCTGCCCCAGAGCTTCGCTCAGGAGGTGGTGGGTCGTCTCGGCCCTGGCGGCGGTGGCCTGGTGATGCTCGTGGTGGAGTTGGTGATCTGGCTGCTCATCATCGCGGGTTGCATCCTGCTGGTGCAGGGAACCCGCCGCATCCCGGTGCAGTTCGCCAAGCGTGTGCAGGGCAACAAGCAGTACGGCGGTGTGCGCAACTACATCCCCCTGAAGGTGAACGCCGCCGGGGTGATGCCGATCATCTTCGCGCAGGCCATCGTGCTGATCCCGATGTACGTGGCGCAGGCCTTCGAACAACCGCCCTCCTGGCTGGTGAGCATGGCCAACAGCCAGGGCGGGTTCTACAACGTCACCCTGTTCACCATGGTGGTGCTGTTCACCTACTTCTACACGGCCATCACCGTGAACCCGAACCAGTTGAGCGACGACCTGAAGCGCAACGGCGGGTTCATCCCCGGTGTGAAGCCCGGTCGTCAGACCGCCTCGCACATCGATGAGCTGCTGAGCCGGATCACCCTGCCCGGGGCCATCTTCCTGGGGTTGGTGGCCATTCTCCCGGCCTTCGCCGTGATGTTCGGTGTGAAGCAGGGCTTCGCCCAGTTCTTTGGCGGTACGTCCTTGTTGATCATGGTGGGCGTGTTGTTGGACACGCTGCAGCATATCGAGAGTCATTTGTTGATGCGGCATTACGACGGCTTGATGAAGACGGGCCGCATCAAGGGGAGGTCAGGAGGTACCGCTTTCGGCATGGCTGGTTGAGCCATGGCGAAAGAGATGGTGAACCTGGGCGATGAAGAGATCGCCGTGTTGAAGGAGAGTTCTTTGCTTGTTGGCAGGACCTTGGCCGCAGTGGCGGAACGGATCGCGCCTGGTGTGACCACCGGCGAGCTGGACCGCCTGGCCGAAGAGTTCATCCGCGACCATGGCGGCGTGCCGGGCTTCAAAGGCCTGTACGGCTGCCCCAGCACCCTGCTGATCAGTGTGAACGAGCAGGTGGTGCACGGTCTGCCGGGCGACCGCGTGCTGCGCGATGGCGACATCGCCAGCGTGGACTGCGGTGTGCTGATGAACGGCTTCTACGGGGACAGCGCGTACACCTTCATGGTGGGCGAAGTGGCCCCGGAGGTGCGCGATCTGCTGCGGGTGACCCGCGAAAGCCTCGATCTGGGCATCGCCCAGGCCATCGAAGGCAACCGCACGGGCGACATCGGCCACGCGGTGCAGGCGCACGCCGAGAAGCATGGCTATTCCGTGGTGCGCGAACTGGTGGGCCACGGCGTTGGTCGGCGGTTGCATGAGGCGCCCGAAGTGCCCAACTATGGCAAGCGCGGGCACGGTGTGCGGTTGCGCACCGGCATGGTGCTGGCCATCGAACCCATGATCAACATGGGCCGCAAAGAGGTGGTGCAGCTCAGCGACGGTTGGACGATCGTGGCGCGCGATGGCAAGCCCAGCGCCCACTACGAGCACAACGTCGCGGTGCGCCCCGGCAAGGCGGAGGTCCTGTCCACTTTCAGCTACATCGAGGATGTGCTGAGGGCAAAAGGAAGTTTGACGACGGCGTGAGCGATCACGTCGGATATTGAAGGAATAACAAGCGGACCGGCAAGGCCGGCCACGAAGGAAGAAGAGAACAAGGAAGGGATGAGCAAGGCAGGAACGATAGAGCAGGACGGCGTCATCAAGGAGGCGTTGAGCAATGCCATGTTCCGCGTGGAGTTGGAGAACGGACACATCATCATCGCGCACATCAGCGGGAAGATGCGGATGCACTACATCCGGATCCTGCCCGGTGACAAGGTGAAGGTGGAGATGAGCCCGTACGACCTGAGCAAAGGCCGCATCACCTTCCGTTACAAGAGCTAAGCACCCAACGAACCATGAAGGTCAGGGCCTCCCTCAAACCACGCTCGGCGGACTGCAAGATCGTCCGTCGCAAAGGGCGTCTGTACATCATCAACAAGAAGAACCCCAAGTTCAAGCAGCGTCAGGGCTGACAACCGCACGAGAATGGCACGTATCGCAGGCATCGACCTACCCAAGAACAAGCGCGGGGCCATCGGCCTCACGTACATCTATGGCATCGGGCGCAGCAAGGCGCTGGAGATCCTGAAGCAGGCCGAGGTGGACCCCGACACCAAGGTGGAGGACTGGACCGACGACGAACAGGCGCGGATCCGTACGGTGATCAACGATGGCGTGAAGGTGGAAGGTGCCCTGCGCAGCGAGGTGCAGCTCAGCATCAAGCGCCTGATGGACATCGGCTGCTACCGCGGTCTGCGTCACCGCGCCGGTCTGCCGCTGCGCGGCCAACGCACGCGCACCAACAGCCGCACCCGGAAGGGCAAGCGCAAAACGGTGGCCAACAAGAAGAAAGCGACCAAGTAAGATCAGCGGGTAGTTGTCAGTTGCCAGTGGGCGACCCTGACAACCGACAACGGAGAACCGACAACTGAAGACAATGGCAAAGCAGGATCAAAAAGCCGGCAAGAAGAAGAAGAAGAAGGTCGTGGTGGAGGCCTACGGACAGGCCCACATCCGTGCCACCTTCAACAACCTGATCGTCTCCCTTACGAACAACAAGGGTGAGGTGATCAGCTGGTCCTCTTCCGGCAAGCAGGGCTTCCGCGGAAGCAAGAAGAACACCCCGTACGCCGGCCAGGTGAGCGCCGAGGAGGCCGCACGCGAAGCCTACGAACTGGGCCTGCGCAAGGTGAAGGTGTTCGTGAAGGGGCCCGGCAGCGGCCGCGAGAGCGCCATCCGCGCCCTGCACAACAGCGGTGTGGAGGTGACCGAGATCATGGATGTCACCCCCCTGCCGCACAACGGCTGCCGTCCGCCCAAGAAGCGCCGCGTCTGACAACAACAACAACCTTGTAGGAGCGCTTACGGACAGGCGCTCCGCTGTTGGTGCGGGAGAAAAGAAGGCCGCACCCAAAAAGAAAGAAAATGGCACGTTACACAGGACCCAAGACCCGGATCGCGCGGAAATTCAAGGAGGCGATCTATGGCCCGGACAAGTGGATGGAGCGCAAGCCCCACAGCCCCGGTCAACACGGACCCAATGCCCGCCGCCGCCGCAAAGAGAGCGAATACGCCGTGCAGCTGCGCGAGAAGCAGAAGGCCAAATACACCTACGGCATCCTCGAGCGTCAGTTCGAGCGCATGTACGTCAAGGCCGCCAGCAAGCGGGGCATCACCGGTGAGGTGCTGCTGCAGCTCTGCGAATCGCGCCTTGACAATACCGTGTACCGCCTGGGCATCGCCCGTACGCGCCGCGCTGCGCGTCAGTTGGTGAGCCATGGCCACATCATCGTTGACGGTGCGGTGGTGAACGTGCCCAGCTACTCCCTGCGCCCCGGGCAGACCGTGGCCGTGCGGGAGAAGAGCCGCTCCCTGGAGGCGATCACCAACAGCGTGGCCGTGAACGATCGCCGGTTCGATTGGCTCGTGTGGGACCCCTCGACGATGACCGGTCGCTTCATCAACGTGCCCGAACGGGCGCAGATCCCGGAGAACATCCGCGAGCAACTGATCGTGGAATTGTACTCCAAGTAGTGACCCCGTTCGGCCGTCCGTTGTCAGGCGGCCGAAGGCAAGGACCAGGGACCTTCCCACTGACAACGACAACGAACAACGAACAACGAACTACAGACCATGCCCATTCTCGAATTCCAGCGGCCCGACAAGGTCACGATGATCGAATCCGATGACAAGCGCGGCTCCTTCGAGTTCCGTCCGCTCGAGCCGGGTTACGGCATCACCATCGGCAACGCCTTGCGCCGCATCCTCCTGTCCTCCCTCGAGGGCCATGCCATCACTGCGGTGCGCATCGAGGGCGTGGAGCATGAGTTCTCCACCATCAAGGGCGTGATCGAGGATATGACCGAGATCGTCCTCAACCTGAAGCAGGTGCGTTTCCGTCGCCAGCTGGGCGATGTGAGCACGGAAAAGGTCGCCTTCACCCTCACGGGCAAGGACACCTTCAGCGCCGGCGACATCGGCAAGCATACCACCGGTTTCCAGGTGCTGAACCCCGACCTGGTGATCGCCCAGCTTGAGCCCAATGTGAAGCTCAATGTGGAGGTGACCATCGGCAATGGCCGCGGCTATGTGCCCGCCGAGGAGAACAAGGTGGAGAACGCTCCCATCGGCACCATCTTCATCGACTCCATTTTCACGCCGATCAAGAACGTGAAGTACCATGTGGAGAACACGCGTGTGGAGGACCGGACCGACTACGAGAAGCTCACCATCGAGGTGACCACCGACGGCAGCATCGATCCGAAGACCGCGCTGCAGGAGGCCGCCAAGATCCTGATCCACCACTTCATGCTCTTCAGCGATGAGCGCATCACCCTCGAAGTGGAGGAGCGCGCTCCCGAGGAGGAATTCGATGAGAGCAGCCTGCACATGCGTCAGCTGTTGAAGACCAAACTGGTCGACTTGGACCTGAGCGTGCGCGCGCTGAACTGTCTGAAGGCCGCGGACATCGAGACCCTGGGCGACCTGGTGGCCTACAACAAGAACGACCTGCTCAAGTTCCGGAACTTCGGCAAGAAGAGCCTCACCGAACTGGAGGACCTGGTGGAGAGCAAGGGCCTGAGCTTCGGGATGAACGTGAGCAAATACAAACTGGACAAGGAATAAGGTGCACGGGTCAGTTCCGAAAGCGCCACAACGCATAGCCCCATGAGACACGGGAACAAGAACAACGCCCTCGGCCGCAAGAAGAGCCATCGCGATGCGCTGCTGAGCAACTTGGCCGTCTCGCTGATCGACCACAAGCGGATCGAGACGACCCTGGCCAAAGCCCGCGCCCTGCGCCGCTACGTGGAGCCTCTGATCACCAAGAGCAAGGAGGACACCACCCACAGCCGCCGTACGGTGTTCAGCATGCTGCAGAACAAGGAGGCCACCGCCGCCCTGTTCCGCGAAGTGGCCCCGAAAGTGGCCGACCGCCCGGGAGGGTACACGCGCATCATCAAGCTGGGCACCCGCCTGGGGGACGCCGCCGAGATGGCCCTGATCGAGCTGGTGGACTTCAACCCCACCTACAGCCGCAGCAAGGCCACTGGCACCGAGGCGAAGAAGACGCGTCGCAGCCGTCGCGGCACGGGCAGCGCCAAGGTCGCCGGCGAACAGGCTGAGGCCCCCGCGGACAGCGAGGCCCCGAAGGCCGAGTGATCCAGACCGAACGTATGGTGAAAGGGGCGTCCCGCTGGGCGCCCCTTTCTCTGTTGATGCCCGCGTCATCCACGATCGTGGAAAGAACCGCCGAGGTCGCTTGGCACCCGTCGGGTATCTTTGCCGACACCTAGCCCGCTCGTTCGCCCCATGCTCCAAGTGCACCGCCCCAAGGCCGTTCTGCTCCTGAGCGACGGAACGATCTTCCATGGGCGCGCCGTCGGTTCCATCGGCACCACCACCGGTGAGATCTGCTTCAACACCGGGATGACCGGCTACCAGGAGATCTTCACGGACCCCAGTTACACGGGGCAGATCATGACCCTGGCCACCGCGCACGTGGGCAATTACGGTGTGAAGGATGGGGAGGAGGAGAGCCGCACGCTCTCCATCGCCGGACTGGTGGTGAAGAACTTCAGCCAAGTGTGGAGCCGCCCCGGTGGCAACGGCAGCCTCGACGACCATCTGAAGGCCCATGGTGTGGTGGGCATCAGCGATGTGGATACCCGTAAGCTCGTACGCCACATCCGGGATCACGGCGCCCAGAACGCGATCATTTGCAGCGACGGCACCGCGCTGGAGGAATTGCGTGAGCGACTGGCCCAGGTGCCATCCATGGCCGGCTTGGAGCTTTCCAGCCGGGTGAGCACCACTGCGCCCTACCACGTGGGACCCGAGGACGGGGAGTGGCGCGTGGCACTGGTGGACTTCGGTGTGAAGCGCAACATCGAGCGCTGTCTGGAGGAGCGCGGCTGCCATGTGCGTGTGTTCCCCATGACCACCCCGCTGGACGAGATGATGGCCTGGCGCCCGCATGGGCTCCTGCTGAGCAATGGCCCCGGAGATCCCGCAGCCATGCCTGCCAGCGTGGAGTTGGTGCGCAGCGTGGTGGCGTGCGGCCTGCCGGTGTTCGGCATCTGCCTGGGCCACCAACTGCTGGCCGAGGCCTCCGGCATCCCCACGCGCAAAATGCACCATGGTCACCGGGGGATCAACCACCCGGTGCGCGATCTCACCACGGGCCGTGACGAGATCACCTCACAGAACCACGGCTTTGTGGTGGACCGGACGGCCTTGGAGCAGGACGACCGCTGGGAGATCACCCACGTGCACCTGAACGACCACAGTGTGGCGGGCATGCGGCTCAGGGGGCGTCCGGTGTTCAGTGTGCAGTACCACCCAGAGGCCGGCCCCGGTCCGCTGGACGGTCGTTACCTGTTCGATCGCTTCGTGGAGAACCTCCGCGCCCATCATGCCGTTGAAGGCGCCCTGGCCGGCAAGGCCTGATCCAAACCAGACATGGGACTCATAGCCAAGATCCATGCCCGCGAGATCCTGGATTCGCGCGGCAATCCCACCATCGAGGTGGACGTGTGGAGCGATACCGGAAGCCATGGCCGTGCGGCCGTACCCAGTGGTGCCAGCACCGGCGCTCATGAAGCCGTGGAGCTGCGCGACGGCGACCCTGGCCGCTACCTCGGCAAGGGGGTGACCCGTGCTGTGGAGCATGTGAACGGGTCCATCAACGACGAGCTCACCGGAGCGCTGGTGTCCGATCAGACCATGATCGACCAGGCGCTGCTCGCCCTGGACGGCACGCCCAACAAAGGCCAACTGGGCGCCAACGCCATTCTTGGCGTGAGCCTGGCCGTGGCCCGGTGCGCCGCCAGCGAGTTGGGCATGCCCTTGTATCGCTACGTGGGCGGGGTGAACGCCCATGTGCTGCCCGTGCCCCTGATGAACATCCTCAACGGCGGTGCACACGCCGACAACAAGGTGGACGTGCAGGAGTTCATGGTGATGCCTGTGGGCGCCACCAGTTTCGCACAAGGCCTGCGCATGGGCACCGAGGTGTTCCACGCACTGAAAGCCGTGCTGAAGAAGAAAGGCCTGAGCACCAACGTGGGCGATGAGGGCGGCTTCGCGCCGGACCTGCCCAGCAACGAGGAGGCCCTCAAGCTGGTGATGCAGGCCATCGAACAAGCCGGCTACAAGCCCGGTGATGACGTGGTGCTGGCACTGGACTGTGCCAGCACGGAGTTCTTCGACAGCGGGAAGAAACGCTACACGCTGGAGAGCACCGGCGATGTGCTGACGAGCGATGAAATGGTGGCGATGTGGACCGACTGGACCAAGCGCTACCCCATCGTGAGCATCGAGGACGGCATGGCCGAGGATGATTGGGATGGCTGGAAGAAGCTCACCGAGGCCATCGGCGAGCGTGTGCAATTGGTGGGCGACGACCTGTTCGTGACCAACACGCAGCGCCTGGCGGAGGGTATCGGCAAGGGCATCGCCAACAGCATCTTGGTGAAGGTGAACCAGATCGGCACGCTCACGGAAACGATCCAGGCCGTGGACATGGCGCACCGGGCGGGTTACACCAGCATCATGAGCCACCGCAGCGGGGAGACCGAGGACAGCACCATCGCCGATCTGGCCGTGGCGCTGAACTGCGGCATGATCAAGACCGGCAGCGCCAGCCGTAGTGACCGGATCGCCAAGTACAACCAGCTGCTGCGCATCGAGGAGCAACTGGGCGGTGTGGCTCGATATCCCGGTCGTGGTCTGCGCTGCGTGGGCAGGTAGGCACAAGCATTCCACTTGTTGGGGCTGGTAGCTCGTAGATCGGCCGGCCCTACCCTTTTTGGCCGCACGTGGCGGTAGGGACCTGGTGCGCGCGAACGGTGCCCGAAGCCTGCACGCGATCCGGGGTTTATGCGGGCTTGGGCGCGGCCGTGCGGGCGCGTCGGTCAATGAGGCGTGCGGGATTGCCAACGGCCACGTGGCCGTCCGGCACATCCTTCACCACCACAGCGCCCGCACCGATGGCCACATCACTGCCGATGGTGATGGGCCCGATGATGCACGCATTGGCACCGATGTCCACACGCGCTCCGATGATGGGTGCACGGCTGAAGGTGCCATCAGGAAGTCGCTTGTTGCCGATGGTGCAGCCGTTGCGTACGGTGCAACCTTCTCCGAAAACGGTGCCATCGTTGATCACCAGGGCCTGTCCGTGGTCCACACGGAAGCCCGGCCCGATGCGGGTCTTCCAGGGCAGCTCGATGCCGAGCAGCCACTCCACCGCGATGCGGTAAAGGATGAAGTAGGGCAGGAAGAGGATGAAGGTGATGGGGGACAGTCGCAGCAGGTGGGCGAGACGGAACAGGAACATCACCAGCCTGCCTTTGGGGTTGCCCCGGTTGGCGCGGAAGTCCTGGAAGAGGGCGAACGGGCTGGCCATGCTCACAAGGTCCGCTGGGCGCGCAGGCGGTTGATCCAGAGCTTGAGGTGTTGCACGGGGTACATTGCGGTGCGCACGGTCTGTCCCACGAAAGTATCCCACGGGCCCATGCCCAGACTACGGCTGAGGCGGGCCCCTTCGCGCAGCACCTGCGTGAGCGGCATGCGCGTGCTGGCCCCGCCAATGGCGAACTCAGCGATGGGATGGGGCACGTAGACGAACTGGTGGGGGTCTTCGCGCCAGGCTTGGTAGGTCCACTTGTGGTCGGCGCTCACCCGCAGCCCGGCGTCGTAGGGCCGGCCTTCGTAGTATGAGCGCCGCACGAAGAAGCTGGGGTGGTTCAGCACCATCTCCCAATACTTCAGCAGGAAGCCGTTGGGGCGGGCCTTCTTGATGCGCCGCCCCCCATCCGGGAAGCAGAGCCAGATGTCGCCGTGAAGGATGTTGGCCTGCGGGTTGGCCTGTGCCGTGGCCATCATGCGCGGAATGGCATCGGGTACGTACCGGTCATCGGCATTGATCATGCCCACCCATTCACCGGTGCACCGGGCGATGCCCTGGTTCATGGCGTCGTAGATGCCCTTGTCCGGCTTGCTGTGCCAGTAGGCCAGGCGGTCCTCATAGCGGCGGATGATGTCCTGCGTGCCGTCGGTGGAGCCGCCATCGAGCACGATGTACTCCACGGGCCAGTCCTGCGCCAGCACGCTTTGGATGGCGCCCTCGATGAAGGCCGCGCCGTTGTACACCACGGTGATGATGCTCACCAGGGGGCGCTGGTCCGCGCGCGGTGGTGCGATGCCGGGCTTGCTGTTGCCGTCTTCCATGGAGGGGGTCATGTGATCAACGGCCCGGGCTCGACCTCACGCTGGAAGGGTCGTGTACCCAGTTGCGCCAGCATCATGGTGATCAGCGGCACACCCAGGTCGATGCCGTAGCAGAAGATGTCGATCTGCGACACGAAAAGGAGGTACACCACAGCGCCGTACAGCGGCGCTTCCGTGGTGTTGTTGACGTACTGCTGGCGATAGTGCCGGTGCAGGTGCCAGAAGGACGCGTAGTACAACACCACTCCGGTCACCCCTTGGGCGAGCAGGATCTGCAGGGAAGTGCTGTGCATGTGGATGAACTTCCAGTCCTCCACGCCCCACAGGGTGCCAATGCGCTTCATGAATCCCAGGTGGGCCTGCCCGTTGTAACCGTTGCCGAAGAAGAAGCCGCGCCGGTCGCCCACCAGCCAGTCCCAAGCGCCGTACCAGAGGTAGGAACGGCCGTTGAAGCTGGTCACGTCCTCCTTGGTCACCCGTTCCAGCACGGCCTCGAAGACGGGCAGGGTGAGGATCTCATAAATGAGCAGGGCGAAGCTGAGCAGCAGCGGCAGGGTGAAGAGGGAGATGGGGAAGGCCAGCCGTGCGTTGCGCATTACGCCGAGCATGAACAACAGCGTGAACACGAGGAACACCATGAAGGACAGGCGGCTGTTCACGTTCACCATCACCGCGAAGCCGAAAAGGAAGAGCATGACCGATGCGGCGAGCATCAGCGGCCGATGCAGCATGTCGCGCATCATGATCAGCAGCATCAGGCCGATGATCGAGAGCAGGTGAGCGGCGTCGTACAACCCCCGCATGAAGGGCATGTTGATGCGGCCGGGAAAGCTGTGCACCAGATTGTGCATGCCCGCCGCGTATCCCAGGAAGTTCACGCCCATCAAGATGAGCAGGCCCTTGAATATCACACTGGACAGGCTGTAGTCGGGGTCGTCGCGATTGACGATGCGCACCACCACCGCCGCGAAGAACGGCGCCAGAACGAGGACACATTGCAGGCTGGTGTTGAGCACGCTGTAGCCGGGGAAGCCCCGCAGATAGGCCAGCCACAAGCCGCTGCACATGGAGAGGAGGGCCAGCAGCGAGATCCAGAACACCGCGCTGTACCGCATGCGCGGCTGGTGGCGGTAGAGCATGTCCACCAAGTGCACCAGGATGATCCCCACGAAGGGGATGGACGAGAAGATCATGCCCTGCGACAGGCTCTGTCGCATGCCCACGTAGAACCCGATCCCGTAGAGGGGCATCCCCAACAGGAACAGGGTGTTGATCAGTTTTTTCTTGGAGATCTCCACGTTGGCGGCAGACTTAGGAGGGCGGCGCCAAGTTAGCCCGGGGGGCACCGTTCTACCGGCCCGAATGGAAGCCCTTCACGCGGTGTGTGCGATGGTAGTTGGGGAACTCATTGAACATGGCCACCACCTGACGGGCCACTGCGCGCGGGGTGGCGAACTCGTCCACGAACCGGTACAGGAAAAGCTGCATTCGGTCGTGCCAACGTACGGAGATGTCCTGCACGATGTTGCCACTGCGGTCGTGGGGGAGGATCTCCACGCAGCCCGCCGCGTGCGCCGTGGGAAGGAGCATGTTGCTGCCGTGCACCCCCACCACGATCTGACTGTCCGCATAGGCTTGCACCCACTGCCGCTCCACCTGCTCATCGATCCGGGTGGTGCGCAGGTCGGTGGCCATGTGGCCCATGCCGCCGGCACGGCCCATGCCCACCACGGTGAAACGGGCGTTCGGCAGGGCCCGTCGCACATGACGCATGGTGCGGCGCACCATGCGGTCCTGGTCCATCACGAAGAAGCGCCCCAGTGATCTCTTCAAACGCAACGGCCCCAAGGCGCGGTGCATGAATTTGTGCAGCGGCGTGGCGTACCAGAGCCGGTCCTCGCGGGCGATGAACGTGACCTGCGGGGGGCGCGTGGCGAATTCCTCCAGTGGGAAGGCCGGGGTGCGGGTGAACTGCGCGATGTCGATGGAGGCGAATTCCGGATGGGCATAGGCCCGGCCCAGGAACACCTCATCGAAACGCTCCAGCTGTTCGTGCACGAAACGGTCGATCGCCGGGTACCAGCCATGCATGCGCCCCAGGCCGAGGTCCACGGTCCATACCTCGGCCACGCCTTCGGGAACGAGCCAGCGGAAGTTGCGTGGCACCATCACCACCAGCCCGATGTCCGGATAGCGCTGCAGATAGTGCGCGGCGTTGTACAGCTTCAGCAGCACGTGGCCATACAGGAAATCGAGCGTGTTCAGCAGCACCACCCGCCGGTGTTCGCGGAACACGGTGCGCTCCACCTTCACCGGGGCTTCGGTTGGCGCGCGATAGCCCTCCACGAGCGGCTGATGGAGCCAGGCGAGCCGCTCCTCGGCCGCGTACAGGCGGCCTGTGCCCAGTTCGAAGGCCATCGGATGATCCACCGCGAAGCCCACGGGCAGGTCCTTCATGAAGCGGGCACCGCACGCAGGGCAATGCCGCTCGGCCATGATGTGTATGCCGGGGAACACCACCCGCGACACCGCGGTATCGGCCGCACCGCAGGCGGGGCAGGGGCTGGGGTCGTGCACCGTGGGGCGCAGCGGTACCAGGTGAGGGTCAACAGTGGCGCTCATCGCACTTGGCGGATGCGCCAGAACGTGGCCATGCCCAGCAGCATCCATTTGAGATTGACCCGGGTGCGGGCGAAGAAGAGGTCCACCAGAAAGATGCTCACGGCGAACGAGCCGATGGTGGCCCAGATGGCGCCGATCGCCTTGAACGGGGGGATGAGGATATAGTTCATCGCGATGTTGATCCCAGCGCCGATCACGGCCGTGAGCAATGCATAGCGGAACAGGCTTTCGTTCGTGATGAAGCTCGACTTGGCCACGCCCATGTTGGTGAAGAACAGCCGGATGGCGAAGAGGGACAGCAGATAACCGGCCGGGCGGAACTCCTCGCCGTAGAGCAGCACCATCAGTGGCTCGGCGATGAAGTAGAGGGGCACCGAGGTCACCAGAAAGAGCAGGAACATGAGCCGGTACTGGTTCAGCAGGCGGTCGCCGTACAGCTCCATGCTCTTCGCCTTGGCTCGGGTGATGGCCGGCGCCAGGGAGCGCTGCACGATCACCGGCAGGAAGCCCAGGGCCTCGATCATCTTCAACGCATTGCTGTACTGCCCCACTTCGCTGTTGGCCGCGGCATCGCCCAGGCGCTCACGGAGCACGTCGAAGATCATCACCTGGTCGATCTTGGCTTGCACGTACAGGGCCACCCCGTAGATGACCAGCGGCCATGATTGGTTCAGCAGGAAGCCGGCCATGCGGCGGCTGTAGCGCCAGGCCCGCACCGAGGCACCGTCGCGCATGTAGCGGATGGCATAACCCACGGCCAGCGAGGCGTTCTCCAGCACGTACACCCAGGCGAAGTACATCAGGGCGTCGACGGCGGCCAGTGCGCCCGCGAACACAGCCCCGGCGATGGCGATCTTGGCCGCGGCACTGATGAAGACCTGGGCCATCTGCACGATCACGGTATCGCGTGAGCGCACATGGGCCATGAAGTACCAGTCGATCACACCGAAGGGGCGCAGCAGTTCGGCACAGCCCACCACCACGATGATGGAAGCGGTGAGGTGCTCCATGTCCTTCATCACGGTGGCCGCCAGGAGCAGCAGGACCAGCAGCACGGAACCGCCGAGTTTGATCACCGCGGCGGTGCCCAGGAGTTCGTCGCGGCGCTCGGGCCGGCGCACCAGGTCGCGGACCACGATCTCGTCGAGGCCCATCGTGGTGAGGGCAAAGAAGAGCCCGACGAAGCCGGTGGCGTAGTTCAGCTGGCCGAAGAGCTCAGGGCCCAGGCTGCGGGCCACGAGGATGCCCGTGAAGAGCACCACGCCCAGGCGGACGACCCGCTCCAGGAACAGCCACGACGTATTGGCCAGGTAACGGCGGAAGCCTTCGCTCACCTGCATGCGACCAGCGCGGCTCAGGAAGTGTAATAGCCCTTGCCGTAATACCCCGTGCCCTCCTTCACGTCGTTGAGGAGCAGATCGATGCGGTCCACTTTCTTCTCGCGGTACATCTCGTTGATGAGGCGCAGGTCACCCCGCTTCGTCCTGCCCTGACGTACCACGTAGAGGGTGAGGTCCACGTGACGCATGAGGAGCACGTACTCGCTGACCAGGCCCATGGGCGAGGCGTCGACCACGATCTGGTCATAGCGCCCGCGCAGCACCTTGAAAAGCTCGGCCATGGCGGGCAGTTCGGCCAGTTCCAGGGGGTTGGGCGGGATGGGGCCGGCGGTGATCACGTCGAGGCCTTTCACATCGGTCGGGCGGATGGCTTCGTCCACCGTGCATTCGCCGATCAGGTAGGTGGAAAGGCCCTTGCCGTCGGCCATGCCCAGGACCTCGCCCACGCGGGGGCGGCGCATGTCCGCGTCGATGATGATGGTGCGCTTTCCGCTCAGGGTCATGACCGTGGCCAGGTTCACGGCACAGAAGGTCTTGCCTTCCCCACTGCGTGAACTGGTGAAGCCCACCACCTGGCGGCTCGCACCGGGGTTGAGGTATTGCAGGTTGATCCGTGCGGTGCGGAACGATTCGGCCAGCAGCGACTTGGGGTCGTCCAGGTCGATGCGTTTCCGCTTGGACGAGGGGATCGTCGCCAGGACAGGGATGGGGGTGATGCGCTTCAGGTGGTCCAGGTCGGCGATGCTGTCCTTGATCAGGTCCTGCACGATGATCAGGATGATGGGCAGGAGGATGCTCAGCGCCAATGCCCCACCCAACGCCATGCGCTTGGAAGGTTTGATGGCCTTCCCGGTCGTACGCGCCTCGTCCACCACCCACTTGTCCACCTCGTCGCTGGCGATGGCGATGCCGGCCTCGGCCCGCTTCTCCATGAGGTAGTTGTACAGGCTTTCGCTCAGGTTGAACTTCCGCTGGATGTTGCCCAGGCGGCGTTCATTCTCAGGCAGCTGATTGAACTCGCGGTTGATGCGGCCCAGGTTGCGGTTCACCTGGGCGAGGCCGATCTCCACCTGTTCCACGAGGCTTTCGGCGGTCTGTGCCAGCGATGAGGTGAGGTTCTTAAGCCGGCGTTCCATGGCCACGATGGCCGGGTTGTTCCGCGGGCCGGCGCTCACGTTCTGGGCGGCCAGATCGGCGCTCAGTCGCGTGATCTCCAGCACCAGGTTGTTCAGCACGGGGTCGTCGATCCCGGAGGAGGAGGGGGCGGGCACGTTGCGCAGGTCGCTCTGGCTGCGCACCTTGTCCAGGATGGAGCGGCAGTACTGCATGCGGGCGATGAGGTCCGAGCGTTCACGCTCCAGGCGGCTGCGCTCCTGGAACAGGGCGTCGCTGGTGGTGGCCGCGCTCATCATGCCGCCGCTCACGCCGCGGAAGCCCTCCATGCTCGATTCCACCTCACGCAGCGAGTCGGACACGATGCCGATCTGGTCGTCGATGAAGTTGATCGTCTTCAACCCCTTCTGGTGGCGCCGGTACAGCTCGCCTTCGATGTAGGATTCCAGCAGCTTGTTCACGTAGAGTTTCTCCTTGCTGGGCACCTCGCCCACGGTCGATACCGAGACGATGCTGCTCTCGTCGCTCAAGGGCACGGCGCTGGTCTTGGCGCGGTATTCGGCCACAAGTGCGTCGAGGCTGTTGATGGTGAAGAAGTACTCGCGGTCCTTGGGGTACTGGCGGTCCTCGGGGAACTCGATCGAGAAGCTCAGACCCTCGGCCACGAAGGGCTCGCCGATCTTCACCACCTGGTCCACTTCATAGTCGGTGATGAAGTCCTCCAGTTCGGTCTGCTTCTGCACGTTGTACAGGGAGGCGTACTTGGCCTTGGCCTTCACGCGGTAGGTGCCGGCCTGCCGGTCCACCTCCACGTGGACGGGGATGCCGTAGACCTGCACGGCCACCGTGTCAAGGCGCACGAAGAATGGCGGGTAGTCGTACTTCTGTTGGGTGAGGAAGTTGTGGCGCTCGTAATAGGTGATGCCGAAGTCGAGGCGCTTGAGCGTGCGGGTCACGTTGGTCACGGAGGTCAGCACGGCGATCTGGTCCTCGATGTCGGAGTTGCCGCCCAGGAACGAGGTGCCCTTGATGAATTCGGTGGCCGGTCCCAGTTGGTTGCGCCCCTTCTCGCTCATGAGCAGCACAGCCTCCACCCGGAAGATCTTCGGGGTGGTCTTGATGTAGACCACCGCACCGGCCATGCTGAGGATGCCGGTGATGAGGAACAGCCACCACTTGGCCAGGAGCTTGCGGAGGATGGACCGCAGGTCGATCGTGTCCAGCGCGTTGTTCGTGCTCATGCTCACTGATTGTTCTGGATCACGGTGAACACCACGGCGGCCGTGCTGATCGCACTGAGCAGCACCACCAGGATGTCGAGGTTCAGCCGGCCGGCGCGGGCGCGCAGTGTGCGCACGTAGACCGTGTCGTTGGGCAGCAGGTAGTAGTACTCGGAGCTGAGCACGTCGGTGTTCGAGAGGTCGAGATAGATGGCCTGCACGCCGCGGTCGCTCTGGCGCATGACGGTCACATGGGTCTTGTCGGCGAACTCGTTCGGGCCACCGGCCATGGCCAGGGCCTCCAGCACGGTGATCTGGTTGTTGTACACGAAGTACGATCCGGGACGGGCCACCTCGCCCAGTACGCTCACGCGGAAGCTCACCAGCTTGAGGATGACGGTGGCGGTGGTGAAGTACTCGTTGATCTTGCGTTGCACCAGCTCCTGCGCTTCACCCACGGTGAGTCCCTGCACCTTGATCTTTCCCACGGTGGGCAGCTGCACGTGCCCGTTCTTGTCCACGCTGTAGCCGTTCACATAGAACGTGGCGTCGTTCATGCCCTGCAGACCGCCCTGGGCCTCCACGTTGAAGAAGCGGTGGGTGGCCTCGTCCAGGCCCATCACACGGATCGACAGCACGTCGTTCACCTGGATGCGGTACTCGAACTTCCGGTTCTCGAACAGCTTGCTCGATCCGTTGGTCAGCGTCCGGTCGTTGAGATAGTTGATGTTGCGGTTGCCCACGCAGCCACCCAGCAACAGGCAGACCATGGCAATGAGCCAGGTGCGGGTCCACGGTGCACGTGAAAGCCCGGAAAAGGATCGGATCATGCGGTAGGGTTCGGGGGGTTGGCCCAAAGCGCCGAAAGATACGTGCCAAGCGGGGGCAAGGTTCCTTGCCGGGGCGGCCACCGGGGCGGAGAAAGCAAAAGGCCCTCCCAGCGCTGGGAGGGCCTTCAGGTGTAGCCCGTAGGGGAATCGAACCCCTGTTTCATCCGTGAAAGGGACGCGTCCTAACCCCTAGACGAACGGGCCTTTCCTTGTTCCGCTGGCCGGTCGCCCCGCCAACGGTCGGCAAAAGTAAGATGTTCTCCTCAAACCAAAAAGATCCCGCTCAGGAAATCTCGTCCAGGTCCGCTTGGAACCTGAATCCCAGGCGCTTACCGGTGCTCACCTGGTGGGTGGCGTAGAGCATGCGCATCTCGCCCACCGACACCTGGCTCACTTCGTCGTAGGGCGGCACCAGCAGGTCGAAGCCGATCACATGGTCCACCACGGCGTACACCATCTCCTTCAGCACCCGGCGGTCCAGCACGGCGCCCGCCAGATTGTTGTACATGCTGCCCAAGCGGTGCTTTCCCTGGACGAAAAAGTGGCCCTCGTGGTTCAGGAAGAGCCGCGCCACCAGATAGCCCAGATCGCGTTCGCGGTTGTACAACATCGAGTCGCTCAGGAAGTTGTACATGTTCAGCATGCCGAAGTAGCCCCGTGCGGCGTCCTCCTGCAGGTAGGATGTCTGCCACAGGTGGTGCGCCCGTTCCAGGCGGAACACGTTGGTGTGCATGCTGAAGGCCACCACATCACCGGCCACGCGGAGCTCGCAGGCCGTTTCGCTGCGCCGGTCGAACGACACGTGCAGGCGCGGGTCCACGCTGCGCACGTGCGCCTGCAGTTCGGTGGCCACCTCCTCCAGCACGGATCCCAGCTCCGTGAACATCTGGATGGTGCGGGTGAAAATGTCCTGCTTCATGCAGGACTTGGTGCGCAGTGCCTCCCGCACATGCTCACGCAGTTCGTTGGTGCGGTCTTCCATGGGCGGTCAGTATGCCCGGGCGAAGATCACCCGGCGGGCGCTGGGGCGGCCGGTGACCATGCACTTGCCGGGCGTGGTGTCGCCGTCCAGCGGGATGCAGCGGATCGTGGCCTTGGTCTCGTTCTTCACCTGTTCCTCGGTCTCGGCCGTGCCGTCCCAGTGGGCCAGGATGAAGCCGCCCTCTTCAATGGCGGACTTGAACTCATCGTAGGTCTCCACGCTGCGCGTACGGGCTTCACGCATGGCCAGTGCCCGGTCGAAGAGGTTCTTTTGAATGGCGTGGAGCAGGTCCTCCACGCGCTGGGCCAGGCCGGCCACTTCCACCACCTGCTTTTCCAGCGTGTCGCGGCGGGCCACCTCGGCGGTGCCGTTCTCCATGTCACGCGGGCCCACGGCGATGCGCACCGGACATCCTTTCAGCTCGTACTCGGCGAATTTCCATCCGGGCTTCTTGGTGTCGTCGTCGTCGAACTTCACCGTGATGCCCCGGGCGCGCAGCTCGTTCATCACGGGGGCGAGGTAGTTGCGGATGGCCTCCACCTGTTCGCCGTTCTTGGCGATGGGCACCACGGCCACCTGCACGGGCGCCATTTTGGGCGGCAGCACCAGGCCGTTGTCATCGCTGTGGGTCATGATCAAGGCGCCCATCAGGCGGGTGCTCACGCCCCAGCTGGTGGCCCAGACATGCTCCTGTTTGTTCTCCTTGTTGGTGAACAGCACATCGAAGGCCTTGGCGAAGTTCTGGCCCAGGAAGTGGCTGGTGCCCGCTTGCAAGGCCTTGCCGTCCTGCATGAGTGCCTCGATGCAATAGGTCTCCACCGCACCGGCGAAGCGCTCGCCGGGGGTCTTGATGCCTTTGATCACCGGGATGGCCAGCCATTCCTCGGCGAAGCGACGGTACACCTCCAGCATGCGCTCGGTCTCCTCCACGGCCTCCTCGGCGGTGGCATGGGCGGTGTGCCCTTCCTGCCACAGGAACTCGGCGGTCCGCAGGAACAGGCGGGTACGCATCTCCCAGCGCACCACGTTGGCCCACTGGTTGATCAGCAGTGGCAGGTCGCGATAGCTCTTGATCCAGCCGCGGTAGGTGTTCCAGATGATGGTCTCACTGGTGGGGCGTACGATGAGTTCCTCCTCCAGCTTGGCCTCGGGGTCCACCACCACGCCATGCACCGGGTCGCTCTTCAGGCGGTAGTGGGTCACCACGGCGCATTCCTTGGCGAAGCCCTCGACGTGGGCCGCCTCCTTGGCCAGGTAGCTCTTCGGGATGAACAGGGGGAAGTAGGCGTTCACGTGGCCCGTTTCCTTGAACATGCCGTCGAGCGCGGCCTGCATCTTCTCCCAGATGGCATAGCCGTGCGGCTTGATCACCATGCAGCCCCGTACATCGCTGTGCTCGGCCAGGTCGGCTTTCAGCACCAGGTCGTTGTACCATTGGGCATGGTCGTCCGCGCGTTTGGTAAGGATGTCTGCCATGCCGGTGGAAGTGGTCTTATTTTTGTTCGTACGAAGGGCGGCAAAAGTACACAACCCGCTCAGGCCCCTGGGGGGCTTGGGCACACCCGAACACCATGCGCACCCCGATCCATATCCTCAGCGCCCTTGTGGCCGTCCCCATGATCATGGTTTCCTGCAGCACCATGCAGGATGCCACCGGGGAGCGGCGCCCGGTGCGGGACGACGTGTATTACATGCCTTCGGAAGCACCGCCCGCTGCGGCCCGCTCCGTTGCTCCCGCCGAGGGGACGACTGCCGATGACTACTTCGACGCCGGCCAGGCGGACGCCTACACCGGCCCCCGGGGCTACTATGATCTGGCGTACAACGACCCGTACTACTACAACTACGGCCGTTTCGGCTTCGGCATGGGCGTGGGCATGGGCATGGGTTCCATGGGCTGGTACAACCCCATGGGCGGCGTGCAGTACGGATGGGGCATGTACCACCAGCCCTATTGGTACGACGGGTACTACGGGCCATGGGGCCGGCCGTGGTGGATGTACAACATGGGGCCGGGCTACTACACCATGTACGATCCCTACGGCATCGGGCCCTACTACGGCCCGTGGGGAAGCTGCTACGGGTGCTACCTCCCTGTGGTCATCGGCGATGTGGGAGGCAACGTGTACACGGGACATCGCCGCAGCCTGAACGCGGGCCCCAACAACGTGGGTGCGCCGGGCGGAGGCGCCCAGGGCCGTGGCCGCGATCTCGTGAGCTTGGACCAAGCGGTGCGGCAGTCCGCATTCGCGCCCAGCAGCGCGTCCGGCCGACGCGGGGTGGGGGCGGTGCGTGGCGGCCAGGATGTGGCACATCCTTTGAACAACGGCTCCCATGGACGCTTCACATCGCCTACGGGACAAGGCCAGCAAGGCCGTCAACAGGTGGAGACACCCCGCCAGCAGCCCCGCACGGCACCGCGTCTCGGTGGCGGCGACGGTGGCAACATGGGCCGCGGTGGTTCCATCGGCTCAGGTAGTGGGGGGCGCTCGCTCGGGGGCGGCAGCACACCGTCGGGTGGAGGAGGAGGTCGTTCATCGGGCTCCGGCCGTCCGCGTTGATCGCATGGCCCGAATGAACTGGCGCCCTCTGGCCTTTGCTTTCTTGGTATTGCCTTCCCTGGCATGGGCGCAGAACGAGGAGGATGCCCTCCGCATCAGCCAGATGCGGTCAGCCGGTACGGGGCGGAGCAGTGGTTTGGCCAATGCCTACGGCGCGTTGGGGGCCGACCCCGCGAGCATTTCCATCAACCCCGCCGGCTTCGGGCTGTACCGCACGAGCGACATCTCCTTCACCCCGGGCATCGAGGTGAACGACGCCACGAACACTTTTTATGGCACCAAGGCCACCGACACCCAGTCGCGGTTCTTCGCCGGCAACCTCGCGATGGTGCTGCACAACCCGGCCAAGGAGGACGGAGAATGGCGGAGCAGCACCTACGGGGTGGTGTACGACCGCCAGGCCACGCACCATTGGCGCCGGAGCATCCGCGGCGAGTCCGTGCCCAGCACGTTCCTGGAGGGCCTGGCCCAGGATGCCCAAGGCATCGCGCAATGGGAGCTGTACGATGCGCTGCCTTTCTCCGCAGGCCTGGCCTGGGAGACCTGGGCCATCGACCCCGACCCGTTGAACGATACGCTCACGACCCGTTACCAAGGGGCCATCCCCTTCGGATCGCCGACGGACCAGCGCCACACCATTGAGTCGCGCGGTGCCACCAACACCACTTCCTTCTTCTACTCCGGCAACTACCAGGACAAGCTCTACATCGGCGCGTCGGTGGGCATCACGGGGCATCGCTTCCGCCGCACCACGGTGCACCAAGAGACCACCCTCGACACCGATCTGGACCTGGAGCAGGCTACGCACCGCGAGGAACTGCACACCACGGGCAACGGCTTCGAAGTGAAGGTGGGCATCATTGGTCGCATCACTGACCGGTTCCGTCTGGGAATGGCCTTCCACAGTCCGCAATGGATGCGGATGAACGAGGTCTACACCACCTCGATGAGCACCGTGTTCCGTACACCGGACAGCGCGGGCCGTACCACCTACAAGTCCGATTCGCCCGATGGCAACTTCAGCTACCGGCTGAACACGCCTTGGCGCGGGGTGGTGAGTGCGGCGTACATCGCCGGTCCCCATGGCCTCTTCAGCCTGGACTATGAGTATGCCGACTACCGGAAAATGGTGTTCCGGCCCAGCGACCGCCTGATCGACACGTACGACTTCGACATGGAGAACCGCACGATCCGCGACCGTATGGTGGCGACGCATACGGTGCGCGTCGGCACGGAGTGGCGGAGCGGCAACTGGTATTTCCGGATGGGGTACGGCTTTTCACCGGACAGCTACGTGGCGCGCGATGGCCGACATGGGGACGGCTACCGGGTGTACGCGGGTGGCGTGGGCTACCGCACGGACCATGTGGGGGTGGACCTGGGCCTGAACTACACGGACCAAGGCACCCGGCACTACCTGTACCACCCGGGCCTGGTGGATGCCGCCACGGAGCGACTGCACCAGTATCGTACGCTGATCACCGTGAGCCTCCGGCCTTGAGGTCGGCGCGGGGTGTAAAAAGACCGAAAGGCCTCCCGGGGGAGGCCTTTCTTGTGTCTTGTGGCTCGGGAGAGATCACTCGCCCAGCACGGTCTGCTGGATCACTTCGTCCACCAGGATGCGGCCGCAGTGTTCGCAAACGATGACCTTCTTGTGGCTGGCGATGTCCAGTTGACGCTGGGGCGGGATGGCGTTGAAGCAGCCACCGCAGCTGCCGCGCTCCACGGGCACCACGGCCAGGCCGTTGCGGGCGTTGCCCCGGATGCGGTTGTAGGCGTTCAGCAGGCGCTCCTCGATCACGGCAGCGGCCTCGGCGCTCTTCTTCAGCAGGGACTTTTCCTCCTTCTCGGTCTCGGCCACGATGTCGTCGAGCTCCTTTTTCTTCAGTTCCAGGTCCTTGGCGCGCTCCTCATAGAGAGTCTTGCACTCGGCCACCAGCTGCTTCTTGCTCTCCAGCACCACCTTGGCCTCCTTGATGCGTTTCTCGGCGAGCTGGATCTCCAGGTTCTGGAACTCGATCTCCTTGGTAAGGGAGTCGTATTCGCGGTTGTTGCGCACCTTGCTCTGTTGCGCCTCGTACTTCTTGATCTGGGCCTTGGCGTCCTTGATCAGGTTCTGCTTGTCGGTCACCTGCCCTTCCACTTGGGCGAGTTCGTCCTGCAGCTTCTGCAGACGGGTCTCCAGGCCGGCCAGTTCGTCCTCCAGGTCCTGCACTTCCAAGGGCAGTTCGCCGCGCTGGATCCGGATCTTGTCCACTTGGGAATCGATGTGCTGCAAGCGGAACAGGTCCACCAACTTCTCGGCTACCGGCGAATCGGGCTTGGCCAGGATCCGCTCGGCGGTGCCAGTGTCCGAACCGCCTTTGGAGGCCTTGGCGGCCTTCGCAGGAGCCTTCACGTCGCTCTTTGCCATGGGTCAGGAATGATGTATGGGGTCCGTGACGGTTTCCGTCAAACGGACGGCAAAGGTAGGCAAAACTTCCCCCAAGTGGCGCTGGATCAGGTGCATGGTGTACTGCTCGCTCGGGTAGTGTCCGATGTCGGCCAGTAGCAGCCGGCCATCCGCCTCGAAGAACTCGTGGTACTTCACGTCACTGGTGATGTACGCATCGGCCCCGGCAGCCTTGGCACGGCCGATGAGGAAGGCCCCCGATCCGCCGCACACGGCCACGGTATGCACGGGGCGCCCGCGCAGGGCGGTATGGCGCACCACCGGCAGGCCGAAAACCTCCTTCAGCCGGGCCAGGAAGGCCTTTTCGTCCATGGGCTGGGGCAGTTCGCCGATCATGCCCGATCCGATCCCTTGGTGTTCGTTCGCCAAGGGCACAAGGTCGTAGGCCACCTCCTCATAGGGGTGCGCCCTGAACATGGCCGCCAGCACGGCGCGCTCGCGCACCACGGGCACCAGCAGTTCGATGCGGGTCTCGGGTTCGGTGTGGCGTTCTCCGGGCTTGCCCACGTAAGGGTCGGTGCCTTGGCCACCGCGGAAGGTGCCGTGGCCCTCCAGGTTGAAGCTGCACTCGTCGTAGTGGCCCACCTGCCCCGCACCTGCGGCGAACAAGGCATTGCGTACCTCCTCGGCATGGGAGTGGGGCACGAAGACCACGAGCTTGCGCAGCTGCCGGCTCTTGGGCGCCAGGATGCGGGGGCGTTCCAAGCCCAGGCGCGCGGCCATCTCGGCGTTCACGCCCGTGTCCACGTTGTCCAGGTTGGTGTGGATGGCATAGAGCGCGATCTGGTGACGGATGGCCGCCAGCACGGTGCGTTCCACGTAGGAGCCCCCTGACAGCCGCTTCAGCCCGCGGAAGATGACCGGGTGGTGGCTGATGATGAGCCCGCAGCCCAGCCGCGCGGCCTCTTCCACCACGGCCTCCGTGCAATCCAGGCAGACCAGCGCGCTGTCCACCTCGGCCTCGGGATCGCCCACGTGCAGGCCGCAGTTGTCGTACTCCTCTTGTAGCGCGGGCGGGGCCCATGCCTCCAATGCGGTGATGATCTCCTTGATGCGCATGATGGTGCAAAGGTGGGCCATGGCCCGGGCGTGGGAGCGGAGTGGTTCATTTCCGCCCCCGGGACGGGTGAAGCCCGCTGCCTGTCCATCTTTACCGCCGATGCAACTGCGCCGCACCCTTCTCGCTCCGGTGGCCGGGCTATACGGCGCGGTGTTGCGCGTGCGTCACGCTCTGTACGACCGGGGTTTGCTGCGGTCGGTGCGGCCTGCTGTCCCCACCATCGCCATCGGCAACCTGGCCCTGGGCGGCACCGGCAAGACCCCGATGATGGAACTGGTGCTGCGCACACTGCAGGGGATGGCCCCCCTGGCCACCCTGAGCCGCGGCTATGGCCGCAGCACCCGTTCCATCCACGAGGTGGGGCCTGCGGATACCGCCGAGCGCAGTGGCGATGAGCCGGTGCAGGTGAAGCGGAACTTCCCCGAGGTGCGGGTGTTCGTGGGAGCCGACCGACCCAAAGCCATCGCGCGGATCGTGGAAGCGGTGCCCGGTGTGCGGGTGGTGGTGCTGGACGATGCCCTGCAGCACCGGCGGTTGCAGGCCGGGATGTACATCCTGCTCACCACCTATCAGCGTCCTTACGTGGCGGATGCGCTGTTCCCCGCCGGAGGTCTGCGCGATGTGCGTGCCCGGGCCCGAGCTGCCCGCATGGTGGTGGTGACCAAGTGCCCCTCCGCGCCCACGCCGGCCCAGGTGCAGGCCTGGCGGGAGCGCCTGGGCCTGCTTCCGGAGCAGGAGCTCTTCTTCAGCGGGATCGCCCATGAGGAGGTGCGGATGCTGCACGGTGCGGCCCCTTCACCCGGGAACACGCAGGCCCTGCTCTTCACGGGCATCGCAGACCCCGGGCCGCTGGTGGACCATCTGCGGCAGCGCTACGCCGGGGTGGAGCACGTGGCCTTTGCGGACCACCACGCGTTCAGTGCGGCGGACCTGCAAGGGCTGGCGGAGCGGTTCCATAAATTCGCGCCCGGCCCGAAGATCCTGATCACCACCGAAAAGGACATCGCCCGGCTGCGACCCGTGATCCCGGGTGGCCCGCTCGATGGGCTGCCGCTGGGGGTGGTCGGCATGCGGGCCGTTATCCTCAACGATCCCCAACGGTTCGAAGACCTCATCCGCCATCATGTTGGAACGCATCAAGCGCATTGCTGACCACCTCAAGCGGGTCACCAACGGCTTCACGCCCGAGAGCGGCGTGATCCTCGGCAGTGGCCTCAGCGGGCTGGCCGACTCCATCCACATCGCCCACGCCATCGCCTACAAGGACATCCCGGAATTCCCGGTGAGCACCGTGGAAGGCCATCCGGGCAAGCTCATCTTCGGCACCCTGGGGGGGCGGCCCGTGGTGGTGATGCAGGGCCGCTTCCACTACTACGAGGGTTGGTCCATGCAGGAGGTGGTGCTGCCCGTACGGGTGATGAAGCTCCTGGGCATCCAACGTCTGCTGGTGAGCAATGCCTGCGGTGGCGTGAACCCCGCCCACGACGTGGGTGATCTGCTGATCATCACCGATCATATCAACCTGTTCCCCAACCCGCTCATCGGACCCAACCTCGATGAACTGGGTCCCCGGTTCCCGGACATGAGCGAAGCATACGACCCCACCATGATCGAGCAGGCGAAGGCCATCGCCGAGCGCAACGGCATCACCGTGCGCGAAGGGGTGTACGTGGGCCTCACCGGCCCCACGCTGGAGACGCCCGCCGAGTACCGCTATGTGCGTGCCATCGGTGGCGACGTGGTGGGGATGAGCACCGTACCCGAAGTGATCGCCGCGCGCCACATGGGGATCCCCTGTTTCGGCATGAGCGTGATCACCGACATGGGGGTGGACGGCCGCATCGAGAAGACCACCCACGCGATCGTGCAGAACGTGGCGAACTCGGCCTCGCCCAAGCTCACGCGCATCTTCACTGAACTCATCGCCGCCAACTGATGGCCGCCCACTGGAGCGAGCGCTGGGAACTGGTGGTGGGGCTGGAGGTGCACGCCCAGCTGCGCACCGCGAGCAAGGCCTACAGCACGGACCCGAACGCCTACGGCGACCACCCCAACACGAACGTGAGCGCGGTGACCCTGGGCCTGCCGGGCACGCTGCCCGTGGCCAACCGCAAGGTGGTGGAGCTGGCGGTGCGCATGGGGCTGGCCACCCAAAGCACCATTGCGCCGTGGATGCACTACGCCCGCAAGAACTACTTCTATCCCGACCTGCCCAAGGGGTACCAGATCACCCAGGACAAGACCCCCATCTGTACCAACGGGCACGTGGAGATCGAACTCGAGGGAGCGGAGGGCCCGCGCACCAAGCGCATCGGCATCACCCGCATCCACATGGAGGAGGACGCAGGCAAGAGCATCCACGACATCGACCCGTTCAACACACTTGTGGACCTGAACCGCGCCGGTGTGCCCCTGATCGAGATCGTGAGCGAGCCCGATATCCGCAGTGGGGAAGAAGCTTACGCGTACCTCACGGAGATCCGACGACTGGTGCGCTACCTGGACATCTGCGACGGCAACATGGAGGAAGGCAGCCTGCGGTGTGATGCCAACATCAGTGTTCGGCCCAAGGGCAGCACCACCTTCGGCACCCGTTGCGAGGTGAAGAACATGAACAGCTTCCGCAACGTGCAGCGCGCCATCGAGTACGAGGCGCAGCGGCAGGCGGAACTGTTGGAAGCCGGTGGAACGGTCCACATGGAGACGCGCACCTTCGATGCCGCCCGGGGAGTCACCATCAGTATGCGCAGCAAGGAGATGGCGCATGACTACCGCTACTTCCCCGAGCCGGACCTGACGCCCGTGACGGTGGACGAGGCGATGAAGGAGGCCATCCGCCGCACCATGCCGCCGCTGCCGCGCGAGCTGCGTGCACGCTACACACAGCAACTGGGCCTGAGCACCTACGATGCGGCCGTGCTCACGGACGACAAGGCCACTGCGATGTACTTCGAGGAGGTGCTCAGCCATGTGCCGGCCCACCTCGCCAAAGCCGCGGCCAACTGGGTGATGGGCGACGTGCGTGGCTGGCTCAACGAGCGCGGCCTGCCCATGGAGCATTTCCCCGTGACCGCTGACCGCCTCGCCGCACTGATCACCATGGTCGACCACGGGCAGGTGAGCCACAGTACGGCCAGCCAGAAGATCTTCCCGCTCATGCTGGAATACACGGATGCGGGGCCCATGGACCTCGCCACCCGGCATGACCTGCTGCAGGACACGGACGAGGGCTTGATCGAGGACCTGATGCGCCAGGCCATGACCCGCTATCCCGACAAGGTCGATGCCTACCGCAAAGGCAGCAAGGGCCTCCTGGGGCTGTTCATGGGCGAAGTGATGAAGGGCACCCGCGGCAAGGCCGACCCCAAACGCGCCAATGAAGTGGTTCGCCGTATGTTGGAGGACCGATCCACCAATCAGACCCCATGATGAAGCATTTGATGGACAGCCGTTCCACCGTGTGGGCCGTGTGCCTGCTGCTTGCCGCCTGCGGGCCCCGTGGGGGCGGTGCGGGCACGCTTTCGGTGGAGATCGATGGCGGCGCCGGACGCATGCTTTACCTGGAGAACTTCTCGGGGCGCAGCTCGGTCCGCATCGATTCGGTGACGCTCGCCGCCGATGGCACCGGACGCCTGAGCCTCCGTTCGCTGCCGATGGATTTCTACCGCATCACGCTCCGTGAAGGCACGGACCTGGTGCTGGCCTTGGACAGCACGAGCGACGTTCGGGTGAAGGCCCCGGCCGATGCGCTCTACGCCGCCACCGCTGTGACCGGTTCCGCGCCGGCCGAGCAACTGTTCCGCTTCCAGAAGGACGCCATCGCGCTGGAGGAGGAGCGTGAGCGCATCCGCATGCGCCTGCAGGAGCAGCCCGGGAACATGGACCTGCTCAATGAACTCAACGCCACCAACCGCCGCTACCTGGAGTTGTGCCAGCAGACCGTGCGCAATGACCCTGGCGCCCCGGTGGCCCTGTCGGCCGTGAGCCGGTTGGACATGAACGAGGAGTTCGAGCTCTACAAGCAGGTGCGTGATCATCTTTTCGCCGTGATGCACCGCTCCGGCTTCTACGTCCGCTTCAAGCAGCAGGTGGACCGGGCGGAGCAGGCCGAGATCAGCCGGCGCTTGCAGGAGGAGGAGCTCAAGCGGCTCAGCGCGGTGGCCCCGGTCGGTGCGCCCGCCCCGGAGATCCGGCAGGCCACGCCCCAAGGCAAGGAGCTCGCCCTGAGCGATCTCCGCGGGAAAGTCGTGTTGATCGATTTCTGGGCCAGCTGGTGTCGTCCGTGCCGGGTGGAGAATCCCCGGTTGAAGGAGGTGTACGCCAAGTACAAGGACCAAGGCTTCGAGATCCTCGGTGTATCGCTCGACCGCGACCACAACGCTTGGGTGAAGGCCATCCAGGATGATGGTCTGCCGTGGAAGCACGTGAGCGACCTGCGCTACTGGCAGAATGCCGCGGCCTTGGAATATGCCGTGAGCAGCATCCCGCACGGTGTGCTGGTCGACCGCGAAGGCCAGATCATCGCCCGGGGCGTGCGAGCCGGCCAACTCGATCAGCTCCTGGCCCAGGCGCTCGGACGGTGAACGCCCGGCGATATACCGCACTGGTCGCGGGCATCGCGTGGATGTCCGCGATAGTCCCGGTCGCGGCTCAGGAGTATTTCCAGCAACGCGTGGACCATGTGATCGATGTGCGGCTCGACGACGTGGCTCATACACTCGCCGGCACGTCCACCTTCATCTATCATAACCACGCACCCGCGGCGTTGGACACGATCTGGGTGCACCTGTGGCCCAACGCCTACCGCGACCGTACCACGGCGCTTTGCAGGCAACTCACCGACCACGGTGAGCTCGACCTCTACTTCGCCCGACCGGAGGAGCGCGGCTGGATCGACAGCCTGGACTTCCACCTGCTGGACACCTTGCGTGGCGGTGAGATCCTGCGTCGTCGGCTCACGTGGGGCTACCATCCGGACCATATCGACATCGGCTGGATCAAGCTGGCCCAGCCGCTGCGGCCGGGTGAGCGGATCGCCGTGCACACGCCTTTCCTCGTGCAGGTGCCCGATGCCCGCTTCTCGCGTCTGGGGCATACCGGCGAGGCGTACATGATCACGCAGTGGTACCCCAAACCCGCGGTCTACGACCAACGCGGCTGGCACGCCATGCCCTACCTCTCCCAGGGGGAGTTCTTCGCGGAGTTCGGCGCGTACGACGTGACCATCACGCTGCCCAGTAACTACGTCGTGGGTGCCACCGGTATCCTCCAGAACGAGCCGGAGCGCCTATGGATGGACTCGCTGGCCGCGCTGCCCTTGCCCGCCTCCCGGAGCAACGCCTTTCCGCCGTCCGCGCCCACCACGAAGACGCTGCGTTTCGTGCAGGATCGCGTGCACGACTTTGCGTGGTTCGCCGACAAGCGTTTCATCGTGCGCAAGGGCGAGGTGGAGCTGAGCGCGATCTTCAACACCGTCACCACCTGGGCCCTCTTCACACCGGCCAACGCCGCCAGCTGGGACCGCGTGGCCATCACGGCCATCAACGAGAGCGTGCGCCTGTTCAGCGAATGGGTGGGTGAGTATCGCTACGAAGCATGCACGGCGGTGGATGGGACCATCAGCGCCGGTGGCGGGATGGAGTACCCCATGATCACCGTGATCGGCAACATGGCCGATGATGTGTCGCTGGAGGAGGTGATCGCGCACGAGGTGGGCCACAACTGGTTCCAAGGCATGCTGGCCAGCAACGAGCGGGACCATCCCTGGCTGGACGAGGGCCTGAACAGTTTCATCGAGCTGCGGTACATGCGCGCGCGCCATCCGCGTGGAAGCATGGTCATGGCCATGCCCGGCATGCGGGGCGTGCTTTCCCATGTGAAGGACCCGCACCGCTTCCAGTTGGATGCGATGCATGCACTGAACGCGCGCCGCAACCTGGACCAGCCGCTCAACGCGGGATCCACGGCGTTCACACCCACGAACTACGGTTCGATGGTGTATGTCAAGAGCGCGATGGTGCTCGACCAGCTGCTGGCCACAGTGGGCCCCCAGCGGATGGACCGGGCGATGCGGGCCTATTTCGAGGAGTGGCAGTATCGCCATCCGGGCCCGGACGATCTGCGCCGCTCGCTGGAGCGCGACCTCGGCATGGACCTGGGCTGGCTGTTCGAGGAGCTGGTGGCCACCGACCACAAGGTGGACCTGCGAGCCACGCGGTTGCAAGGCGATCGGTTCACTTACACCAGCACGGCCACGCACACCATGCCCATGCCCGTGACGGGATGGCGCGGCGATCAACTGCTGGGCACCACATGGGTCGACATGCGGCCGGGTCGCGGCACGGCCACCCTGCCCTGGCCCGACGCGGACCGCGTACGTATCGACGCCGACGAGCGCACCCTCGACATCGATCGTCGGAACAACGAAGTGCGCAGCCACGGTCTGTTCCGTGGGTGGGTTCGTCCGCAACTGCAACTGCTGGCCGGCGTGGAACGGAGCGATCGGCGCACCTGGTATTACGCACCACTGCTGTCATGGAGCGGCCACGAGGGTATGCAGGTGGGCCTGGGCACTTGGAACACGGTGTTCCCCGCCCAACGGAACGAAGCGGTGGTGGCGGTGCTGATGGGCGCCAGTGGCATGCCCACGGGCGCTGCACGCTTCACCCATCATTTCGACCGGCTCCGCGGGAGCATCTTCCGCAATGTGCACGTGGGCATCAGCGGACGCAGCGCCTCCACGTTCCATGACCATCACATGGACGCGTGGTATGGCAAGGTATCGCCGTTCGCGGAGTTCGACCTGCGGCGTCCGCTGGAAAAGCCTTGGACGCATGCCTTTGGGGTTCGGGGTGTGCACATCGCCCACCACACGCTCACCCAGGGTACGGAGCAGACGCGGACCACGCACACCACCGGGTGGAACTACGGTGAGCTGTACTACATCGCGCAGGACCGGCGGCAGTTGCACCCCACCCTGCTCCGGCCTGTGGTCACGGTGGGCGAGGAGTTCGTGCGGGGAGCGCTGGAAGTGGAGCAGGGCTTCACGCTGAACCGTCACCGTGACCAGTTCCGGCTGCACGGGTTCTTCGGCACATTCTTCCACAAGCAGGGCGGCCAGCTGCGGAACGCCCTGCATGCCTGGCGCCTGTCGTGGGGGCCACAGGACATGCTCTTCGATCATGCGTACTTCACGCGTGGCGGGGCGAACGATCTCACGGGCCGTCAGTTCATGCGGCAGCAGGGCGCGTTCAAGACCCCCTTCCTGCAGGGCGGCAGCGATTCGTGGATCGTGGCGATCAACGCGGAGCTCGACCTGCCGGGGCCGCTTCCGGTGGCACTGTTCGGCAGCATGGGCCGCGTGCCCATCATGCAGATCACGACCAGTGGCCGGACCACCAGTGCCGCGAACTATTTCGAGGCCGGCATCGGTGTGGTGGCGGTGCGTGATGTGCTGGAGCTCTGGGTCCCCCTGTTCGTGAGCGATCGCATCGCCGAGGAGGAATACTTCATGGGCCGCGAGCTCAGCGACCGCATCCGCTTCGTGTTCGCCCTGGATAAGCTGGACCTCACGCGGGTCCTGCGTCGCGTGCGTCCCTGAGGTGATCAACGGGTCACCACCACCGTGCCCACGGTCGATCCCCCGTCACCGCCGTCGATCCATTGGACCCGATAGGTGCCCGCAGAGAGCCCGCTGAGATCCATGCGGATGGAAGCGCCCTGCATCGCCGATCCACGCACCACTCGGCCATGATCGTCCAACAGACGCACCGTGCCCGAAAGCGCGCGGTCCGTTCCGGCGGTGATGATCACATGGTCCTGTGCCGGGTTGGGGTGGATGCGCCAGGGTTGCGTGGGGGTGTTCTCGCTGATGTGGGTGGGCACGTGCCGCCAGCCCAGGGTGTACTCGCCGGGCCGCACATCATTGAAGTCCACGCGGCCCCAGCCATCCGTGGGGTTGAGCAGCGGATGCACGGAGAAATCGGGGTGCACGGTCCATGGTGAGCGCGCATCGGGCCGGTACAACAGCACCATGTTGTCCTCGTGGAAGGGTGTCTCCCCTTGGGCGGTCACCAGACCCACATCCAGGTGGGCGGAGTTGGTGGTCGTGCGGCCATCGAAGGTGATCCGTCCGGCGATGGAGGTGCCTTCGGGGAACACGCCCACTACGCGCCACCAACGGTCGGGCGAGACGATGATCCCGCTCTGGTCGATCTCGGGGTCGGCACCCACCCAGTACTCCTCCAGTCGCACGGGCACAGGACCGGGCACCTCGGCCACCGTGAGGCGGATGTCGGCATGGCTGTATTGGTTGATGCCTGAGCCGGTCAGCGTGTCGCTGTCCACGGTGATCGCCAAGCTGATGCGTTCCTCGGGGTTGAGCACCACATTGACCGGTTCGAAGGGCACCACCAGCTGCACCACCGAATGGCTCCCGCCCACCAGAACGCTGTCCGGTGCCTGCCACATGGTGCCGTCCGCGGCCATGAAAGCCACATGCAGGGGCACCTGCTGGTGGTATTGGGCGGGGCCGCGCACCTTCTGCTGCACGTGCACGGTCACCAGGTACTGCACATCGCCCGGCTGCACGTGGAATGAATCCACCTCGAAAGCGGCCCATCCCGGCTGCTGGATGACATTGCTGAAGAAAGGCTCCATGTCCACGCCCGTCACCGCGGTCAAATGATCGCGCAGCATGATCGTGTTCACGGGCTGGTACGCGTAGGTGCCGAGGAAGCTCGTGAGGCCTTGGATGAAGCGCGCATCGCCCAGGTAGCCGCGGAGGCTGTGCAGCGCATCGGCGCCCTTGTTGTAGCTGTGCTCACCGTAGGTCCATTCCTGGGGCACCTCGGACAATGCCCACCAGCCTTCATCGATCAAGTGTGCCCGGTGCACCATCTGCCGGTGGTTGTTGCGGAACTCCTGCATGTACCGGGCGCGGCCATGGACATGCTCCAGGAAGAGATAACTGAGGTACTCGGCGAAGCCTTCGTTGATGTACATCTCCTCGGCGCGGTCACAGGTCACCAAGTTGCCCCACCAGTGGTGCGCGAGCTCGTGCGCCATGATGTGCTCATAGGTGATGTTGCCGTTGACGATGCTCGCGGGGTAGTGGATGCTCGTGGCATGCTCCATCGCGCCGAGCGGCGTCAGCACGTACCCCACCCGCTCCCAGCGATAGGGGCCGAACCAGGCCTCGAAATGGTCGAACGCATCGCGCAGGTGGATGAAGGAGTTCTTCATGGCCGTGGTATCGTTCGGCCCGGCCACCAGTTCCACGGGCACGTGCTGCCCCGTGATGCTCATGAACGTGTCGTGCACCACCGCGTAGTTGCTGGCCGCCACCGAGGCGAGGTAGGAGGGTACGGGGTCCGCCAGCTGCCAGTGGCGTTCGATGACATCGCCATCGAGCAGTGATTCGCTCTGCAGCGTGCCGTTGCACCACGCCTTCCGCCCGCCATTGGTGCGTACGATGAACTCGTAGGTGCTGCGCTCCATGAAATTGTCCACGCACGGGAACATGGAGCGTCCGTAGGAGTGGGGCACGCTCTGGAACGCCACACCGAGATTGTATTGATGGTTGCCGCTGAAATAGAAGCCACCGAACCCACCGGGATCGGTCAGCGGTGTGCCGCGGTAGTGCACGGTGAAGGTGACGGTGTCATCGGTGGTGAGCGGTGCCGACCAGTTGATGGTGAGGGCCTCACCCACATGGCTGTGCGTGAGGATGCCTTGCGGTCCGGTCACGGAATCCACGGTGAAGGCGGCCAGGTCCAACGTGAACTGATCGATCCCCGCGTTGCGGGGCGTGGCCGTGATGGTGCACCGGCCTTGAAGGGTGGGCGGCGTCGTGAGGTCCAGGTGAACTTGGTGGTGCAGCAGGTCCATCGGGTGTTCGGGCGAACCACCTCCCTTCGCACGGCCTGAGGAGCGTTTATGGTCCAGGCAGTTGTGCTGGGCGGACAGGGTCAGCGGCAGCGCGATCCCGATCAGGGTGGTGGCTGCCAGGCCGCGGATCATGGGTTTGATGGACATAGGTCAAAAGTAGCCGCCATCCATCGACGCGGATCGCGTGGAGGGGGGGCGTTGGGATCCATAGATTTGATCACCCCCATCGGGATCCCGCCCCCCTACGGATGAAGCCCAGCACCGAACTTTTCGACCTGATCCGGTCGCTCACGAAGTCCGAGAAGCGCTTCTTCAAGCTGCACTCCAGCCTCCAGTCTGGCGACAAGAACTACCTGCGGCTTTTCGATGCGGTGGACCGGATGAAGGTCTATGACGAGGACCAGTTGAAGACGCAGTTCGCCGGGCAGACCTTCATCAAGCATCTGCCTTCGGAGAAGAACCATCTGTACAAGCTTATCCTGAAAGCACTGCGGGCCTATCATGCGGAGAGCTCGGTGAGCGGCATCCTCAAGCAGGAGATCAAGAACATTGAGATCCTCTACCACAAGGGCCTATATGGGGAGTGCAACAAGCTCCTCCACCGCGCCAAGCGGATCGCCCGTGAGAACGAGCGGTTCTATTACTGGTTCGAGCTGCTCAGTTGGGAGAAGATGCTCCTGGAGGAGGCTTACGAGAGCGGTGAGTTCACGAAGGACCTCGATGCGCTGATCAACGAGGAGCGCGAGGTGGTGGAGCGGCTGCGCAACCTGGCCGCCTACCACGTGCTGTACTCCAAGATCAACTACGTGTTCCGCAGTGGTGGCCACGTGCGCA
Organism: uncultured Chryseobacterium sp.; assembly: GCA_964464935.1. Taxonomy (GTDB): domain Bacteria; phylum Bacteroidota; class Bacteroidia; order Flavobacteriales_F; family PHOS-HE28; genus PHOS-HE28. Next base: position 44,985 of record CAYXKE010000004.1, read on the forward strand.
CATCGGAGGAGCACGAGATGGTGGAGGAGATCCGGGACCATCCCTTGATCAAGGGCAAGAACACGGCCCTGTCGCAGCGGGCGGCCACCATCTGCTACTACACGCAGGGCTTCTGCCACTGGGCCAAGCGGGACTGGGCCACGGCCCTGGAGAAGTTCGAACGCGTGCGGACCATCCTGGACGGTCATCCGCAGGTGAAGGCCGATCTGCCCAAGCGGTACATCCGCACGCTGAATTACATCATCAACGCGCGCATCGAGCTGGGTCAGTTGAACAAGGCCCGTGCGGACATCAAGGGCCTGCGCGCATTGTCGGGCACGCGGGGCTTCTCCGGCCTGAGCATCGACACGCAGATCTTCGTGGTGGGCCACCTGTGCGAACTGCGCCTGCTCGATCGGGTCGGCGATTACGACAAGGCCGTGGCGCTGGCCGCCCAGGTCGTGGAGGGCATGGAGGCCATCGGTCCCCGCCTGCACAAGGAGCATGAGCTCGAGTTCCACTTTGCCCTCGCGGTGGTGCACTTCGGCGCGGGCCAGTACAACAAGGCCCTCTTCTGGTTGAACAAGGTGCTCAACGACAACGAGCCCACGCTACGCCAGGACATCTTCACCTACGCCCGGCTCTTCAACCTGGTGGTGCATTACGAGCTGGGCAACTATGACCTGCTGGAGTACATCGTTCGCTCCACACAGCGTTTCCTCACCAAGCGACAACGCGCACACCAGGTGGAGCAGACCCTGGTCGAGCATGTGCGAAAGCTTGCGCGCACCCCGGCACCTGACCGCCGTGCGGAGCTGTTCCATGCACTGCACCACCGTCTCACCACGTTGCTCAAGGACCCGAGCGAAGGCATGGTATTGAAGTATTTCGATGTGCTGGCGTGGGCCCGCAGCGGCATGGAGGGCATCACCTTCAGCGATGCGGTGAAGCAGCACAGCGGGGTCGCATAAGCGAAGGGCGCGGCCCATCGGACCGCGCCCTTCGCCTGGGACCGTTCAGCCCGGTCAGGGGTTGACCGTCTTCATGCGAGTTACCTTGAATTCCGTGCGGCGGTTGGCCTGGTGTTCCTCCTCGGTGCACTCCACGCCATCCTTGCAGTGGTTCACCAAGCGCGTCTCGCCATAGCCACGCGCCACGATGCGGTCAGGGTCCACGCCGCGCTGGATGAGATAGTCCACGGCGGCCTTCGCACGGGCTTCGCTCAGCAGCAGGTTGTACATGTGGCTGGCCCGGCTGTCGGTGTGGGAACTGAGCTCGAAGCTGAGGTTCGGGTTGTCGATGAAGATGCGCGCCAGCTTGTCCAATTCGACCGCGGCATCCGGACGGATGTCCCAGCGGTCGTAGTCGTAGTAGATGTTCTCCACCACGATCGGCTTGTCGATCACCACCTCTTTCAGGCGGAAGTCCTCTGTCCAGGTGCGGCTGGTGCGCTGCCCCACGGTGCTCAGGTCGCGGCTCTCGGTGAACATGCCGTTCTTGCCGCCGCTCACCCGATAGTTGTGGTCCTTCTGGAGGTCGAAGCGGTAGCTGCCGTCCGGGCCGGTGAGGGCCGTGAGGGTCTCCCCGGTGGTCTGGTCGAGCAGCGTCAACTCCACATCGGCCATCGGCTGGCCGGTCTCCTCGTTGAAGAAGGTGCCTTGCAGGACGAGGGTGGGGTCGTGGACCAGGAAGCGGTGCACGTGGTCGCGGCCGGTGCGGTTGCTGGAGAGCAGGCCACTTCGCCCGTCCGCGTCCATCACCATCGCGAAGTCGTCGTATTGCGTGTTGATCGGATAGGTCAGGTTCTCCGGCGGGGTCCATCCACCTTGGCCATCGGGCCACGTGAGGAAGATGTCCAGACCGCCCACGCCGGGGTGCCCGTTGGAGGCAAAGAAGAGGGTGTCGCCGAACACCGTCGGGAACATCTCATCGCCGGGTGTGTTCACCGTGGGGCCCAGGTTCTCGGGGGCGCTCCAGCCATTGGCCGTACGGGTGCTTCGATAGAGGTCGGTGCCACCGTGACCACCGGGCCGGTCGCTGATGAAGTACAACGTGTTGCCGTCCTTGCTCAGCGCGGCATGGCCGGTGGAGAAGTTGTCGCCATTGTGGGCGAACTGGTGGATGTTGCCCCAGCTGCCGTCGGTGCCAAGTTCCGCGCGGAAGAGCTTCAGGTGGCTCACGGCCCCATCGTCCTTGTTCAGTCGGAACTTGTAGTAGTCGCTGCGGGTGAAGTACAACTCACGTCCGTCGGGCGACAGCGCCGCCGGACCATCGTGGAAGCGGCCGTTCACATCCCCGGGCAGCGGAGCGGCGCTGCTCCAGCCATCGGTGCCCGCGGGCATGGACGTGTATAGGTCAAGGAAGGAGTTGCCCGTCCACGGGTTCTGGCGGCCCGCAGGCGCGGTCTTCTCACCGGCGAAGAGGATGCCTCCGCGATAGGGCGTGGCGGCGAAGACGCTGGTGAAGCCGTCCAGACGGATCGGGGACACGGTGAAGAGGGTCGTGTCCACGAAAAATCGCTCGCGGTCGCGGATGCCTTGCAGCAGGCCTTGCGCAAAGGCGTCGCCGGGGCTGTCGGCCAGTGCGCTTTCATACAGGGCGGCCGCCTCATCGTGGCGCCCCAGCGTGCTCAGCACCTGGCCATAGTGCAGCAGGTCCGTGCCGGTGAGGGGGGCGCTCTGTGCGGCGCGCGCGTACCATTCGGCGGCACGGACGGCGTTCTGCTGGCGGCGGAAGGCATCGGCGGTGCGCAGCATTGCGGCGCGGTCATCGATCTTCACCAGCGCACGTTCGTAGTGCTGGGTGGCCTTCGCGTAGGCCATGCGCGCGTATGCCTTGTCGCCGTTCACCAGTTGCTGCTGCGCGCACGACACGAACAGCAGACCGGGGATCAGGATCGGAAGGAGTTTCTTCATGGCGATCATCGGTCAGAAGTAGCGGGGCGTCTTGATCTTCACCAGGTCGCGTCCGAAGTCCACGCCCAGCATCACTTCATGGCTGCCGCTGTTGAAGCTGCGCAGGCGCGAGGTGTTCATGTCGTATGCGTAGCCGACCCGCAGTTGGGGCGTCACCTGGTATTCGAGCATGGCCACCACGGCATCTCCCGTGCGATAGCCGGCGCCCAGCCAGATCCGTTCCCGGTAAAGCACGTTCAGGTTGATGTCCACCTCCATCGGTGCGTCGGGCTGGAATTTCACCAAGGTGCTCGGCTTCAGGTCGAAGTATTCGCCAAGCGGGAAGACCTTGCCGGCGTGCAGGTAGAAATGCTGGGTGAAATAGTGGTCCAGCTCCGAGGCGTTCTTCACGGAGATGGCGCCATCGGCCGAGGTGATCGTGGGCACGGACACGCCCACGTAGCTGGTGGCGTCATACCAGTACACGCCGAAGCCGAACTTGCCCACCACGGCATTGCTGATGTCGTTCTGGTACATCTGGTCGTTGGCGTCCCAGTAGACCAGGTCGCTGAACCGGGCGGAGTACAGGCTGACACCGGCGCGCAGGCCCAGCGCGATCTTGCTGGCAGGCCCCAGCTGCAGGTGGTAGGCGTAGTGGGCCGACATGTCCAGATCGCGCGAGATGCCGATCTGGTCATGCACCAGGGAGAAGCCCAGGCCCATCTTGTTGTTCATCAGCGGCGCGTCGATCGCGAGCATGCTGGTGCTGGGGGCGCCCTCCATGCCCACCCACTGCGAGCGGTGGAGCATGCTGGCACCGGCGTATCCATGGCTGCCCGCATAGGCGGGGTTCAGGAAGAGCTGGTTGAACATGTACTGGCTCACCATCACTTCCTGTTGGGCGGTCGCGCTCCGTGCCACGGCCATGGCCGCCAGGAGCAGGATCGTATGTCGGATGGTCCTCATCATGGTGGGTCGTTCTGGATCAGCGGCGCAGGTCCACATAGCCTTGCAGGGTGCGTTCACCGCCATTCACTTTCAGGATCACGAAATAGGTGCCGTTGGGCAGCATGTCCTGCTGCTGGTTCTCGCCACGCCAGTCGTTGGCGTAGTTCAGCCGGTCGTAGACCACGTTGCCCCATCGATTGAACACGGTGAAGGTGTTCGCCGGGTACGCGTCCAGGCCGCGGATGAAGAAGGTGTCGTTGGCGCCGTCACCGTTGGGGGTGAAGCCCGTGGGCATCACCAGGTCGTCCGGCTGGGTCACCTCGATGGTGATCTCGGCCGCGCACCCGTTCGCATCCGTCACCACCAGTACATAGGTGCCGGCCGTGAGTCCGCTGATGTTCGACGTGGTGGCCCCATTGCTCCAGGCATAGGCGTACGGTGCGGTGCCGCCGCTCACGTTGGTCTGAATGCTGCCGTTGCTGCCGCCATGGGTGCTCACGTTGTACCCGCCGCTGTACACGGAAAGCAGCGTGTCGATCACGATGGCGTCGGCCTCCCACACATGCCAGCTGCCGGTGAAGGTGCAGCCGTTGGTGTCGGTCACGGTCACCTCATAGGTGCCGGCGGTCAGTCCTTCCACGCTCGGTTCGGTGGCGCCGTTGCTCCACGCGTAGGTGTACGGACCCGTTCCGGTGAGCATGTTCAGGGTGATGGTGCCTTGGGCGTCGCCGTGGCAGATGTTTCCGGTCACGTCCGCGTCGGCGGTCACGGCCGGCGTGCCAGCGACTTCGGCGCTCACGTGCACGGTGCAGCCGTTGGCGTCGGTCACGGTCACGCCATAGGTGCCCGCGGCCAGCCCGGTCACATCAGCGCTGGTGGCGCCATGGTCCCATGCGAAGGAGAACGGTGCCGTTCCGCCGGTCACCGTGGTGAGCACGGCGCCCACGTTCATGCCGCAGGCCGCCACTTCGGTGGCCAGGGTGGCCGCCAGGGGCTCGGGCTCGGTGATCGTGGTGCAGCTCTGCGTTTCGCAACCGTTGGCGTCGGTCACGGTGAGGCAGTAGGTGCCGGGCGCCAGGTCCGTGAGCGTGGTCTCGTCGCTCGCGATGGGCGTCGGGCCGGTCCAGGTCAGGGTGTACGCGGGCGTGCCTCCCGTGATCACCGCGCTCACGCTGCCGTCGTTCAGGCCATTGCAGCTGATGGAGCTTCCGGTCAGCGCGATGCCCAGCGGCTCAGGCGCGGTCAGCGTCACCGTCTCTTCCACCACGCAGCCGTTCATGTCCGTGAGGGTGAGCTCATAGGTGCCGGGGGCGAGGTCGGTGAGTTCGAAAGCGGTGGACGTGAAGCCGTTCGGGCCGGTCCAGGCGAATTCATTGCCGCCGTTCCCCCCAGTGGCCACCACCGTGATGGTGCCGTTGGTGGCATCGCTGCACGGCACGTTGTGGCCACCCGGGTATTCGCTCACGGTGATGTCGGCCTGGAGCGGCGCATCGGGCTGGGTCAGCGTCACCTCCATGGAGTAGGTGCACTGGTTCTGGTCGGTCACCACCAGCTCATAGGCGTACTGCCCAGCGGACAGGCCGTCGATGAACGGGGTGTTCCACTCCAGGCTGTCGGGGCCGCGCCACACGAAGGTGAATTGGCCGGAACCACCCGTGGCCGTGGCCAGGATCCAACCGTCGGCCGCACCGTAGCAGCTCACGTTCGTACCGCTGGGGTATACGCTCACCTCCACGCTCACATCGATCGGCAGCACGGGCGCCGTGAGGGTGATGGTGGTGTCGAGCACGCAGCTGTTCGCGTCGGTGATCAGGATGTGATAGTCACCAGCGGCGAGACCCGTGTGCGACAGGCTGCTCGAGACATAGCCGGCCGGACCGTTCACCAGCACGCTGTACGGAGCGGTTCCACCCTCCGGGGCCAGTTCGATCACGCCGGTGCTGTCACCGAAGCATTGGATGTTGTACTCGCCGAAGAACGACACGTACGCGCCACTGTTCAGCGGGGCCGGGCCCTCCAGCGTGTGGCTGAAGGTGGCCGTGCAGCCCATCGCGTCGGTGACGGTCACCGTGTAGGCGCCGGCCTCCAGGCCAGTGATCTGCGCATCGGTGGAGGTGAAACCGTTGGGGCCGCTCCAGGCATGGGAGAAGGGGGACACGCCGCCCAGCACGGTCAGGTCGATGCTGCCGGTGGCGTCGCCGGGGCAGGTGTTGGCAACGGCGGCGAACTCGGCGGCCATGATCTCGGGCGCGGTCAGTGTCCAGCTGGAGGTGAGCGTGCAGCCGTTGGCGTCGGTGATGTGCAGTGTGTACGTGCCCGGTGCCAGGCCGTCGATGCTCGTGGCGGTGCTGGCGAAACCGTTGGGGCCCATCCACCCGAAGGAGATCGGGGCGATGCCGCCACTGATCACCACGGTGATGGAGCCGTCATTGCCTGCGCAGCTCACCTGATGGCCCGCGCCTGCATCGCTCAGCGTGGCATCGACCTGCAGCGGATCGGGCTCGGTCAGGGTGATCGAGGCGCTGCCGGTGCATCCCAGATCGTCGGTCACGATCACCGTGTAGGTGCCGGCGGTCAGGCCCGAGATGGTGGGGGCGGTGCTGGTGAAGCCGTCGGGGCCGCTCCACAGATAGGTGTAGCCCGCGGTGCCGCCGCTCACCGTGAGATCGACGCTGCCGGTACTGTCACCGGTGCAGGCGATGTGGTGGCCGCCCACGGTGCTGCTGCTCAGCTGCACCGTCACCGGGGCTGGCTGGGTCACGTGCACCACCGTCACCTGTGTGCAGCCATGGGCGTCGACCACAGTGAGGGTGTAGGTGCCAGCCACCAGACCGGTGATGTCTGCGGTCTGGGCGGTGAAGCCGTTGGGGCCGGTCCAGTCCGTGGTGTAGGGCGCCGTGCCACCGCTGATGGTGGTGCTGATGGCACCGTCAGCAGCGCCGTTGCAGCTCACGCCATGGCCGTTGGGTTGCAGGGCCACGGTGGTGTTCACGTCGATCGCCTCGGGGGCTTCCAGGGTCCACGTGCCGGTGATGGTGCAACCGTTGGCATCGGTCACCGTCACGCTGTAGGTGCCAGCGGGGAGCCCGGTGATCGCGGCGGCCTGGCTGTTGTTGCTCCACAGGTAGGTGTACGGGGCCACACCACCGCTGATGCTGAGCGTAATGGAGCCGTCCTGGGCATCGGTGCAGCTCACGTTGCTGCCCGGCGTGCCGCTCAGCTCGGCGGTCATCGTCAGGGGCTCGGGGGCGTCCAGCGTCACGCTCGTCGTCGTGGAGCAGCCCATGGCATCGGTCACGGTCACGGTGTAGGTGCCCGGGGCCAGGCCGCTCAGGTCCTCGTCGGTGGAGTTGAAGCCCAGACCGTCGCTCCATGCGTAGGTGTAAGGTGCGGTGCCACCGGTCACGGTCAGGTCGATGCTGCCGTCCTGGGCATCGGAGCAGCTCACCTGGGCGCCACCGCCGTAGGTCGAGGTGGTCGTGGCCGCATTGAGCGGTTGCGGTGCGGTGAGGGTGATGGACGCCTCGAGGGTGCAGCCGTTGGCGTCCGTTACGGTCACGGTGTAGGTGCCGGCCGCCAGGTCGTTCAGTTCGGTGGTGCCGGCCACCGGGCCGTCCGGACCGTTCCAAGCGATCGTGTAGGGGGTGGTGCCGCCGCTGATGGTGAGCACGATGCTGCCATCGGTGGCCTCATTGCAGCTCACGTGGTGGTCGCCATGCGTGCCGGCCACGATGAGCGTGCCGATGGGCGCGGGCGCGTCGAGCGTGTAACTGCGGGTGAGGCTACAGCCGTTCCCGTCGGAGATCGTCACCGTGTAGGTGCCGGCGACCAGGCCGCTCAGCGATGCATCCGTGCTGGTGAACCCGTTGGGGCCGGTCCAGCTGAACGTATAGGCGCCGTATCCGCCCGTCACGTTCGTGGTGATGCTGCCATCGTTGGCCTCCGCACAGGACACGGCCGATCCGTTGTAGGCGGAGAGGGTGGCATCCACTTCGATCGGTGCGGGCTCCGTGAGGGTCACCTGCACCGTTTCGGAGCAACCGTTCGCATCGGTGATGGTGGCGTTGTAGGTGCCGGCGGCCAGGCCACTGATGTTGGCGCCATTGCCGGTGTAGCCGTCCGGGCCGGTCCAGCTCACCGTCACGGGTGTGGCACCGCCGGTGATCGCCAGGCTGATGCTGCCCGTGCTGGCGCCATTGCAGGCCACCGCATCGCCGCTGGGGCTGGTCGACGTATCGGCCACCACGTTCAGCGGCAGAGGCGCGGTGATGGTCACCGTGAGCGTGGCGCTGCAGCCGTTCTCATCGCTCACCGTCATGGTGTAGGTGCCCGGCGCGAGGTTGTAGATGGATTGCGTGTTCGCAGTGAAGCCGTCCGGGCCCGTCCAGCTGATGCTGTTGTAGTCGGGAGTGCCACCGCTGATGGTCGTACCGATGAAGCCATCCTCCGCACCGGCGCAGCTGATGCCATAGCCGCTGTAGTTGCTGGCTTGGTGGGTGAGTGTGAGCGGTGCGGGCTGGGTGAGGGTGAACGAGGTCAGCGTGGAGCAGCCGTTCTCGTCCGTCACGGTGAGCTGGTAGGTGCCCGCGCCCAGGTCGGTGATGTCCTGCGTGGTGGATACGAAGCCGTTGGGCCCGGTCCACTGGTAGCTCAGCTGGCCGGTGCCGCCGGTCACTTCCACATCGATGGAGCCGTCCGTGGCGCCATTGCAGCTCACGTTCCAGCCGCCGACGTACTCGCTCAACGTGCTGGAGATGGTGAACACACCGGGCTCGCTCACGTCGAATGCGTGGGTCTGCACACAGCCGTGGGCATCGGTGACCGTCAGCAGGTAGATGCCGGCGGCGAGGTCGGTGATGTCCGTGCTGCTGGAGCTGAAGCCGTCGGGGCCGCTCCAAGAGAGGGTGTAGGGGCCCACACCACCACCCACGGTCACTCCGGTGATGGCACCGGTGGCACTGCCTTGACAGGTGGCCGTGGTGATCGTGGCCGAGGCGGTGATCGCGGGTGGTGCAATGAGGGTGAAGGTGGTGTCCAGCGTGCAACCGCCGGCGTCGATCACGCTCAGGTGGTAATTGTCGGGATCCAGGTCGCTCAGGTCCTCGATGCCGGTGGAGTTCCCATGGTCATCGGTCCACACGTGGGTGTAAGGTGCCGTGCCGCCCGTGATGGTGATGTCGATGAAGCCTTCGTGCGAGTCGTGGCACAGCACGTTGTATCCGTTGAAGTCGCTGATCACCGCGGTCACGCCCAGGGGCGCATCGGGACCGTTGATGGTGAAGGGCACGAACTTGGGCACGGTGCAGCCGTTGTTGTCATACACCGTGGCCAGGTAGTTGCCGGGCGCGAGGCCGGTGGCCGTGGGACCGGTCTGCGGCGGTTCGGTGTTCCAATACACCGTGTAGGATCCACTGCCGCCGGTGATGCTCAGCGTAGCACTGCCATCGTTGAGGCCATGGCACGACACATGCTGGTAGCTCTCCACGAAGGCGAACAGATCGTCCTCAGGCCCCACCAGGTCCACGGTGGCGCTGGTGGTGCAGCCGTTGGCATCGCTCACCGTCACGGTGTAGCTGCCGATGGGCAGATCGCTGATGGTGGGCCCGTTCTGACCGGTGCTCCAAGTGTAGGTGTACGGCGCGGTGCCGCCGCTGGCGCTGGCAGTGATGCTGCCTTCATCGCCGCCATAGCACAGCACCAGGCCATCGATGGTGGTGGCCACGGTGAGCGGTGCGGTGGGGCCATTGATCGTGGCGCTGGCGGAGGCGGTACAGCCGTTGGCGTCGGTCACGGTCACGGTCCAGGTGCCGGCGGGGAGACCCGTTGCGGTGGCATCGGTTTGCGGTGGCACGGTGTTCCAGCCATAGGTGTAGGGGGCGGTGCCTCCCGATGCGGTCACCGATGCGCTTCCCGCACCATCACCGAAGCACAGCGCATCGGTGAGGCTGGTGATCGTGGCCGAGAGGCTCTCGGTCGGACCATCCACGGTCACATCGATGGAGGTGACGCAGCCGTCCGTGTGTTGCGCGGTGGCCGTCCATGTGCCGGGCGCGAGGCCGGTGGCGGTGGCGCCCGTCTGGGCCGGCGTGGTGTTCCAGATGATCTGGCTTACGGGCGCCCCTCCGGTGATGGCCACGGTGGCGCTGCCGCCCAAGCCCGAGCATCCCGCATGGGTCAGGGTGGTGATCGCGATGGAGGGCTGGCTGGTCTGGCCAAGGCTCACACTGTTGCTTCCGGTGCAGCCGTTCGCGTCGGTCACGGTCACCGTGTAGGTGCCCCCGGCGCTGAGCAGCACGGTTGCGTCGGTCTGCACGGGCACCGTATTCCAGCTGTAGGTGTACGGTCCCACGCCACCGCTCACCACGGCCGTTGCCGAACCGCTGGGCGTGGCGTCGTTCTGGCACTGGTTCACCGTCTCCACATTGGTGAAGGTCACCGCCAGAGCGGCACTGCCCCCCTCGATCGTCACGGTGCCCTGGGCGGTGCAACCGTACATGTCCGTCACGGTCACCGTGTGGTCACCGGCGCTCAAGGCCGTGGCCGTGGCGGCGTTCTGCACGGGCACCGTGTTCCAGCTGTAGGTGTATGGGGGCATGCCGCCCTGCGGCACCGCCGTGGCGGAACCGGTGTTCGCGCCGCTGCACAGCACGTGCACCACATCGGCGAACGTGGCGGAGAGGCTGGGCGGTTCCACCAGCGTGCGTTCGTGGGTGATGCTGCAGCCGTTGGCATCGGTGATCGTCACGGAATAGGTTCCCGCGATCAGGTTGGCGATGTCCTGCGTGGTGGCACTGAAGCCGTTCGGGCCGCTCCATACGTATGCGTACGGCGCGGTGCCGCCACCCACGGAAAGGTCGATGGCGCCATCATTGCCGCCGGCACAGCTGATGTTCTGGCCGAAGGGCAGGAGGGAAGGCATCGAGGAGGCCTGCAGGGCGTTCGGCGCCGTCACGTTGAAGCCTTGGCTAATGCTGCATCCGGCGCCATCGGTCACCACCACGGTGTAGCTGCCCGCGCTTAATCCGGTAAGGTCCTCGGTGTTGGCGGTGAAGCCGTTGGGGCCTGTCCACGCATAGGTGTACGGGGCCACGCCGCCGCTCACCGTAAGGGCGATGGCCCCGTTGTCGTTCCCATTGCACAAGGGGCTCGTCACGCTGCCGCTCAGGCTCAAGGCGCTCACGGTCACCGTGGTCTGAAGCGTCTCCTGGCAGCTGCCGGCCTCCACCGTCACGGTGTACGTGGTGGTGGTGCCAGGCGAAGCCAACGGCGCGGGGCCGGTGGTGGTGCTCAGGCCGGTGGCCGGGCTCCACGTGTAGGTCATGCCGCCGTCCGCCTGCAGTTGGGCATTGCCCCCGTGGCAGATCGGCGCGGGCGTGTTCACCGTGGCATACAGCGAATCCTGGATCACGAGATCGAGGCTGTCGATGTAGAAGCCCGGGCACACGGAGGAGCTCAGCAACACCCGGATGTATTCACTGCCTTCGTTCAGGCCATCGGCGAAGGGCTGGAAGGGCACTTCCACCGAGGCCTGGCCACCCGGGATCACGGCCACCTTGGCCACCATGGGGTCGGGGTCGCCCACGGCGGGGTAGTCCACGCCGTTGGTGGCGGTGCCTTGCAGGAAGTAGGGCACGCTCAGTGGATCGGGGGTGACCACCTGCCGGGTGAAGCGCACCATGCCGTCGTTGCAGCCCTCCACCAAGTTGGGGAAGCCGCTCACGGTCACCGCCTCCATGGTCACCGAGTTGCTCTGAAGTCGCTCGATGAACACACCGCTGTCGAACTTGCGGTCCGATGCATCGGCCACGATCAGCTTCAGGGTGTAGGTCTGGCAGGGTTCCACCACGGCCACGGCCTGCAGCTGGGTGGTGAGACCGTCGTACTGCAGGTGCTGGCCACCGGCGTTGTTCAGGAAGTAGGCTTGATTGCTGCCACCGTTCACGTTGTTGATGGTCACAGCTTGGTTGGTCCCCGGCACCAAGGCGATGTTCTTCTCCGGCGCGATGCCCGGATCACCGACGATGCCCGGACCACTGATGAAGAAGCCGAACACGTCGTTGTACTGCGAGCCCACCCACTCATTGTATTCCTCGCTGGCGAAGGCGAAATTGAAGCGCAGGGTGTCGCCGCCGGGGATCACATCGAGCTGCAGCTTGCAGGCATCGTACGTGGTGCGGCCCGTCACCTGGTTCAGCAGGGCGCTGCCGGGGCGGTTCTGCTCGAAGGTCTTGTCCTCCACATTGTTCGGCCCCACCGCGTTCGCGATGCTGCCGCTGGTGAGCAGCACACCGCTGCTCACGCTGAGCACGTTGCCGGTATAGGAGAACTCACCATAGCCTGCACTGTGGCAGTCGATGGACACATTGGAGATCTGTACGCCGGGACCGGTGATGGAGCGGGCCAGCTCCTGGAGGTTCGTCTGCGGGGTGACGGTGAGCTGGGCCTGGCCCGTGGTGGCCACTACCAGCAGTGCGGTGGAGAACGCGGCCCTGATCATGCGTTCGGTGATCATCATATTCCTGTTCGTTCCCTGTGTGTGGGTTGGGTGAATGGGATGCGGGGGGTCAGTGACCACTGCGCAGGCTGGCGCACTGGGCTTCGGCTTGCGCGCGGTCGATGGCGGGCTCGGCGATGCGGCTGGCGGCGATGCGGGAGGTGGCCAGCGGCATCACCTTCTCGCGCACCGTGGCCCGGGTGCCGTTGTTGTCGGCGGCCTCCAGGATCAGGATGCCGGCCGGCACGCAGGCGTAGACAAGGCGCACGGAGCCATCGGCCGGCAGCGAACGCGTCAACGCATCGCGTTCGGTGCTGGTCAATCCATCGATCCGGAGCACCAGTTCCGCGGCCCCTTCGGGGGGATGTTGGGCGCTGGCCGGGCCCGGAAAGGCCAGGGTGAGGAGGAGAGCGGTCAGCAAATAGGGCGTCAGTTTTTTCATTTTCGTCGATCCGTACGACCGTTTCAGCGAACAAAGGTGGCCTCGGCGACACCGGATCCCGGCCGTACAGGTCGGGCCTTATACCCCGGTTGTCGTGGAAAAGTTGCCGATCGGCGGCGCCTATGGCCTTGGGGCGCAGCGGAATGCCGCGACCGGCGCGATCGTGGAAAAAATGTGCGTGGTCAGCGCGCGCCCAGCACGGCGTGCAGCGCGATGCCGGCCGCCACGCTCACGTTGAGCGACCCGATGGACCCGGCCATGGGGATGTGCACCAGCTCATCGGCCATGCGCAGCACAGCGTCCGAAATGCCTTGGTCCTCGGAGCCCAGCACCAGCACCAGGGGGCCGCTCAGCTGGGCTTGGGCCAGCGGGGTGGGGCCTTTCTCGGTGAGCGCCACGATCCGCAGACCATGTTCACGGGCCCGCAGCAGGGCGTCCTTCAAGCGGGGCACGCGGCACACGGGCTTTCGCAGCAGCGCGCCGGCACTGCTCTTCACCGCGTCGCTGCCCAGGCGGGCCGTGCCGGTCTTGGGCACCAGCAGGGCGTGCGCACCGAAGCATTCCGCACTGCGGGCGATGGCCCCCAGGTTGCGCACGTCGGTCACATGGTCCATGGCCACGATCAAGGGCGTTTCGCCGCGCTCAAAAGCCATGGCGATCACCTCGTCCATGTCCTGTTCCTCCACCTGGCTCAGCAGGGCGATCACTCCTTGGTGCTCCGTGCGCGTAAGGCGGTCCAGCTTTTCCACGGGCACGGGCTGCCAGGGGACCTGTCGGTCCTGTGCCAGTCGCCGGATCTCCCGGATGCCTTCACCCCCGGCCTCACGGCGCACCAGCAGTTTTTCCACGTTACGCCCGGCGGTCAGGGCTTCGATCACCGGCCGGATACCGCAAATGAGGTCGTTCTTGGACATGGGGGGTGTTCGGTCGGCGAAGGTCGTGCTTCTGGAATGGGGACGGTCCGTTGCGCGTCAGATGGAGGTGGGGCCGCACAACGGCCGCTCAGTTCTGGTACACCCGCCCGTTCCGCCAGCTCTCCACGTTGCGGTACCACGCCCCCTTGAACATGGGGTCGCGCTGCAGGGTCAGATCGTTGTTCGTGTACGGTGCGATCTGCCGCTGGAAGTGGAAGGTGAGGTTCATGAGGTTGTTCTCCTCTCCATAGATCCACGTCTCGCCGCGCTCGTTGCGGTAGATGGTGTTGGGCGTGCCGAAGATGATGTGCACCAGACCGCGGTCGGTACGCCAGCCTTCCACATGCGAGGTGAAGTGGCGGTTGGCGTTCTCCACGCGGGAGTAATAGATGCGGATGGCCTCGCGGGCCCGTTCGCGATCGCCGGCCGCCTCCAGCCAGAACTCCTCGATGGCCCTGCGCACATCGGGTGAAGCCGTGATGCGGGCGTACTCCTGTTTGGAGGTGATGTACCGCAACGGTGCCAGCATGTCGCTGGGCGTGGCGACTATCGGATAGGCTTCGGTCAGTACGAAGAGGCTGTATCCGTCGGCGCTCGCGGTATCGGTGCGCAGGTGGTGGATGCCTGCGTGGGACAGCTCCAGGTCGAAGGTGCCTTCCAGCGGGTCGACCATCACCTCGAAGAGACTGTCGGGCTCCGAGGTGGGGCGGGGCGAGGTGCCGCTGCTGAACACGGGCGGCGGCAGACCATCCTCCACGGCATGCCGCGCACCGTAAAGGACCCGTCCCTTGAATGCTTCACTGCGCACGCGCACGCGTCCGCCCGCCGGCACGTGGTCGTCGAACAGCGGCAGTCCGTTGCGGGGGTCCACGGGCAGGAAGTAGTGGCGCCGGCCGGTGCCCTCGGGGCCCACCTGCATCACCAAGGTGCTTTGGGCATCGCGGTTCAGGTCGCGGGCGGTCACCGTGAGCACATAGCCACGCAGAGCGCCGTTGCGCATGGCCAGACTGCCGATCAGCTCCTGGTCCTCCAGGGGGTCGTTGGTCAGGTCCTCCACCAGCATGCTGGCACTGTCGAGCGGTGTGCGGGCGTTCCAGTCGGCGTAGGCGCTGTAGCTCAGTCGTACCCGCGCCTTGAAAGGTCCCCCGCCACCATCGCTCTTGTACAGCAGGTCGCGCGTGGGCACCTTGAAGTAGAGCGTGGTGTGTGCCTCGTCGGGGTGGTACACCCGTGCGCGCAACTGGATCGCCGCCGAACTGCGACCATAGAGATGGGCCACGTTGTCGCGCTGCGTGGTTGACGCGCTGCCACAGCCCACGGCGAGCAGAAGTGTTGCCCAGATGCCGATGATCGACAGGGGTCTCATGCCGGTTCCGCTTCGGCCTCGTCGCTGGCGCGTTGCAGCAGTTTCGGGTGGATGGTCTTGTTGGTCTTCGCACCCAGTTCCTTCAGCATCTCCACCTGTCGCACCAGGTTGCCGGGCCCTTCGCTCAACAGCCGCAGGGCCTTCTCGTAGTCCTCATTGGCTTGTTGCACATGCTTGCCGATCCCGCCCAGCGTGGTGGTGAAGCTCACGAACTTGTCGTACAGCGCCCCGGCGCGCTCGGCGATCTCCAAGTGGTTGCGGGCGATGCGCTCGTTCTTCCAGATGCCGTGTACGGTACGCAGGGTGGCCATGAGCGTGGTGTGCGTCACCATGACCACCTGTCGGTCGTAGGCTTCCTGGAAGATCTCGGGCCGTTGGCGCAGGGCAAGGAGGAATGCCGGCTCCAAGGGAACGAACATCAGTACGAAGTCGACACTGCGCACCCCGTAGAGCTGGGTGTAGTCCTTTTCCGAGAGGCCCTTGGCGTGGGCGCGCAGGCTCTCGATATGCTGCTTCAGCAGGCGTGCCTTCTCGGCCTCATCGGTGGTGGCGGTGAAGCGCTCGTAGTGCACGAGGCTCACCTTGCTGTCGATGATCAGGTGCTTGTCATCGGGCAGCATCACCACGGCGTCGGGGCGCAGGCGCGAGCCATCGTCGAGGGTGGTGCTGGCCTGCATGGTGTACTCCTGCCCCTTCACCAGGCCGGAGCTTTCCAGCAGCTTCTCCAGCACCATCTCGCCCCATGCGCCCTGGGCCTGGGTGTCGCCCTTCAGGGCCCGGGTGAGGTCGTTGGCCTCCTGGCTCAGCCGTTGGTTCTGCTCCACTAATTTGGCCACTTCGCTCTTCAACAGGAAGCGCTCGCGCCCTTCGGCCTGATAGGCTTCCTGCACCTGCTTCTGGAAGCCTTCGATGCGGTCCTGGAGCGGCTTCAGGATCGCCCCCAGCCGCTCCTGCTGCTGCTCGTTCAGCTGGCGGCCCTTGGCCTCGAGGAGCTTGTTGGCGATGTTCTCGAACTCGGTGGTGAGGCGCGCCTGCTGCTGCTCGAGCTCGGTGCGCTGCCCCGCGAGCTTTTCCGCCAGGCCCCGGTTGCGCTCCTGCTCGGTGGCAAGCATGGCGTTAAGGGCGATGACTTCTGAGGTGGCGGCATCGAGCCTTTGCTGCATCTCGGCTTGGAACCGGGTCGCCTCGCCACGTTCGATGTCCACCTCGCGGCGCAGGGAGGCCAGTTCACGCTCCACATGTCCGCGCTCCCGCAGGTGCATCACGTATGCGCCGATGGCAGTGCCTACGAACAGTGCGATGATGGGTAGGATGAGTTCCATCGGTGGAGACACGAAGGTAAGCCACGCCGAACCTGTTCAGATCGGAACGATCTGGCGAAGATCTTGGCGTGCAGCCCATTTGAGGTGTTCCGGGCCAGGGCGGCGTCAGTCTTGCGTTGCTTGGACCAACATGGGCAAGTTCTGTATCGACCAGCGTTTTCGGGCCGATCGGTGTGCCTTCCCATGCGTGTTGACCGTTCGGCGGGCTCAATTGTCCAGCACCACCACCAACGCGCCCACGGGCACCTGGTCGTACAGCTCGATCACATCGGCATTGCGCATGCGGATGCACCCGCGCGAGGAGGGCGTGCCGATGGAACGTTCATTGGCCGTGCCGTGGATGTAGATGTACCGTTTGCGGCTGTCGCTGCTCCCGCCCTTGTTGTGGCCGGGCTCCAACCCGTCGAGCCAAAGGATGCGTGAGGTGATCCAGTCGTTGTCCTCACCGTCGTATGCGGGGTCGGCCACTTCACCGGTGAAGCGGCGGTCGCGCAGTATGCCGTACATGGGCACGCCATCGCCGTACTTGGCACTGATGCGGTGCAGGCCGGTGGGCGTGCGGAGGCTGTTCAGGGAGGTGCCCAGCCCGTTGGCGGCCGTGGCGATGGGATAGGCGTTCACCAGCTGCCGACCACGGACGTGGAACATGCGCTGCGTACTCACCTGCACGTAGAGCAGGTCGCCATTGAGGTCCGCAGTGGGGTAGCGTACCTCCATGTACTCCAGCAACATGTCCACCATGCCTTGGGAGTCGGGTGGGTCGTCCGTGAGGCCGGGTATGAGGAGGCTCGCGACCAGGGCCAATTGGGGCAGGAACGTGGCCATGACGGGCCGAAAATAGAAGCGGCGCCGGCACCGTGCTCAGAACAGCGACACGAACCCGAAGTGCACCTTGCCACCGCGCAGCATGATGGGGTTGCTGAACTGGCGTCCCAGCGCGTAGGTGATGCTGAAGAGACCGGCGCGGGTCTCCAGGGTGGCGCCCACACCGAAGCCGATCGGCGTGTCCGATCGTGGCCGGTCCTCCGGGCCATGGTCAATGCGGTCCTCCCACCAGCCCTGGTCGAAGAAGGCGAAAAAGTTCGCGTTCTCCTCATAGAGGAACCGGTATTCCACGGTGCCCACCGCCCATGCCGAGGCCAGCGTTCCACTTTCGTCCATGCCGCGCAGGTTCTGCAGCCCGCCGATGCGGTAGAGCTCGTTGCGGTAGAGGTCGTCGTTCACCATCCATCCGCCTTGTGTGCTCAGGCGCACCGTGCTTCGGCGCGCCAAAGGCATGTGCACAATGGCCTTTCCCTGCAGTTCGTAGAGGAGGGTGTGCACATCGGGCGCGGCCTCCGGGCTGGCCAGCACGGCGGTGGTGCTGCGCTTGCGGCCCACGCTGCCCTCCAGGTCCAGGGCGTGTCCGCGGCGCGGGTTGAAGCGATAGTCGAACCGTTCCCGGTGCAGGCCAAGGCCATAGCTGAGCAGGCGCACATCAGCCAGGCCGGGCACGGCGATCACCTGAGTGCCCAGGCGCACGTTCGACCGGTTCTGCACGAAGAACTGCACCTTGTCGCCCCGCGCCATGAGGTAGTCCAGCCCTCCGCGCATGTTCACCTCCAGGAAGCTCGTGTCGCGCCGGAAGATCTTCAGCGAGGCATCGAGCCCAAAGGGGGTGCGGAAAGCGAACGGCAGGTCGGCTCCCACGCGCAGCTCCTGGGTGCGGTCGGCCAGGCTGCGCCAGTTGAGGTTGATCCCTTCTCCGCGCGAGAGGGCATTACGCAGGCGCAGGTCGAGGTCGCCGGTAAGCTTCACCTGACCCGTGGCCTCGTCGGGTTGCACACCCAGGATACCGTTGATCGAACTGGCCTTCCGTGCGTCCAGGAAGAGGTAGAGCTTGGTGCTCTCGGGCGTGAACTGCACGTAGGGCCGCTGCTTCGGCGTGACGAAGGGCAGCTCCTTGATGCGGCGTTCAAGGTCGGTGATCAACCGCTCGTTGTACGGATCGCCGGGGCGGATGCCAATGTGGGCCTGCAGGTAGCGCAGGTTGGTGCGCACCGTGCCCCGAACCACCACGCTGTCGAACACCACCAACGGCCCGCGGTCCAGGCGTAAGATGGCATGCACGCCGTGATCCTCGCGGCGCAGGCTGTCCAGCCACACCCGCGCGAACGGATGGCCATTGTCCTCGCAGTGGCGCAACAGGCCCTCCAGGAGCCGGGTGACCTGTGGGGGCGTGATGGGGCGGCCGCTGTACAGCTTCTCGCGAAAGCCCGTGGCCGTGGCGATCTCCGCGGGAATACCCGATCCCGAGAGGCGCGCCCAGCGATAGGCCGGTCCGGCCACCACGTGGCACGTGGTCTGGCCGTTCCGCTCCACGCAGGTGTCCACGTGGGCTTCAAGGTGGCCCCGGGCATGCAGCAGGGCGATCACGCTTTTCAGCTCGTGCGGCACATCCTCGGCGCTGGCCAGCTTCACCGGGCGGGTCCATTTCGGGGGCAGGTCGCCGGCCACGGTGAAGCGGAGCTGGTGGCCGGATTGCGCGGCCGTGGCCAGGCCGATGACCAGCCCGAGGAGCGTGCCCAGGGGCCGTGTCATAGGCGCCAGTCGATCGGCTCCTTGCCCTGGGCGAGCAGCAGCTCGTTCACCTGCGAAAAGTGCCCGCAGCCGATGAAGCCCCGGTGGGCCGAAAGGGGGGATGGGTGCGGTGCCTTCAACACGTAGTGCTTCTCGTTGTCGATGAGCACCTCCTTCTGCTGGGCGGGCCGTCCCCACAGGAGGAAGATGAGGCCCTTGTGGTGCTCGCTCAGTGCGCGGATCGCGTGGTCGGTGAAGTCCTCCCAACCCCAGCCCTGGTGGGAGCCCGCCTGACCGGCGCGCACGGTGAGCACGGTGTTGAGCAGCAGCACCCCTTGGCGGGCCCATGCGGTGAGGTCGCCATGCGCGGGGGGGGGATACCCCAGGTCGCGTTCCAGCTCCTTGAAGATGTTCTGGAGGGAGGGCGGTGGGGGCACGCCGCACTGAACGGAGAAGCACAGGCCGTGCGCCTGGCCGGGGCCATGGTAAGGGTCCTGGCCCAGGACCACTGCTTTCACTGCATCGAACGGGGTGTGCTCGAAGGCGGCGAAGATGTCGGCCCCCCGCGGGTACACGGCGTGCTGGGCGCGTTCCTCCACCAGCCGGGCCTTCAAGGCGTGGAAGCTGGGCCTGCGGAAGGCATCTTCCAGCACGGGGTACCACCCGCCACCGATCTGGGGGCGCGGTTCGGGCGAAGGCGCGTCGGGGACCATTGAAGGCGAAATATCGACAATGCATCGCCCAAAAGGGGATGAAACATTTTTCGGGAACTCTCGTTCGACGGCTAACTTTGGACGACCGAGCCACCCTCCCGGCAGGGACCAAACAGACCAACGATGAGAAAGTTCCTCCTGATATTGGCCGCAGTGATGGTCACCGGCGCATGCATGACCTCCTGCTCCTCGCATAAGAGCTGCCCTGCCTACAGCAAGGTCGAGGCCGCCCGGTCCGCTGAGGCCTGCTGAGGGATATCCACTGCGCATCCGACAGAGCCCGGCCGTGCGAACGGTGCGGGCTTCTTCGTTCGCGGCCCCGCCCTCGGGCACCGATGCCCGTTCGGGCCGTGCACGCCAGCCTCACCACATGTAGATTTGTGGTCGCCGTGAAGAACCTCCTGCTCCTTTTGACCGGCCTGGTGGTGTTCGTTGTGGTGCCGCAGCGGCTTCAAGCCCAGCAGACCATCTACGACGACACGCGCGTGCTCTACCGCGCCGAGATGCTGGGCGGCCTCACCGTGCACGGCAATGGCTGGGGCCTCTTCTTCCAGCACGGCAAGCACCGCACCGCACGCGACCGCCGAATGCTCGGAGTGGAGATCGTGTCCATGAAACACCCCAAGGAGGTGAAGAGCTACAACCCCTTTTACGAGGATTCGCGTGGCTACTTCTACGGCAAGGTGCATAGCATGCTCATCCTGCGCCCCACCTACGGGCACAAGCACCAGATCACCGACAAGATCCGGAGCACCGGGGTGGAGATCAACACGGTCTGGGCCATCGGTCCGTCCATCGGACTGGCCAAACCGGTGTACCTGCAGATCGGCAGCCCCGACACATTCCCGTACGAGTCGATCACCACGGAGCGCTATGATCCGGAGAAGCACGACGTGCAGAACATCTACGGCCGTGCCACCTGGTTCCGCGGACTGGGCGAGATCCGTCCGTACATCGGCGGGTTCGCCCGCTTTGGTTTCAACTTCGAGAACGCGGGCGATGCCGCGGGCATCAAAGGATTGGAGGTGGGCGCCAGCATGGACGCCTACCCGCAGCCCGTACCCATCATGGCCGAGCTGGACGATGTGGAGAACAAGCAGTTCTTCTTCCAATTCTACCTCTCCCTGTTCTTCGGCAAGAAGTCCATCTGAATGAGCGAAACGGTCACTACCGCCCCCGCCCGCAAACCTGACTGGTTGCGTGTGAAGCTGCCCACCGGCGAGAACTTCCGCAAGGTGGCGGCCATCGTGGGCGAGCACAAGCTCCACACCATCTGCCAGAGCGGCAACTGCCCCAACATGGGCGAGTGCTGGGGGGCGGGCACGGCCACCTTCATGATCCTGGGCAACATTTGCACCCGCAGCTGCGGCTTCTGCAATGTGGCCACCGGCCGCCCCGATGCGGTGGACCCCTTCGAGCCCGCCCGCGTGGCCCGCAGCGTGGAGCTCATGGGCGTGAAGCACTGTGTGATCACCAGCGTGGACCGCGATGACCTGAAGGACGGCGGCAGCGAGATCTGGGCCCGCACCATCCGCGCCATCCGCCGCCGATGCCCCGGCACCACCATGGAGACCCTGATCCCCGACTTTCAGGGGAAATGGGAGAACCTCGCCGTGGTGACCGATGCCGCACCGGACATCCTCAGCCACAACCTGGAGACGGTGCGTCGCCTCACCAAGCAGGTGCGTGTGCAGGCCAAGTACGACCGCAGCCTGGAGGTGCTGCTGCGGGCCAAGCGTGCCGGTCTGCGCACCAAGAGCGGCGTGATGCTGGGCTTGGGCGAGACCGAGGCGGAGGTGCTTGAGACCATGGACGACCTCCGCAGCGTGAACGTGGACATCCTCACCCTGGGCCAGTACCTTCAGCCCACGCGGAACCACCTCCCCGTGGCCGAGTTCGTGCACCCCGACGTGTTCGCGCGGTACCGCGAGATCGGCCTGCAGAAAGGCTTCCGCTTCGTGGAGAGCGGGCCGCTCGTGCGCAGCAGTTATCACGCGGAGAAGCATCTCTTCTGATCGCCTCGGACATCCCGTCCCCCCAACCATCGACCCATGCGCATCGCCATCAACGGTTTCGGTCGTATCGGACGCGCCACCGCGCGCATCCTCACCCAGCGCAGCGAGATCGAACTCGTGGCGGTGAACGACCTCACGGACACCCATACACTGGCCCACTTGTTCAAGTACGACTCGGTGCACCGCACCTTCCCTGGCGATGTGGGGCACGATGACCGGCACCTCTTCCTGGCCGGCCGCAAGGTGCGCGCATATGCAGAGAAGGACCCCGCGGCGTTGCCGTGGAAGGACCTGGGCATCGACGTGGTGATCGAGTCCACCGGTCACTTCCTCACGCGCGAACTGGCCTCGGCCCACCTGAAGGCCGGCGCCAAGCGGGTGCTGCTCTCCGCCCCCGCCAAGGACCCCGACATCAAGACCGTGGTGCTCGGCGTGAACGACCACGTGCTCGAAAGCGGCGACGAGATCATCAGCAACGCCAGCTGCACCACCAACTGCGCCGCTCCCATGATCCTGGGCGTGCTGGAGTCCTGCGGCATCGAGGATGGATTCATCACCACCGTGCACAGCTACACCGGTGATCAGCGCATCCACGACGCGCCGCACAAGGACCTGCGCCGCGCCCGCGCCGCCGCCGTGAGCATGATCCCCACCACCACCGGCGCGGCAAAGGCCATCACGCGCATCTTCCCCGAGCTCGATGGCCGATTGGGCGGAGGCGGCATCCGCGTGCCCGTGCCCAACGGCTCCATCACCGACATCACCTGCCGCGTGAAACGCCTGCGCAGCGCCGAGGAGATCAACGCCTACTTCAAGGAGCTGTCCGAAGGTCGGCTCAAGGGCATCCTGCGCTACACCGAGGATCCCATCGTGAGCGTGGACATCGTGGGCGATCCCCACAGTTGCATCTTCGACGCCCAGCTCACCAGCGTGGTGGGCAACATGGTGAAGATCATGGGCTGGTACGACAACGAGTACGGCTACAGCAGCCGCCTGGTGGACCTGGTGGCGCGGCTGGGGCGGTAAGGCGATCGGGGGCTACGCCGCCGGACCTCCGGTGATCCGCACGTCGGCCCCCAGGGGCCCGTCGCCCATACGCTTCATCAGCCGCACGTCCTGCCCGTCGAACACGGCGTACGTGAAGTAGGTGATCCAGTCGCCCGTGTTGATGTACCGTGCCGCTCGATCGGCGGCATCAACGGGGATGTCGATCGGCAGGTGGCGATGGCCGAAGAGCATGAAGTCGTAATGCTCCTTTTGCAGTTGTTCGCGGCAGTACTGCGCCAGCCACTCCTTGTCCTCGCCCAGCCACCTGCGGTCGTTCTCGTAGCTCTTCTTCCGGCTGCGGCCGCTCCAGAAATCGCCCATCCACAGGGCGAAGTTGGGATGCAGCCGCGCAAAGAGCCATTGGCACACCGGGTTGCGGAACACCTTCTTCAGGAACTTGTACCCGTGGTCGCCGGGGCCCAGGCCGTCACCATGGCCAATGAGGAAGCGCTTGCCTTCGATCTCGCGCACGATCGGCTCGCGGTGGATGGTCACACCGGTCTCCTTCGGCACGTAGTCGAAGATCCACATGTCGTGGTTGCCGATGAACAGGTGCACCGGGATGCCCCGATCGGTGAGCTCGGCCAGCTTTCCCAGCAGGCGCACATGTCCGCGGGGCACGGCCTTCCGCCACTCGAACCAGAAGTCGAACAGGTCGCCCATCAATACGATCTCCGTGGCGTCCTTCGCAGCCTCGTCGAGGAAGGCCACGATGCGCTTCTCACGCGCCAGACTGCTCGCGGCATCGGGCACGCCGAGGTGGAAGTCGCCGAGGAAATAGGTCCGAAGCGGTGCGGACATCGGCGCCAAACCTACTGAATGCGAACAGCCGGCCCACCATCCCATCGGACAGTGGTGCCGGCTGCCCGGTGAGCCAACCACTTTACATCACCACCAATCGGTGCGCGCGGACCGCACCCGTGTGGTCGATCAGTTGCAGATGGTACACACCGGCAGGCAGTCCATGCCCCACCGGCAGGCGGTCCGTGCCAGGAGCCAGTTGAAGTTGCTGCATCACACGGCCCGCTGCGTCGATCATCCGGGCCTCGGTGGGGCTGTCCACCGCCACGGGCAGATGCAGTGTGCCGCCGGCCTGCACGGGGTTGGGGTGCACGGGTGCCGCTGCCGCAACAGAGTGCTCGTGTGTGCTGGTGGACATGCAAAGGTTCTCATCCTCCAGCTGCAGCACGATCGATCGGAAGGGCTCCAGCATGATGCTGCCGGTGTACACCTGGCCGTCCACGTCGCTCCAGCAGCCCGTGAGCGGGAAGGTGGTGCTGCTGTTCGATGGGTTCGTCACCAGGATGAAGCGCTCGTACGGGTCCACGGGCTGCACGGCCACCCGCTGCACACTCACGTTGTCCATCCAGTAGGTGTGCTCCGTCCAGTGGTTCACCAGTTGGATGCGGGCCGGCTCGGTCCGGTCGCTCTGGAAGAAGATCTCCAGATCGCGGCGCTCATCGCTGAAGGGGATGGCCTTGTTCCAGAAGTTGTAGGGGCCGGTCACCTGCGATTCGGCCTTCATCTCCACCGTCACCACGCCATGCATGGTGCTCTGCGTGCTCGTTCGCAGGCGATACCATGCGCCCTGCTCCACATTGAACATCTGCGGCTGGTGCAGGAAGAAGTAGTCGTACTGGCTGTTGTTGGGCATGTGCACCTTCAGTGCACCGTTGTCCAGGTAGGTGTGGTCCACCGTGTACTGGGTGTTGGTGGGCCAACCGCTCCAGCCGTTCACGTTCTGGGAGAACTGGCCGTTGGTGATGAACTCGTTGCTCAGCACATCGAGTACCTCGTAGGCGGGCAGGCGCAGAGGGCTGCGGGTGGAACCCTGGTCCTTGTTCTGTTCGGCCTGCCAGCGCTCCAGGGTCAGCAGGCGGGTGCTGCTGGCGGGCTGCACCCAGATCTTGATGCTCAGCTCCTCGTAGGGGTTGAAGTAGCGGTTGTTGGTGAAGGTGCCGTAATCCACCATGTTCGTGGAGTACACGTGCATCTGGCGCATGCACATTTGATCGGGGCGCACGGAGTACATCACGTTGCCGCTGTAGATGGTGTTGAACGCGGGGACGTGCCAGGGCGGCGAGCCACCGGGCGTGTTGTTGTTGGAGAAATCGGAGATGCTCAGCTGCACGGCGTTGTCGAAGAGCACGTTGTCGCGCACGATGTTGCCGCTGTTCAATTTGGTGTGGTCCACGTGGATGCCGGCACCGTCGCAGCGGGTTACGGTGTTGCGTTCCACAATGGTGTTCTTGATCACCCGGTTGCCGAAGTAGATGCCGAAGCCGATCTTGTAGTAGGCGATGTGGGTGGTGGCCACGCTGCTCAGGTCGCACACCATGTCCTCCACGATGTTGTCGCGCACCACCACGCCGTCGCAGTCGTCGAAGGTGATCGCGGCGCCGTCGTTCAGGATGGCGCAGGCATGGCGCACCACGTTGCGTTCCACCAGACCGTTGTTGGTGGTGCCGATGCCGATGTAGCCGATCTGGTCCATCACGTTGCCGCGCACCACGGTGTTCTCACCGCTGATCGTCACACCGAAGTAACCCCAGTCGTCCTCACCGCCGCCGGGTATCACCGCGATGCGCTCGAACAGGTTGTTCTCCACCCGCGTGTTGGGCTCTCCGTAGATGTTGACGGCCGAGGCGTGGGTGTCGTGGAAGTGGTTGTTGGCGTAGAGGTTGTTGCTGCCGCTGCTGCTGATGCCCTTGTAGCAGTACCGGAAGGTGCAGTTGCGTACGATCACATTGTGGGCCACTTCGGTGCTCACTCCCGCGGCCGTCTGCCCTTGGAACACCATGTTCTCCACGATGATGTGCTGGCGCTGCCAGCCCGGCGCGAAGCCATGATCGTACACGCTGGCGAGCACCTGCATGGTGTTGGGGTCCACACCACCCGGCGGATGGAAGTAGAGGTGGCCGGTCGAGGCATCATGGTACCACTCACCCTCGGCATCCAGCGCATGGAGCGAGTTCTGGATGAAGAAGCCCCAGTCGGCATTGCCGAAGTTGTGTCCGATGCTGGCGAAGTGGAGCGTGCCGTTGCTGTGGTTGGTCACGGTCATCTTCTTGTAGCTCCAGTTGCTGGTGCGCGCCACGATCGTCGCGCCGTTCCAATGGCCGTTCGGCTGGTCCAGCTGGGGGGCGGATACGCTGCTGTTCGAGCCCTGCACGTTCTTCAGCCATCCGCTGTTGGGGTGGCGGGCCAGGGTCATCAGCGCGCCATCCACGATCAGGTATTTCGGCGCTTGGTCGAACGATGCGCGCCAGATGTTGCCTTGGTAGGGGGCCCATCCGCTTACGGGTACGCCGCCGGAGATGACCGGGTCAGGCCCCGTGCCATATGCGCCGAAGGTGATCGGGTTGGCCGCGGTGCCCGAAGCGTTCAGGTTGAGCTTGCCGGGATACACCCCACCGCGCTCGAAGAGGATGCGGTCGCCGGGTTGCATCGACTGGGTCACCTGCTGGGCTCGCTGGATGGTGCGCCAAGGGGAGCCCGGTGATGTGCCATTATTGTTGTCGTTCCCGTTCGGGGAGACATAGTAGGTCACGGCCAGCAGGCGCGTGCACAGCGCCAGGAGAAGGATCAGTGAAGCCGTGCGGTAGGAGGGGGATCGCATGCGTGAAGGGATTCGACAGGTCCCTTCAACAAGGATGTTCCCTTTGTGGTTACGCCCATTCGACGACATGCCCCGTCCGACCGATGGATCGGGATGTCCTTGCCGTCCGGTGTGCACGATCCACCTGTTGATGGCCGGCCGAAAAGCGCCTACGGAGGCATCCGGCCAACGATACTTTTGCCCGCGTGCCGAACCCCAGCAAGCCGCTTCGTGTCCTGGTCGTGGGCCAGACCCCGCCTCCTTTCGGTGGCCAGGCCATGATGATCCAGTACCTGCTCGACGGGCGGTACACGCACATGCGGCTTTTCCATGTGCGCATGGCCTTCTCGGCCGACATGGACAGCGTGGGCCGCTTCGCCTTCCGCAAGTTGTGGGTGCTCCTCACCACCATACTGGCCGTGTGGTGGGCACGGCTGCGCCACCGCCCGCAGGTGCTGTATTACCCGCCCGCCGGCCCCGACATGGTGCCTGTGCTGCGCGACATCGTCCTGCTCTGCGCCACACGCTGGGCCTTCCGCCGCACGGTGTTCCACTTCCATGCCAGTGGGGTGAGTACGCTGGAGCCCAGCCTGAACCCCGTGCTGCGCACACTGTTCCGCTGTGCCTATCGCCGCCCCGACCTGTGCATCCGCACCGCCCCCCAGAACCCGGATGATGGCGCCGCACTTGGCGCCCGCCGCAGTGTGGTGGTGCCGAACGGGATCCCCGACATGCGCGGCACTGTGCCCGAACGCACGGCCGGACCCGACGAGCCGCTGGTGATCCTGTTCACCGGCGTGCTCATCCCTTCGAAGGGCGTGCGCGTGTTGCTGGAGGCTTTCGCCACGCTGGTCTCCACCGGGGTGAACGCACGGCTGCAGCTCATGGGGAGGTGGGGCGATGCAGCCTTCGAGCAGGAGTGCACGGAATTCATCGCGCGCAGCGGTCTCGCCGGGCGGGTGGAAATGCTCGGGGTGTTGCGCGATGCGGCCAAGTTCCGCGCCTTCGCGGGGTGCGACATTTTCTGCTTCCCGTCGTTCTTCGAGGCGGAAAGTTTCGGGCTGGTGGTGGCCGAGGCGATGATGTTCGCCAAACCCGTGGTGAGCACCTGGTGGCGCGGCATCCCTTCGGTGGTTTCCGATGGGCGGAGCGGATCCCTTGTGCCCGTGCGCGATCCCGCGTCATTGGCGGAAAAGCTCGGGGAACTGGCCCGCGATCCGGAGCTGCGCCGGACCATGGGCGCGGAGGGCCGGCGCATCTTTGAACGGAGTTTCACGTTGGAAGCCTTCCAGCGCGCCATGGAGCGCGAGATCTCCGAACAGGCCCCATGAACGAAAAGGACATGCGCCTGCTGGTCACCGGCGGGTCAGGTTTCATCGGCACCAACCTGATGGCGCACTACATCGCCCAAGGTGTGCCACTGCTCAACATCGACTGGAACCCGCCGCTCGATCCCGCCCAGAAGCCGTGGTGGCGCGAAGTCGACATCATGGACCGTGCAGCGGTGGAAGCGGCCTTTGCCAGTTTCATGCCCACCCACGTGGTGCATCTGGCCGCCCGCACGGACACCTTGGAGAAGCACGATGTGGACGCCTACCTGCAGAACCACGAAGGCACACGCATCCTCCTGGAGGTGGTGAAGGCCACGCCGAGCGTGCGCCGCATCGTGGTCACCAGCACCCAGTTCGTCTGTGAGGCCGGGTATCAGCCGAAGCACGATCAGGACTACAAGCCTTTCACGGTCTATGGGGAGTCCAAGCGCCTGACCGAAGTGGCATTGCGCGGGGCCGGTCTGCCCATCACATGGACCATCATCCGGCCCACCACCATCTGGGGGCCGTGGTCGTTGCGCTACCGCGATGTGATGTTCCGGGTGATGCGGAAGGGCCTGTACTTCCACCCCGGGCGGCAGAAGGTGATCCGCTCCTACGGATACGTGGGCAATGTGGTGTGGCAGATCGACCGGATCCTGCAGGCGGATGATGGGCTGGTGACCGGCCGGGTCTTCTACGTGGGCGACCGCCCCTTCGACCTGAAGACCTGGGTGGAGACCGTATCCCGTGAACTCACCGGCCGACCGGTGCGCTACATACCCGCCTGGGTGGTGCGCTCCGCCGCATTGTTCGGCGACGTGCTCAAGGCCATCGGCCTGCCGTTCCCCATCACCAGCGGGCGCTATCGCAGCATGACCAGTGACTACATCACCCCCATGGACCGGACCATCGAGGCCTTGGGCGAGGCGCCTTGGTCGGTGCAGGCCGGGGTGAAGGAGATGGTGCGGTGGTACGATGAGGTGAGCGCGGGTGTGAAGCCGCCCGAGCGCCTGTATGTGGACCAAGTGCGCGGCAAGGCATGAGCGAGCGCACTTCCCTTTCACGCCAGCGGGTGCTCACCGTGCGCATATCGCTGGGTGACTTCCACAGGCACGTGCAGGCCATCATCGATCTGGCCCGGGTCCGTGCATCGGCCTATGTGTGCTGTGTGAACGCCCACATGACCGTGGAGGCTCGGGATCCTGCCTTCGCCCAAGTGGTGGATGGCGCGCGGTTCGCCACTGCGGATGGCATGCCCGTGGTCCTTGCCCTGCGTTGGCTGGCCGGTGTGCGGCAGGAGCGGGTGGCCGGCAACGATCTGATGCCCTCCCTCCTTCAGGCCGCCGAAGCGACCGATGTGGGCGTGTACCTCTATGGCGGCGCGGATGCCACGCTGGCCCGCATCCGCGAACGGGCGGCAAAGGAGTATCCCCGCCTGCGCATCGTGGGCAGCTGGTCGCCTCCCTTCGGGCCGCTCGATGGCATGGACCTGGAGGGCGATGCTGCGCGCATCAATGCCTCGGGGGCGGGCATCGTCATGGTGTCACTGGGCTGCCCCAAGCAGGAGCAGTGGATGGCCCGCATGCAGGGCCGCGTGAACGGGGTGATGCTCGGCCTTGGGGGGGCCTTCCTCTTGTATGCCGGTATCGACACCCGTGCCCCCAAGTGGATGCGCGACCTTTCCTTGGAGTGGCTGTACCGGCTCGCCTTGGAGCCGCGGCGCCTGTGGAAGCGCTACCTGGTGACCAATACGCTCTTCCTGGGCATGTTCCTCCGGGCATGGGTGGGGCGGATGTTCGGCGCAAAGGGGCCTGGTGGGGAGGTGCAATAGGGCACGTCTGGAGGCGGCCCGCACCGCGGACGACCCCAGGCATTGTTTCGACGAATGTGGAAAAATTAACGACGAACTTGACATTCGGGTGGCGTACCGGGTACTTTTGCTCCCCTCGGGCCGTCATCCGAGGAGCCTGAACTAGAGCAGTGCGAATGGAAAAGACCATACACGTGCGTGGCAACGCCTCCGGGCGCACGGCCCAAACCGACCGTCCGGAGTTCGCCACGGAGCTCGGCTCGCTCCTGCGGGCGGGTCGCCATTCCTTCCAACACGTGCAATCCGGTCTGAGCAAGGTGCTCACCTTGGAGCCACTTACCACCGTGAAAGACCTGGTGATCGTGGGCGATGGCCCCGCCGTGGAGGAGATCATCCACTATTGTGAGGACCAGACCGTGCGCGGCTATCGCTTCCGGGGGCTATTCAACGATGAGCCCGTGCAGGCCTCGCTGGAGGACCGGCGCATGGGCGACATCGCCGCGGCGAAGGCGTTCGTGCTGGCCAACCGCATCGATATCCTCTACTGCGCCCTGCCGGGCACCCGCCGTCAGGAGATCACCGATCTCATGGAGTTCTGCGAGCGCAACACGGTGCGTTTCCGGGTGATCCCCAGTGCAGAAAGCTTCATTCCCGTGGTGAAGACCAGCGACCTGGAGTTCCACGGCGACGTGCCCGTGAGCAAGATCCGCCGCGAGCCCCTGGACCGGATGTGGAACCGCGCCGTGAAGCGAGCCTTCGACATCGTCTTCTCCGCGCTGGTGATCGTGCTGGTGTTCAGCTGGCTCTTCCCCCTGCTGGGCCTGCTGGTGAAGCTCTCCAGCCCCGGTCCCGTGTTCTTCAAGCAGAACCGACTGGGCCGCGACAACAAGCCCTTCGTGTGCTGGAAGTTCCGCAGCATGCGCATGAACCGTGAGGCCGACAGCAAGCAGGCCATCAAGAACGACCCCCGGGTCACCCGGGTGGGCGCCTTCCTGCGGAAGAGCAACCTGGACGAGATGCCCCAGTTCTTCAACGTGCTGCTGGGCCACATGAGCGTGGTGGGCCCGCGTCCCCACCCGCTGAAGCTCAATGACCAGTACCGCGACATCATCGACAAGTACATGGTGCGCCACTTTGTGCGCCCGGGAGTGACCGGTTGGGCCCAGGTGAACGGCCTGCGCGGTGAGACCCGCACCCCGGAGCTCATGGAGCGCCGTGTGGAAATGGACGTGTGGTACCTGGAGAACTGGTCCTTCTGGCTCGACCTGAAGATCGTGGTGAAGACCGTCACCAACATGTTCGGGAAGGACCCCAACGCATATTGAACCACGCCCACTGACCTCAACCCAGGAAGAGCCCCGGTCGCCCGCCGGGGCTTTTTCCTGACAAAAGGGTGGGGGGAAGCACAATACTCCCTATATTTGCCCTCCCTTTTCCGAGAAAGGACCGATCCAAGCGATGGCCAACCACAAATCAGCCCTGAAGCGGGTGCGTCAGACCGAGACCCGTAACGCGCGCAACCGCTACCAGCACAAGACCGCCCGTAACGCCGTGCGTGACCTCCGGGCCACCAAGGACAAGAAGGCCGCGGCTGAGCTGCTGCCGAAAGTGTCCGCCATGCTGGACAAGCTGGCCAAGAACAACGTGATCCACAAGAACAAGGCGGCCAACCTGAAGTCGTCCGTGACCCGTCACGTGCAGGCCCTTCAGTGAGCCTCCCTCATCTTATCTTGGACAGGTCCCGATGAGGGACCTGTCCTTTTTTCCACCCATGACGATCGGAACGGAAAAGCTCAGCATACGGGAGTGGGCTCCAGACGACCGTCCGCGGGAGAAGCTCATGCAGCATGGGGCGCACGTGCTCTCTGACGCGGAGCTCATCGCCATTCTGCTGGGCTCGGGTACCCGCAACGAAAGCGCCCTCGACCTGGCCAAACGCCTGCTGATGGGCTGTGGCAACGACCTGCACCGCTTGGGCCGGGCGAGCCTGGCCGACCTGATGCGCATCAAGGGCATCGGCCAGGCCAAGGCCATCAGCATCGTGGCCGCCTTGGAGCTGGGCCGTCGTCGCCGGGCCGCAGAACCGGCAGAGCGGGAGTTGGTGGGAACGAGCGTGGTGGCCTACGAACTCCTCCGGCCCCACCTGGCCGATCTGCCCCACGAAGAGTTCTGGCTGCTCCTGCTGGATCGCGGCAACCGGCTCATCGATCGGGTGCGTGTGAGCATGGGCGGCATCCACGGCACGGTGGCCGATCCCAAGGTGATCTTCAAGGAGGCCCTGGACCGCCGCGCATCATGCCTGGTGCTGGGGCACAACCACCCCAGTGGCCAGCTTCGCCCCAGCACGGAAGACATCAACCTGACCCGCAAGTTGGTGGACGGTGGGCGCCTGCTGGAGATCTTGGTGCAGGACCATCTCATTGTCACGTCGTCGGGATATTTCAGCTTTGCCGACAACGGGATGATGTGAATGGGGCGGCTGAAGATCCTTACCGTGGTGGGTGCGCGCCCCCAGATCATCAAGGCGGCCGCCATCGGCCGGGCCGTGGCCGGTCTGTATGCCGACCGTCTGGAGGAGGTGGTGTTGCACACGGGGCAGCATTACGATCCCCACATGTCGCAGGTCTTCTTCGATGAGATGGGCATCGCACCGCCGCAAGTGCAGCTTGCCGTGGGTTCGGGCAGCCATGGCGAACAGACCGCGGCGATGATCACCGGCATCGAGCGGGCCATCAACGAACACCGGCCCGATCTGGTGCTGGTCTATGGCGACACCAACAGCACCCTCGCCGGTGCCCTGGCCGCTGCCAAGCTGAACGTGCCCGTGGCCCATGTGGAGGCCGGTCTGCGCTCCTTCAACAAGTCCATGCCGGAGGAGATCAACCGCGTGCTCTGTGACCACTGCAGCACATGGCTGTTCTGCCCCACGGCCACGGCGGTGCACAACCTGCAGCGCGAAGGGTTCGCATTGGACATCACCGGCCCGGCCACGGCCGATCGTCCGCATGTGGTGCATGTGGGCGATGTGATGTTCGACAACACACTGTACTTCGGCCAGCTCGCCCGCACGCGCAGCACCATCCTGGCCGACCACGGCCTGCGCTCGGAAGGCTATGTGCTGGCCACCGTGCACCGCGACCACAACACGGACCAGCCGGAGCGATTCGCCGCCATCCTCGCCGCGCTGCTCCACATCCACGAGCGCCATGGCCTTCCCCTGGTGCTGCCGCTGCATCCCCGCGCCCGCAAGCAGCTCATGGCCCTGCCCGATGCCGCCCTGCGTGAGCGCGTGCTGAGCACCGCCGGCATCCACGTGCTGCCTCCGGTGGGCTTCCTCGACATGACCGCGCTGGAGAGCAGTGCCCGCCTGGTGCTCACCGACAGCGGTGGGGTGCAGAAGGAGGCGTGGTTCCTCGGCCGGCCGTGCGTGGTCCTGCGCGACGAGACCGAGTGGGTGGAGCTGGTGGAGAGCGGCGATGCCCTCCTCGCCGGGGCCGACACCCGGCGGATCACCGATGCGGCCGGCAAATTGATCGACCACCAGGTGGGGGGACATACCGACATTTTTGGCGATGGCCGGGCCGCCGAACGCATCTGTGAGAAACTGACCCAAGCGCTGTGATCCGCTCGCTACTTGACTACGCACGATCGTTCGCCGCCGGGCTGGCCGAGCCCCCGGTGCGCGCACTGATCAACGCCCACCGGTCCGGACCCGTTCTGGGCCGCACCAACGACCCCAGCCAGGCCCTGCGCGATGCGGTGGGCTATCTCCTGCGCGCCCAGAAGGTCTGTGGTGATGGGGGCATGGGCAGCTACCACCTGACCCATGGCTGGGGCGCCTCCTATCCCGAGACCACGGGCTATGCCATTCCCACGCTGCTCCGCACCGCGCTCCACCTGCGATGGCCCGAGGCCGAAGCGGCGGCCTTGCGCGCGGGCGAATGGCTGTTGGGCATCCAGCGGTCCGATGGCGGCTGGCAGGGCGGCCGGGTGGGGGAGCCGCGGCCCAGCATCGTTTTCAACACGGCCCAAGTGGTCCGGGGCATGCTCGCCTTGCATGCCCACACCGGCGAGGCCCGTTTTCTGGAGAGCGCGGAGCGGGCCGGTCGATGGATCGTGTCCACGCAGGAGGCCGATGGTGCCTGGCGCGCGGCCAATTTCCTCGGCGTGGCCCGGGTGTACGACACGTACGTGGACGCACCGTTGCTGGAGCTGGCCCGGGCGACCGGTGACGGGGTATTCCGAAAGGCGGCCGAGCGCAACCTGGAATGGGTGCTGAAGCAGCAGGCCCCGAACGGTTGGTTCGCCAACGCCGACAATACCGTGCGCCACAACGACCGGCCGATCACGCACACCATCGCATACACCCTCGACGGTCTCTTGGATTGCGCCGCGCTCCTGCACGATGAGCGCTTCAGGCGGGCTGCCCTGCCCGGTGCACGTGCATTGGCCACATCCTTCCTTGCGCGCGGACGCCTGTACGGACGCTATGACCGCGACTGGAAAGGTTCCGAGCACGCCATCGTGACCGGCACGGCCCAACTCGTGATCGTGTGGACCAAGCTCGATGGCGATGACACCATGCGCAGTGCCCGTGATGCCGCCATCAGATGGCTGTTGGGGGTGCAGCAGCTTTCGGCCCATGGCCCGCAGGATGTGCATGGCGCAATGCCGGGCTCGGTCCCGTTGTGGGGGCGCTATGAGAAGTTCGCCTTCCCCAACTGGGGCACGAAGTACTTCGCGGATGCGTTGCTTTGCACGGAGCAGACAGGTGGCCGTTGAGCACTGCTGCCAAGGCCCGCATGACCGTCACCGAGATCCCGGGTTCCTACCTCGACATCGCCGGGCAGCTGGGGCTGCGGCGCGATGACACCCTCTACCTGGCGTCTGATGTGACGCGCATGGCCCTGCGTGCCCGCAGTGCCGGTGAACGCTTCTCCGTGGACAGTTGGATCGACTCCTTCCTGCACGCCATGCCCGATGGTACCCTGGTGGTGCCGGCGTTCACCGATGATCTCTGCGACGGTGACCGCTTCGATCCCGCCACGTCGAAGCCCACCACGGGCGCCGTGTCCAAGCGGGTGATGGAACGCCCGGACGTACGCCGTACGAATGATCCGCTCCACTCGGTGTTCGTCATGGGCAGCCGCATTGACGAGATCGTCGCGCTGGACGATGCCAGTACGTTCGGGCCCAACAGCATCTTCGGTCATCTCGTGCGCAGTGATGCGCGGATGCTCATCGTTGACGTCGACTTCCAGTACAGCTTCACCTTCATCCACCACTTCGAGGAAACGCTGGGCGTGCGTTATCGCCGGCATGTGGAGCGGACGATCGCCGTACGCACACCCGAGGGATGGACCCCGCGCAAGGTGCGCTACTACGCCAAGCGGTTCGGGGTGCGCAACCACCTGCACCGCTATCAGCAGGACCTGGTGGATGCGGGGGTGGTGCGTGCATTGACGCACCGTGGTGTGCCGATGTGGTACATGGACCTCCGCGCGGTGGCCGACCATACGCGGGAATACCTGGCCAAGGGTGGTCGGGTGCATGTCTTCAGCTGGGCCGAGGCGGCGGGAACCTTGTTGCGCTGGGCCGTGCCCGCATTGAAGCGATGAGCGGGATGAAGGAGCGTGGACCGATGGACGAGGTGCTGGTGCACTTCGACGTGGATTCGCCACGTGCCCGGTACATCGCCCGGCATCTGCTGGAAGGGATCCTGGGCCTCCGCATGCGGACCGCTGCCAGCACGGAGGAGTTCCGCAGTGCGCAGGGGCCGCGGCTGGCATACGGCCGCCAAGTGTTCGTCGGTGC
Organism: uncultured Chryseobacterium sp.; assembly: GCA_964464935.1. GTDB lineage: Bacteria > Bacteroidota > Bacteroidia > Flavobacteriales_F > PHOS-HE28 > PHOS-HE28. Next base: position 80,213 of record CAYXKE010000004.1, read on the forward strand.
GTTGCTCGTGCCGGAGAGCGGCGGCCTTGCGCGCACCAGCCCGCCGCAGGGCGTGGTGGAGGGCCCCGATGGTCCGCACATCTTCCCCACGGCCGGCGGTCATGACGTGTTCGCATCGGCCTTCCATCTGCTGAGCCTCGCCGATGAGATCGGCCGCACCGAACGCGATGTGCATGGTCGGGTCCGCAGCGATGCGCTCTTCGTGGTGCGGCATGGGTTGGCCGACAGGCCGTGGGTGGACCATTGGGCCATCGAACTCGGGGAGCGGCTGCGCATGCAGTGGCCCGGGCTGGTATTGCGGCCGCGCGCCTATCGCCATGTCCTCACGGTGGACATGGACAATGTGCTGCGCCATGTGGGACGCCCGCTTCACCGCGCACTGGGCGCCACCGCGAAGGACATGTTGGGCGGAAGGTTCGGTGCCGTGGTGGACCGCTGGCGTGATCGCCTGACCGGCCATGACCCCTACCTCGCCGTGCTGGACCGTGTGCAGGAGCAGCGTGCCCACGTGGACGATGCGATCCTTTTCATGCTGCTGCGTGGCGATGGTGCACACGACCATTCCGTGCCGCCCCAACGCTGGCCCGCCTCGGTGCGTGCGCGATTTGCCGCATTCACGGCAGCACGCACCGGCCTGCACCCCGCCTATCATGCCACGGACGTTCACGCGCAATGGGCGGAGGAGGCCCGGGTGCTGCGGGCGATCATACCCACGCCGGTCACCGCGAGCCGCCACCACTACCTGCGTTGGGCGCCACCGCAAAGCCTGCGCACCGCGCAAGAGCTGGGCTTCACCGAGGAGCACTCGCTGGGCTTCGCGGACCGCGCCGGTTTCCGGGCTTCCACCTGCACGCCTTTCCCGTGGTACGACCTGGAGCAGGAGCGTGCCACGGACCTGATGATCCATCCCTTCGCGGTGATGGACAGTGCGCTCATCGAACGGGTGGGCCTGGAACCCGACGATGTGGTGCGCACCATGCAGGTGTACAGCGATCGGGTGCGGGACGTGGGCGGTACCTTCATCAGCGTGTGGCACGATCGCTACCTCAGTGGCTACCGTGAGTTCCGCCCGTGGCCTGCGGTGCTCGACCGGGTGGTGCAACTTGCCAAGCCATGATCCAAAATCTGCCGCATGCCGCCATCGACAAGGCCCAGTGGGACCGCATGCTCCTGCGATGTCCCGACCGCCTGTGGTATGCGCAGAGCTGGGTGCTGGATCTGTGCAGTCCGGGCTGGGAGGCGCTGGTGGACGATGACAGCGGTGCCATCATGCCCTTGACCCACCGCCGGAAGTACGGTGTGCGCTATCTCCATCAGCCCTACACACTGCAGCAACTCGGGGTGTTCGCGCCGGCGCGCACCGAAGGCTTGGACGATGCTTTCCTGGCGGCCGTGCCGCGCCACTTCCGCTATTGGGACATCTGGCTCAACCGCCACATGCACGTGCGGGCCGCCCGCGACATGCGCCTGGTGCCCCACACGAACCAGGAACTCGTGCTCGACAAGGATGCGAGCGCGCTGCGGGCCGCGTATTCCAAGGGCCATCTGCGCAATCTCCGCAAGGCCGGGGATGATCCACCGGTCATCGTGGACGATGTGGGTGCCGTGGAGTTCACGCAGCTGTTCGCCGCGACCACGGGACGGCGCTATGGTGGCATCCCCAAGGGTGGGCTGCCGTTGCTGGAGCGCTTGGTGGGCGAGGGCCTGCGGCGCGGGCAGTGCCGGATGCTGGGGGTGCGGGAGGGCACCCACCTGGTGGCGGCCGTGTGCCTGATGGAGTGGGAGGGGCGTGTGATCCTGCTGAAGTCGGCCTGTGCCCCGGCCGGCACGCAGCGCCAGGCCATGTTCCATCTGCTGGACCGTGCGATCACGGAACGCGCCGGCACCGGGCTCATCCTCGACTTCGCCGGCTCCAACACCGCGTCCGTGGCGCGCTTCAACACCGGCTTCGGTGCGGCCAGCTCGATATATTTACGCCTCGTCCGGAACAGCCTCCCCGCGCCGTTCCGCTGGTTCAAGCGATAATACATGGTGATCGAACTCCTGGAGCGGCGCAGTGTGGCGAACCACTTCATCGCCGAGCTGCGCGATGTGGAGGTGCAGAAGGACCCCATGCGGTTCCGGCGCAATCTGGAACGACTGGGTGAAGTGATCGCGCTGGAGCTCAGCCGCACACTGGAGTATGTGCCCAAGGAGGTGACCACCCCGCTGGGCATCGCGCGCACGGAACTGCTGATGGAACAGCCGGTGCTGGCCACCATCCTGCGCGCGGGCCTGCCCATGCACCAGGGGCTGCTCAACTACTTCGACCGCGCCGATAACGCCTTCATCAGCGCCTATCGCAAGCACCGCAAGGGACAGGACGATTTCGACATCGAGGTGGAGTACCTCAGCAGCCCCGCGTTGCACGACCGCGTGGTGGTGCTCTGTGACCCCATGCTCGCCACGGGCCGAAGCATGGTGCTGGTGTACAAGGCGCTGCTGCGGCTGGGCCGGCCCAAGGCCCTGCACGTGGTGTCGGCCATCGCCAGTGCGGAAGGCCTGGACCATGCCCGCCGCCACATGCCGCCCGACACCCGTTTCTGGATCGGCGCCATCGACGAGGAGATGACCGCCCAGGCCTACATTGTTCCCGGACTCGGCGACGCCGGCGACCTGGCCTACGGCCGCAAGACCTGACCACATGGACCTGGCCAGCGGCATCACCGTCTTCCTGACCAGTGCGGTGAAGCTCCTCTTCGCCGCCCCGCTGGCGTACACCCTGGGGCTCGATTGGTTCCAGACCGTACTGTGGATCGCGCTGGGCGCATCCGGCGGCATGCTCGTGTTCTATCTCCCGGCGCGTTTCCTCTTGGAGGCGGCCCGCCGGCGCTACCTCCGCCGCCGCGCGCAACGCGCGGCCAAGGGCCTGCCGCCCAAGCGGGTCTTCACGCGCACGAACCGGTTCATCGTGCGCCTGAAACAGCGCTTCGGCTTCTGGGGCATCGCCGTGGTGGGGCCGCCGACCATCTCCGTTCCCGTGGCGGCCGTGCTCGCCGCGAAGTACTTCCGCCACGACCGCCGTACCCTGCCCACCTTGCTGATATCGGCCGTGGGCTGGGCCTTCGTTCTAAGCACTGTTTTCCGTTTCCTCGAGTGAGCCGCTACCGCCACATCTTCTTCGACCTGGACCACACCCTGTGGGATTTCCGCACCAACTCCCGCGCGGTCCTGCAGGATCTCTACGTGGCCCATGACCTGCATTCCCTTGGTGTGCCCGACACCGCAGCGTTCATCGCGGCCTACGAGGAGATCAATGCACAGCTGTGGGCGCGTTATGAGGCGGGCCACATGCAGCGCGACGTGCTCCGGGTGCTGCGCTTCCGGAACACCCTGCGCCTCTTCGGCACACGCGACGATGGCCTGGCCGATCGCCTGGGCCGCGACTATCTCGAATGGTCACCGCGGCGCACGGCGCTGATGCCCGGCGTGAAGGCGCTGCTCGATGATCTGCGTCCGCACTACCGCCTGCACATCATCACCAATGGCTTCCATGCGGTGCAGCGCACCAAGATCACCTGTGCGGGCATCGCGGACCTGTTCGAGGTGGTGCTCACCAGCGAGATGGCCCAGGCGCGCAAGCCCGATCCGCGCATCTTCGCCCGCGCCCTGAAGGAAAGCCGTGCGAAGGCCGAAGAGAGCCTGATGGTGGGCGATGATGTGCGTGCCGACATGGGCGGTGCGCGCAATGCAGGCTGGGACCACGCGCACTACGCGGCCGAGACCGATCCTGATCCGCTGGCCACCTACCGGGTGCGCAGCATGGACGAGCTGCGCGCCATCCTGTTGTGATCAGTCCTGCACGAACTG
>CAYXKE010000004.1:84161-93896 GCA_964464935.1 uncultured Chryseobacterium sp.
GGGAAGAAGCGCACCAGGTACATCACGCCCTCCCTGGCGGCCATGTAGTAGCCATCGTAGCGCACCGGGAGCTGGTGGAACGGACCGGGCAGGCGTGCGGCGGGCGTGTCGGTGGCGGCGGTCGCTGGCGTGGTGGTGCCGCGGTCGCTGGTGCCGCAGGCGGTGAGGGCGGCGATGGCGAGGGAGAACACTGCGAATAGGGCCGGCCGTTTCATGCGGTGGGGGATGTGAACTGGGCGATGGGAGTCTCCGCGCCGCGCACCCGCTGTCCGATGGTCACCTGCACGTGGGCGTTGAGCGGCAGGAAGATGTCCACCCGCGAGCCGAACTTGATGAAGCCGAACTCGGTGGCACGGTCCACGGGGTCGCCTTCAGCGTGGTAGGTGCAGATGCGCCGGGCCAGTGCGCCCGCGATCTGGCGGAAGAGCACTTCGCCATACTGGGGATGACGCACCACCACGGTGCTGCGCTCGTTCTCCGTGCTGCTCTTGGGGTGCCAGGCCACCAGGTACTTGCCTGCGTGGTAGCGCTTGTAGGCCATGGTGCCGCCGATGGGGAACCAGTTCACATGCACGTTCAGCGGCGACATGAAGATGCTCACCTGAATGCGGTCGTCGCGGAAGTACTCGGGCTCGTGCACCCGCTCGATCACCACCACGCGGCCGTCGCATGGGGCCAGGGCCACATTGTCCGCGGCCTGGCTGTGGCGACGGGGCACACGGAAGAACCAGAAGAGCAGGCCGAGCACCACCGCGAGCAGACCGATGAGGAAGCCGTTCACCACGGCCGGCAGTGGCGACCACTGGAGCAGGGCGAAAGCGATGAAACCGAACGCGGCGGTGCCGAGCAGCAGGGTGGGAATGCCTTCGCGGTGCAGGGTCATGGGCGGCCAAAGATATTCGGGCCTAGGCAGGCGCACCGCCCAGCACCAGCACCGCCCAGTGCACGGGTGCGGCCAGCAGCATGCCGTCGAATCGGTCCAAAATGCCCCCGTGACCCGGGAGGATGGTGCCGGAGTCCTTCACGCCGGCGGCGCGCTTCCATGCCGATTCGAGCAGGTCGCCCACGGTGGCCGTCACCACCACGCCGGCCCCGCTGAGCATCCAGGTGCGGGTGGCGATGCCGGTATCGGCTTGGGACACGGCCCAGGCCACGCCCAACGCGGCCAGCCCGCCGCCGATCAGGCCCTCCACCGTTTTGCCGGGGGAGATGACGGGCAGGAGACGGGTGCGGCCTGCCAGGCTGCCCACCAGGTAGGCGCCGGTGTCGTTGGCCCAGAGCATGAACAGGAAGCCGGCCAGTGCCCACGGGCCGATGGCCGCGAGGTGGGTGAGGGTGGACAGCGGCAGGGCGATGAGGGCGAGCAGGGCCAGCACCCCGCCCGTATCGCGGACGCCGCGCTGCGGACCCTGGCGCAGGCCGGCCACCATGGCACCCACGAAGAGCACGGCGATCACCAGGAAGGCGTGTGGGGGACGCCAGTAGCCGAAGAGGGCCAGCGCACCCAGCGCGCAGTAGGCGGTTCCGGCCAGCAATGCGCTCGTCAACGGCCTGCCGTCGGCCGGGCGGGCCAGGCGATGGAATTCCGTGGCGGCCAGCATGCATACGGGCAGGAAAAGCACGAAGGTGGCTTCGCGCCCGGCCCACGCCGCACCGATGCTGAGCCCGGCATACACCGCGCCGGTCAGGGCGCGCACGAAGAGATCGTTCACTCGTCCTGGTGTTTGCGCACAAGGTAAATGGCCTGCAGCACATCGTCGCGCTGCACATACACGCCCGCCTCGCCCATGTGGGGGTACGGGGAGCTGCGCTGGTCCATGAGCACGGCACGGATGTCATGCTCTTCCAGCAGGCCTTTCACGATCTCCGCCTCCTGCACGGATGGGGTACTGAAGACCAGCGTCCAGGTGCCCATGTGCGGGCGGTATCAAGCGGGCTGACCGTCGATCGGGGGCACCACGGGCGGCGCGTCGGTGGTGGTCCTGGCCCCGTTGCCGTTCACCTTGGCGGCAGTGTCACGGGCGAAAGGGCGGTCGCCGAAGATCTTCTCGAGGTCCTCCTTGAAGATCACCTCCTTCTCCAGCAGCTGGTTGGCCAGGGCGGTGAGCTTGTCCTTGTGCTCGGACAGGATCTGCTTGGCGCGCTGATACTGGCCTTCCACGATCTTGCTCACCTCCTCGTCGATGAGCTGGGCGGTACTCTCGCTGTACGGCTTGCCGAAGCTGTACTCGCTCTGGCCGGTGCTGTCGTAGTAGCTGAGGTTGCCCAGGCGCTCGTTGAGGCCGTACATGGTCACCATGGCGTAGGCCTGCTTGGTCACCTTTTCCAGGTCGCTCAGGGCGCCGGTGCTCACCTTTCCGTAGATCACGTCCTCGGCGGCGCGGCCACCGAGTGCGGCGCAGATCTCGTCGAGCATCTGCTCGGTGGTGGTCAGGTGGCGCTCATCGGGCAGGTACCAGGCGGCGCCCAGGCTGCGCCCACGGGGCACGATGGTCACCTTCACCAGCGGGGAGGCGTGCTCCACCAGCCAGCTCACGGTGGCGTGGCCGGCCTCGTGGAAGGCGATGGCGCGCTTCTCTTCCGTGGTGATGATCTTGTTCTTCTTCTCCAGGCCGCCGATCACGCGGTCCACGGCGTCGAGGAAGTCCTGTTTCTCCACGGCGCTCTTGTTGCGGCGGGCGGCGATCAGCGCGGCCTCGTTGCAGATGTTGGCCAGGTCGGCACCGCTGAAGCCGGGGGTCTGGCGGGCGAGGAAGTCCACGTCCACCGTCTCATCGAGCTTCAGTGGCTTGAGGTGCACCTTCAGGATCTCCACCCGTTCGTTCACGTCGGGCATATCCACGAAGATCTGGCGGTCGAAGCGGCCGGGACGGAGCAGGGCGCGGTCCAGCACATCGGCGCGGTTGGTGGCCCCCAGCAGGATCACCCCGCTGTTGGTGCCGAAGCCGTCCATCTCGGTGAGGAGCTGGTTCAGCGTGTTCTCGCGCTCATCGTTGGCACCCATGCTGGCGCTGCGGCCCCGCGCCCGGCCAATGGCGTCGATCTCGTCGATGAAGATGATGCTCGGTGCCTTCTCCTTGGCCTGCTTGAACAGGTCGCGCACGCGGCTGGCGCCCACGCCCACGAACATCTCCACGAAGTCGGAGCCGCTCAGGGAGAAGAAGGGCACGTTCGCCTCACCGGCCACGGCCTTGGCCATGAGCGTTTTGCCGGTGCCCGGCGGGCCCACCAGCAGTGCGCCCTTGGGGATCTTGGCACCGAGGCTGGTGTAGCGCTTGGGGTTCTTCAGGAAGTCCACGATCTCCTGCAGTTCCTCCTTGGCCTCGGCCAGGCCGGCCACATCGTTGAAGGTGACGTTCGTGCTCTTGCCGCCCTCGAACACCTGGGCGCGGCTCTTGCCGATGTTGAAGATCTGACCGCCCGGCCCGGCGCCCCCGCCGATGCGGCGCATGACGAAGATCCAGATGATCACCATCAGGCCGAAGAAGATCACCCAATTGAGGATCTCACGGCCCCAGTTGTCGTGCGTTTCGTAGCGGTAGCCCACGCCATGCGATTCGGCGCCCTCCACCAGGCGGTCCTTCATCAGGTTGGCGCCGCCCAGGTTGAAGACGTAGTGTGGCCCCTGGGTGTTGGGGCCGGTGATGGGCGAGCCTTTCATCACGGGTGCGTGCTCGGCCTTCTGCAGGCTGTCCGCCTTGATGAACACGTTCACCAGCTGGTCGTTCACCACCACGATGCGCTCCACATCGCCCGCGTCCAGCATCTTCTGGTACTGGGTGGGGTCGATGGGCAATGCGCGGCCATTGCTGTTGAACAGGTTCAGCGAAAGGATCACCAGGATGATGATCCCATAGATCCAATAGAAATTGAAGGAGCGCTTGGGGCTCTCCTTTCCGCTCTTTCCGGTGGGCTTGTCGGTGTTGGTCTCCACGGTGTTGTCGTTAGGGCTGGGGATCACGCCACGTTCTCGTACGTGTTGCGTACGGCATCACCCCAGAGGTCTTCCAGGGCATAGTAGCTGCGTTTGTCCCGGTGAAAAATGTGCACCACCACGTCCACGAAATCGAGCAGCACCCATTCGCTGTTGCGCTCGCCCTCGGTGTGCCAGGGTTTCTGGCCGGCCTGCTCTTGGGCGAATTTTTCCACGCTCCGCACGATGGCGTCCACCTGGGTGCCGGAGTCGCCGTGGCAGATGACGAAGTGGTCGGCCACCCGCTGGGGCACCCCCCGCAGATCGAGGTGCACGATGTCGCGGCCTTTCACCTCCTGAATGCCCGCCACAATAGCTTCCAGCAAACGTTGGCTGGCGATGTCAGAAGGCTTCTTCATCCAGGCTACCTTGGTGCGCACAAAGGTACGAAGTTACTGCCCGCAGCTTGGGCCGATGAACGTGGGGAGCGATGGCGATCGGTGACCGGATCATTGAAGTGGATCGGGCGGACAGCACCAACAAGCTGGCTGCCGAACTGATCGCCACGGCCGGATCGGCGCACGGCACTGTCATTCTGGCCCATGAACAGACCGCCGGGCGGGGGCAGCGGGGCCGCACCTGGCAAAGTGCGCCGGGCCTCGACCTCACCTTCAGTGTGATCCTGCGCCCCCCGGAGCTGCCCGCCATGGCGCAGTTCGGGTTGGCCAAGCTCACCGCCCTGGCCGTGCGCGATACCGTGGTGGACGTGCTGGATGAGGGCGCCGGGCCCATCGCCGTGAAATGGCCCAACGATGTGCTGGTGGGGCGCCGCAAGGTGGCGGGCATCCTCATCGAGTGCGACCTGTTGGGCGACCGGGTGCGTCATGCCGTGGTGGGGATCGGCCTCAACGTGAACAGCACGGACCTCCCCGAGGAACTGGTGGCCACCAGCCTGCGCATGGCCTCGGGCGGGCACCTGCACGACCGCCGCGCGGTGCTGCGGACCCTGCTGGCCGACCTGGACCACCGCTACACCCAATGGACCACCGAACCCGCTGCCACTGACCACGATTATGCGGGGGCATTGTGGAGCAGGGGGCGCTGGACCCCCATGCGGGTGGACGGGCAGGACGCCATGTGCCGCCCCATGGACGTGGACCCGCAGGGGCGCCTGCTGGTGGAGGAGGCCGATGGCCGGGTGCGCGCCTACGGCCTGGACCGGCTGCGATTTGGGGCCCGGTGAGGAAAAAATGTTGCCGTTCCGCAGGAAAAGTCTACTTTTGCCGTCCCTTTCGACAGCACGGCCATGAAACGCACCTATCAGCCCAGCAAGCGCAAACGTGTGAACAAGCACGGGTTCCGTGAGCGGATGAGTTCTGCCAGCGGCCGTGCCGTACTGGCCAGCCGCCGCAAGCAAGGCCGGCACAAGCTCACCGTGAGCGACGAGCCCTCCCACAAGTGATCTCCAGTGATCCTGGATCCTGAAGAGGGGCCTTCGGGCCCCTTTTTTCATTGGTGCGCGGCCCACAGCGCGGCCTCGTCGCGCAGCATCCGGCCCATGGCGGGCGATATGAGCATGTGGCCCGCCTCCAGCTCGGAGAGCTGCACCACATCGGGGGCATGGCGCTGCCAGCGCTTTCCCCACTTCAGCTTGATCACCTTGTCGTAGCGGCCCAGGTACATGTGGATGCGGCCGCCCGTGCGGCGCAGGTGCGCGCACACGCGCCGGCGGTCGGGTTCCAGCAGGCGCAGGCTCAGCCACACGTCGTGCACCAGCTGGCGGCGGGTGCGGTCCTCGGTGTGGAAGCGGAGGAAGGTGTAGCGCTTCTCGGGGAGCAGGCGCAGCCGGCGCAGCAGGTCCAGCACGGCGAACCAGGGCGCTGGTCGGTCCAGGAACCGGCGGTAGAGGGCGCGTCCCCAGGCCAGTCGGCTCAACCAGCGGTACCAGGGGGCATGCACCAGGCCATCGGGGGCCAGCAGAATGGCCCCCAGTGAGCGGTCGGGGAGCTGCTCGGCCAGGGTGAGGGCCAGGCGCCCGCCCAGGCTGAAACCCATGAAGTAGGCCCGGTCGATGCCGTGACGGTCCATGTACGCGGCGATCAAGTCGCGGAACTCCTCGGGACGCAGCGGGTCGCTCACGGGGCGGTCGGCCGGCCAGGTGCTGCGGCCGTTGAACCAGATGTCGAAGGCATGGACGGTCACGCGGTCGTTCAGGGCGGGGAACAGCGGGTCGAAGTCGTGGGTGCTTCCGCCATACCCGTGGAAAGCCAGCACCGCCACCGGGCCGTGCCCTTGGGTGCGGTGGGCGATGCGCAGGCCGCCGTGGGTGAACTGCTCCATGGGGGCGCAAAGGTCGGGAGCGATCGGCGGGCCCGTACCTTTGTCGCCAGTACCTGCATGCAAGACACCATTCGACCCTCCTTCGCCAAGACCCCGCCTGTATTCTTCCAACGCTTGCGCGAAGTCACCGAAGCCTACTTCAAGGAGACCGGCCTCAAAAAGACCGGCGATGCCCGGCTCTACTGGAAAACCGTCATTCTGATCAGCGCACTGGTCACCCTCTACGTGGTGCTGGTGTTCTTCACCCCGGCCAGCACGTGGGTGGCCCTGGGCCTCTGCAGCCTGATGGGCCTGGTGCTGGCGAGCATCGGCTTCAACGTGATGCACGATGGTGCCCACGGCAGCTACAGCAGCCGCAAGTGGGTGAACGAGCTCATGGGCTACTCCCTGAACCTCCTTGGTGGCAGCGTGCACTTCTGGAAGATGAAGCACAACGAGAACCACCACACCTTCACCAACATCGAAGGGATGGACGATGACATCGACATCCGTCCGTGGGTGCGTGTGCACGAGGGCCAGCCCCGCTACTGGTTCCACCGCTTCCAGCACATCTACGGCCTGCTGCTCTACGGTCTCACGTACCTCTTCTGGGTGTTCTACAACGACATGAAGAAGTACTTCACGGGCAAGATCGCCGAGAACACCCGCATGAAGCCGATGTCGATCAAGGAGCACCTGATCTTCTGGGCCACCAAGCTCGGTTATGTGGCGGTCTTCATCGTGCTGCCCATGTTCTTCGCCGGCGTGGTGCCGACGCTGGTGGGCTATGGCGTGATGGTCTTCGTCACCGGCCTGTTCATCGCGGTGGTGTTCCAGCTGGCCCATGTGGTGGAGGACACGGAGTTCGTGCATCCCCAGGTGGATGGCGGGCAATTGGAGAACGAGTGGGCGGTGCACCAAGTGCGCACCACGGTGAACTTCGCCACGCACAACCGCGTGTGGAACTGGCTCTTCGGCGGGCTGAACTTCCAGGTGGAGCACCACCTGTTCCCGCGCATCAGCCACGTGCACTACCCGGCCCTGAACAAGCGGCTCAAGGCGGTGTGCGCCGAGTTCGGGGTGCCCTACCGGGAGTTCCCCACGCTGCGCAGCGCCTTGCTGAGCCACCTGTCCCATCTGCGGCAGGTGGGCATGGCGGCCTGACGCTCCGGCTCACAAGTGCTTCATCGCCTCGCGCACGCTCAACGCCGCGAGGGTGTGCGTGCGCACGAACGTCCGCACGGCCTCCGGGTCGGTGAATGCCAGTTGGCGCAACGCCCAGCCGATGGCCTTGCGCACGAAGAAGTCGGGGTGGCCCGCATGCCGCTCGATGTTCGCGAAGAGCAGGGCGCGATCGGTGTCGTCCTTCCACCGGTTCTGGAACAGGATCGCGGTGCGCACCAGCCACTTGTCGGAGCTGCGGATCCAGCGCTTGTTCCAGCGGGCGATCTCACGCGGATGCCCCTTCAGCACCACGCCCACCACGTTCACGGCCAAGGCGTCCACGGTGTCCCACCAGCTTTTGGTGGTGATGAGCTCCTCCAGGAAGGGCAGGTGCTCCGGGCCCAGCCGGCGGGCGTGCGCCACCAGCAGGTCCACGGCCGTGTAGTGCATTTCGCGCTCGGGGCAGGCGAAGGCGCCGCGCCCGATCGCGGGCAGTTCGTCCAGGGCGGGTGCGCCGTGCAGGGCGACGTGCTCCTTCAACAGTGCGCGCCGCAGCGGTGTCTTCACACCCCGGAAGGGCGCCACGTGCTTCATGTACGCGGCCATGATCGGTGCATGGCGGGCGTCGGCGTGGTGGGCGAGGGCCGCACGCAGCGGGGAGAGCCACGGATGCAGCGGGGTGGGATCGGATCGACTGGTCATGCGCGCTGGTATTCGCACTGCACCATGCCATTGTCGAAGCTGCGGCTGCGCACCAGCTTCCAGCCGATGTCGTGGGCCAATGGACCGAACAGGCGGATGCCCTGACCGATGAGCACGGGCACGTGGGTGACGATGAGGCGGTCCACGAGGCCGGCGCGGAGGAAGCGTTGCACGGTTGTGCCGCCGTCCACGTAGAGGTGGTGCAGCCCACGGGCGGCCAGTTGCCCCACCACTTCATGGGGCTCGCCGCTCAAATGCGCCACCACGGCCCCACGCGCCCGCACCGCCGTAAGGTCCACCGGCTGGCTGCTCAACACGAACAGCGGTTTGGGGTAGCGCCAGGTGTCGAAGCCTTCGACCACATTGAACGTGCGGCGTCCCATCACCACCGCGTCCATGCCGGCCATGAATTCGTCGTAGCCATAGTCCGCATCGGGGGCGGGATCGTCGCCTTCCAGGAAATCGAGTGCGTCATCCGGGCGGGCGATGAAGCCGTCGAGGCTCACGCCGCAGAAGACGGAACAGGTGCTTCTCATGGGTCTGTGATCGGTGGGCGAAGGCATGCAAGTTCCGCATGGCCCCCCGACATTCTGAAGTGGGTTGTGACGAGCGGCGATGTGGGGGCGGATCCAAGCGGGCGACCCGGATGAAGGCCGGGGAGATCGGCATGCGGTGCGCCGGAGGCCGCGATCCCGCGTCACGACCCGGGCCGGGCAAGGTCGTGTACATTCGGTACATGACGAACATGGATGAGGGCCACTGGGTCCGAAAGCCTTGGCTGCTGATCGCCTTCGCTTTGTTCGCGATCGGGGCGATCGCCCTCGATGTGCTCGACGGCGATACGTGGAAGACCGTGGGCACCGTCGGCCTCGTCACGGCGCTGGCCGGCATGATCCTGCGCCGTCGCACTGGGAACGCGCGCTTCCGCCCCCTGGTGGTGGTCGGGTTCGCGATGCTGGGGGCTTCGATCATCATGCGCATCGGCCTGCACCAAGGCTGGTGGTGAGGACGTCTACCGTGATCCCCAAAAAGAACGAGGCCCGAAAGGGCCTCGTTCCATATCGTCCTCGAATGGTCACTTCTTCAGGTCGAAGCGGTCCAGGTCCATCACCTTGGCCCAGGCCTTCACGAAGTCCTTCACGAACTTCTCCTTTGCATCGTCCTGTGCATACACCTCCGCGAGGGCGCGCAATTGCGCGTTGCTGCCGAAGATCAGGTCCACGCGCGTGGCGGTCCACTTGCGTTCGCCGGTGCTGCGGTCGTGGCTGCCATAGACGCCTTCCTCATCGGCCTTGGGCGCCCACGCGTGGCGCATGTCGAGCAGGTTCACGAAGAAGTCATTGGTGAGCACGCCCACGCGTTCGGTGAAGACGCCGTGTTTGCTCCCGCCGGTATTCGCGCCCAGCACACGCAGGCCGCCCACCAGCACGGTCATCTCCGGTGCGCTCAAGGTGAGCAGTTGGGCGCGGTCCACCAGCAGTTCCTCGGCCGGCACGGAGTAGGTCTTCTTCTGCCAGTTGCGGAAGCCATCGGCCTGTGGCTCCATCACGCTGAAGCTCTCCACGTCGGTCCATTCCTGGCTGGCGTCGCCCCGGCCGCTGGTGAAGGGCACGGTCACCATGAACCCGGCATCGCGC
>CAYXKE010000005.1:0-24982 GCA_964464935.1 uncultured Chryseobacterium sp.
GAAGCAGCCATTCATTTAAAGAGTGCGTAACAGCTCACTAGTCGAGCGGTCCGGCGTGGACAATGATCGGGCATCAAGCATGCTACCGAAGCTGTGGGCTTCATAGCAATATGGAGCGGTAGGAGAGCATTCCGGTCGGCGTTGAAGGTGTGTCGTGAGGCATGCTGGAGCGTCCGGAAAAGAAAATGTAGGCATGAGTAACGATAAGGCAGGTGAGAAACCTGCCCGCCGATAGACCAAGGTTTCCTGATCAACGTTAATCGGATCAGGGTTAGTCGGGACCTAAGGTGTAGCCGACAGGCGAAGCTGATGGACAACTGGTCAATATTCCAGTACCGACCAGCATTGTGACGGGGGGACGAAGGAGTGAAAGACCCGCGCACTGACGGAATAGTGCGTTGAAGGGGGTAGGTATAGGGTTGGTAGGCAAATCCGCCGACCTTGCTGAAACCCGACAGTACCGCGAGCCTTCGGGCAAGCGGATAGTGGTCCTAATCAGACTTCCGAGAAAAACCTCTAAACTTCAGATGCTGGTCGCCCGTACCGCAATCCGACACAGGTGGTCAAGGAGAGTATCCTGAGGCGCTCGAGTGATCCGTGGCTAAGGAACTAGGCAAATTAAGCGCGTAACTTCGGGATAAGCGCTACCCCAAGCAATTGGGGTCTCAGTGAAATGGCTCAGGCGACTGTTTAACAAAAACACATGGCTCTGCAAAATCGAAAGATGACGTATAGGGCCTGACACCTGCCCGGTGCTGGAAGGTTAAGAGGAGAGGTCAGCCGCAAGGCGAAGCTTTGAATCGAAGCCCCAGTAAACGGCGGCCGTAACTATAACGGTCCTAAGGTAGCGAAATTCCTTGTCGGGTAAGTTCCGACCTGCACGAATGGTGTAACGATCTGAGCACTGTCTCGGCCACGAGCTCGGTGAAATTGTAGTAGCGGTGAAGATGCCGCTTACCCGCAACGGGACGAAAAGACCCCGTGCACCTTTACTATAGCTTCACATTGACATCGGCTGCCCGATGTGTAGGATAGGTGGGAGACTTTGAAGTGGTGTCGCCAGGCATCATGGAGTCAACGTTGAAATACCACCCTTCTGTCATCTGATGTCTAATCCCTGCAAAACAGGGAGACAGTGTGTGGTGGGTAGTTTGACTGGGGTGGTCGCCTCCAAAAGAGTATCGGAGGCTTCCAAAGGTTCCCTCAGCACGCTTGGTAACCGTGCGTTGAGTGTATTGGCACAAGGGAGCTTGACTGTGAGACCGACAAGTCGAACAGGTACGAAAGTAGGGCAAAGTGATCCGGTGGTTCCGCATGGAAGGGCCATCGCTCATAGGATAAAAGGTACGCCGGGGATAACAGGCTGATCATTCCCAAGAGCTCATATCGACGGAATGGTTTGGCACCTCGATGTCGGTTCGTCATATCCTGGGGCTGGAGAAGGTCCCAAGGGTTCGGCTGTTCGCCGATTAAAATGGCACGTGAACTGGGTTCAGAACGTCGTGAGACAGTTCGGTCTCTATCTGTTGCGGGCGTTGGAAGTTTGAGAGGTGCTACCATTAGTACGAGAGGACCGTGGTGGACGAACCTCTAGTGTACCAGTTGTCTCGCCAGGGGCACCGCTGGGTAGCTATGTTCGGATGGGATAAGCGCTGAAAGCATCTAAGCACGAAGCCCACCTCAAGATGAGACTTCCTTTAAGGGCCGTGGAAGATGACCACGTTGATAGGCTACAGGTGTAAAGTCAGCAATGGCAAAGCCGAGTAGTACTAATTACCCGTAGACTTCCGATCCTCCAGATCGCGGTGGAATGATCCTCGGCTGTTCTGGTCCATCCAACTCATGTCAACCTTATTCAAAGCTTTAGGTGACTATTGCGGTGAGGTCCACCTCTTCCCATTCCGAACAGAGAAGTTAAGCTCACCAGCGCAGATGGTACTGGGCCGCAAGCCTGGGAGAGTATGTCGTCGCCGATCTGAGCCCCGTCCAGCAATGGTCGGGGCTCTCTTTTTTACCCCCCCCTCTGATCCTCCCGGCCTGAGCCCCCGCTCCAGTTACCTTCGCTGTCCACCATGGCCGGCCTCTTCCTCGCTTTGGCATACACCGCGCTGCTGGTGTACGTCATGCGCCGCAGCCACTTCTACCGTGTTGCGCCGGGGCTCTCTTTCCGCCATGTGGTGGTGCTCTTCCTGATCAAGATCGTCGCCGGTGCCCTTCTCTGGGCCATCTACACCCAGCGTTACCCGGAGCGGGTCCATGCGGACATCTTCAAATACTTCGATGACAGTGCCGTGCTATATGATGCGATGTGGCACCGTCCGGGCGACTTCCTGCGCATGCTTTTCGGCGTGGGCGCCGACGGTCCCTATTTCGTGGAGCGGTACTACGATGCCATGAACAACTGGCTGCGTACGTACGACGACGGCCTGTACAACGACGCCCATACAATGATCCGGGCCAGTGCGCTGTTGCGTTTCCTCAGTTTCGGATGGTTCGCGGTGCATCTGGTCTTCGCGGCGTTCGTGGGGCTCACGGGGCTATTGGCGCTGCACCATGCCATGGCGCCGCTCCTGGCGGATCGGATCCGCTTGGTGGCCGTCGCCTGGGCCATGCCTCCGACCGTGCTGCTCTGGACCAGTGCGCCCATCAAGGAATGTCTGCTCTTCCTGGGGCTGGGTGTGCTGCTCTGGCAACTGTCCCGGGTGGTGAACGGCGGGACATTGCGGAACCTGGTCGGTGTTCTGCTCGCCGTCCTATTGCTCGCCCATGTGAAGTCCTATGTATTGGCCTGCCTGGCCCCGGCCTTGGCGGTACTGGTCCTGGGACGGCGCACCGGCCGACCCGGGCTCGCAATGCTTGTGGTGTACGGTACTGTGCTGGTGGCCCTGACCCTGTTGGCCGCCTATCGTCCCGAGTGGAACGCGCTGGAGCTCGTCGCGCGCAAGCATCGTGACTTCATCGGCCATGGGCTCTCCACCGGGGCGGGTAGTTTCGTGATGCCTCCGCTGCTGGAGCCGACCATGATCAGCTTCATCCAACACATGCCATATGCCTTGGGCATGGCCCTCTTCGGGCCGGTGATCCACCCGTCCGGCGGAGTTCTGGGGCTCCTGGCCATGGCCGAGAACCTCCTCCTGGTCCTGGTGCCCCTGGTGTGCCTGCGGTACCACCGGCCGTGGCGCTCCATCGATCGGTGCCTCCTGGCGGCACTGGCGGGCTACTGCTTCACGCTCCTGCTCATCATCGGCCTGACCACGCCCGTCATGGGTGCCTTGGTGCGGTACCGGGCGCCCGTGCTCCCCTTCATTTTCATGGCCGCGTGGCTCGTGCTGGACCGGGAGCGGCTCCTGGACCGGTGGCCGCGGCTGCGCACATTCCTCCCGGCATGAAGACCATCCCTCTTTTCCTCAGCGCTCTCCTGCTCTGCGGTTGCCACCTGAGCGAGACCGCCGACCTGGTGGTGCACAATGCCGTGATCCATACGATGGACGAGGCCGGCACGGTGCACCAAGCCATGGCGGTGCGCAATGGCCGAATTGTGGAGTTGGGGCCTGAACGCCAGATCCTGAACAAGTACCGCGCCCCGCGCCGCTATGATGCCCAGGGACGTCCGGTGTACCCCGGTTTCATCGATGGCCATTGCCACTTCCTGGGCTATGGGCTGAACAAACAGAAGGTGGACCTGCAGGGGGCGGATAGCTGGGAGGAGGTGCTGGAACGGACGGTCGCCTTCGCCCAGGCGCACCCGGATCAGGAGTGGATCTTGGGGCGCGGCTGGGATCAGAACCGCTGGACGGGCAAGACCCTTCCGGACAATTCCCGGCTCAACGCGCTCTTTCCGGACCGACCGGTGCTGCTGCAGCGGGTCGATGGCCATGCGGCCGTGGTGAACCAGGCGGCGATCGACCGGGTGGGCCTGGATACCGGTGCGCCAGTGGAAGGCGGTCTGATGGTGCGGCGCGATGGGCGCTTCACCGGTCTGCTGGTGGACAATGCCGTGTCCGTGTTCCAACGTGTGTTCGATGAGGCCGACGAGGCCACCAAGCGCCAAGCCCTGGTCGATGCGCAGCGTGACTGTTTCGCGGCCGGACTGACCATGGTGCACGACGCCGGCCTTGATATCGGCACCATCGACCTGATCCGCACCATGCAGCAGGAAGGTGTGCTGAAGATGCGCGTCTACGCCATGGTGGCCGATGACAGCGCAACGCTGGCCCACTACGCCCGGGTGGGGGCGATCGACGATGAGCGGCTCAAGGTGCGCAGCGTGAAGGTCTATGCCGATGGCGCGCTGGGCTCGCGTGGCGCTCTGCTGAAAGCGCCGTACCATGACCAACCGGACCACCATGGTCTGCAGCTGGCCACGCGCGAACACTTCGCCGAGGTGGCCCGCTGGTGCAAGATCCACGGCTTCCAGATGAACACGCACTGCATCGGTGACAGTGCCAACAAGTTGCTGCTCGATGTTTACGCCGATCTGTTGGGCGGCCCGAACGATCGGCGGTGGCGCATCGAGCACGCTCAGGTGGTATCGCCGGAGGACCGGCCCCGGTTCGCCGCGTACAGCATCATCCCCAGTGTGCAGCCCACGCACGCCACCAGCGACGGCCCATGGGCCCAGGAGCGTCTGGGGCCGGAGCGGATCGGTCACGCCTACGCCTACGAGGACCTGCGCAAGACCATGGGCATGCTCGCGCTGGGCACGGACTTTCCGGTGGAGGACATCGATCCGCTGCAGACGTTCCGAAGTGCCGTCCTGCGCCAGAGCGCAACGGGCTGGCCCGCGGAGGGCTATCACATGGAGAACGCCCTGTCGCGCACCGATGCCCTGCGCGGCATGACCATCTGGAATGCCATCGCCAGTTTCACAGAGGACGAGGTTGGCTCGTTGGAGCCCGGCAAGCGCGCCGACCTGGTGGTGCTGGACCGGGACATCCTGAAGGTGCCGCGTGAGCTGCTGCCGGGTGCCCAGGTGGTGGCCACATTCGTGGGCGGCGAGCAGGTGAGGTGAGGATCAAGCGTGATCCAGCGCGGCGAGGGTGCGTTCGATCTGCAGCATGTGGCGCTCCTGATGCGCCAAAGGAAAGCGGAAAGCATCGCCGGGTTTGAAGCGGAGGAGCGGCCCCAGGGTGCTCCCGATGCGTGCGCCCTCCAGACCAAGTTGACGGGCCTTTTCCAACAGGTCGATCATGTCGCGGCTCATGGCGGCGAACCGGTCCAACGCCTGCCAGCCTTCCACGTGTCGGGGCCGTGGCTCGAACATGGGCAGGGTGCGCATCTTCCACCCGATGGACTTGTCCGGGCGAGGCATCATGCCTTGCGTGAATCGGTCGCCCCAGAAGCCGGGACGGAAGGTGGCGCGGTACTGTAGTCGGTGGGGCGTGTCCGTGTACAACTGATGCAGGCGTTGGTGGTAGTGTCCGCTGCTGAGGTTCATGTGCTCCAGCACCTCCATCACGCTCCAGCGCCCCGGGGCCGGAGGCTGGTGGAGCCGTTCAACGGGGAGGGCGCGCCATTCCTCCACGTGGGCAAGCTGTTGGCGCAGGCTGCCCTGGAGTACATCGATCAGTCGCTGGGTGTCGAACTCGGCCATGCCGCAAACGTACCGGACCACGGTGCGGTGGCCCCTTGACCTGCGTCAAGAATGCTCACCGGACCCGCGCCCGCAGGCGGCTGAAGGTCTCGGGTGTCATGTGCAGGTAGGAGGCGATGTCCTTCTGGGCCACCAGTTGCAGCAGCTGTGGGCTGCGCTGTAGCAGCCTCCGGTAGCGTTCCGCCGCGTTCAGGGTGAGCAGCTCGATCTCGCGGGTGGCGCGGCCTCGTACCACTTCCTCCAGGATCAGCCGGCCGAACCGGTCCATGGCCGGGATGCGGTCGTAGAGCCGCTGCAGGTCGGCATGCTGGATGCCCAGCAACACGCTGTCGGTCACGGCCTGCACTTGGAAGCGGGCGGGCTGGCGCGACAGGAACGAATCGTAGTCGCCGCTCCAGCTGTGGCCGTAGGCGAATCCCACACAATGCTCATCGCCGTCGTGCATCACGTAAAGTCGTTGCACGCCTTCCTGTACGATGTGGAACCATTGCTCAACGTCCCCCACGCGTGAGACCAAGGCGCCTCTGGCGAAGTGATGCTCGGTCCAACAGGGGGCCACCTCGGCCCATTCCGCACCGGTCAAAGGGACATAGCGCTGGATGGTCTGGCGCACCAGGTCAACGCCGGTCATCGAGGCAATTCCTGGGTGGAGGCATACTCGAACCCGATGCGCTCGGCCATTCCGAGCTTGCGCATGTCGAACATGGTGAAGGCGCTGAGGCCGGGCGGTTCGATGAACCAGTAGCAGCCTTGAGCCGACCGGGTCACCATTTCGCGGAAGCTGAGGTGCCACACGCGGTCGATCATGGCGAAGCGGCCCAGCTTGCCCGAGCCGAACGGCGCCAGGGGGTTGACGTAAACGGCGATCACCTCGTGCTTCCGATCGGCGAAGGGTTCAACGGGAAGGTTGTTGCTGAGACCACCGTCCACGTAATAGGTGCCCTCGATCTGTACGGGTGGGAACACCAAGGGCACGGCGCACGAAGCCATGAGCGCGGGAACGAGCTCGCCGGAGGAGAAAATGCGCTGGCCGCCATGTTCCAGGTCGGTGGCGGTGACGTGGAGGGGCATTTTCAGGTCTTCGAAATACCGGGCGCGGAGGTTGCTGCGCAGGAACCCTTCGATGTACGCCGAGCCGGGTCGTGGTCCGCGGAGGAAGCTGGTGCGGTTCCAAGCCTCGCGCAGCATGGGCAGCAGGTCTTCGGCAGCGTGGCCGTCGGCCACAAAGGCGCCCACCAAGGCGCCCGCGCTGGTGCCGGCGATGGCGTTCGGTACGAAGCCGCGAGGGGCCAGTGCTTTCAGCACACCGATATGGCCTGCACCACGTACGCCACCACCGGAAAGAACGAATGGTCGCTGCTCCATCACGGCAATTTGATCACGCGGTGTGACCATGAACCTTCATCGCTCGTGATCAGCACGGTGTATGTGCCGCCTGCGAGACGGGCCACATCGATCTGGTCCTGGGGGGTATTGAGGCGGTGTTGGATCACCACCCGGCCTTGCGCATCCAGCAGCCGGAGGATCGGTGCCCTGACGGACGGCGTCCGCACCTGCAGCACATTTTGCACTGGCGATGGCCACACCACCGGGCGCATGGGTGTGATATTGGCGAGTCCGGTGATGACCACCATTTCCGGTGCACTGGTCGCTGAGCATCCTTGGGCGTCGGTGATGGTCACCGTGTAGAGGCCGCTGGTCTGTGCGTGCCACACAGGTGCGTTGGCCCCGGGGATGGGCGCTCCGTCCAACGACCATTGGTATTGCAGATCATCCACGACCGTGGACAGGAGGCCGCCGTCGACCACCACACTGGGTGTGGGCGGGCCCGGGACCACTGAAATGTGCAGCGTATCACCAAACGTCACGCATCCCCAGGCGGAGATGGCCATCACGCTCAGCGGGCCTTCCGTCTCCACGGTGATGGTGGGACCGGTGCGGCCATCGGACCAGAGGTATTCCACATGATCGCCGGATGCGCTCAGCTCCACGCTGGTGCCTGTGCAGATGACATTGGGGCCGGTGACCGTCACGGGAGGCGCCATGGCCGCGACCATGCTGGCGAAGGCATCGAGCTTGCCGTGCCCCCAGGTGGAGTTCGGCACCTCCCCGGTGAACGCATCGGCCACCGCGCCGGCAGCGAGGGCCTCGCGGATGCTCTGTGGCGTGGCGTACGGACATTGCTCCAGCAGCAGGGCCACGGTGCCGGTCACCACGGGCGAGGCCTGGGACGTGCCCCCATTGCGCACATGCATGCAGCCCTGGGCGAGTTTGAACGGTTCATTGGCCACCAGGCCGGCCTGCAGGTACAATGGGCATGAGCTCAACAGTACATCACCCGTGGCGCTGATGTCGGGTTTGGTCAGGTCGGTGCGGGTGGGGCCCTTGCTGCTGGTCACCGCGATGGCGCCCGGCGCGGACACGATGGGCACGATCTGTTCTTCGCAGCTCATGTAGGTGGCCACACCGTAGTGGTTGCCCACGGTGATCACGTGGGGGGAGCAGGCCCACGCGTCCACGATGTGCTGATCGTTGTCGGGGAGCACGTAATGGGCCATGGGGGGATAGACGGTGGGGGAGGGTATGTTGGTCACCATGGTGGAGGTGCCGAACTGTGCGTGGCTCCACACGTCGAACCTGCCCTGCCCCGTGGTGAGGAACCGGAATCGGTAGCTGGCGGAATCGGGCTGCTGCATCACCACCTGCATGCGGTATTGGTCGCCCCGCTCGGTGATGGCGTATTGCACCACGCCCAGGCGGTTGCCGCTGTGGCTCCATAGCGTGTCGGTCAGGACCTGGCCCACGGCCTCGGACACGCTTCGGAAAGGGGTGCGGCCGCGGTATTGGAGGGACGGTGTGGCGCGGTCGGCGCCCACGGCGAAGAGCACCTGGTCCAGGTCGGGCTGATCGGCCCACACCTCGAAGTACACGGCTGGTCCGCCGAGCTCGCTACTGTTGTTGACGAGGAACCAGGTGAACGTGGTGTCGGCCGTCACCTCGGTGCGCAGGTGATAAGGCGGCTGGTTGTTGCTGTTGCCGGCCGCACACACCATGATCCGCCCGGGTTGTTCCAGCAGCATGTCGTCGATGAAGAGCGTGCTGGGGTCCAGCCCATCGTGCGAGCCCAGGTATGTGCCCACGCTGGCATTGATCACGGCGGGTTTGCCCACAGCCGCAGCGGCCTGCAGGATGTAGTGCACGGCATCGGCCACCCGGGCCCGGAAGTTGCCGGCGCTCATGTTCACCGATACGATCACCAGGTCGGCGGCGGGTGCCACACCCCGGTGGCGGCCATTGGCCCCCCCGTTGCCGGCGGCCGTGCCGGTCACCACGGTGCCGTGGCCGAAGTAGGGCGTCTGATCGCCTGTGTTGCTCAAGCCGGCATTGATCTGCGTGCTGTCCCACGCCTGACCGTATCCGTACGGAGCGGGGGTGAAGGTGTTGACCGGCTTGGTCTGGTCCCAGTAGCGGAGCACGCGCGTGCGGCCATCGGGCAGCCGCATGTCGGGGTGGGTGAGGTCCAGGCCCGCATCGATGATCCCCACCACCACGTCACGTCCATCCCACCCATGGGGTAGCGGGGCCAGTCCTTGGTGCACCTGGTTGACGCGGTGTGTCACGCGCATCGAGTCGTTCAGCACCATGCCGGGCGATCCGTCGAAATCGAGGCCGCGCACACCGTGAGCCGTGGCCAGTGCCGGGATGGCATCCACCGGCACCCGTACGCTGCTGGTGCCCGGCCGCACCATCTTCACGTGGCCCCCCACATCGCGCACGGCCTGGGCCACCTGCTGCACTTCGCCATGCACGTAGAGGTCCACGGCATCGACCGAGGTGCGGTGTTGGGCGATCCACGCGGCGAAGGCGGGGTCGATGAGGGCGGGGCCGGACTGGGCCGTTGCCGCACCGGACAAGGCGATCAGGGCCAGTAGTACAATGATGCCGGAGCGCATGTCCCCAAAGCTACAGGGGGGCGGGAGATCCGTGGTCAGGTGGGGCGTCCACTTCGGAATAGGGTGGGATGCTGGGGAGGAACCGGCTGATGCCCGCCTGGAGATCGATCGCGCAGCAAAAATGCCGCCGGCCGTTGGTGACCACCAGCAGCCCCACCCGATGCACCAGGTTGTATCGGGCGGCCTGCTCGAACACGGCTTGGGTGATCGGCACGTCGGGCGCCTTGCACTCCACCAAGAGGCGGGGAAGGCCGTCCCGGCCGTATACCACGGCATCGGCCCGCTTGCGCAAGCCGTTCAGCACCAAGGATGTCTCCACGGCGATGCGCCCGGCGGGATACCCCAGGTCGTGCACCAAGTGGTTCAGGAAATGCTGGCGCACCCACTCCTCGGGGGTGAGGGCCACCCAGCGCCTCCGCCAGGGGTCGAACACCTCGGGGCCATGGTCGCCTTGTTTAGTTTTGACGCCATGGTCGGGAAGGTCCAGTCCGTTGGGCCGCGATCCATCCATAATCCCTGCAAAAGTGCGCACCAAGGAAGAGATCGTCCGCAACTGGCTCCCCCGGTACACGGGATTGGAGCTGGAAAGCTTCAAGGAGCACATCCTCCTGACCAACTTCGCCAACTACCTGGACATCTTTCAGCGGCAGACCGGCGCCGTGATCGGTGCGCGGGACAAGGCCATGCAAGTGGCCATTGCCGAGGACATGATGATGGTCAACTTCGGCATGGGCAGCGCCAACGCGGCCACGCTGATGGACCTGCTCAGCGCAGTGGGGCCCAAGGCCGTACTCTTCCTGGGGAAGTGCGGGGGGCTCAAGCGCAAGAACAAGCTCGGCGATCTGGTGCTCCCCATCGCGGCCATCCGCGGTGATGGCACCAGCAATGACTACATGCCCAGCGAGGTGCCCGCACTGCCGAGCTTCATGATCCACCGCGCCGTGAGCCACGTGATCCGCGACATGGAGCTGGACTACTGGACCGGCACCGTGTACACCACCAACCGGCGGGTGTGGGAGCATGATGATGCCTTCAAGGAACGGCTGCGCACCTATCGGGCGATGGCCATCGACATGGAGACCGCCACGCTCTTCACCACCGGTTTCGTGAACGAGATCCCCACCGGCGCACTGCTGCTGGTGAGCGACCAGCCCATGGTGCCCGATGGCGTGAAGACCAGCGCCAGCGATGCCAAGGTGACCAGCACGTTCGTGGAGACGCACGTGCGGTTGGGCATCGCCTCGTTGCGGGAGATCATCCAGGGCGGTCGGTCCGTGAAGCACCTGCGGTTCGAATGAGCGCGGTGGTCAATGCCTACAAGAAGGTGGTGCTGGAGGTGCGCGGAGGCACCCTGCGCCCCGTGTACCTGCTGCACGGGGAGGAGGACTTCTTCATCGACCGGCTGGAGGCGGAGATCGAAGCGGCGGCGCTGGCCGAGCACGAACGGGACTTCAACCTGACCGTGCTATATGCGCGCGACGTGGACCCCGACCAGGTGATCGACGCCTGCCTGCGATACCCCATGATGGCCGAACGCCAAGTGGTGCTCCTGCGCGAGGCCCAGCTCTGGCGGATCGAGACGCTGGAACGGCTGGCGTCCTATTTCGCCAAGCCCACGCCCACCACGGTGCTGGTGGTGAGCTACCGCCACAAGAAGGTGGACGGCCGCCGCAAGGTGCTCAAGACCGTGCAGGACGGAAAGGGCGTGGTGTTCCTGAGCGACAAGGTGAAGGAGGAGGAACTGCCGGCGCTCTTCACGCAGCTGGCCAAGCGGCAGGACCGCAAGCTGGGCCCGGACGAGGCGCGGCTGCTGGCGGCCCATCTCGGCGCCGACCTGGCCAAGGCGGTGAAGGAGGTGGAGAAGCTGTGCATCCTCACCGAGCCCAAGGGCGCCATCACCGCCGATATGATCCAGCGGGTCATCGGCATCAGCCGGGAGCACAATGTGTTCGAGCTCCAGAACGCCATCGGCATGCGCGATGTGGTCAAGGCTCAGCGCATCGCCATGTATTTCGCCAGCGACCCGCGCAACCACCCCCTGCCGATGACCATCGGCTTCCTCCACGGCTACTTCACCAAACTGGCCATCGCCCACCGCATGCAGGGGCGCAATCCACAAGAGATGGCCGCCGCCATGAAGGTGTCGCCGTACTTCGTGAAGGACTATCTGGCCCATGCCCAGAACTACACCCTGGGCCGGGTGGTGATGGCGCAACGCCTTTTGCGGCAGATGGACCTGCGGAGCAAGGGGCTTGGGGGGGACGATGACCACGGGGAGCTGCTGCGCGAGTTCGTGGCCCGGGTGATGACCTGAGAGGCCCTCTGCTTTCCCATCCTGCTGGGAACGGGGGCGCTGGGCCGTGGAACGGCAGCTTCCGGAAGCCCTCCCGGCCCCTACCTTAGCCGCCCCCTTGCAAGGATCATGATCAAGTCACCCCCCCGCGCGCACCGTTCCCGCCTCTTCGCTCTACTGGCTTTTCTGCTCCCCATGGGCCTCTTCGCCCAGAGCGGCCTTGGCACCATACGCGGCTTCGTGTACGACAAGGCCACCGGTGAACCGGTGATCTTCACCAACGTGGTGATCAAGGGCACCTCCCAAGGGGCGGCCACCGACGTGAACGGCTACTACTCCATCAGCCGTCTCACCCCCGGCACCTACACCCTGATGGTGACCTACCTGGGCTATGACACCTTGGAGAAGGCCGTGACCGTGGGCAAGGACCAGATCGTGACCGAGAAGCTGTTCATCAGCAAGCGCGCCATTCAGATGCGCGAGTTCGAGGTGAGCGGCGTGAAGCAGGAGGCCCAGACCCAGGTGCAGATGGGGCTCACCAAGCTTACCCCCCGCCAGATCGAGCGCATGCCCGCCGTGGGCGGTGAGACCGACCTGGCCCAGTACCTCCAGGTGGTGCCCGGGGTGATATTCACCGGTGACCAAGGTGGCCAGCTCTACGTGCGGGGCGGCTCGCCCATCATGAACAAGATGATGATGGACGGCATGGTGCTGTACAACCCCTTTCACAGCATCGGTCTGTTCAGCGTGTTCGACAACGACATCATCCGCAACGCCGACATCTACACCGCGGGCTTCAACGCCGAGCACGGTGGCCGGGTGAGCTCCGTGATGGACATCACCACGCGCGACGGCAACAAGACCCGCTTCGGCGGCAAGGTGGCGGCCAGCACCTTCGCTGCCAAGGCCATGCTGGAAGGCCCCATCAAGAAACAGACGGAGCCCGGCGCCGGCAGCAGCAGCTTCCTGCTCAATGCCCGCCACAGCTACCTGGACCAGAGCAGCAAGGCCCTGTATTCCTTCGTGGACACCGCCGGCCTGCCGTTCACCTTCACCGACCTGTACGGCAAGCTCAGCTTCAATGGCGCGAACGGCAGCAAGTTCAACGTCTTCGGCTTCAACTTCAGCGATGGGGTCCAATACCAGGGCGTGAGCGATCTGGGCTGGAACAACTGGGGCGCGGGCACCAACTTCGTGCTGGTGCCGGCCGGCAGCGCGGTGCTGATCGATGGCGGCATCTCCCTGAGCAACTACACGATCGAGATGCAGGAGGCCGACCTCGCACCGCGCGTGAGCGAGATCTCCGGCTTCAATGGCGGCCTCAACTTCAAGCTCTTCAACGGCGAGGATGAAGCCCGCTACGGCGTGGAGTTCCTCGGCTTCCGCACCAACTTCCAATTCTACAATCCGCTGGGCCGTCGCTTCCAGCAGGAGGAGAACACCACCGAGTTCGCCGCCTACTTCAACTACCGCAAGAACCTGCACAAGGTGGTGCTCGATCCCGGCATCCGCCTGCACTACTACGCCTCCCTCTCCGTGGCCAGCATCGAGCCCCGAATGGGCCTGAAGTGGAACATCACCGATGACCTGCGCTTCAAGGCCGCCGCCGGCCGCTACAGCCAGAACCTGGTGGCGGCCAACAGCGACCGCGATGTGGTGAACCTCTTCTATGGCTTCCTCTCCGCGCCGGACGATCTGCCGCGCACCATCGCCCTGCGCGACGGCGGCTCCCGCGACATCAAGGATCCGCTGCAGCGCGCCAACCACTATGTGGCCGGTGTGGAGTACGACTTCACCGGCAGTCTTACCGCCAATTTCGAGGTCTACCTCAAGGACTTCCGACAGGTGACCAACCTGAACCGGAACAAGATCTTCAACGACACGCCCGAGTTCGCTGATGTGGACGACCACCTGAAGAAGGACTTCATCATGGAGACGGGACAGGCCTATGGCGCCGACCTGCAGTTGAAGTACGAGAAGGGGCAGACCTTCGTGTGGACCGTGTACAGCTACACCTATGTGGACCGCTACGACGGCATCCAGGTGTACAACCCGGTGTGGGACCGCCGCCACAACATCAACATCCTGGTGAGCCACAACTTCGGCAAGTTCGACTCGTGGCGCGCCAGCATGCGCTGGAACTATGGTTCGGGCTTCCCCACCACCCAGACCGCCGGCTTCTACGGTGCCGTGCCCTTCGAGGGCAACATCAATACCGACCTGACCACCAGCAATGCGGACCTGGCCATCATCTACGGTGAACTGAACGCCGGCCGTCTGCCCGACTACCACCGCATGGACCTGGGCATCACCAAGATCTGGAAGTTCGACGAGCACAAGCAGCTCGAACTTGACCTGAGCGTGACCAACGCCTACGACCGCCAGAACATCTTCTACTTCGATCGTGTGCGCTTCAAGCGCGTGGACCAGCTGCCGCTGCTGCCCAGTGCGGGGATCAGCTTCCAGTTCTGATCCGGCGCTGTAGCCCGCATTTCCATCAGCGGTCTGGTACACCCTGTACCGGACCGCTACTTTCACGGCCATGCGTTCCCTGCGTGATGTACGCGCCGGCATCGATGGCTTCATGTCGGCCTTCCGGTTCGCCACCGCCCATGGCTTGGGCTGGCTTTTTCTGGTGCCCGCCCTGTTGTGGATCGGGCTGGCCGTGGGCATGTTCGCCCTGCTGATCGGCCCGGTGGAACAGCTCAGTGAATGGCTGGCCGGCTATCTGGAGCTGGGCGTGGACCCCAATGCGGAGGGCGGCACCTGGGCCTTGGTGAAGGCATGGATCAATGGCGCCCGCGAACTGGTCACCATCGTGCTGCTGAAGCTGGCCGTGGCCTACCTGCTGTGGAAGGTGAACAAGTACCTGGTGCTCGTGCTCTTGTCGCCTTTGCTGGCCTACGCGAGCGAGCGTACCGAGGAAGTGCTCACCGGTGCCTCCTTTCCCTTCTCCTGGGGCCGCCTGCTGCACGATGCGCTGCGCGGTTCGCTGGTGGCCCTGCGCAACGGTTTCCTGGAGGTGCTGGCCACCATTGCGCTCTGGGGGATCGCCTTGGTGGTGCCACCGGTGGCACCGGTGGTGGCGGTGTTGCTCTTCGTGGTGTCGGCCTATTTCTACGGGTTCTCCATGTTTGACTATATCATGGAGCGGCGCCGCCTTTCCGTGCGCCACAGCGTGAGGGCGGTGAACGACCGCATGGGCGCGGTGCTGGCCAACGGAGCGCTCTTCAGCGTGTTGATGAAAGTGCCGGTGCTGGGCATGATGCTGGCCCCGGTCATGGGCGCGGTGGGTGCCGTGCTGGCGGAAAGGAACATGGCCCGCTCCGCTGCCGGTCCCGGATCCTGACCGGTGTCAGTGCTGCTCGGTACGCGCCTGGTCGTGGTCCAGCCGGGCCTCCTGCTGGCGGATCAGCTCGATGTCGTAGGTGTTCTCCCGGCGGATCAAGGTAAGCTCCACCCGCTGCGCCGCGATGGCCGCCAGCTCGTACTTGTCGTACTCCGCGATGGACGAGTAGATCTCCGGCAGCTCCTTCGCGTGCAGTTCCTGGATCGCCGCCGCGGTGCCGTCCACCACGCGTTGGTACTTGCTCCGCAGCAGGTCCATGGTCTCGTTGCGGGGCACGTCCTCGCGCGCCAGCCGTTCCAGTGCGGCCTTGGCGAGGCGGTGGCGAAGCACCAGCTTCTGCTCTTCGGGCGACATACGTTCGTCCACCTCGTCCAGCTTGATCCATTTCACCAGGAACGGCAGCGTGATCCCCTGCACCACCAGAGTGATGAGGATCACCACGAACGTGATGAGGATGATCGACGAACGCTGCGGGAACGGCGAGCCATCGGGCAGGGCATGGGGGAGTGACAGCGCCATCGCCAAGGATATCACCCCGCGCATCCCCGCCCAGCTCAGCACCGTGGGCAGCTTCCAGCCGGGGTTGTTCTCCTTGGCCCGGATCCGCTTGGAGATCCACCGTGGCAGATGCGACGATGGGTACATCCACAGGAAGCGCAGGGCGATGATCAGCAGGCTCACCAGCAAGCCGGACCACACTCCGTCGCGGACCTCTTGTTCCGAGAGCCCCTCGATGACCACCGGCAGCTCCAGGCCGATGAGGATGAACACCAGCCCATTGAGGATGTACCCCACCGTGCTCCACGTGGCATTGTGCTGCATCCGCGAGCGGTGGTCCAGCACGTCGTGCGCGCGGAAGCTGAGGAAGAGGCCGCAGCTCACCACGGAAAGCACCCCGGAGACATGGAAGTGCTCCGCACCCACGTACGCCACGTAGGGCGTCATGAGCGAGATGGACGTGTCGATGCTGGGCGTGGTGGGCAGGAACCGGTGGATCACGTACAACGCGTTGCCAATGATCACCCCCACCACCATGCCGCCAAAGGCCACGACGAAGAGGTCGCTCACGGCGTCGGTCATGGAGAAGGTGCCGCTCACGATCGCCAGCATGGCGAAGCGGAACACGATCAAGGAGGCGGCGTCATTGATGAGGCTTTCGCCTTCCAGGATCACAATGCCGCGACGCGGGATCTGTACGCCTTTGAGCACACTGGTGGCGGCCACGGCGTCGGGCGGGGAGATGATGCCACCCAGCAGAAAGCCCAGGGCCAGCGTGAAGCCGGGGATGAAGGCGTGGGTGAAGTAGGCCACGCCCACCGAGGTGAAGAACACCAGGCCGAAGCCGAGCAGCGAGATGGAGCGCCGCCATTTCCAGAACTCGTGCCACGAGGTATGCATGGCCGCCTCGTACAGCAGCGGTGGCAGGAAGATCAGGAAAATGAGTTCCGGCTGGATCGCCACCCGCGGTATGCCCGGGATGAAGGCGATCACCAGCCCGGACAGCAGCAGCAGGATGGGGTAGGCGATGCGCAGCTTCGGGCTGAGCATCGTGAGGACGGACACGGCGAACAGCAGGCCGATGACCAGGATGAGGTCGTGCTCGAGCAGGGGCATGGAAGGTGGCCGCGAATTTCACCATGCGATCGGGGGCCTGCAGATCGCGCAGTCCGATCCCCGTCATGCTCCGTTGGGGCCACCCGGTGATGATGGAGGCGGGGCGTGCGATCTTCGCATCCAAGGCACTGCCCATCCACCATCCCATGAACGAGCCAGGCTCCCGCCGTGTGTTGCTGCGTTTCCTCTCGCGGTTGGGGCAGGCCGAACTGGCCGCCGGCAATGCCACCGCGCTGATCGAACGCGACCTGGGCCTGATCGCCCGGCGCAATGGCGTGGAGAAGATCACCATCTCCGTGCTCCCCACGGTCATGTTCATCCAGTACGATGATGGCGATGAGCATGCGGTGCGGATGTCCCTGGGGCCGTACCGGTCGGGCGCGTTCCGTTTCGATCAGGTGGAAGGGGTGTTGCAGGTGGCGCGCGACGCCCGCAATGGTCGCCTGGGCCCCGAGGAGGGTTTGCGCAAGCTCGATGC
This sequence comes from uncultured Chryseobacterium sp., assembly GCA_964464935.1. Taxonomy (GTDB): domain Bacteria; phylum Bacteroidota; class Bacteroidia; order Flavobacteriales_F; family PHOS-HE28; genus PHOS-HE28. The sequence goes on from CAYXKE010000005.1 coordinate 17,281, forward strand.
GATCTGGCGCATGCGGCACCGCTATGGCGATGTGGGCTTCGTGGCGGGCTATCTCCTGGCCACCGTGGGCCTTGCCCTGATGTTGCGTCCCACGGGCGAGGCGGTGGGCGCGGTGGCCGCCCTGGGTTTGCTCTGTGCCTTGATGTTGGTGGCCGTGCGCCGCCAGCCCGCATGGAACGCGGTGACGCCCGTGGTGATCGCCTTCATCCTTACCGCACTGGCCGGCGTGGCCTATCGCTGGGGCGTGGAGGCACCGGCCATGGACCTGTTGATCCCGCCGCTGATCGTGTTCCTGCCCGGTGCCACGCTCACCGTGGCCGTGGTGGAGCTCGCCTTCGCCAACGTGGTGAGCGGCGCCACGCGGCTTGTCGCCGGCTTCGCACAGCTGGTCCTGCTCTCCTTCGGCCTGGTGGTGGGCTTCCACACCTTCGACGCCACGGTGCCCGCGGCTATGGCGCCCGAACCGTTGCGCCTGGCGTGGTGGATCCCCTGGGTGGGCGTGCTGGTCTTCGCCGTGGGACTGCACCTGTTCATGAGCAATCGCCAGCGTTCCTTCTGGTGGATGCTCCTCACCATGGGCATGGCCTACCTGGGGCAGACCGCATCCGCCATGGTGGTCAGCGGCCCCCCCACCGCTTTCGTGGGTGCGGTGCTGATGACCGTGACCGCCCTGCTGATCGAATATCGGCTCAAAGGGCCGCCCGCATTGATCACCCTGCTGCCGGCTTTCTGGCTCTTGGCGCCCGGTGCGTTCGGCCTGGTGAGCCTCACCGACATCGCCACTGACCAGGGCACCGCCGCGAGCATCGTGGCGCTGCTCTTCACGCTGGTGGCCATCGCCACGGGCTGCCTCATCGGTGCGTTCATCTACAGCGGCGCCCTGCACGTGCGCCGGGTGTACTGGTGGAAACGCGATGCGATCACCCGCACCACCATGGTGGGGCCCCCGGAAGGGCCCACGGCCGGCTGAACTGCCCCATCATAGGGAATGGCTACCTTCGTCGGCAGCATGCCCTGGCTGTTCCGCCTGTTCGTTCTGTACTTCACCGCGGTGGTGGCCGCGCCGGCGGCGGTCTACGTCGCCTGGGAATTGCGACGCGATCACATCATGCGCGAACTCTGCGTACAGCGCGATGTGGTGGACGGCATGCGCACCTGTCATGGCGAGTGTGTGCTGGCCAAGCGATACAAGGCACTGGAGCGGGAGGCTCAGGAGGGCTTCCCCGCCGAACGCGTGGTCCGCTTTGAACCGGTGACCGAGCTCGATGAGGAGCGGTCGATGATCGTGCTTCCCGTGCAGCGCATCCACTGGACCGAACCCGGTGCATGGACGCTCGATGGCTTCGGTGCCGCCGTGGACCATGTGCCCAAGGGTTGACCTGTGACAGCGTGCCACCCCATCCGCCCCGCGGACCGGTCGCGCGCATCCTGTGGTCCTCCCTTCACCCATACCATGAGATCCATCCTGTCCGCATGGATGATACTGTGCGCCCCGCTGCTCACCCTGGCCTGCGACGTGTGCGGGATCTTCCTCGGCGTTCAGCCCCATGACCGCGCCAGCACCATCGGTCTGCTCTACCGCAGCCGCGTGATGCAAGGCACCACCCAGGTGCCCCTCTCATCGAACCTGCTGGCCAAGCACGGCGCCCAGCTGGCACCGGGCACCGCGTACCGGACCGTTCCCTTGACAGAGATCGTCAACGTGGCCGAGCTCCGCGCCGATCTGCGCTTGGGCGACCGCTTCTTCCTGCTGGCCGCCCTGCCGCTCACCAACACCTACCGCGGTGTGAACGGCTACCGCCAGCTGGACGCGTACGGCCCCGGCGACCCTTTTGCCATGCTGCGCTACCAGGTGGTCAACACGCGTGCATACCACGAGCGCTCGTACGTGCACCGACTGCTGGTGGGCGGTGGTTTGAAGGCCCCGCTGGGCAGCTACGACATGCGCATCGGTGATGAATTCGCCAGCCTGGACATCCAGCCCGGTACCGGGTCGTGGGATGCGCTGCTGGGGCTGGAGTACACCGTGCGCCGCGGTCGCGTCAGTGCCGGTATCACCTCCCTGGCCCGCCTCAATGGCACGAACCCGCGCGCCGAACAGCTGGGCCATGCCCTGAGCACCACCGTGGAATGCCTTCACCGCTTTGGCAACGATACCCTGAGCGTGGCGCCCGTCATCGGGGCCTATATCGAGCGGATGGGCCGCGACCGCATCGACGGCACGCCCGACCCCCATACCGGAGGCACCACGCTGCTCACCCATGCCGGCCTGCGCACATGGTGGGGGCGCTTCGCCTTCTCCGCCTACTACCAGCACGCCGTGGCGCACCGCCTCGGCCTCACCATGACCCCCACCCGACACCGCCTCGTGGTGGGGCTTACCTATCGCATCAACACACCGAACAGATAACGACACCAACGATGAAAAGCACCAGTCAAATGGCGATCGTGGCCCTGCTGGCCACCGCCCTTACCGCTTGCAAGAAGGACGTGGAGACCCCGCCTTCCTCCCCGAACACCCCGGCGACCACCCCGATCAGCGTCCACTTCACCTTCCAAGTGGGCGGGAGCGTCTTCGATCCCGCCCAGGCCTTCACCGACACGCAGGGCCGCGAAGTGCGCGTGACCAAATTGAAATTCTATGCGCACGGCATCCACTTCACCGATGACCTTGGCGCCGATGCCGGTCACGTGGACCGCGTGATCCTGGTGGACGCAGCGCAGGGGCAGGCGCACATCGAACTGGGCAGCCTGGCACCTGGCCACGTGCATGAACTCCACCTCGCCCTGGGCCTGGACAGCCTTTCCAGCTATGGCCACCCCGATCAGGCCACCGCGCCCGCTCCGCTCAACGATGCCGACATGACCTGGGCCTGGAACGTGGCCATGGGCCGCATGTTCGTGAAGCTTGAAGGCTTCGTGGACCTCAACGGCAACAACCAGCTCGATGCCGAGGAGACCGAGTTCCAGTATCACGGCATCGGAGCCAACATGGCGCCGGTGCATTGGCACGGCCATGTGCATACCGACCTGAACGCCGGCTCGGCGCACATGTTCCACCTGCAGATGGACATGGCCGAGCTCGTGGGCGGGCTTGCGCTGGACGGCATGTACCACGATGATGGCGAGCAGGTGCAGGCGCTGATGCAGGCGTTGGGCTCGGCGTTGCACACCCATTGATCGTTCGCCCGGTGATGGAACGACGTTCCACACGGGGCCGCTGGGCCCTGTGGATGCTCCTGCTGCCGCTGGCCGGATGCTACAAGGACACGGCGGAACCACCGGACCAGCCCAACACGGGCCTGGTCCGCGTGGCCCCGGCGATGCGGTATGGTGCGCTGCCCTTCGCCCTGCACCAAGGCTATCTGTACGGTCCCGGCAGCCACATCCATTTCACGAGGGCGCATGTGCTCCTCTCGGACTTCCGGCTGGCCACGCCCGGCGGGCAGTTGATGGGGGAGGGCGGGGATGCCGTGCTGTTGATCGCGCCGCATGCCCCCGTGGTGGACCTCGGCATGATGCCGGCCGGCGCTCAGGGCGCGCTGCACTTTCGCATGGGGGTGCCGCCACCCCTCGATCATGCGCCGCCGCACGGCGTGCCCGGGCCGCTGGGCGACACGGCCATGGTGGTGAACGGCGATCCCGCCGCTGGGCGCTACATCATGCGGCTGGAGGGCTTCGTGGACCTGGACGGTGATGGGGTGCTCACGCCCGGCGTGGACACGGTCTTCTCATATCGTCCCCACGGGATCGTGCCCGCCATGACCGGCGCGGTGAATGGGGCGCCGGCGGACATGCTCGTGCCGGGTGGCGCGCTCACCCGCACCATCACGCTCGATGTCATGGACCTGCTGGTGGGCATCGATGTGCTGGGCCGGCCCACGGCCCAGGGCGCGGACAGTCTGGCCCGGCAGCTGGTGTGGAACCTGGCCGTGGCGCTCCGGTGAAGGGGAGGGGTACTTTCGTGCGTTCCCCCTCATGGCCGCCAGCCCTCCTTTGCGCCTGCAGACCCTTGTGCTCATCACGGGCGCCGTGCTCATGGGCATCAAGCTGATGGCCTGGCGGGTGACCGGCAGCAACACCATCCTGGGCGATGCGCTGGAGAGCGTGGTGAACCTGGTGGCCGGTGGCTTCGCGCTGTACAGCCTGACCCTTGCCGCCAAACCCCGTGACCCCGACCATCCGTACGGTCATGGCAAGGTGGAGTTCATCTCGGCCGGGCTCGAAGGCGGAATGGTGATCATGGCCGGGGCTTTGATCATTTGGCGTTCGGTGCAGGCCCTGCGCACCGAGCAGGTGGTGTCCGAGCTGGGCACAGGCATGCTGCTCACCGCCGGGGCCGGAGCCGTGAACCTGATGATGGGCCTGGTGCTGATGAAGCGGGGACGCCACCTCGGATCGATCACCTTGGAGGCCAGCGGCACGCACCTGTTGAGCGATGCATGGAGCTCGGCCGCGATGGTGATCGGGCTGTTGGCCATCCAACTGACCGGCCTGCTGTGGCTCGATCCCGTGTTCGCGATCCTCTTCGCGGTGTACATCATCTTTTCCGGCGCCCGCGTGTTCCGCCGGTCCGTGGCGGGCATCATGGACGAGACCGATACCGAGCTGGCCGAACAGGTGCTCGCCCGGCTGGAGGCTGCCCGTCGCGAGCCATGGGTGGACGTGCACAACTTCCGCATGACCAAGTTCGGAGCCATGCTCCACATCGACTGCCACGTGACCATGCCGTGGTACTACACCCTGGAGGCCTCCCATGCCGAGGTGGAGCACATCGCCGCGGTGGTGGGGGCCATGGACCACCGTCGGGTGGAGCTCTTCATCCACACGGATCCCTGCCTCCCAACCTCCTGCGCCATCTGCCGGATGGCCGCCTGCCCGGCACGCCAACACCCGTTCGAGCGGGCGGTGGTGTGGACCCTGGAGAGCGTGCACGACAATATCAAGCATGGCCTCCCGGTGCCCGATCGAGCCCCTCGGGCGGCCGGTGGATAAAGGGGCGAGGCCTTCGGGCCTTCCTTACCTTTGTCGGCGAAATCACGATCCATGAGCCAGATCTTCGACCTCGACATGATCAAGGGGGTGTACGCCCGCTACGCCCAGCGCGTGGCCGCAGCCCGCCAGGTGGTGGGCCGCCCGCTCACCCTCACCGAAAAGATCCTCTACGCCCACCTGTGGGACGGTGAGGCGAAGACCGCCTTCAAGCGCGGCGTGGATTACGTGGACTTTGCACCCGACCGGGTGACCATGCAGGACGCCACGGCACAGATGGCCCTGCTCCAGTTCAGCACCACCGGCCGCAAGAAGGTGGCCGTGCCCAGCACCGTGCACTGCGACCACCTGATCCAAGCCCGCGTGGGCGCCAAGCAGGATCTGCAGGAGGCGCTGAACAAGAGCAACGAGGTCTTCAACTTCCTGGAGAGCATCAGCAACAAGTATGGCATCGGCTTCTGGAAGCCCGGCGCGGGCATCATCCACCAGGTGATGCTGGAGAACTACGCCTTCCCCGGCGGCATGATGATCGGCACGGACAGCCACACGGTGAACGCCGGCGGTCTGGGCATGATCGCCATCGGCGTGGGCGGTGCCGATGCCTGTGACGTGATGAGCGGCCTGCCTTGGGAGCTCAAGTTCCCCAAGCTCATCGGGGTGAAGCTCACCGGCAAGCTCAACGGTTGGACCGCACCGAAGGATGTGATCCTGAAGGTGGCCGGCATCCTCACCGTGAAGGGCGGAACGGGCGCCATCGTGGAGTACTTCGGCGAGGGCGCCATCAGCCTGAGCTGCACCGGCAAGGGCACCATCTGCAACATGGGCGCCGAGATCGGTGCCACCACCAGCACCTTCGGCTACGACGACAGCATGCGGCGCTACCTGAAGGCCACCGGCCGCGCCGAAGTGGCCGACATGGCCGATGGCATCGCCGCCGACCTGACCGGTGACCCCGAGGTGTACGCCGAACCGGAGAAGTACTTCGACCAGGTGATCGAGATCGACCTGAGCACGCTGAGCCCGCACCTGAACGGCCCTTTCACGCCCGACCTGGCCACGCCGGTGAGCGAGATGAAGGAGAAGGCCGCCCACAACGACTGGCCCGTGGACATCGAATGGGCGCTGATCGGCTCGTGCACCAACAGCAGCTACGAGGACATCAGCCGCGCCGCGAGCGTGGTGGCCGATGCCATGAACAAGGGCGTCCGGTCCAAGGCCCACCTGGGCATCAACCCCGGTTCGGAGCAGGTGCGCTACACCATCGAGCGCGACGGCTTCATTGAGCTGTTCGAGAAGAGCGGTGCCACGATCTTCACCAACGCCTGTGGTCCATGCATCGGTCAGTGGGCCCGTGAAGGTGCCGACAAGCAGGAGAAGAACTCCATCGTGCACAGCTTCAACCGCAACTTCGCCAAGCGCGCCGATGGCAACCCCAACACGCACGCGTTCGTGGCCTCGCCCGAGATGGTGGCGGCCATCGCCATCAGTGGCAAGCTCACCTTCGACCCCACCCGCGACAAGCTCTTGAACGAGAAGGGCGAGGAGGTGATGCTGGCCGAGCCCACCGGTTGGGAGCTTCCTCCGAAAGGCTTCGCCGTGGAGGACAACGGCTATAAGGCCCCGGCCGAGGACGGCAGCCAGGTGCAGGTGATCGTGAAGCCCGACAGCCAGCGCCTGCAACTGCTCGAGCCATTCCCCGCCTGGGACGGCAGGAACATCACCGACGCCGTGATCCTGATCAAGGCCAAGGGCAAGTGCACCACCGACCACATCAGCATGGCCGGTCCGTGGCTGCGCTACCGCGGTCACCTGGACAACATCAGCAACAACACGCTGATCGGTGCGGTGAACGCCTTCAACGGCGAGACCGACAAGGTGAAGAACCAGCTCACCGGTGAGTACGGCCCCGTGCCCGCCACCCAGCGCGCATACAAGGCGGCCGGTGTCGCCAGCATCGTGGTGGGCGACCAGAACTACGGCGAGGGCAGCAGCCGCGAGCATGCCGCCATGCAGCCGCGCCACCTGGGCGTGAAGGCCGTGCTGGTGAAGAGCTTCGCCCGAATCCACGAGACCAACCTGAAGAAGCAGGGCATGCTGGCCCTCACCTTCGCCAACGAGGCCGACTACGACAAGATCCAGGAGGACGATCGCGTGGATTTCATCGATCTCACGGGCTTCGCGCCGGGCAAGCCGCTCACCCTCGTGTTCAAGCACAAGGACGGCAGCAGCGACACCATCCTGGCCAACCACAGCTACAACGACCAGCAGATCGGCTGGTTCAAGGCCGGCAGCGCCCTGAACTTGATCCGTCAGCAGCAGCAGGGCTGACGCCCCATCCCATCATCGCAGGAGAGCCCCGGCATTCCCGGGGCTCTCCTGTTTTTCCGGGAGGGCCAATCCCCCTTTTTCGGGATTGTGCGCGCTGGCGCGCCCGGGTACGTTTGCCGCCGACCAAACGAACCATGATGAGCAGCGAGCTTCGTTACTTCCTGGTGATCGCCCTCCTGGCGGTCACCGCCTCCGCCCAGGGCCAGGTGCGCGTGGGGATCAAGGCCGGCGCCAACTACGCCACCGGTTCCCAGAAGATCCAACCCGAGCCGAAGGACGCCCCAACCAACCCCAAGGGCCTGGGCATGCAGTTCGGCGGGTACCTGGAAGTGCCCTTCTCCGACCTGGTGGGCCTGCGCCCCGAGCTGGGCTTCTCCTTCCG